>JAMFSJ010000046.1 GCA_026225255.1 Methylacidimicrobium fagopyrum | reverse complement strand
GTCGCGCTTCATTTTGCCGCGCGCCATGAGGTTCAACTTGAATTCCCATTCGCCCGTGAGTTCCGGCGAGGACAGCTGCGGAATCTCAAGCCCGCGCAGCAGCGTGATGATGGAGAACGCCTTCGCCGTCGGCTGCAATTCGCGGCCGTTGCGCGTGACGTATTTTTCCCAGATCAAACCTTCAATGATCGTCGCGCGCGTCGCCGGCGTGCCGAGGCCCTTGTCCGACATCGCTTCGCGCAATTCTTCGTCCTCGATCATTTTGCCTGCGCCTTCCATCGCGCCGAGCAACGTCGCTTCCGAGTAGCGTGCCGGCGGTTTGGTGACGTTCGCTTCGACCTCGATCTTTTCCGTCTTCACCGTTTCGTTCGGCTTGACGGGGACGAGGCTTGGCGTGTCGTCGGATTCTGCCGCTTCCTTGCCGTAAACGGCGAGCCAGCCGGCATTCACCATCACTTTGCCTTCGCTCTTGAATGGTTCGTTCTCAACGCGCGTGATACGCGTTGTGACCAGAAATTCCGCCGCCGGAAAAAAGATCGCGAGAAAGCGTTTCGTGACCAGGTCGTAAAGTTTCTGTTCCGGCTCGCTCAACGCTTTTGGCGCGATGAGTGTGGGGATGATCGCAAAGTGATCCGACACTTTCGCATTATTAAAGATGCGTTTGTTCGGGCGCACCCAGCCGTTCTTCAAAATATTTTCCGCGTGCGGCCGGTAATTCGTCTCCGCCAGCATCGCCATCGTGGTCTTGACCGTTTCCAGATAATCTTCCGGCAACGCGCGCGAATCGGTTCTCGGATATGTTAGCACTTTATGTTTTTCATAAAGCGCCTGCGCCAGACCGAGCGTGTTTTTCGCGCTGAAACCAAAACGTCCGTTCGCCTCGCGTTGCAGCGTGGTCAAATCGTAAAGCTGCGGTGAAATAGAAGTCGTCGGCTTGCTTTCTTCCGTGACGATGCCCGGTTTGCCGAGACATTTTTTCTGGATCACTTCCGCCTGCGCCAGTTCCCAAACGCGTTCGGCCCGCGCATGTTCGTCGCCGTCTTTGGAAAATTTCTCATCAAACCAGCGGCCTTTATATTCGCCCGCCGCCGCACCGAACGTGCCGTGGATTTCCCAATAATTGCGCGCGATGAATTTTTTGATCTTCTCCTCGCGTTCCACCAAAATCGCCAGCGTCGGCGTCTGCACGCGCCCAACGGTCGTGAGATGAAAACCGCCGGTCTTGGAATTGAACGCCGTCATGGCGCGCGTGCCGTTGATGCCGATGAGCCAGTCGCTTTCGCTGCGGCAAGTCGCGGCGTCCGCGAGCGGAATCATGTCGCCATCCGTGCGCAGATGCGCAAAACCATCGCGGATCGCGGCGGGCGTCATGGATTGCAACCAAAGCCGTTGGATCGGCTGCTTGGCCTTCGCATATTGAATAATGTAACGGAAAATCAATTCGCCTTCGCGGCCGGCGTCGCAGGCATTCACGAGCTCGGTAACATCCTTACGCTTAAGCAGCTTGAGCAGAACTTTGAGCCGCGGCTCGCTTTTCTCAATCGGCAACAGATCAAAGTGCGGCGGAATGACCGGTAAATGCGCGAACGTCCACTTGCCGCGCTTCACTTCGAACTGTTCCGGCACGGCGATGGTCAATAAATGACCGACCGCCGACGAGATGACATACTCGTCGTTTTCAAAGTAATCGTCGTGTTTCTGGAACTTTCCAAGCGCCTTCGAAATGTCGCTGGCGACGGACGGTTTTTCTGCAATGATGAGTTTTTTGCCCATGCGATAAATCAGATTCTTAAGCTGCGAAGGCCAGTCCGCGCAACTTAATTTTTTTACGACCTAAGAATTTCAACCACGGATGGACCCGGATAAACGCAGATAAGAAAGGGTGTTTTTGAAGCGAATCATGCTAATTATCGCTAATTAAGGACGGGCAAATTAATCAGCGTAATTAACGTCAAACCGTTTTCCGCATCCGTGGTGTCGTCAGCCATTTTCTCGTTCACTCGCCGCCGCGACTCTGTATCATGCCTTCACCATTTTATGAATACCGAAGCTTTTCTCAAACAACGGCTCATCTGCGTCGCGGTCATTGACAAAGTTGACGACGCCGTGCCTTTAGCCGAAGCGTTGCTCGCTGGCGGCATGAACGTCATCGAAGTCACGTTTCGCACGGCGGGCGCGGCGGAATCCATCGCCCAAATCCGCCAGCATGTGCCGCAAATCTTTGTGGGCGCCGGCACGTTGCTGACGCCGGATCAAGTCAAACAAGCGGTGGACGCCGGTTCGCAATTCGGCGTTTCGCCCGGTTTGAGTGAAGCCGTTTCGCGCGCGGCGCAAGCGAATCAACTGCCACTATTTCCCGGCTGCATCACGCCGACGGAAGTCATGCACGCGCTGGAACTGGGCTGGAAACATCTGAAGTTTTTTCCCGCCGAAACAGCGGGTGGCGTGAATACCTTGAAGTCGCTCATCGGGCCGTTCGGCCACACCGGCGTGAAATTTATTCCGACCGGCGGCATCACGGCGGCGACGTTGCCAAGCTATCTGGCGATCCCGCAAGTCGCCGCTATCGGCGGTTCATGGATGGCCGAGCGCAAACTCGTCGCCGACAAAGCGTGGACGAAGATCAGTGAACTGGCCGCCGAAGCGATGAGAATAGTTTCGGTTTCGCAGACAAAATAATTTTTAAACCGCTAATCTGCGCTAATTGACGCTAATCAAAAACGATCAGCGAAAATCAACGAAGATTAGCGGTTAAATTTAGTTCCCTATCGTCACTTGCAACGGTTGATCGCGGCGTTCAGCGAAACGGCTGACGTAATCTGTCCACGATTTGGCGTCCGGAAAATCACCGCTGCGATCCCAGCCGGCGCCAAAATAATAAACGAACGGCTGGCCGATTTCCGCCGAGGTGACGGCCAGCAAATCCCGCAACGCCGGTTGGCCTTCCACCAACGTATGCGTCGGGGCAGCAAATTTGGCGGCGGGCAGATTCGGGGCGTCGTTCGTGAACGATTGCACGCTGCCTTTGGGCAAAACGAAAGCGACCGCCGTTACACCTTTCACGAAATCCTGTGGCTGCCAATACGTCAGCCAGCCTTCGTCCTGATTTTCAACAAATAACCCTTTGTCTGTGCTCGTCTGCCAAGTCGCGATTTCCGGCGCGCCATTCGTGACAATGATATTTTCACCCGGACGTTCGGTGAGGCCGACGCCAATCGTCAACGGCGATTTGTCATCACTGGTCAACGTGCTTTCCACGCGGCTCAAATTGGAACCGGCGTCAATGCTGATGCGTTTCGTTTCGGAAACCATGCGTCCGTTGCCTGCGTCCCAGGCGTCGTAGGTCAGTTCAAATTCCGAACGGATCGGGCCGGTGGTGATGAGTTTCCAATTGCGCCAGTTGGCGGAGACGTGCAGTTTTTCGCCGTCCCAAATTCCCAAGCCGCCGTCGCCGCGCGTTTTGCCGACCTTGAAATCATCCTGCGCGAGCGCGTTCGTTTGGAAAAGTTTCATGGTGCGATACATGTCGTTAATGACGAGGCTGCGCGTGCCTTTGATCCAGACATCCATGCCGCTGCTCGTGAGCGGTTCAGCCTTCCACGTCTCCAAAGCTTTGCCAAAAACGCGATGGGCAATGCGGTCGCTTTCCCACGCAAAATCGTCATGACGTTCGGGCACGTAACGCGCGAAAGTTTTGACAATCGGCGGCGGCACGGCGGCCAAGGCGGAAGCGTCAATCACATCAAATGAACGTGTTTCTCTGGGCGCAAGATTGACTTGGAACAACAATGCTTCTGGCGTGATTTGCGAATCCAGAATGCGGGAAGAAAGACCGTCCATTACGGCCAAGTTGCCGTTCAATTTGATTTCCACGGTTTCATCATCGCGCCGAAAACCGGCCGGATTGGTGATGGTAATTTTGGTTGTCTTGGCTTTTTCCAAAACCGCCGCCTTGTAAATCTCGCTGCCCGCCAGCAGAAACGCACCGACGCCGTAAGGTGCCGTAGCCTCTTCGTTAAATTTTTTCGGGTCCGCGCCAACGGGTTGCACGTGCGTCAATTTGCCATCCGCTTCCACGCAACCGACGAGCGCCGTCCACGCTTTTTGGATCGCCGGTTCAAACTTTGCGCGATCGAGCAAACCTTGATTCACGCCCCACGCAAAACCGTAAGTGTAAAAACCGGAGCCGCTAGTTTCTTTCATCGAATAGCTGTCAGGATCAAGCAAACTGGCCCGCCAGAGGCCGTCGGCTTGCTGACAGGTCAGGAGTTTATCCGCCATGTCTTTGAAGATCTGTTCGAAGCGCGGACGGTCGGGATGATTCGTCGGCAGATATTGCAAGATACGGACGAGGCCGGCGAAAACCCAGCCGTTGCCGCGACTCCAAAATACTTTTTTGCCGTTGGCTTCTTTTTTATCGAAGTAAGTGCTGTCGCGGAAATAAAGGTGTTCTTCCTTGTCGTAAAGGTAATCCGTCGTATACCAAAAATTCGTTACGGCAAAATTCAAATAACGTTCGTCATCCGTCGCCGCGTAGAGTCGCAACCAAGCCGATGGCGCCATGAATAACGCATCGCACCATGACCAATGTTCCTGCGATTTACCGCGCGGCAGTGATTTGAAATCCAAACTCGTAGCGTCCGACGGATGCGCCAAAATAAAATCAAACCGTTCACGCAACGGCGCGATCATCTTCGGGTCGCGATAGAGAAAATACAGTTCCGCGTAAGTCTGGCCGATGCAATGATCGTCGGCGTGATACGGATGGCGCAGGCCGCCGATTTGCCACTTGAGCGATTCGCCGAGTGCCAACATGGCCTCCCGATATTTCGCATCGCCGGAAATTCCTGAGAGCGCCATCAGGCCTGTGTCGCCGGCGGCCGTAATCCAATCCAGCTTGGCGCCGGTATTCGTCGGAGCGTGTTCCATTTGCCAGTCGCCAACGTGTTGCATCACGTCGAGAATCGGCTTGGGTGCCAGCTCCGCCGAAAAGTTTTGCGCCTGTGACGATGTCGTGATGGCCAGCAGAATTGTGGTGACCGCCAAACTTACGCCGCCGAGGAATGAAATTTTCATGATTGATTTGATTGGTCGCTCATTGTGAGCAAACCCTGATAGATGCTAAAGGGAAAAAATAGTTACGAAATACTCCAAAAGAGCGGATTGACATAACCAGACAGCCCCAAGTAATCAGCGAGAGATATGAATCTCTTCTCGTTCATACCGATAAAAAACTTACGGATGCGATGATTGGGTGTCCGACAATTGTTGCACTTCAATCCCGGCCAAAATGAACGGCCCGATCCCTTTAAGATCATTTTTAATCACCGGTTCACCGACATAATAATCAAAGCTGCCATCGCGCTGTTTTCCATTGCTCGGCGAACCGCCCAAGCCCGCCACGGCGCAACATTGCGTCAGCGACCAACTATTTGGGCCATCCCGCTCGATCAATTTTTTAGTGATGCCAGCAAAGCCACGGTTCGCCGCAACGGCGTAGTCCGGCGAGAGATAGCCGTGATTCACGACTTTGGCCAAAGCGTAAACGAACATCGCGGACGCCGTGGCTTCCTGATAATTCCCCGGACGACTGCCTTGATCCATGATCTGCCACCAAAGCCCGCTTTTCGCGTCCTGATATTTCACGATGCCCGCGCAAGTTTTTTGGAACGTGGCCAAAATTTCCGCGCGCGTCGGATGATTCGTCGGAAAATAATCCAGCACGTCCACGAGCGCCATCGCATACCAACCTTCCGCGCGCGCCCAGAAATTTGAAGAGCAGCCCGTGACCGGATTTGCCCACGGCTGAATTTTCGCCGCATCCCAACCGTGATAATTCAAGCCGGTTGGCGGATCGAAAGTGTGTTCATCAATCAACCGGATTTGTTTGGCGACATCGTCAAAGGCGACGGCGGGTTCGCCAAAAAGTGCGGCGGATTCAACATAAAACGGCGCGCCCATGTAAATGCCGTCGAGCCACATTTGATTCGTATAACGTTGCTTGTGCCAAAACCCGCCATCGAACGTTCGCGGCTGGGTTTCGAATTGCGCGCACAAGGTTGCCGCCGCTTTTTGATAACGCGGCTCATGCGTGCGCTGCCAGAGAGCCAGCACGGTTTTTCCGGGATTGATGGCATCAAGCTGATATTCTCCCGGATTATAAGTTCGAATGGATCCATCCGGCGCGATGAACGAACCAATCGCACCTTCAGAAAATGTCAGGTAATGCGGATTGGGCAGTTGGGCATCCAATTTGAGCAGCGATAAGGTGAACAGTCCGGCGGTGTAATCCCATTTTGCCTTGCCGTCCGGCGTCCAATTGAAACTGCTGCCGCGGCGCGTCATTTCCGAATCCGCCAATCGCCGGGACCATTCAATGGGAGTTGCGCCGGAAAAAGTTGGCGGCGAAATAGATTTGGTGGCGCACGAAACCAGCAAGATTGATGACAGAATTAAAAATGACGAACGACGAATAGTGAAACAAACGTTCGTGTAGTCAGACAGTTTTTTCCATTTATCATTCGTCATTTGTCATTGCCCTTTCAACGTCCCAACCAACCGCCGTCGATGTTCAAAACCGCGCCGTTCAAATAATCGGAATCGCCGGACGCCAGAAATACGCAGCCGCCGGCAATATCTTCCGCCGCGCCCCAACGACCTTCGGGAATGCGATCCAGGATCGCCTTGTTGCGCCCTGCGTCCTCGCGCAACGCCTTCGTGTTTTCCGTGGCGATGTAGCCCGGCGCGATGGCGTTGACGTTGATGCGTTCCTTCGCCCATTCATTTGACAGCGCTTTTGTGACGCCCGCGATGGCGTGCTTGCTCGCCGCGTAAGCCGGCACTGTGATGCCGCCTTGAAACGATAACAGCGACGCGATGTTCACCAGCTTGAGCCGGGAATTTTCCGGTGCTTTCGTGCGACCGTTTTCAATCCACCATTTACCGACGGCTTGCATCAGGAAAAAGGGCGAATTCAAATTCGTCGCGATGACAGCATTCCAATCGGCTTCGGAAAAATCTTTGGCCGGTGCACGGCGGATGATGCCCGCGTTATTAACGAGCACGTCAATTTGCCCAGCCTTCGCCAAGATTTGCGCGATGACGTCGGCTGATTCCTTTTGCGTGCCCGTGCCAAGATCGGCGTTATTCGCGATGAATTTACCGCCCGCCGCGTCCACCGCTGCGCCCGTTTCCGCGAGATCGCTGCGCGCAACGCCCACGACCGTCGCGCCTTCCTTCGCGAAGGCCACACAAATTGCCTGCCCAATGCCCCGGCTCGCGCCGGTAACTACGACGACTTTATTTTTAAACTTCATAAAATTATTCCAAAAGCTTTTCTCCGCAGATATCGCCGATGAACGCAGATTTTCATCTGCGAAAATCAGCGCAATCTGCGGAAGTATTATCTGTGTTTCATCTGTGCCAATCTGTGGCTATTTCAAATCCACCGGCTTCACCGCGTCCATATCATCAAACACTTGGTTTTCGCCGGCCATGCCCCAGATGAATTTGTAATTTCCCGTGCCGCAGCCGAAGTGCATGGACCAGTTTGGAGACAAGGCGACGTCCTCGTTGTGCATGAACAGATGCCGCGTTTCCTGGGGTTCACCGAAAAAGTGCGACAGAACTTTGTCACCCAGATCGAAGTAAAAATAAATTTCCGTGCGCCGCCAATGCGTGTGCGAGGGAAATGAATTCCACACGTTACCCGGTTCCAGCGCGGTCAAACCCATCACGAGCTGGCAGCTTTGGATGCCGCCTTGATGGATGAATTTGTAGATCGTGCGTTTGTTGGAAGTTTCCTGCGCGCCAAGTGCGACGGGCGTGGCTTCGGTGGATTTCATCATCGCCATGGGATGCGCGGCGTGTGCGGGACAGGAGAGAAAATAAAACTTTGCCGGATTCGCCGCCTCCGTGCTGCTGAACGAAACCGATTTCGTGCCCATCGGCAGATAGACGCAATCCATTTTTTCAAGCGTGAAGGTTTTGCCATCGGCCACGACCTGCCCTGCTCCGCCGACATTGATGGCGCCGAGTTCGCGGCGTTCAAGAAAAAACGCACGCCCGGTTTCTTTATGGTTTGGCAGTTCAATTGGCTTGGCGGTTGGCATCACGCCGCCAACGGCAAGACGATCAAGATCGGTGAAATGACCGGTGATTTCGCCCGGCACAAAAAGATTCGTGATCTGAAACGTGTCGCGCAGTTCTTGCGTGGACAGGCCGATCAAATCCTGGGGACGCGGCGTGCGGCGAATAGCAGATTCAAGCATGAGCGCAGCTTTGCAAAAAAAATGCAGGACGACAAGTTTTGGATGACAACGGAAGCGCCGAGCATCGCTCGGTTTGGATTTTTTCTTTTTCTCCGAGCCGCGCGATGCTCGGCGCTCCAAATGCGTCACAATAATTTTATTCGCCTCGCGCGGGAAGTTGGACGATGATTTGTGAAACACTAACGAAAGGTTTTACGATGGCACAGGCAATCATGGATCCGGAAAAGGTGCGGCGGTTCGCCGAGGAATTGCAGCGTTTCAACAGCGATCTGGAAAACCGGATGGTTTTGTTGCAGGCGCGGTTCACGTCGCTGGGCGATACGTGGCAGGATCAAGAGCATGAAAAATTTTCCGCCGAATTCCGCGAAGCATTGAAGGCGTTGAAAAAATTCGCCGTGTTGTCGCGCGAACATACGCCGTATTTGTTGCGCAAGGCGCAACGGATTGAGGAGTATTTGAACCAGCGGTGACCGAATAGATTTTCGTTCCCGTCCGGGAAAATAAAAAACAAAATCCAGGACGAGAACCAGGAGGCTAAAAAACCATTATGCCAGAACACGCGCAAGTCACATCCATTGAAGCCATCGAGGCTTTGCGTTCGGATTTGATTGTCTATCTGGGCAAAGCGCGCGCCGCCGTGGAAGATATTTCCAGCGAAGTGCCACGGGCGCGCAATTGGTTGGAGAGCGCTTGCTATCCGCAATGGGAACGCGAAATGCGCGCGCGAAAATATAAATTGGAGGAAGCGCAAAATGAATTGTTCACCGCGCGACTTTCCACGCTGTCTCGGTCGGCGTCGCCCGTTTTGATCATGGCGGTGCAGCGCGCCGAACGCGCGGTGCGCGAGGCGGAAGCCAAAATTAAAGTGATCAAAAAATGGGATCGCGAGTTAGAAAACCAAGCCGAGCCGATGGTCAAACAGATTGATATGTTGCAAGGTTTTTTGACGTCGGAAATGCCCGGCGCGGTCGCGTATCTCACCCAGATCATCAAGACGCTGGAAGCTTACGCGGACGCCCAACCCACGCCGGGCGCGCCCCGCAACGGAGGCGAAGGCGCATGAATTTCAGCGGCGATAAAAGCCGGTTGCTCGGCGCCACGAAAGAATTCAAGCTGCAATGGGAGCGGACGAAAGAAGGCTGGCACGACGTGAAAAGCGCGGAGTTTGAACAGCGTTACGTCGAGGAATTGATTGCGAATGTAAACCGGACTATTTTAATAGTCGAACGGTTGGATGAACTTTTGAAAAAGGTGCAAAAAGATTGTGAATAATCCCGGCGTCAACGAAATGCTCGGCTCCCTGGACGCGTTGAAAAATGCGATCACGGATTTTACGGCGAAGGAAGATAAATTGAACCGCGATTATCACGTCCGCACCGCCGCCGGCCGGGCGGCGTATGACGCGGAAACGCAGCGGCAGATGGATGCGCTGGCGGAACAGATTGACGACGCGGAAATTTCTTACCAACTGGCCACGCAAAAAATTCACTCCGCGTTTGAACAGCGCAAAGCGTGGATCATGGACGCCCACACGGCGGTGCGAAATAAAATCGTCGGCAAAATCACGGCGGAAGAAATCCGGCGCCAACGGCAAAACCAAACGGCGCGGCAGGAATCCGAGCAGCAAAAAAACGCGGAACTCATCGCCGCGGAAAACGATTTTCAAGAAGCCAGCCGACGGATCGCAGAATTACGGGCGACGTGGGCGGAAGTGAATCATGCGGCGCGAAAAAACTTTCGCGGTCACGGCGCGTTCAATCAAACGGGCGACGACAAAAAAATCCCTTTCGCGCACGAATCGCAAATGCTGGATGAGGCGGGGGAATTGATCGCTAAAATCACGGAACAAGCGGACGGCAAAAAAGGCGGACTTTTCAGCGCGTTGTTCAATCGCGGGGAAACGGCGCCGGTCGCCGCCCGCGTGGCCGCGAATCTCGCGCACGCAAAAAAACTTTTAGACACCGCCGAAGCGCAAGCCACGGCGCGGCACCCGCAGGATATTGAAAATGCGGAGACCGGGTTCATCCAGCGCCGCGAAGCGTTGAATCAACAGTTCAAAGAATTGACGCGCTGGGCGGTTGAAACGCGCGACAGCCAGCCGTTGTCCGCCAATCAAAAAGCCTTGCGCGCGCAGCAAAAAAACGACGCGCAAGGTCGCGCGAATTTGAAACGCGCCGAACGCAAACTTTCAGAAAATTGCGCGCAGCTTAAATCGGCCGTGGACGCGCAACTGCGACAATTCAGCGAAAATAATTCGGCGCAGACGACGCGATTGCAAACGGATCACGCGGCGCAGTGGGACGCGCTGGTCGCGGAGTGGAAAAACACGATTCATCCGCTTTACGAAAAGATAAGCGCGGCGAACGCATCCGCAGAAGTGCTGTTTCCCCCATGGAATCAGGCTTATTTATCACAATGGCAACCGCCAAAAGTTTTCACCAACGCGGCCCGGTTTGCGCAACTGGAAGTGGATTTGGAAAAATTTGTGGGTGCCCTGCCGAAGGACGCGCGGCTCGCGTTGCCCGGTTCGACCCATTTTTCCGTGCCGCTTTCTTTGGTGTATCCGTCGGCGGGCTCCATTTTATTGGAGACCACAAAAGGGAGTGGTGACGAGGCGGGTGGCGTGATCAATAATATTATTTACCGGCTGCTCGCCACGACGCCGCCGGGTAAATTAAATTTTACAATTTTCGATCCGGTCGGGCTCGGTCAAAATTTTGCCGGGCTGATGCATCTGGCGGATTACGACAACAGCAATCTCATCAACAGCCGCATCTGGACGCAGCCGAATCAGTTCGAGGAAAAGCTCGCGGAGCTGAGCGAGCACATGGAAAAAGTTATCCAGATGTATCTGCGTAACGAATACGCGACGATCGCGGAATACAACGCGCAAGCGGGCACGATTGCGGAAAAATATCACATTCTTGTCATCGCGTCATTCCCGGTAAATTTCAGCGACACGGCGGCGAAACGTCTGCGCAACATCGCGGCGAGCGGTGCGCGTTGCGGCGTTTACACCTTGATTCATTGGGATCAACGTAACGCCCCGCCGGCGGATTTTGTGCCGGATGAATTGCGCAAGAACAGCATTCGGCTCGCGCGCGGTGAATCCGGTTTCAATCTGGCGAACTGGAAAAATCCCGGTGCGCAACTCGTCTTCGACGTGCCGCCGGCGGCGGATTTGGCGACGGAATTTTTGCATCTCGTCGGCGAACGCAGCAAAGATTCCAATCGCGTGGAAGTTCCCTTCGCACAGATCGCGCCGGACGAAACCAAGGTTTGGTCGGAGGTCACCACGAACGAATTGCGCGTGCCGATCGGCCGTTCTGGGGCGACGAAATTACAGTATCTCGCCATCGGCAAAGACACCCGCCAACACGCGTTGATAGCAGGCAAAACCGGTTCTGGAAAATCGACTTTGTTTCACGTCATCATCACGAATCTCGCGCTCTGGTGCAGCCCGGAACAGGTGGAATTTTATCTCGTGGATTTTAAGAAGGGCGTCGAATTCAAATGTTACGCGAACCGGAAATTGCCGCACGCCCGCGTCGTCGCCATCGAGAGCGATCGTGAATTCGGCTTGAGCGTCTTGCAGCGCGTGGACGAAGAATTGGCGCGGCGCGGCGACTTATTCCGCAAACTCGGCGCGCAGGATGTTGGCGGTTACAAACGCGCCGGCGGCACGGAAGCAATGCCGCGCGCGCTGTTGATGATTGACGAGTTTCAGGAGTTTTTCACCGAGGAAGATCGCATCTCGCAAGGTGCGGCGGTGTTGCTGGATCGCATTGTGCGGCAAGGTCGCGCCTTTGGTATTCACGTGCTGCTTGGTTCACAAACACTCGGCGGCGCTTACACATTGGCACGCGCGACAATTGGACAAATGGTCATCCGCATCGCGCTGCAATGTAATGAAGCCGACGCGTATCTGATCATGGATCAGGATAATCCCGCACCGCGTTTGCTCTCGCGTCCGGGCGAAGGGATTTATAACGACACCGCTGGGAGTATCGAAGGCAACGCGCCGTTTCAAGCCGTCTGGCTCGCCGATACGGTGCGCGATGAATATCTGCAACGCATCCGCGAACGCGCCGGTGAACCGGTAGAAAAATATCCGGGCCCGTTTATTTTCGAAGGTAGCGCGCCCGCCGATGTGCGTGAAAATGCTTTATTGAATGCGTTGTTAAAATCGCCAAAAAAAGAAATCGCCGCGTTCGCCAACATCTGGCTCGGGGCGCCGAATTCCATCAAAGGTCCGACCGAAGCGCGTTTTCAACGGCAGAGTGGCAGCAATCTTTTGATCGTCGGCCAAAATGATGAAGCCGCGCTTTCTATTCTCGCCGTCGCGCTCATTTCGCTGGCGGCGCAATATCCCGTCGGCGCGGCGAAATTCGTTTTGCTCGATAGCACCGTGCCCGGTTCGACCGAACGCGATTTTCTGGATCGCATCGTGAAAACGATTCCGCATGAAGTTGTGCGCGCAAAAAGCGGCGAAGTCGCGGACGTGATGAATGGCTTGGCGGAAGATTTGAAAGCGCGCAGTGAAGAAGTGGGACAAGCTTCCAACCTGTCCAGTTCTCCTGAAAACACAAACCAACCGGACAGGCAAGATGCCCGTCCCACTACGGAAGTTTTTATTTTGATCCACGGTTTGCATAACTACAAAAAATTGCGACCCGAAGATGAATTCAGTTTTTCCAGTTCGCCCGACAGTGGCGCACAACCCGCCGCCATTTTAGTGGATCTCATCAACGAAGGTCCGGCGCGCGGATTCCACGTCATCGCGACGTGCGACAGCGGTAACAATGTGAATCGTTTTCTGGGACGGAAAAAATTGAGCGAATTCGAGATGCGGGTTCTTTTCCAAATGAGCGCGAGTGATTCAGCCTCGTTGATTGACGCGCCCGACGCGGCGACGCTCGGCCTGCACCGCGCGCTTTTCTATAACGACCGCGAAGGATATCTCGAAACCTTCCGCCCTTACGCGCGCCCGGGGAATGATTGGATCGAATCGGCGGCGACGTTATTGAAAGCGGGTTAAGTTTTTAACCGCTAATCTGCGCTGATCTACGCTAATCCTAAAAAGCTCTTCGCCGACCAAACGATTAACGAGTCAAACTGCGACTCAAGGACCTCTGAAGGCATCATGGAGTGCGGTGGGAAGCGCAGCGCCACACCGCTTTCGCGCGCCAAGTTGTTCTCTTTCTTGCTTGATTTCGCACGCCCGAAAGCGGTGTCGCCGCTACCGCTTTGCCACCGCACTCCATGATGCGACTTGGCCTCAGCATGTGTTTTTTTATCGGTTACGCTTTGAAGCCAGGCTACGCCAAGCAATTTTTAATAAAAAAAAAGCCGGACGAATATTTCGTCCGGCCTTTTGAATTTTTCTTAACTAGCGTTACGGTTTCCAGATCATGTCCGCCACCGTTTTACCAGCGGGGATGAACGGGATCACGTGCGTGCTGTAAGGCACCACAACGTCGAGGACGTAGGGTTCATTGGCATCGAGCATGCGTTGGATCGCGGCGCGCAAATCTTTCTTGAACATCACGCGTTCGCATTTCACGCCGAACGAATTGCAGACTTTCACATAGTCGGGATAAATTTCCGGACGATGATCCGGGTCGCCGAGATAGGTGTGACCGCGATTGCCGTCATAGAAATTATCTTCCCATTGCACCACCATGCCGAGGTGCTGGTTGTTCAAGATGATCGCTTTCGCGGCAATCTTTTCCACGTGCGCCGTGGCGAGTTCCTGAATGTTCATCAAGAACGAGCCGTCGCCGTCGATGTCGATGACCTGCTTGTCAGGGAACGCGACTTTCACGCCGAGTGCGGCGGGAAAACCATAACCCATCGAGCCGAGGCCGAGGCTGCTGACGTATTGGCGCGGGAATTTATATTTATACCATTGTGCCGCCCACATCTGATGTTGACCGACGCCGGTGGTGATGTAGGCATCACCCTTGGTCAAATCATACAAAGTTTCGATGACCATCTGTTGCAAGATGACTTCGTTTTCCTTGCCCTGCATGTGATCAATCATGTGATCGCTATTGGCGATCTCAGGCGTGATGCGATAGGCGAATGGCGCTTTCTTTTTCCATTCGTCAATCTGCGCGAGCCACGCGGTGTGTTTTTTAGCGACCGTCCGTTTGGCGACCAGTTTATTCAAGCGCGTCAATGCGTCTTTGATGTCGCCGATCACGGGCAGATGCGCCTTGCGATTTTTGTTCAACTCGGACGCGTCAATGTCCACGTGGACAATCGTGCCCGACCGGCAGAATTCCTCAAACTTGCCCGTCACGCGGTCGTCGAAACGCACGCCAAACGCGAGCAACAAATCCGCGCCGTCCTTCAATTTCACCTGCGGATCGTTAAACGTTTTACGAAGTTCATATTCGCCGTTGACCGCCCAGTTCGCCACGGCGGAACCGTGCATACCCAGCCAGCGGAGCGAGAGCGGATTTTCTTCCGGAAAACCGCCCAAGCCCATGAGCGTGGTCGTCACGGGAATGTTCGTGGCTTCGGCGAATTTTTTCAATTCCGCCGCCGCGCCGCTCGTGATGATGCCGCCGCCGCAATAAAGCACCGGGCGTTCAGCCTTTTCGATGAGCCCGATGATTTCGTTGAGCGCGATGTCATCCGCTTTCAAATCCGGCTGCGTGTAACCGGGCAGACCTTTTTTGATCTGTTCGAGCGTCGGCCAGACCGGCTGCGCTTTTTGCTGCTGGATGTTTTTTGGAAAATCAATCACGACCGGGCCGGGACGACCCGACTGCGCAATGTAAAACGCC
>JAMFSJ010000045.1 GCA_026225255.1 Methylacidimicrobium fagopyrum | reverse complement strand
TCGTCGTCCGCCGGCTTCTCATCCTCCTCGTCCTCGTCATCCTCATCCTCGAATTTTCCGACCGGCAGTGAGGATGAGGATGAGGATGAGGAAGACGATGATTCGGACGACGAAGAAGAAAGAACGTTTGCGTTTCGTCCGACCCCCAAGGAGTTAGGGAAGTCAGCTTCGCCGTCCGCCGGCTTCTCATCCTCCTCGTCCTCGTCATCCTCATCCTCGAATTTTCCGGCCGGCAGTGAGGATGAGGATGAGGATGAGGAAGACGATGATGCGGACGACGAAGAAGAAAGGCGGTCTGAGTTACGTCCCGCCCCCACGGCGTTGGGAAAGTCAGCTTCGTCGTCCGCCCGCTTCTCATCCTCATCGTCCTCGTCATCCTCATCCTCGAATTTTCCGGCCGGCAGTGAGGAGGATGATGAGGATGAGGAAGACGATGAGTCGGACGACGAGGAAGAAAGAACGTCCTAATTCCATCCCACCCTCACAGCATTATTCAAAAAGCATTACCGCTGATACGCCCTCACCCAATCGACCTCGAAGCGAATGGGAAACTTAGTATTCGTCACATCGCCACCGGTCGCACCGACGGCTTGATTCAAAATTAAATAGAGCGGTTTGTGAAACGGATCGCCGGTATGATTTTTATCCAAGTCGGCGAGGACGAGCGAGTTCATCAATTTGCCGTCGAGGAATAGATCAATCTTCTTGGCGTCCCATTCCATCGTCCAGATGTGAAAGGCTTTGGACCACGCATCGCCGCCGAGTTCGGCGACGGGCTTTTTGATCGCGCTCCATTTCATCTTGCCATCCATCAGACAACCGAAGTTCGCCAGGACGCGGTGTGTATAGAATTCCATGATGTCGATCTCGCCGCACGCCGGCCAGCGGACTTGTTCGCGATCGGCCCCGAGCGTCCAGAACGCCGGCCAGCTGCCGAGCTGCGTATCAATGCGCGCGCGCATCTCAAATTTGCCGTAGGTGAACTCGTGCTGTTTGAGCGTGATCAGACTGGACGAGGTATAATCAATCCATTCGCGATTCTTCCGCCAATCCTTGCTGCCCGCCACGTAATCCGGATTGCGCTTATGTTCTGGTCGCCCCTCGATCACGAGCAACCCGTTGGTGCAGATCGCATTCTCCGGCTGATACCATTGCAGTTCTTCGTTGCGCACAAAACCGCGTTCATAATCCCAATTCGCCGGATTGGGTGCGCCGTCGACATTGAATTCATCCGACCACACCAATTTCCAATCATTAGTGCTCTGGGCGTGCGCGGTAAAAAACGAAGTCGCGAGTAAGGCGGCTACAAAGATGCTTTTAATATTCATACGTCGAGGGAACAGACGTTAAATGAGCCGGAAGATTACCGCAAGTTCATCGGCGCGCGGGGCATGGCTCGGCTCCTCGTTAACGTTGCGCTCTCCAACCCGAGCAATGCTCGGCGCTCCAGCGCGATTACTTTAAAGTAATCCTCGTCCAAGGTGTTGTAGCAGTGGTCGTTATCACCGTGTCTCTGCGTCTCCGCGTCTCCGCGGTGATTTCCCCGCCCGCTCCAACAATGCTTTCATTCGGAAAAGAATAATCCTTGCCGCGTTGTCGACGTTAATCGTAACTACCCAATGACGCCCCAAACCAAATCAAGCGATTCCCAGTTCCACCGCTTCCGTCCGGTTTTGTGTGACCCTCTCACTTTGTTTTTTAAATAAAGCGGTGTCCGTCACATTGTCCAATATTCCGCGCACCTTGCGAACCAGCATTGCCGCCGCATATGGTTTTGGCAGGAAGGCAAATCCCTGATCAATAATCATGCGGTTGGTGATGGCGTCATCGGCATAACCCGAAGAGAAAAGAACCTTAATATTTGGATGAGCTATTTTCAGCCATTCCGCCATCACATCGCCACCCATCAACGGCATAATGATATCGGTGATCACTAATTGAATGGTCGAACCTTTATGGTCTCTCACCACTCGTAAGGCTTCCTGACCGTTGGCAGGGACAACAACCTGAAAACCGATTCAGCCGCCACCAAATTGGGGCAAGGCCAATTTGCGTAAACGTCAGCGCGCGCGCTTTTTCCCAGCGGATAAGTCGCATTTCGGTAAATTAAATTTGCGGAGGCGTTGAGTTTCGGCGTGGTTGAAAAGTCACAAGGGATTGATTGTTAGCATGTTAAGCCGAGCTTATTTTTATATCAATTAGTATTAATAAATTGATTGACTCTTTTGGCATAAATGTTAGTCTTAACTACGTCCCCATTCAGTGATAGTAAACGTGGTCGCGTGTTTGAAAAAACATTCACCACTTACCCATCAAAACTATTATGCCTATCTATCATGTTTCGCTCGCATTTACTAAATTGCCAGATACGGAGCTCAATGATTTTGTCGACGGAGTGATTTCTGGTTTGAGTAACAATCCGGCTTATCCCTCACCGGCGGTCAGCACGACAGATATGAGAGCGGCGCTAAGTCAATTTCAGTTGGATCAGACCGCGATGGTGCAGGGTGGGCCGTCGGCAACGGCGGCGAAGAATAATTCCCGGACGGTTGTGTTGAATTTGATGCGGCTGGAAGCGAACTATGTGCAGGGAGCGTGTAAGAATGATCTGGCGACGTTGTTATCCTCGGGCTTTGAAGCTATTAGCATCAACAGAACGCAATCGCCGCTGGACAAACCGGCCATCCTGGAAATCCTTAACCAGATGAGCACGCAGTTATTGCTCAAAGTCACGCCCGTGACGAATGCCCATTCGTATGAAGCGCAGACTCAGAGCGGTCTTAATCCGTGGCAAGCGGCGGGGACTTTTCCCAGCACGCGTAATATGGCGATTCAAGGCTTGGTTCCGGGAACGGTTTACACGGTGCAAGTGCGCGCAGTCGGCGGCAGTCTGGATTACTCTAATTGGAGCGATCCCGTCAGCCATATGGCGATGTGAGTCAGGGTGGAACTCGGCTCAGCGGCGGGCAGGGTGGGGGCGAAACCCATTCAAGAAATCTCGGCAAAAGGATTGTAGCGGCGGTCTGTGACCGCCGTGGGCGATGAAGTCACCACCATTGGCGATGAGATTACTGGAAAACCCGGCGGTCACAGACCGCCGCTACAAGTTGAAATGACTTTGGTAGAGATTTCATTCAGAAGTTCATTTGACTTGGGTTCGAGGGTGGTTTGGTTGGCGGCGGATCAGGGCGAGGAGGTTGTCTGGCGCTTTATCTTTCGGCTCGTTTGGTTTCCGGTTGGGGTCGTTGCAGTGGGGCTCGTTATTTTTATCATTGGCCGCGAGGTAAAACCCGGTGGCTGAGCAACTTGCGGAGTCAAACCTCGTGATCGGCTTGATTCGTGAGGGGTGGAGGGAGGAGCGGATAACTTGGGCGGTGAATGCTTCGGGGTGGTTGCCGCTCACGTCGCGCGTTCGGGAGGATCTTAAAATTGGAAAACTTGATTCGGTTTTTACTCCACTTGCTGGCCGTCATGCGTCCTTTTTTTGATGAAACCGGAAGAATTCTGTCAATTCTTAAAAACAATTATTGCGCAGCGGTGTCATTTAAGTAAAAAATAAGAAAACGCAGGCTTATTTGCCCACGATGACCAATAACTTGATTACAGAAATGAATGACGAACGGCACGCGGAACCACAACTTTCCACGCCGCCGAAACAAGGCCTTTACGATCCGCAGTTCGAACATGACGCTTGCGGCCTCGGATTTGTCGTGAACATGAAGGGTAAGCAATCCCACAAATTGGTGAGTGACGCCCTGCAGATTTTAGTAAATCTTGACCATCGTGGGGCGGTAGGTTGCGAACCGAACACCGGCGACGGAGCGGGTATCCTCATCCAAGTGCCGCATGATTTCTTCGTGACCGAAGCGACCCGCCTCGGTTTTAAACTCCCCGCCATCGGTCATTACGGCGTGGGCCAAATGTTTTTGCCGCGTGATCCCGCGGAACGCGAACTCGTCAAAAGCGAGGTCGTCAAGATCATCGCCGAAGAAGGGCAGACGTTGCTCGGCTGGCGCGATGTGCCGGTGGATAATTCTTCGCTCGGCAAGACGGCGGTCGCCGCGGAACCGTTCATGGCGCAGGTTTTTGTCGCGCGCAATGTCGCGCTCAAAGATGAAGCGGCGTTCGAACGCAAACTTTACATCATCCGCAAAGTGGCGGAACAGCGCATCCGTTACGCGGGCAAGATCGCGGGCGGAAAATGGTTTTACGTGTCGAGTCTTTCGGCACGCACGCTGACTTACAAGGGCATGTTGATGTCCGAGCAGGTTGAGAAATATTACGACGACTTGCGGAACCCGGCGGTCACGACGGCGCTGGCGTTGGTGCATTCCCGTTTCTCGACGAACACGTTCCCGAGCTGGGATCGCGCGCATCCGAACCGTTGCATTGCGCACAATGGCGAAATCAATACGTTGCGCGGCAATGTGAATTGGATGAAGGCGCGGCAGGCGTTGTTCACCAGCGAAATTTTCGGCGACGATCTCAAGAAGATCCTGCCGGTCATCAATACGGACGGCAGCGATTCGGCGCAGTTTGATAATTGCGTGGAATTGTTGACGTTGGCGGGCCGCGAATTGCCGCACGCAATGATGATGATGATTCCCGAGCCGTGGGAAAATCACGAGAGCATGGACGCGGAACGCCGGGCGTTCTACGAATTTCATTCGTGCTTGATGGAGCCGTGGGATGGCCCGGCTTCGATGGCGTTCACGGACGGAAAATTTATCGGCGCCTGCTTGGATCGTAATGGTCTGCGGCCGTCGCGTTATTACGTCACGAAAGATGACGTAGTGATCATGGCGTCGGAAGCGGGGGTCTTGCAGATTGAGCCGGAACGCATCGCCGTGAAGGGCCGTTTGCAACCGGGCAAGATGTTTTTGGTGAGCTTGGAAGAAGGCCGCATCATTGCGGATGAAGAGCTCAAGCGGAAATATGCGAGCGCGCAGCCTTATCGCAAATGGTTGGATGATAATCATATCCTGCTGAAAGATTTGCCGCAGCCGCCGCACACGCATCCGCCGGAACCGAAGACGATTCTGCAACGGCAACAGGCGTTTGGTTACACGTTTGAAGACCTGCGTTTCATTGTCGGCCCGATGGGTCGCGATGGCATCCAGCCGTTGGGCTCGATGGGCACGGACACGCCGCTCGCGGTGTTGTCGCACAAGCCGCAATTGCTTTATAATTACTTCAAGCAATTGTTCGCGCAGGTGACCAACCCGCCGATTGATCCGATCCGCGAAGAAATTATCACGTCCACCGATAACATGGTGGGTGGTGAAGGTAATCTGCTCGAACCGACGCCGGAAAGTGCGCGGCTCGTGAAGATGCATTATCCGATCCTGACGGATGAGGAATTGGAAAAGTTGCGGCACATCAACCGTCCGGGTTTCAGCTGCGTGACGCTGCCGATTTTGTTCAAGGCCGCGGACGGGGCGAAAGGTTTGGAACACGCGCTCGAAGTCGTTTTCCAAGCGGCGGACAAAGCCATTGCGGATGGGGCGAACATCATCATTTTGTCGGATCGCGGCGTCAGTGCGACGTTGGCGCCGATCCCGGCGTTGCTCGCGGTCGCGGGTTTGCATCATCATTTGATCCGGAGCGGCACACGCACCAAGATTGGTTTGATCTTGGAATCCGGTGAACCGCGCGAGGTGCATCATTTCGCGGTGTTGATCGGCTATGGCGCAACGGCCATCAATCCGTATCTCGCTTACGAATCGCTGGATGATTTGATCCGCGAGAAATTATTGCCGAACACGGACCACAAAACGGCGATCAAAAACTTCATCAAAGCGTCCGTCAAAGGCGTCGTGAAAACGATGGCCAAGATGGGTATTTCGACGATCCAAAGTTATCACGGCGCGCAGATTTTTGAAGCGGTCGGCGTGAATACCGAGGTCGTGAATAAATATTTCACTTGGACGCCGTCGCGGATTCAAGGCATCGGTTTGGACACGATCACGGAAGAAGCGCTCGCGCGTCATGGCCGTGCGTTTCCGAAGGCCGAGGTCAACAACGAACTCGACGCGGGCGGCCAATATCAATGGCGCGACGGCGGCGAACATCATTTGTTCAATCCGCAGACGATCCATAAATTGCAGATGGCGTGCCGGCTCGGCAGCGAAAAGATTTATCGCGAATACGCGGAGTTGATCAATAACCAGGCGAAGCATCTCTGCACGTTGCGCGGGCTGTTGGATTTCAAATTTATCGAACAGCCTTTGCCGATTGAAGAAGTGGAATCGGTGGAGAGCCTCGTGAAACGTTTCAAGACGGGCGCGATGAGCTACGGTTCGATCTCGAAGGAAGCGCATGAAGCGTTGGCCATTGCGATGAATCGTCTCGGCGGCCGCAGCAACACGGGCGAAGGCGGCGAAGCGCCGGAACGTTTCACGTGGACGAATGCGCGGGGCGATTCGAAGAATTCGGCCATCAAGCAAGTGGCGAGCGGACGGTTCGGCGTCACGAGCCATTACCTCGTCAACGCGAAGGAATTGCAGATCAAGATGGCGCAGGGTGCGAAGCCCGGTGAAGGCGGCGAATTGCCCGGCAAGAAAGTGTTTCCCGAGATCGCCAAGACCCGCGGCACCACCGCCGGCGTCGGTTTGATTTCACCGCCACCGCATCATGACATTTACTCCATCGAAGATTTGGCGGAGTTGATCCATGACTTGAAGAATTCCAACCGCGAAGCGCGCATCAGCGTCAAGCTCGTGGCGGAAGTCGGCGTGGGCACGGTCGCGGCCGGCGTGGCGAAAGCGCACGCGGACGTCGTCTTGATCTCGGGTCACGACGGTGGCACGGGTGCCTCGCCGTTGTCGTCCATCAAACATGCGGGCGGTCCGTGGGAACTCGGTTTGGCCGAGGCGCACCAGACGCTTGTGTTGAACAATCTGCGTAGCCGTATTTATGTCGAAGCGGACGGCCAATTGAAGACCGGTCGGGACGTGGCGGTCGCTGCGTTGCTCGGCGCGGAAGAATTTGGTTTCGCGACCGCACCGCTGGTGGTGCTGGGTTGCATCATGATGCGCGTTTGTCATTTGAACACGTGCCCGGTCGGCGTCGCCACGCAAGACCCACGTTTGCGGAAACGTTTTAGCGGTGACCCGGATCATGTCGTCAATTTCATGCGCTTCATCGCGACGGAATTGCGCGAGATCATGGCCAAGCTTGGTTTCCGGAAACTTGAGGACATGGTGGGTCGCACGGACAAGTTGGTGCCGTGGAAAGCGATTGAACATTGGAAGGCGCACGGCGTGGATATCTCGCCGATCCTGCATCGTCCGGATATGGGCGCGGATGTCGGACGTTTCCGGCAGCACGAACAGGATCACGGCCTGGATAAATCGTTGGACGTGACGAAGTTGCTGGCCATCTGCGAACCGGCGATCAAACGCGGCGAAAAGGTGACGGCGGAATTGCCGATCATCAACGTGAACCGCGTGGTCGGCACGATCGTCGGCAGCGAGATCACGAAGGCGCACGGGCCGGCGGGGTTGCCCGAGGACACGGTGCATCTGAAATTTCACGGCAGCGCGGGTCAGAGCTTGGGGGCGTTCATTCCGAAGGGCATGACGTTGGAACTCGAAGGCGATGCGAATGATTATTTCGGCAAAGGCATGAGCGGCGGCAAGCTGATCGTGTATCCGCCGAAGGGTTCCACCTTTGTCGCGGAAGACAATATCATCATCGGCAACGTGGCGCTTTACGGCGCGACGGCGGGCGAGATTTTTGTGCGCGGCATGGCGGGCGAACGGTTCGCGGTGCGTAACTCCGGCGTGAGCGCGGTCGTGGAAGCCATTGGCGATCACGGTTGCGAATACATGACGGGCGGACGCGTCATTGTGCTCGGCAAGACCGGCCGTAATTTCGCGGCGGGCATGAGCGGTGGCGTGGCTTACATCCTGGATGAAGCGGGCGATTTTGCGTCGCGCTGCAACATGGAATTGGTGGCGCTCGAAAAACTGGCCGATGCGGACGAGATTGAAGAAGTCTGGAAATTGATTCAGCGTCACCAGACGTTCACGCACAGCGACCGGGCGGCGAAGATTCTCGCCGACTGGAAAAACTTTGTGCCGAAGTTCGTCAAAGTGATGCCGCAAGATTACGCGCGCGTGTTGAAGTCGCTCAAGAAAGTTCAAGAGCAAGGTTTGACGGGCGATGAAGCCGTGATGGCGGCGTTTGAGGAAAACGTCAAGGGCGGGCACTGATTTTTATCCGCAGATTACGCTGATGAACGCAGATTTTCAGAAGGCAAACAAAGATCCGCAGACTTATGGCATCATTGGAGCAGCGATGGAAGTGCATCGTCAATTAGGTCACGGTTTTTTGGAAGCGGTTTATCAGGAATCGTTGGCTTTGGAATTAGCAGCGCGTGAAATTCCTTATCGGCGGGAAGTTGTTTTGCCCATCAAATATAAAGGCGAAACGTTGGCGTGCGGTTATCGGGCCGACTTTATTTGTTTTGAAGAAGTCATTGTAGAATTGAAAGCGATCAGTCAATTGACCGGAGTGGATGAAGCTCAGACGATCAACGAGTTAAAGGCGACAAATTTGCATCGTGCCTTATTGATCAATTTTGGTGCGCCGAGTTTAGATTATAAGCGTCTGGTCTTTAATCTGCGGGAATCAGCGCAATCTGCGGATAAGATAGAAAAATCTGCGGATAAGATAGAAAAAATAGAAAACATTAACCTAATAGGAGTCTAACTTGGGAAAACCAACCGGATTTTTGGATTTTAAACGTGAATTGCCAACCGACCGCTCGCCATTGGGGCGCGTGTCGGATTGGAAAGAGTTTCATCATCATTTGCCAGAAGCCGACCTGAAACAACAGGGCGCGCGCTGCATGGATTGTGGCATTCCGTTTTGTCACACGGGCCAGATTGTCAGCGGCATGGCGAGCGGTTGCCCGATCCACAATCTCATTCCGGAGTGGAACGATCTCGTTTATCGCGGTCTATGGCGCGAAGCGCTGGATCGTCTGCATAAGACGAATAATTTTCCGGAATTTACGGGTCGCGTCTGTCCCGCACCGTGCGAAGGTTCCTGCGTGCTGGGCATCAACGATCCGCCGGTCACGATCAAGAACATCGAAGTCAGCATCATTGATCACGGTTGGGAAAATGGTTGGGTCAAAGCGGAACCCCCGGTCAAGCGCACGGGCAAAAAAGTGGCGATCGTGGGATCGGGTCCGGCGGGATTGAGCGCAGCGGCACAGTTAAACAAAGCTGGCCACGAAGTCACGGTGTTCGAACGCGCGGATCGTCCGGGCGGATTGCTCATGTATGGCATTCCCAACATGAAGCTCGATAAAAAAGAAATCGTGCTGCGCCGTCTCGCGTTGTTGGAAAAAGAAGGCGTGAAATTTGTCTGCAATACCGAGATCGGAAAGAATTATCCGACCGATAAATTGTTGAAAGAGTTTGATGCGGTCATTCTCGCGACCGGCGCGACGAAGCCGCGGGATCTGCCGATTGAAGGTCGTCCGTTGAAAGGGATTCATTTCGCGATGGATTTTCTGACGGCGAACACGAAAGCGATTTTGGACGAGCACCAAAATGGCGGTTACATCACGGCGGAAGGTAAAGACGTGGTGGTCATCGGCGGCGGCGACACGGGAACGGATTGCGTTGGCACTTCGATCCGGCATGGTTGCACGTCGCTGGTGCAACTTGAGATCATGGCGCAACCGCCACTGGAACGGGCGGCTAATAATCCGTGGCCGGAATGGCCGAAGACTTACAAGCTCGACTATGGTCAGGAAGAAGCGGCCGCGAAATTCGGTGCGGACCCGCGCGTGTATCTCAAGACGGCGACTAAGTTTGAAGCGGATGCCCATGGTCACGTCAAAGCGGTTCATGTGGTGGACGTGGCTTGGAAAAATAACGACAAGGGTGTGTTCGGACCGCAACCGGTTCCCGGCACGGAAAAGGTTTTACCCGCGCAACTCGTGCTGTTGGCGATGGGCTTCCTCGGGCCAGAACAGTCGTTGCTCGAATCGCTCGGTGTCGAACGCGATCCGCGCAGTAACGCGAAGGCAGATTTCGAGAAATACACCACGAGCCTCAAAGGCGTGTTTGCGTGCGGCGATTGTCGTCGTGGGCAAAGCTTAGTCGTCTGGGCCTTCAACGAAGGTCGCGGCGCGGCGCGTGAATGTGATCGCTATCTGATGGGCGCGACGGATTTGCCGTAAGGTTTCGGGAATATTTAACCGCTAATCTCCGCTGATACTCGCTAATAAAACATTAGCGCGGTTAAGCGAAGATTAGCGGTTTGCTTTATAGGACCAGCTTGTAGCCGACGCCGTGGATCGTGAGGAGATGTTTCGGCTCGCCACTATTGTCGCCGAGCTTTTTGCGGAGTTGCACGATGACTTGATCCAGCGTGCGAGTGGTGCCGTAGTAATTGTAGCCCCAGACTTCGTTTAATAATTTGTCGCGCGACAATACTTCACCCGCGCGGGCATGGAAAACTTGGAGGAGCTTCAATTCCTTGGCGGTAAGTTCTTCAATCGTTGCGCCGCGCTTGAGTTGAAATGTTTTTGGATCAATCGTCGCGGTGCCAATCTGGAACGGGGCTTCCGAGTCAGCCTTATCGGCGACAGTAGTCGTGCGACGTAACAACGCCTGAATGCGCGCCAGCAATTCACGCACGCCGAAAGGTTTGGTGACGTAGTCATCCGCGCCGAGATCAAGGCCGATGACTTTGTCCAACTCCTGGCCCTTGGCGGTCAGCATGAGGATCGGGGTGGAAATTTTCTTGGCGCGAAGTTGTTTGCAGATGTCGTAGCCGCTCGCGCCGGGCAACATCACGTCCAGCACAATGAGTGTGGGTTGAAATTTGGCGACGGCGGCCACCGCTTCATCGCCGCGATTGCACGAAGCGGTTTCGTAGCCTTCGCTTTTCAAAACTTCTTCGAGCCCTAACAAAATGTGCGGGTCATCTTCGACGATGAGAATTTTAGTTTTCATTTTTTTGGCCATTGATCATCCGATGGGCGGGAGTTTTTTCACACAGAGGCACAGAGAACACAGAGGCCGAAGAGGTTTTCATGACAAGCTTTCCTCGGTGTCCTCTGTGCCTCTGTGTGACATCAAAACTTCTTCGAGTCCCAGCAAAATGTGCGGGTCATCTTCGACGATGAGAATTTTAGTTTTCATTTATTTGGCTGTATATCGTCCGATGGGCGGGAGTTTTTCCACACAGAGGCACAGAGGACACAGAGGCTGAAGAGATTTTCAGGACAAGCTTTCCTCGGTGGCCTCTGTGCCTCTGTGTGAGAATTTTTATTTGCCTTCATCCGTGGTGGAAATGGGTAAGCGCAGGCTGAAGCAGCTGCCGCCGCCGTCGCGGGCTTCGTAAACGACGTCGCCGCCGTGGGCGCGGGCGATTTGGCGGGCGATGGTCAGGCCCAGACCCGAACCTTGAATGCCGCTGGCGAGCGAGTCGTGAGCGCGATAAAACTTCTCAAAGATCTTTTCTTCGCTACCGCGGGGCACGCCGGAACCGCGATCCAATACTTTGATTTCAGCGTGGGGCAGGGGAGATTGTTTTTGCGTCAGCAGGAGCGTAATTTCCTTTTTGCCGTTGGAATACTTTTCGGCGTTCGACAATAGATTGACGATGATCTGCGACAACGCATCGGTATCGCCGCGCGCCAGGATTTTTGTTTCCGGTAATTCGCAAATGAATTGGAAACCGCCGGCTTCGAGATGCGGGCGAAAGGTTTCCGCCGCGGTGCGAACCACGTCGGTCAAATCGCAGGGCGAGAAATTATATTTTTTCTCGCCGCTTTCCATGCGCGAAAAATCGAGGACGTTGTTGATCAAGCGCGTGAGTCGCGCGGCTTCGGCGGTGATGATTTGCAGATAGGAACGTTGCTTGGCGATATCGGTGACGCGGCCTTCGGCGAGCAATTCGGAAAACATACGGATGGAGGTCAGCGGCGTTTTCAGTTCATGCGAGACGTTGCTGACGAAATCGGTTTTCTGGCGCGCGAGTTTCAATTCAAGATTCAGGCTGCGAACGATGAGCCAGCTGCCGATGCCGATCGCCAAGACGAGCACGGCGATGAGCAAGCCGAGCGAGAGTTTGGCGGTTTGCGCGGCTTGCGTGAGTTGCGCGGGATTGATGAGATACGCGGCGATTTCCCAATGCGGCAACGCCTCGCCGATTTCCGTGGCGACGAACGGACGTTTCCAGTTCGCGGAAAAATTAGCCCGCGAAAGGGCGACCGGTTTGGCGTTGTCATCGAGCAACGCGACACAAATCTCATCGCGCAAATCCGGTTCGGTTTGAATCAGGTTGCGCAGGCCGTTCACGACTTCCGTGAGGTTCAGTTGAGCGCCAAAAATCAAATCGGGATGACTGCTCAAGCGATGCCAGAACATCAGCTTGAGTTTGTTTTGGAGGAAGCGGGCGAGCATGCCGTCGCTTTCGTTGCCGATGAGTTGGGCAAATTCGGCTTCCGCCGGAACGACGCGGGAGAGATTTTTTTGCGGCTCATCCAACGTATCTTTGAGCGTGGAGAAACTGGCGCTTTGGGGACTAACGGCGCGGCTTTGCGCTAATTTATAATTGAACGAGTTTTGCGAGGGCGCATTGCCGAGGGTGCCACTCGGCGCTACTGTCGGCGGGGCTGATTCAATCTTATCCGCCGCCGCAAAACTCTCGGACGCCGGTTTTTCTTTGGCGGACGCGCTTCCCAGCATTCGTTCCGTCGGCGCATTGACGGCGATGATTTGCTCGGCATCTTTTTTTTGTTTTGGGATCAGAGCGGCGGCATCATTGTTCGCGCCGTTCACAGCCACGGTGCTGGGCACATCCGTTCTCACGGCGTTGTCCGATGGGCTGCCGCCGCCGCCACCACCGCCGAATCCGCCGCCAAAACTATTTTGCGCGAAGGTTGAGTTCTGGCGGAAGCGGGTAGAATTTTGCCCGTCATTTTTTGCGAGGGTGGCGTTCCAATAAACTTCGACCGGTTCGCGGTTGCCGAGAAAATCGCTGTTATCCAAGTGGAATTTCTTCGCTTCGGGCCGAGCATTGGGTGAGGGCGAAAGAATTTTCCCCGACAACGTCACGCAAAAACCAACTTCGGCGAGCGGCCATTGCTGGCTGATTTCATCATCAAAGTCGGCCGACACCGTGCGCGTGTTTTGATTGGTCACCAAAGCTTCGACGTGCGCGCTGAAATCCGATTGTGATTGCGCGAGCGAGTCGGAAATGTTTTGCGCGAGCGAATCCGTGACGCGCTGGCAGAGGAGGGACTGTTGACGTTCGAGGAGAAACTGTTGATCGCGCAACGAGCGCACCGCCAGCCACGCGAGCACAAGGCTCGGCAGCAGCACGGACAGCACGAAAACGAGCGCGACTTTTTTCATTGCTTGGAATCACTGGCGGTCGGACGGTTTTTCTTTTGCTCTTCCGATTGCGTCAAGAGTTTGGCCGTCACGCGTCCGTCTTCGCCGGTGGTGAAAATGCGGCGTTGACCTTTGAATTCATAAACGATGACCAAGGCTTTATTCCAACCCGGCGTGGGATCGGCATTCAACCCTTCGGGGTTGGCAAAGAATTCGACATGCGGTTGGCGAAGCAAGTCGTTCACGCGCTCCGTGACATCGGCAAAATTGGAACCGGAACCGTAAGTCGCCGAAATGATGAGCAGATGGCTGGGCGCAGTTTGGCTGATTCCCGGCGGCAAAGAATCAGCGGATGATTGGGAAGAGGTGGCGCAACCCGTCAACGCCACGCTGGCGATGAGGCCGAGAAAACAAAGGATATTTTTCATGGAAATGATGATGCGCCAAGAAATTCAGTTTGGACAACTTCATTTTGCCAATGAGCAGCACATTTGATTGAGGATCCTCAGTTATTTCACTTCCGTGCCGGCAAAGGGAATGGCGGTCGTTTTGACATTCAGCAAAGGTCCCAGTTCAAAAATGTTGGTGTAACCGTAAGACCGCAGCGAAGTGTAAGTAGATAGGTTGAGCGACGCCGATGGCGCCTTGGAAGCGAACGCGACCGGACTGCCCGTGAAATTATTATTACAGTAGATCAGAATTTTGCTGCCCTGGGTCGGGATAATTTTGGCCAACGTGTCGGCGGTGAATTCCGTGAAGGGCAGGCTGACCGCGCCTTGGATGTGCCGGAGATCATATTTCGAAGCGCTGCGGGCATCCAAGAGCACAACCTTTTCATCCGTCATCGCTTTAAGAAATTGCGGCTCCGTCAAGCGATGCGATTCGCGTTCCATACCGAATGTAATAACGACTTTTTGAAATTCCTGATAATCAATCAGCCGGTTTGGGATCGGTTCGGTGGCCAACCCGGAGCCGATGCTTAATACCAAGGCGAGCAAGATGATTTTCATTTTCATAAAATGAACGTTTGCGCGGTCGATTTCACTTCGAATTGCGCGTGTTGTAGGATTGCGATTGGATGATTTTACGGGTCGCCGAGCCATTAAACGAACCGCCGCCGCCGCCGCCGCCAAAGCCGCCACTACTGACGGCCTCGCTCAAGCTATCGAGATTATTGGTCTCGGCGCTGATCTGACCTTGCACGGAGGCGGGCGCATCGGCAAAGATTCCGTTGAGCGTGGCGGAACGTTTTTTAAGAATCGTGGCGGCTACCGCGTAATTTCCCGCGTCCGCTTGGGCGATAGCCTCATCTTTGGCCACGGCGGTCACCATAAATTCCTTTTGCGCGACCACCAGGCCGTTCACGGATTTATCGGAATCTAATTGGCTGCTGCTGAAATGAATTGCAGCGACGCCGTCCACTGATTCCGCGGTGCCGCCGTTCAGTTCGTCGGTGTAACTGATCTTGGCGCGGGCGATTTCTGGCGACGCGCCGGTCACACGACAGCGTAAAAAGATGAAACGATTTTGGCCGGTGGTGAATTGATTCAGATTCACCGTGGCTTGCTGACCGGAGAATTTTTCGCCGCGACCAATGAAGCCGAGGGGTTGCACGCCGTCGGGACAAACGATTTCAATCCGCACATCGCGGGCGGCTACGGATACCATTTCATTGAATTCCTTCGCGAAGATCTGCGGCAATTTCTCGGTGTCTTGCACATAATAGTAATTAGCATCGCTGGCCTCGGCCAAACCGGACATCAAATCCTCGTTGTAATCATCACCGACGCCAATCGTGGTCACCGCGATGCCGCGTTCTGATAAGTCACTGCCGAAACGACGTAAATCGCGCGGGGTGCTCGGCCCGATATTGGCCAAACCGTCCGAGAGCAGAATGACGCGATTGATGCGCTTGGCGGAAAGATATTCTTTCAGTAGATCGGCGCCCAGCTTCACGCCGGCGTAAAGCGCGGTGCTGCCGCCCGCTTCAATGCCTTCAATCTTTTCCTTCAGATCGTCCTTGGCGTCCTGATCTTTAATTTTTTGCGCGGACACAAGCACTTGGGCGGTGTCGCTGAAAATGACGAGGGAAAAGACATCGTTGGGCGCGAGGCGATCGACCAATTGCATCGCTGCCTGTTTGGTTTTATCCAGTTTTGCGCCGGTCATGGAGCCGGATTTATCAATGACCACGGCCAGATTTAGCGGGGTGCGGTGCGCTTTATTTTTCTCTGCGATGGCTGAAAGATCAATCTTCACGACGATTTCCGCCGGCGAATTTTTCAATACGACGTCGCGGTCGGGCACGAGTTTAAGTTGCAAGGTGGCTCCGGCGCACAGATTGGCGACGCAAGCGGTGATCAGACTCAGGGCGAGTAGAATTGTTTTCATGCCGCGATTTTGGCGGAATGCCAAAAGCGGTTGTCAGGCGGCCATGAAAGAGTTGTAAAAAATTTGTTCGACGCGACGAAAACATTTTTGCCTTTCACCCCTTTTCCAGCCACCCTTGCGGAAATGAAACAACCGCTGGCCCTGATTTTTTATGAACGGCTCATGCCGGGCAGCCAATTGGCCAACCGGTTGCAGGATTTGAATTATCGCGTGCTGGCCGTGAGCGATGTCGAGTTATTGCTCGCCTCGGCAAAACGCGAGCAGCCGTTATGCTTGGTGGCGGATCTGGAAGCGCGCGCGGAAGTGTTGGCGACGCTCGAAAAGATCAAGGCGGACCCGGCCACGAATCATTTGCCGATCATCGCTTTTGCGCCGGACGACAAGCCCGCGTTGCTGCAAGCCGCGCAAAAAGCCGGGATTCAATTTGCGGTCGGCGACGCAGTGCTGGCCAGCCATCTACGACAATTGCTGGAGCAGGCGTTGCATGTGGATTAGTAAGGGTTTTTAATTAAGGGCTCTAACTAATTCTTGACGAATCATTGTAAATAGCTTATTTTCAACGCTTAATATAGGTTTGGTTTTAAGTAAAAGTGATGGTTTTGATGCGGCGGGGGCTTTAACCGCATCGGTCATTTTTAGCCTGACCTTGTAAAATCAGGAGCTGTTATATGGCCAGTGGCAAAGTAAAATGGTTCGATAACAAAAAAGGGTTTGGGTTCATCGCCCAAGATTCCGGTCAAGATGTTTTCGTGCATCACACGTCAATTATCGGCCAGGGATTCAAGACCTTAAATGAAGGTGACGATGTTTCCTTCGAAGTAACTCCCAGCGACAAAGGGTTAAAAGCCCAAAACGTCCAGCGCACGACCGTTTAAAAACGGAGAGCGTGTCCCATCAAAAAATCACCAAGTCGGGCAGGTTTTTTATTTGCCGTCGGCTTGGGATTTTCAATTGTTTTTCAGCCACGCCAGATTCGCCCCACCAGGGTTCCCGAGTCTGGCGTGTTTTATTTTCTCTTCGACGTCGGCGTTCCTTCCCCTTGCCTGTTTTAAATTCAAACTTCTCAAATTGACTGGCGGACTTTCTGGATTTCGTTACGTTGGCAGGCATTATTTTTATGAAGATTAAATGTTTCTTTCGGTTTTACGGATTAATTTTTGCCGCGCTCGCCGTCTTGCCCGTGCACGGGGCGGAGACCAATGATTATGCGGGCAGCGATTGGGCTTTGGTGGACGCGGGAAAAGTTTTGGCGGCGGCGAAAGAAATCACGCCGGAGAAATTTCCCAACAGCGACGAGGCGACCGTGGACCAAAAATCCGTGCGGTTTTATCGCGTTGATGGCACGGGTGAAAGTCAGGACGAATCGTTCACCAAAGTGTTGACGGAAAAAGGCCGGCGCGATAACCGCACGTTGTCATTAAGTTATCAATTGCCTTACACCACCGTTTCAGTGCCGACGTTGGAAGTGATCAAGCCCGACGGCACCGTGGTATCGGTGGATGTGGCGGCCAATTCCAAAGATTCGATTGATGACAGCCAGATGGCCGAGAATATTTACGATCCGAACAGCCACGTGGTGCGGGTCAATATTCCCCAACTGGAAGTGGGCGACGTCGTCCACTCCGTGATGCGGCAAACGACGGAGCGTCCGTTGTTGACCGGTGAGTTTGCCGACGAAAATGTTTTTGAAGGCAGCGGTTACATCCGCCACATCAGTTACGAAGTTCACGCGCCGGGGGAACGTCCGCTCCAGCGCATCGCCTTGCGCGATGAAGTTCCGGGAACCGTGACGTCATCCGTCAGCACGAATGCCGATAAAACCCTGACGTATCAATGGGAAGTTAAGGATGTGCCGCGGATGTTTGACGAGGCGAGCATGCCGCCTTACGACATGGTTTTGCAACGCCTCTTCGTCAGCACCACGCCGGATTGGCAGGCGATCTCAAAATGGTATTGGAATTTGAGCCAGTCGCATTTGAACGCGACCACGCCGGAATTGAAGCAAAAGGTTTTTGAATTGACCGCGGATAAAACCAACGATTTGGCCAAGATCCACGCGTTGTTTTATTACGTTTCGAAAAACATCCGTTACATGGGACTTACGCCGGAAAAAGATCGTCCGGGTTTTGAGCCGCACGATGTCTGCATCACTTTCAACAAACAATACGGCGTCTGCCGCGACAAAGCGGCGTTGCTCGTTTCGATGTTGCGCGAAGCCGGCTTCGATGCTTTTCCCGTGCTGATCAACATCGGCGCGAAACGGGATCAGGACGTGCCGCAACCGGGTTTTGATCACGCGATCGTCTCTGTGGAATTGAAGAAAGGCGACTATGTTTTGATGGATCCGACGGATGAACACACGCGCGAATTGCTGCCGTCTTATGATTGCAATCGCAGCTATCTCGTGTGCCGCGCGGACGGCGAGAATCTGCTGACGAGTCCGGTGCCGCCGGTGGATGAACATCTGATGCGCGTCCAAACGACGGGGGTTTTGAGCGTGGACGGACATCTGGATGCCAAAACGGATTTGTCGTTCGACGGCGTGAATGATGATCAATATCGCAACGCATTTTCGCGCATGAAGCCGGATGATGAACGACGTTTCTTTGAACGCGCGCTCAAGTCGGCGTTGCCGGGTGCCAAATTGAAATCGCTGAAAGTCACCCCGGAAAACATGCAGGATATTTCTACGAAGTTACACGCTACCCTGGAATTTTCCGTGGATGGCCTGACGGTGGTTGGCGGCGGCAAAGCAGTGGTGAGCCTGCCGTGGATCGGTAAAAATTTTGGTATCATCAATTTTGTCCTGGAAGGCACGGATCTGGAAAAACGGAAATATCCGCTCCAGACTGAAGTCACTTGCGGCATGGAAGAAAAAATTTCGCTCGAACTGGCGAACGGGTTTGCGGGGCAGGTGGCAATGCCGTCGGCAACGGACGTGGTAGATGACAGTTTAAGTTACGCGCAAAACGTGGTGTTCAAAAACGGTTCGCTGGAGGCGTCGCGCGAATTGAAATTGAAAACCGTCGAGTTTTCACCCGCGCAATATCTTAAGCTCAAGCAGACGTTGAAAGATTTGGAATACGACGCGCGCAAGAATCCTATTTTGGCGACGACGAGTGCGGTGGCGGATCAAGTTGATCGCCTGCATTCGGTCGCTTCGGCCGAACTGCCGGTGTCGTCCAACGCGAAAATTTTGAGCGTCAGCAAAAAATTGGTAGTGACCGACGCGCACACCGCGATTTACACGGTGAAATATTCTAAGAAAATCCTGACTTACATCGGCAAAATTCGCGAGGCGGATGTGAAGATCAATTACAATCCCGCGTGCGACAGTGCTAAACTCATCAGCGCCGTCGTGATCTCCAAAACCGGCGAACGTAAGGAGATTTCTGCCGGCGAAATCAACATCATGGATCAAGGTTGGAATGCCTCGGCCAAACGTTACACGGGCGGAAAAACTCTGGTCGCCAATCTGCCCGGCGTAGAGATCGGTTCGACGATTGAAGTGGAATATGCCATCACTTCATCGAACAAATTATTTTTGTCCGGCTACGAACCCTTTCAATTAGTTGATGCGTTGGTCAAAAAATCAGTGGAACTGGACGTTGCGATCGGAGTGAACGTCCAAACCTTGCCCGGTGCTGTTGCTGGCATCGTGAGCGCTACCAACCAAACGGTTGATGGTCGGCAAAGTTTTCTTTGGTCGGCAGAAAACGTGAAAGCGTTGCCAGCGGAATCCTCCTTGCCGCCGGATTGGACGTGCGTGGCGGGCGTCGGTTATTTCATCGGCGACGAGAAAGATTATTTGAGCACGCTGAACACGGCGATGTTGGCGCACGCAAAAAATTCTACGAAAGCGGCGGACATGGCGCATGAATTGACTGCGAACGCGGCGAACCCATTGGACGCGGTAAAAGCGATCCGCGACTTTATCGCCAAATCCATCCGCGTGGCGGGTCCTTCGTTCATCGATCTGCCGTTGAGCGAACTTTCGGATGCGGACACGACGCTCGCCGATGGTTACGGACATATGGCCGACCGCGCGATTCTCTTTCACGCGATGCTCGCGGCGGCCGGTTTTCAACCTGAATTCGTGCTCGCGTCTGATTTGCCGCCGATAGCGGGCATCACGAATATCGCCAGTTCCTTTCCGTTGCCGGAATATTTTACGACGCCACTCGTCCGCATCAAGGTGGCGGGCGAAACGTATTATCTGAACGACACCGATCAATATTCGCAACTCGGCACAACGACCGCCGACAATAATCTCGGCCTTGCGCTCGCGAGCCAAACTGTGGAAACGCTGCATGCCGCCACAAATTGCGAGAACCGGGTGGAAACCACTTACGCCGTGTCGCTCGCGGATAATGGCAAGGCGCGCATCACCATCGGGCAAAATTATTACGGTGATAATTATAATGCGAAGAACCGCTATTTCTCCGAGCTGCCGCCCGAAGAACGGAATCGTTATTATCAGCGGATCGTTTCCGAGGTGGCGCAAGGCGCGCAGCCGGTCGGCGATTTGACGACGAAATTTGAGACGTATCCCGGCCGTGAAGAATACACCGTGGACGTGGATAATTACGGGGTCGTGGACGGAAAGTATTTCTACTTTGACCTGCCGACGGTGCCCGCATTGTTTAATCCCGGCCCGGATCAACGCACGTTGCCGTTGTATATTTCGCACGGGATTGAAGGCACGGTGCGCACGGAAATCAATTTCCCGGCGAAATTTCAACAATTGATCATCGAGCCGAAAAACGAATTGCTGACCGTTCCCGGCGGCACGCACGCGCACATCACCCGCGTGGACACGAAAGGTCAATCGATCATCACCGATCAATTCGAAATGGTTCCGTCCATCGTCGCGCCGCAAGATTATCCGACGATATTGAATGTGGAATCCACGCTCGGTAAAAAATCTGCTCGGCTCTATTTGTTGAGCGACGAGTGAGGCCGCTCGTGGTTAAACATTACGCAAGGTAAAGCTGGAAGCACTTTGAGGGCGAACTACCGTGATTTACTTGGCTTCAAATGGAGCCAGATAAATCCGGTGCAAAAGAGGATGGCCAGCCCGTCCAGCCACGTGGTGTAATTCCATTGAAACGAAGCTTGTATCAGGGCACTGGGAGGGCGGATCGTCGGAATTAATCCCAAAGCATTAAACAGCAAATCCACGACGATGCCAGCGCTCACCATGGAAATGAACAGGACGCCGGTAATATAAAGGGCGGTTTTAGTTCCGTAATATTTCCGATAGATCAGGATCAGTGGCAGGATGATTAAGTCGGCGTAAATGAAGGAAATCACGCCGCCGAAACTGATGCCGCTCGACCACAGCAAACTGGCCAGCGGCAGGTTGCCCACCGAGCAGACGAACGAGGCGACGGCGATTAACGGACCGATCACGGCATTTTCAATCAAGCGCACGGGGCCGGTTCCTTGCGTGATGAATAAATGTTTCCACCAATCGTCCGGCACTAGGGCCATCATAAGTCCGGCGATGAGGAAGCCGATGACAATTTCTATCCACATCATCGAAACATCCATGATAAAAGCGTTGGCAACCTTCGTCCAATTTCCCGGCGGATTCATCTCAGCAGGCTCATCGCTGTTCATCCCGCCATGCGACTGGCAACAGGATTTCGCTTCGATTTCCGTATGTGCCCGCGCCGTTTCGATCAATCCCTTGGGCAAAGTTAGTTTGACCAGCAACCACATCACGCCGATCAAAACAAAAGCACCGATGACTTCGGCTAATAAAAATTCCCAGCCCAGCAAGAGCCACAAGACCAAGCCCAGTTCAAACACCAGGTTGGTGGCGGCAAACATAAAGGCCAGTGTAGGCACGAGGGCCGCGCCTTTTTTGAAAAGTGTTTTCCCGGTCGCCGCCGCTGCGTAAGAACACGATGAGCTGACCGCGCCAAAAAATGTGGCCAGGGCGACTTCGCGTAATCCGGCGCGACCCAATTGCCGGGTGATTTGTTCTTTACGCCCGAAGACCTGCACGCAAGCGGATAAGCTGAAGCCCAGGACCAACGCCCAGAGCGTTTCCCAAAGCATCGCGGCCGCGTGATAAAGACTTAACCAGAGCCAGTGCATCGTTTGTTGCGTTTGCTATTTTAATTCGACTAAATTCGAAGGGCGTGCGCCAGCATAACTTGCTGCGGACGCGGCCAGTCTCCGTTGATTATTATTTCGCAGCGGCGGCTTTCTTTTCTGCCGCGGCCAACTTTTTCATGTAGGCGTCCGGGTCTTTTTTGAAGTCTTTCAAGCAACCAGAACAACAAAATTTGATTTGTTGTCCCAAATAATTAGTGACGACCGGTTTGCCCATTTCACCCAGTTTATCTTTGGAAATAAGACAATAATCGAAGGGATACGGTTTGATGAGGGTATTCGTGCCGGTGGCCAGCGTGTTAGTGGCCACGATTTGATTCGTCTGGCCGGGCATAGCGCCCAGATCGGTTGCCCAGAGGTGTTCGGTTGTGCCGGCCAGTAGCGCCAGCGTCGTCATTGTGAGTAATTTTTTTTTCATATTTTTTTGGATGAATTGATTTTTTAATTATTCGCCGCGCCGTTTCACCTGAAATCAGACGGCTCGGTAAAATTTTAAGACGGCCTGAGGTCATTGCGTTTCAAATGCCGTTGGCGCCACAAAATGTAGATGGCCGGATACAGCAACAGTTCCAAGATGCCAGACGTCAGCACGCCACCGATCATCGGGGCGGCGATGCGCTTCATCACGTCGGCGCCGGATTGGGTGACCGGCGACCACATGATGGGCAGCAGGCCAAACAAGATCGCGCAGGTCGTCATGATTTTTGGGCGGATGCGTTGCACGGCCCCTTCGATGACGCAGGCGTAGAGGTCGCTCATCGAATTTAATTTTCCGGCGGCGCAGAATTTATTCCACGATTGATCCAGATAAAACAACATGATGACACCCGTTTCCGCGTCGAGCCCGGCCAGCGCAATCAAGCCCACCCACACGGCGACGCTCATGTTATAGTGTAGGAAATAGAGCAACCAAAACGCGCCGACGAGTGAAAATGGCACGGCCAGCAAGACGATGACCGTTCGCGCCACGGATTTCGTGTTCAAATAAATCAGTGTGAAAATAATCAATAGCGTGAACGGAATGACGAGCTTCATTCGCTGTTCAACATTCTTCAAATATTGAAATTGTCCCGCCCACTCGAGGTAATAGCCCGGCGGAAAATGCACGCGTTGGTCGATGCGCGCTTGCGCGGCGCGAACGTAACCGTCAATGTCAGTGCTGGTTGGATCCACGAAAACGAAGCCGACGAGCTGGCCGTTTTCTTCCCGGATGTCCGGCGGACCGGTGTGATATGAGAGTTCAGCGAGTTCGCCGAGCGGCACTTGCGCGCCGGTCGGCGTCGGCACGAGCACGCGTTTGAGTTTGTCCAAGTTGTCGCGAAAATCGCGCGCGTAACGGACGCTGATCGGATACCGCTCACGGCCTTCGATGGTCGTAGAAATCGTGTTGCCGCCGATGGCGGTTTCGATGACGTCATTGATATCGCCAACCGTCAGGCCGTAGCGCGCCGCCGTTTCGCGATTGGGTGTAAAATCGAGAAAGTAGCCACCCGTCGTGCGTTCTGCAAAAACGCTGCGGGTATTGGGCAGATCGGTTAACGCCTTCTCAATCTGCACGCCCAGGTCTTGGACGGCACCGAGATCGGGGCCGAAAATTTTGATGCCAAGTTGCGAACGAAAGCCGGTGGTCAACATTTCCGTGCGGGTCTGGATGGGCATCCAAAAAATATTCGCCATACCGGGCGTTTTTAATTTCACGTTCATTTCGGCGATGATTTTGTCCCACGTCATGCCGGGTCGCCATTGCGTGTGCGGCTTGAGCGTGACGACGGTTTCAAACATCGAGAGCGGAGCCGGGTCGGTGGCGGTTTCAGCCTGACCAGACTTGCCGAAAACGCGATCCACTTCGGGAATATCTTTTAGCAAACGATCTTGAATCTGCAAAATGCGCGTAGCTTCGCCGATGGAAATTCCCGGCACGGCCGTGGGCATAAAAAGAATCGAACCCTCGTTGAGCGGCGGCATAAATTCCGAACCTAATTTGTGAAACGGATAAATCGTCGCCCCCATGATCAGCAGCGCGACGAAAATCGTTGTCCAACGAAAATGTAACACGAAGCGCACGACGGGTTGATAAGCCCAGATCAAAAACCGGTTCACGGGGTTTTTCTTTTCGGGCGTGATTTTGCCGCGCACGAGCCACGTCATCAGCACGGGCACGAGCGTGATGCCGAGTAACGCAGCGAACGCCATGGCGAACGTTTTCGTGAATGCGAGCGGCTTGAACAAACGACCTTCCTGCGCTTCGAGCGTGAACACGGGAATAAAGCTGACGGTGATGACGAGCAGCGCGAAGAAGAGCGGTCGCCCCACACTTTTTGCGGCGGCGATAATGACGTCAATCCGTTCGGCGTTGCTGGGTTCGCGGCCTTTGTCTTCGCGAAAATGTTCGAGCGATTTGTGCGCATTCTCGACCATGATGATCGCCGAATCCACCATCGCGCCAATGGCGATGGCGATGCCGCCGAGGGACATGATGTTCGACGTGAGATGCAAGCCGAGCATCGGCAGAAACGAGAGAATAATCGCGATGGGCAACGCGATGATGGCGACCAACGCCGAGCGCACATGCCATAAAAAAACCAAACACACCAAGGCGACGACTATACTTTCTTCGATCAATTTTTCGCGCAACGTGGCGATGGCGTTTTTGATCAACACGCTGCGGTCGTAGGTGGGAACTACTTTCACGCCGGGCGGTAAGGACGGTTGGATTTCCTGTAATTTCTTTTTGATACCATCAATCACTGTCAGCGCATTTTCGCCGTAACGCATCACGACGATGCCGCCGACGACTTCGCCTTTGCCATCGAGTTCCGCCACGCCGCGTCGCAAATCCGGGCCGAGATGCACGGTCGCCACGTTCTTCACATAGATCGGCGTGCCGTTGACGACTTTGAGCGGAATGTCTTCGAGATCAGAAATGTTTTTAACGTAGCCGCGACCGCGAATATAATATTCGGTCGAGCCCACCTCGAAAATTTTTCCACCCACATCGTTGTTGGACCGGCGAACTTTGGCGACGACCTCCGCGAGCGAAATTCCGTAGGCGAGCAATTTATTGGGATCAAGATCAATTTGATATTGTTTCACGAAACCGCCGACGGGCGCGACTTCGGCGACGCCTTTCACGGATTCCAACGCATAACGTAAATGCCAATCTTGAAACGAGCGCAAGTCGGCGAAGTTATTGGTTCCGGATTCATCCACGAGCGCGTATTCAAATACCCAGCCCACGCCGGTCGCGTCCGGGCCGAGCGTCGGATTCACGCCCTCGGGCAGCGTGCCGCGCACGGAATTGAGATATTCGAGCACGCGCGAACGCGCCCAATAGATATCCGTGCCGTCCTCGAAAATCACATAGACGAACGATTTGCCGAACATCGTTTCGCCTCGGACGAATTTCACTTTGGGCGCGGCTATGAATTTGGTGGAAATCGGATACGTGATTTGATCTTCGACTAAATCCGGCGAACGTCCCGGCCAATCCGTCGCGATGATGACTTGCACATCGCTCAGATCTGGAATCGCATCCAGCGGTGTTTTGTTCAATGCCCACAAGCCTCCGGCGATGCCGAAGATCACGAGGATGATGACGAGAAACGGATTGCGCGCGCTGGCCTCGATGAGGCGTTCGAGCAAAAACGGTTTCGATGAATTGGAATTTTCCATGACGTTTCCTTTCACCACGATTTCAAAGCGCCTTGCACTTGGGCCTCGGCATCAATCAAGAAATTCGCGCTGTTGACGACGCGTTCATTTTCTTTCAAGCCAGATTTCACTTCGAAAAAATCGCCGTATTGGCGGCCGAGTTCGATGAAGCGCGGTTGCAAATGACCTTCACCTTTGTCCACAAAAATGATGTTATGTAAACCGGTCGGTAACACGGCGGCGACGGGAACGGCCAGACCTTCGCCCATCTCGGCGTGCAAATCCACATCCACGAACATGTCGGGGCGCAATTTCAAATCGGCATTCGTCAGGTCAATCCGCACGCGCGTGGTGCGCGTTTCGTTGTTGATGAAGGGATCAATGACGGAAATTTTTCCGGCGAAGGTTTCATTCGGATATGACGAACTGGTGATCGTGACCGGTAAACCTGTTTTCAGCAGCGGGATTTCGTCCTGATAAAATTGCGCCCACACCCACACCGACGATAAATCCGCGACGTCCACCAAATGATCACCGATGGAAACGTGACGGCCTTGATCCACGTCGAGGTCTTGCACAACGCCCGTGAATGGCGAGAGCAGCGTGAGTGTTTCCTGCGGCTGACGCGTGTTTTCGAGCTTCGCGATTTGTTCGTCGGTGAGGTTCCAAAGGCGCAACCGTTGCTTGGCGGAATCAACTAAACTCTCGGTGCTGGCGAGCAACGCGGTTTGTTTTTTGGCACGGGCGTCGTCGCGCGTTTTGAGCAAATTAATAAATTCATTTTCCGTCGTGAGCAAATCGGGGCTGTAAAGACTCAGCAACGGCGCGTTTTTTTCCACGAGATCGCCGCGCGAAAAAACCGACAGCTGGCTGACGTAGCCATCCACGCGCGTGACGTAATCCCAATGCCGCGCCTTGTCAAACGTCACCGTGCCGACGGTGCGCAACGATAAATGGAACGCCTGATTGGTAATCGTCGCGTAAGTCACGCCAATTTGTTGTTGTCGCGCCAGCGGCACGGTAAATTCGTCCGGTTGTTTTTCAGGGGCGCCGACTTCTTCGTAAACCGGTTCCATTTCCATGCCCATGCTGTCCTTGGCGGGCGTCGGACTGGTTTCCTGCGGTGCCATCGTGGATTGATAGAATTTTAATTTGTGTGTGGTGGCGGGCGCGTTGGTCAGCGCGGATTTTTTCACGACCGGAATTAAATCCATGCTGCAAATCGGGCATTTTCCGTCCGGGTCTTGCGAGCGCACGGACGGGTGCATGGCGCAAGTGTAATAATCTACATCGGCGGGCTTGGTGGTTTTAGCTACGGCCGGTGTGGCCATGATCGCGGCGAGCAGAATGAGCAGCCAGCCAACGTATTGGCAGCGCCTTGACGGACGTAGATCAGAAGTCGTAAGTAGATTATTTTTCATAAATAAAATCGGTTTAATTGTTTTCGTGGTGATGCAGGATGGGTGCTTCGTTGGCCAATGGCAGCAAGGCGTCGGTGTTTTCTAAACCCGTCCACAAGAGGAGTTCCGCGGCGGATTGTTGTTCGTTGGCGCTGGCCTCGGCGGCTTTCAATTGGCTATCCAACCACAAACGGCGCGCGTCCAGCACGTCGCGCAATGTGCCGCGTCCGGTCTGCCAATCTGACAAACGGCTGGCGAGCATTTGTTCGGTGCGGACGGAAATTTCATCGCGATACAACAACGCCTCGCGCCGCTGATTTTCGAGGTCGAGCGTGAGATGATGCAACGCCTCGCGCACCAGTAAGACTTGATTGGCGCGATCTTGTTCCGCCGCTTTTTGCGTCGCCTGATCGCGTTGAAAATCTTTGTGATATTTACCCTCGTTAAACCACGGCAATGAAAACGAAAGCGTAAAGGTGCCGGCCCGAAAACCACCGTCGTCGGAATATTGCCGGCCTTCCACACCTAAACTTACGTCTGGCAAACGCGAACGGCGCGTCAATTTTGTTTCCGCTTCAGCCGTTTTTATTTCTTGTTCTAAAATTTTGATTTGAGGTTCGTTGGTCAACGCGAGCGAAATTAATTTGTCACTGTAAGGAATTAGCGGAAATACATCGGGCAATTCCAGCGCCGCCCACGGCGAATTGAAATCACGATTGAGTAGACGGTTCAACGTGACGCCTTCGTGGTTGAGCATGAGTTGATCCGTGCGCAACTGGTCGTTGCGTTCGGCGACTTCGTTTTGAATTTGCAACGTATCCGCGACGCTCGCTTGACCGGATTGATATTTGGATTGGGTGGCTTGCGCGGTGACTTGCAGCCACGCGAGGTCTTGCTCGCCGATCTGCACTTCGCGTCCGGCCAGCGCGGTGGCGAATAATTGTTTCGTCACGTCGCGCTGAAGTTGGCGTAATTGAAAATTGGTCATCGCCGCGCGCGCGGACATTTTGGTCGCCGCGACTTGGCGTTGTAAATCCGGCATGCCCCACAGCGGCAATTTTTGCTGCACCCCGTAAATCAAATTGCCTTCCTGCGCCGGATCCATCCCGTCGGGGCTGTAAATGCTGCCGCCGAAGGTAAAGGTTGGATCGCTCCAAACGCGCACGGCGTCGGCATTCGCGGCGGCGGCTTGAGTGCGAAAATTGGCGGCGAGAAAACCGGGATTATTCGTCCGCCCTTCGGCCATCAAGCGGGCAATCAAATCCGGCGTGATCACGACAGTGTTGGTGGGCGCGGAGATTTCGCTGCTGGCCGCCAAGCTAATCATGGCGACGGCTAAAATGAGCGGGAACACTTTCACTTTCATAAATTTCAATCGGTAAATTTCTAGTTGTGCGGCATGGGAAATAATTCACGGACACAAAGATCCGTGGAGAGAAAAATGCAGCGCGCCATCTCAAGGCACACTACGGGTGGAGCTGAAAACGAATCAGAGGAGCAGGGCGCAGTGCCGTGTGTAAAGCGGCGTGCGTGCGGACGTCAAAGTACAATCCGCCACTGGAGAAACTGAAAGCGACGACGATTCCGGCAAACTGTAAACAACCACCACCAGCGCGAACAAAGAAACTTGATCTTGCGCACCATCTTTTTGCGTGGGAACGGTTGGCGTGGCGGCCGAATTGGAATTCTGCTGTTCGCAGCAAGCCATGTGACAACCCGCGTGACAACAGATCATCCGCTTCGCCGGCGGGCAGTTTGCCGCCACGGTTTGCAGCGAAGCAAACGGCGTCAACAGCAACAGTAAGCTGAACAAAATGGTGGTGAACGGTTTCACGACTTGAGTTTTAATCTAGTATAAAGTGCGCCGATGGCAAATTAATTTGTGATATTCTAGATTTTCATCGTTCTTATCCCAGTAATTTCCACACGCGCAATGTTTCCGTTGCGCCCCAGGCTTGGGCGTCGCAGCCGCGTTGGGTGTGCGGAGCGTCGCCGTCGAGGATTTCGGGGAGCTGACCGAGGCAACCTTCGTTCAGAATTTTTTCCGCGCTGCCTAAATAACTTTTCGCGGCGGCAACGGCTTCCGGCGAAAAATTCCAGACGCGGGCAAGCGCTTCGCAAAAGGTCGGGAAGGTCCACGTCCAGGCGGTGCCATTGTGATACGCCGGTTTGCGGCGCGTATCTTCATCGCCTTCGTAACGCGGCCAATAGGGTTCGGGTGGATTGTTGAGCAGGCGTCCATCGTTGCTGTAAATCGCGAGTGGAACGGAGACGGGCAGGGGCGCGAGCGTCCGCAGCGCGCCGGGCACGATGAGATATTTTTGCGCGGCAGCAACGCAACGTTTCGCACGTTCGTCATTCACGAGACCGAGGCTGATCGCGAACAGACAATTGCTGCGGAGCGCATCGCTCACCGTGGCGTCGCGGGCGATGACGCGAGAACCAGCCAGCAGCACATCGGCGAACCAACCTTGCTCTTCGAGCCAGAATAATTTTTCAAACGACGCGGTGGCGTGATCCGCGAGGTCGCGCCATTTTTTTTGTTCCGTTGGCGGGGAGATTTTTTCCAGCTGTCGCAATAGACGGATCCACAAAACCTGGATCTCGACGGGATAACCTTCGCGCGGTGTGCCGGCGGGATAATTCGTATCCATCCATGTGAAATGGCTCGGGCTCCAGATCAACGCGGAATCACTGTCCATGTGAATCCCGTTCGGCGTGCCCTGGGCGTAATTGTCCGCGATGCTCGTTAACACATCGCGCAGGGTGCGACCGGTTTGATCCACGGGGGTGGCGGTAAAATTTTTAGTTTTAAATTTTGAATTTGTAATGGCTGATAATTCCTCACAAACGACCGCAAACCACAGCGGCGCGTCGCTGGTGTCGCGATTGGAAACGTCGTCGCCGTGAATCGTATTGGGCAACGTGCCGTCTTTTTCAAATTTGGCGAACGTGAGCAAAAGTTGTTTCACTTCGTCAACCATGCCAGCGGCTAAAAGTCCACGCGCGCAAATGAGTGAATCGCGGCCCCAATCGAGAAACCACGGATAACCGGCGATGACCGTTTTGCCGGCATCGCGGCGCACGACAAATTGTTTCGCCGCCCGGCCGAGTTGACTGCCGAAATCATTCGCCGGGTTTTCGCTTTCCGCTTTCCGCTTTCCGCTTTTTATTTCTTCAGTTTCCGCTGTCAGTGTCAGCTTTACGTTCGCGCCTTTCGTCAGCGGCAATTCAAACCAGCCGGGGCTGTAAGCGTCGCCGCTGCCGGTTTGGCCGCGGGTTTGTTCGACGGGATGCGGAATATTTTCGCACCATTCCGGTTGCGAATGATATTCGCCCGCGTCCGCGAAAACACGCAACTGACGATCCGGCGCCGGCGTAAAAGCAAAGCCCGTCCGCAGGGGAATGTCGGCGGTCGGATATTGGATGTTTTCCAACGGATGCGTGTTCGAGGCGAAATGAAAATCCGCGCCGGGATTACGTTTCGTTTCGCTGTGAAAATTCCGGTCTTCGATATCCACGCGAACGGTGAGGCGCACGTCGGTGGCGGCGGGCAATTGTTTGCCGTGCGCCAGTTTTTCGGTCGGGCGACTGAATTGAAAAACGGTCGTATTTTTTTCGTCTAACATTTCGGCGCGCAAATCAATTTCCACGGTGCGACCGTCGCCCGCGTTCGCGATGAAATTCCAGACGGCGGGCGAACCGGCGTTGAACGCGGCGAGATTTTTGAAATCGAGTGCCGATAAAAACCCGTCAGCATTGACCCAAACGCGGATGCGCTTCACGAAAACGTGGCGATCTACGGGCACGGTGGGATTCAGATTCGCGCCGAGCGCGCAATCGTATTTGGAATTCACGCGACCGAGATCAACGCACAACCGCGCCATGCCGCCGAGGCCGTTCGTGAGCAGAGCGAGGGTTGAAGGTTGAAGGTTGGAGGTTGAAGCTTGTGATGGTTCGGCTGCCAAGAAACGAATCGCGGCGGTAATTTTTTGCGAGGTGGTGGCGTAGCGTTCTAAAAGTAACGTGGCATCAGCGGCGATTCCTTGCGGCGCAAAGCACGCGATGTGGCGGTCGCCGACGACCAGGGATTGAACATGAACGGCTGGATTCTGGATTCTGGATTCTGGATTCGACATTTTCAGTGTCGCCCGGAAAGGTGCGGAGTCTTCGACCAACAACCAGTGGCCGGGCGGAACAAGGCTGACGCGACGCGTGTCGAGCAAGGTCCATTCGACGACGCGGGGAAAGATTTTTTGGGTTTCGACGTTGCCTAAAATTTCGCCGAAGGAAGTTTGGGCATCGCTCGCGGCAAATTCCGCGGCGGCGGCGAGAAAGTTTTTTGGTGAACGTTCGACTTGGGCCGAGAGCCAATGCCAGTCGAGTCCTTCAATGGTTTCAGTGGAAATAATTTTACTCAGTGATTCGATGGCCCAAGCCGCTTGCGCGCGGGCGCGACGATAATTTTCGCCGCTCAAGCCAATCGGTTTTTGCGTGGGCGCAAGGCACTGGCACGCGCCAGCGGTGAGTGTAAAAATGATTTCGTCTTTTGCAGACGAGGATGGCAAAAGGGGTTGGCCGAGCAGGTCGAATTTGAAATTTGAAATTTGAAATTTCAAATCCGCCAATTTTAGGGTTAACGAGCGGGAATTTTCAGCGTCGGTATTGACCAGAATTAAAACAGCATCTTTACCTTCCGCGGATTCGCGGAGCAGGGCGTAGATGGGTGAATCGGACGGACTCAGACGCGTCAATTTTGCGCCGTCGAAAAAGCATGGATGATTGGAAATGAGTTCATTGAGTTGCGCGAGTTCGGGCACGATGTTGTCGGCGCTATCCCAATTCATGCCGGCGTTGCCATGCACGCGGATTTTTTCCGTGGCGAGCCATTCAACGCCGCAGGTGAAAGCGAAACCGCCGTTCGGACTGGTCAGGGCGCAGAGACGATTTCGCAGGAGTGACCAAGTGCGGCCTTTCTCGGCTAGGCGACTGTTATCGTGGGTTTCCGAATAATTGACGTAGCTGCCGATGCGTTCGTTTTGGCGGTTGGCGTAGTCGAGATACCACGCGACTTCTTTGCCGGAATAATTTTGGAACAGCTCGGAGTAAGCCCATTGCATGCCGCCTTCGGTGAGCAAAAGTTCGGTCGCGTCCCACGAACCGCCGAGGCCTTCGAGCAGAAAAATCGTTTCGGGAAATTCTTCCTGCACGCGGGCGACGATGTATTGCCACGCCGGTGCGGGAATTTTATAACCGGCATCGCAGCGGAAACCATCCACGCCACGCTGACACCAAACGATGAGCGAATCGGCGATGATGTCCCAGAGTTTTACGTCGTGCTGTTCAAGTTCGACCAGGTCTTCCCAAACGGTTCCCCATGCGCCGGGGCTGGCGAATTCGCCGTCGGGATTTTTGAGAAAAAATTCGGGATGATTTTCCTGCAGCGTCGAACCCCAGCCGGTGTGGTTGATGACGATGTCAATGAACACGCGTGCGCCCAGCGCATGCGCGGCGTAAGTGAGTTCGCAAAATTGATCAATGCCGGTCGTGCGTTTATCAAATTCGACGAGCGCGGGATCAACCGCCGTCAGGTCGAGCGCCGCATACGGACTGCCGGTGCGACCGAAACGCGCGTAGGTCGTGGGCGTCGGATGCACGGGCAAAAGGTGAATCACGCGGCATCCGAGTTTGGTGATGATATGCGGCAGTTGTTGGGTGAGGTCGCGAAATTTTCCCGAGGGTGCGAGCGTGGCGTAGCCGAGGGCTTCGAGGGATTTGAGTTGCGCGTCTAATTTTTCATCGGCGGTGGACGCGAGGTTTTTGGTTGCGCCAAAAAGGCGGGTGAAGGCGCAATAAATTGTGTTCGCAGTGCGCGCGAAATTGGGATGCACGGAAATGCCCACGTCCGAACCGTCCGCCCAGCTTTGCCAATTTTTCTCATCGAGCAAATACGCTTTGGCTTTGAAGTAGCCGACTTCGGCGAGGGGCAATTCGAGTTGCCAGCCGTCGTCGGTTTGGGTCATCGGCAGGTCGCGCCACGAGGCGCCGGCGTGGACGGTGAGTCCGGCGTTGGCGGAAATAATTTCGTGGCGACGCGCGGCGGCGCGGCCGAGATTCGTCCGCAAAAAAGCGCGCACAATTTTTGGCGCGCCGGTTTTGGCGGGAGAATTTTTGAGGGTGAAAAGAATTTTATCGCCGACGAAGCGCAATAAGCGTTCGCCGGTGGCTGGTGTCATGATGGGATGGGGTTGCTCCACGGGGAAATTCTTAACACGAAGCGAGAGTAAGAAAAAGCGGAAAGCGGAAAGACGGAAACGGGGAGCGAGTTCTGCAGGGTCGCTTTCGACCTGCGCCATTTGTCATTTGAAATTTCAAGAACGAGAAGGAAAAGGCCGGCCCGGAGACGCCAAACCCCGGTTCCGATCCTCAACTATCTTGCTTTGATCGTCCGCGCGTCTTAGTTTGGCAGTGAATCTGCTAATTTGAGAGACCAATGGCGATCACCACACTGAATCCCGGCGAAGAAGCGCAGTTGTCCCAAACGATTGAAATGTTTGAGGTCATTGTGCAATCGCAGCCTTCGGACACGCAATCGCTGGAAATCCTGAAGGAAGCTTACTCCAAGCTGGGCCGCGAGGAAGACGTGGTCAACACGTCAAAACGCATCGCGCAGGCTTATTTGCAGCAGGGACAGTTGTCCTCGGCGATTTTGGAGTATGAAACCGTGTTGCAGCGGCGTCCAGACGACCGGGACGTGCGGGTGGCGTTGAAGGAAATTGAGCGCAAAGCCAGCGGTTCGGTGGCGCAATCGGCCCCGGATGCGGTGGCGATGGCCTCAGTTTCCTCCGATACGGCCATGTTGCGGCGTAAACCGCGCATGCTGGCCGTCGAGGAAGTGGACGATGGGCGCAAGACACTGTATAAAATTTTTGTCGAAGGCAAGGTCATCAATGCGGGCGATTTCGATTTATGCTGGCATGAAACGGATTTATCCGTGCCGCCGACGAATGTCATTGAACCGTTCATCCAGACGTTGCACGAAAAGGGATTTTACACGGTCGAAAAATCATTGCGCCTGCTTTCTGACAAAGCGCGCGTGGCGCATCTGCCGTTGGACCGCTACGACATGGACATGGATCTGGCCCGCGGATTTCCGGCGGAGGTTTGCCGTCGCTGGTGCGTATTGCCCTTTGATCGCATGAGCAAAGCCATTCTCATCGCCACGGCCAATCCCTTCAATCAGCAAGCCGCCAAGGAACTGGCCGCCGCGACGACGCAGCGTTTGCTGTGGTATGTCTGTGCGCCGAACGACATCATCCACAACCTGCGCAAAGCGTTTCGCTGAGGTATGGCTAAAATTAAATCATTTGCCGAACGCATTGGCGACGCCCTCGTCGAGGATGGGTTATTGAGCCAAAGCCAGATCGAGGAATTGCTCGACCGCCAGAAAAAAGAAGGCGCGCGGCTGGTGAAATTGCTCGTGGACAAAGACCGGCAATATGTCAGTCCCGACGATCTGGCTGTTTGCATGGGCCGCGTGTTGAATGTCTCGCCGATCAACCTCGGACGCGTCAATATTTTGCCGGCCATTGCAGAATTGATTCCGCGCGACATGGCGCATAATCACAAGATCATTCCCGTCAGTCGCCTCGAAGATAAATTGTTTCTCGCGATGGCCGATCCGTTGAACGTCCTCGCCATCGACGACGTCCGCCGCATCACCAAGTTGGATGTCAGTCCGCTCATTGCTTCCGAAAAAGCCATCACCGAAAAACTGACCGCCATTGATTCCAGCAAAAGCGGTTCGATGGAAGACCTGATCGAGGACGCGCAGAAAAAGGCGGATGCCGAAAACGCGACTTTGGAAACGGTGGGGGAATCGGCCGAAGAAGTCAGCCTCGACCAACTGGCGGCATCCAGCGAAGAAGCGCCCGTCATCAAGCTCGCCAACCTCATCGTGCTGCAAGCGATCAAAGATCGCGCGAGCGATGTGCACATTGAGCCGTTTGAGAAGGTGATCCGCCTGCGCTATCGCATCGACGGCTCGCTCGTGGACGCCACGCCGCCACCGAAGGCGATGCAGCTCGCGCTCGCCTCGCGTTTCAAAATCATGTCGAACCTCGACATCGCCGAACGGCGTATGCCGCAGGACGGTCGTATGCGCGTAAAAGTCAGCGGCAAAGATTTCGATTTGCGCGTCTCCATTTTGCCGACCGTGCACGGCGAAAAAATTGTGTTGCGCGTTTTGGATAAAAGCAATTTGTCCGCGAGCATCGAAAAACTCGGATTCGATGACGCCACGTTTAAGTCGTTCAAAACGGCGATCGATGCGCCGCACGGATTAATTCTCGTCACCGGCCCCACCGGTTCCGGCAAAACGACGACGCTGTATTCCGCGCTGAATGAACTCAACAGCCCGAATTGGAACATCGTCACCGTGGAAGACCCGGTGGAATTTCAAATCCCCGGCATCAACCAGGTGCCGACGAAAAAAGAAATCGGCCTGACTTTTGCCAGCACGCTGCGTTCGATTTTGCGGCAAGATCCGGACATCATCATGATCGGGGAAATCCGCGATCAAGAGACGGCGGAAATTGCCATCGAAGCCGCGCTCACCGGCCATCAAGTGCTCTCCACGATGCATTGTAACGACGCGCCCGGCGCCATCGTGCGTCTGGACGACATGGGCATCGCGCCGTTTTTGATTTCGTCCTCCCTGATTTTGTCCTGCGCCCAACGTTTGATGCGCCGCATTTGTTCGCATTGCAAAGAGCCGCTGACGTATCCGCCGAAAATGTTCGCCGATCTCGGCATTGATCCGAACATGTTTGACGGGGTGCAACTCTATCGCGGTCGCGGCTGCGAACGCTGCAAAGGTTCCGGCTACGTTGGACGTATGGCGGTGATCGAAGTAATGACGATTTCCGATCCGATCCGTAAACTGATCATTGATCGTTCAGGTAGCGCTGCGATCGGCCACGTGGCCGTCGCCGAAGGCATGCGCACGCTCCGCATGGTCGCACTCGACCGCGCACGCGCCGGAATTTCAACGTTGGAACAAGTGCTCGTCACGACCTCGCAACATTAAAGCGTTTCCATAAAATAAGGTGCCTTTCAGACCGCGCTATATGGTTTATGGAAAGACGCGAAAAAAAGGTTCTGGCGTTTTGGGTCTGGGTTCTGGGGTTATAACGAAGGAAACCTCGAACCTCCAAATTTGCCGCGCGAGCCGTTTTGAAAAGGGCTGCTGGGAATTTCTCTGGAGGTTGGACGCTTGGACGCTTGGAGCTTTTTTTCTCCGCTTTCGTCAAAAGCGACTCAATAAAATTTCCGCATGGGCGGCGCGTCCGATAATCCGTTCGGCTGTAATCCCGTGGAAAGCCACGGAGCCGGTCGCGGTTTCCACCACTGTTTCTTAGGCGCAGCGGAGGTTGTGTCCGTGTTCAGAGATCCCGTGACGGATGGCAACGTCGTCAGGCTCGCTGGTTGGGTAAGTCCGTTCGCCGAACTCGCCAACGGACGTCCGAACATATCCAATTGAGCGGTTTCCGCCGGTTTCGTAGGGGCTTTAAAAGCGCTCGCCGATGAATTGTCGGACGGCGAAGTGGCCCCGATCAATGCCCGAAATCGTTGCATGGATGCCACCTGTTCCAAATCTACTTTCGGTTCGGCAGAATTCGGCATCGCGAATGCGCTGTTCGGACGGACGGCAAAATTTTGACTCGCGCCGAAGATCGAAGAACGCACCGGCGCACTGGAATATTGGCTATAATCCTTCGCCGCACTGCCATCCGGCGAGTTGGGAGAATCCGCACCCATCAATTGTCCCGGTTTTGAAAAGGCGCCGCTCGTATCTTTGATCGTGCGCTGGCCGAAAGGGTTTGAATCATTATTCCCTGAATTAAAGCCCCCCATGCCATTGGTCGCCGCAGTGAATCGCGTGTCCATCCTTCGCTTCAGAAACCGTTGTTCCGGGGTCAGATAAGAATCATCATTTTTATCCGGCAGCCCCAGCATCTGTTCCGGTGTTTTCACGCCCATGATCTGCTCCGGTGTCATCAGCGTCCAACTGCCTTTGTTGGCAGGCGGGCGCCAATTGGGATTAACCGGCGGCGGGAGCTGCGGCAAACTCGCGCCAGAATTAAAAAACGAAGGGGTCAGACTGCGCGGCGTCACCAACATATTAGCCGTAGGTTCCGTGGTGTCCGCCGTCGGGCTTTTGATCCCATCATCTACCGGTGTAGAAAAAATGATCTGACTCGATGACTGCGCCCATACGGAACCGGTCAAGGCTCCTGTGAAAAGCATCGTCAGCGCACATCGTTTCAAATTGGAATGGTAAAAACCCATCTCTAGCCTTGCATCTTAGCTTAATAGACCACTTCCGTCAAAAATGAACTCAAAAAAAGTTGGTGTAGTTTTAAAACGATTCAAATCCGCTGCCCTCGGATTTTGCTAGGTTCCACTATCAACCATCAACTCCCAACTCTCAACTTGCCCTTCACTGCTTCTCGTATTCACCCTTGTTCACGCGCTTGAGCACGGTAAAACCCGCGTTCTTGGCATCGCTGATGGACAGCGGCTTGAGTTTATGCGGCGTGCTGAAACCGGAAATGATCTTGCGCACCGGCTTTTTGCACGCCGGACAATTGGTCAACGGCTTCGCGGATAACGGCCGGTTCAACGTGAACGTTCCGCCGCACACTTTGCAACCCCCCTCGCACACTTCGTATTCGTAAATCGGCATAAAACAATTTTAATAAGAAAAATATGAAAACAGGAATTTATTTATTTCCTGAATGGCGGCTTTCCTATGCGTGTTTCCGGTTTTTTTCATTTTTTCAAAAACGCGCTGAATAAATCAATGGGCAACGGCAGAAACGTCGTCGTGTTATGTTCGCTTGCCATTTCGCGCATCGTCTGGAGATAACGCAGTTGCAACGCGATCGGTTCTTTGGCGATCAACGACGCGGCTTGCACCATTTTTTCGGCGGCTTCAAATTCGCCTTGGGCATTCACTACTTTCGCGCGACGTTCACGTTCCGCCTCCGCCTGTTTCGCCATCGCGCGCTTCATGCTGTCCGGCAACGCCACCTCTTTCACCTCGACCGACGTGACTTTGATGCCCCACGGGCCGGTCTGTTTATCAATGATCTCCTGCAACTTTTGATTGATGATATCGCGTTGCGACAGCAGGTCGTCCAACGGCGATTGCCCGAGCACGCTGCGCAACGTCGTCTGCGCGATGAGCGACGTCGCCTTCCAATAATTTTCCACCTTGATGACCGCCGCTTCCGGTTCGACCACCTTGAAATAAACCACCGCGTCCACCGTCGCCGGCACGTTGTCCTTTGTCATGATTTCCTGTTTCGGCACATCAATCGTCACCACGCGCAAATCCATTTTCACCATGCGATCCACGAACGGAATCAGAAAAATCAAACCCGGCCCGCGCGCGCCCGTGAGTTTGCCCAGCCGGAAAATGACGCCGCGCTCATATTCGCGCAAGATGCGCACGGATTGTGGCGCGAAAATAAACAGCACGACGCACAGCGGAATGAGGAACGCGAGCGAGGTGCTGAAAAGATGTTGCAGGGCAGGAGCGGTGGTTTGATCCATAAATAGTTGAGGATTAAATTTTTACTGGCATCTCACAATGAACCAAACCCGGCGTCGTGGCAATGGATTTTGCCCGCTCACCAATAATGATGCACGAGCGGTTTGATTTCGCGGTCGTAAAGCGCGCGAATCTTTTTTAACGTCGGTTTTGAGAGCGGCTTTAAAGCTGACGCGGCGATATTTTCCGTGACTTGCGCCGGACGTTTCGCGCCGGGAATCGCGCAGGTGACGGCGGGAAATTCAAGGATCCAGCGCAACGCAAATTGCGCGAGCGCGACGTTTTTCGGCGCGAGCGATTTCAATTCGTCCACCGCGCGCAGGCCGGTCGCAAAATCCACGCCGGAAAAAGTTTCGCCGCGATCAAACGCTTCGCCGTGACGATTGAAATTCCGATGGTCGTCCTTCGCGAACTTGCTCGCCGCCGAAATTTTGCCGGACAACATGCCCGACGCCAGCGGCACCCGCGCCAGAATGCCGACCTTGCGTTTCTGCGCTTCGGCGAAAAATAATTCCGCCGGACGTTGGCGAAACATATTGAAAATAATCTGCACTGTTTGGACGTTGGGAAACTCAATGGCCTTGAGCGCTTGCTCTACTTTTTCCACGCTCACACCGTAGTATTGCACTTTGCCAGCTTTGACGAGGTCATCGAGAATTCCAAAAACCTCGGGCATATAATAAACCGGCGTCGGCGGACAATGCAGTTGCAACAGCTCAAGCGTGTCCGTGTTCAGGTTCTTCAAACTGCGCTCCACCCACGCCGTGAGATTTTTGCGACTGTAACCTTCCGGCGTTTGTTGCGGCAGCCGACGTCCGGCTTTGGTGGCGACGTGAAATTTTTCTTTGCGTTCCTTTTTCAATTTGGCGAACAGGCGTTCACTGCGGCCATCGCCATAAACATCGGCGGTGTCGAAGAAATTTACTCCGCCATCGAGCGCGGCATGCAGCGCCGCGAGCGATTCCGCATCATCCACATCGCCCCACGCGCCGCCGATGGCCCACGCGCCAAAACTGATTTCAGAAATCTTCCAACCCGTGCGGCCTAAAGTGCGGTAATTCATGCGCGAAGAATAAATGAAAAAAGAATTCAACGCAAAGGCACAAAGACCCGCTGGTGCAAAGAAAAACGAAACCACGGATGAATGAATTTGAAAATTGGACTTTGAAGTCCGGGCTTTGAACTCTAAATTTTGCGCGTGAGCGAACCGACCGTTACCGTCATTGTCCCCGCGCGCCTGGATGAAAGCGAAATCCTGGCAGTTGCCGCGGCGCGCCGGTTGGATTATCCGGCGGACAAATTGCAGATCATCGTCGCGCGCGGCAAACAGCCGTCCGTGCAGCGTAATGCCGCGCTCAAAATCGCGCGGGGCGAACTGATTTATTTCCTCGATGACGATTCGGTTGCGCCGCCCGACAATCTGCGTCGCGCCGTAAAATTATTTGCGGACGACAAAGTGAAAATGGTCGGTGGACCGAATCTGTGTCCGCCGACCGCGCCGCGATTGGAACAAGTTTTTGCGCTCACGCTCACGAGTTGGCTGGCGTTCGGTCCCAGTCGCGCGCGTTACACGCCGGTCGGGCAACGACGTCCCGCTGGCGAGAAGGAATTGATTCTCTGCAATCTCATGGCGCGGCGCGCGGATATGCTCGAGCTGGGCGGTTTCAACGAATTGCTTTATCCCAACGAAGAAAATGCGTTGATGGATGCCTTGCAAGAGCGCGGCGGTCAATTGATTTACGATCCGCAATTCATGGTTCATCGTCGACCGCGGCGCAATTTAAAAGCGTTTTTCAAAATGCTGTTCACTTACGGTCGCGGTCGCGCCGAGCAATTCCGGGTGCACCCGACGCCCGGCTCGGCCTTGAATTTTGTGCCGCCATTATTTTGCGTGTATCTCGTTGCGCTGATTTTTACCTTGCCGTTATTGGGTAAAATCGTGCTCGTTCCGCTGGCGTTCTATGCGTTCGCGGTGATCGCGCAAACGTTCGCGCTCAGTCCGCTCGGTGGTTGGGTCAATAGCTTGGGCGCGTTGCCGTTCATCGTGTTGACGCATCTGCTTTACGGTTTGGGTTTCTGGCGCGGGCTGTTCACAAAATTAAAAACGAGCGGCGAGCGTCCAAAAATTTCCGTCACGCTGGAAACCATCCAGTCCTAGTTTTTTAATCACCCGTGGCCGTCGCTGGGGAAAGCCGGCTGGAATGGGGGGTTCATTGACACCGGCAAAGGTCGCACGGTTCAATGAAAATGGTGTGTCCCAGCGGTTTAACGTTTGCGCGGTTTTGGCTTTTCGCCGAACACGCGGTCAATTGTTTTTCGGAACGCGCTGTCAGGTTCCGGCGCTGCTGGGGGTGGCGCGATCTCGGATTCCAGATTGAGCACGAACGTTTTCAACCGTTCGAAGCGCGCCTGCAATTTGGTGATGGCAACTTCCAGTTCGCCGACTTCCTGGCGTAATCCCGCCGCGATTTCTGCTTTGTTCATAATGGGCTGTGAAATTGTTCCGCTAAAATATTGGAGCCAAGATAGGCGTGACCGCAGCGATAGGCCAGCTTGGAACGGCGCGTTAAAAAATTCCCGACCCAAAACAAAAAGGGCGTCCCCGAAAGGACGCCCCTGAATTTTGCCAACGTAACCGCGACTTACGGTTGACGCACGCGGAAGAACTGCGTCGGCGTGGTGGGGTCGATCGGGATGGCGTTGGACAGCGTGCCAGTGCCGCTCAAGTTGCCCGCTGTGTTCGTCGTCCACGCGGCCAGCGGCGTGGTCACGTTCGTGGTGGTCAACACCGTATAACTGCTGTTCGGCGTGCCGCCAGTGCCGGTGAGGATCAAGTTGCCGCCGACGACGGTCACAGGATTGATCCTAATCGGCGTGATGACAGTCGAGGCGAGGGTCAAGGTGCCGTTCGTCGGGTTGAACGTGGCTACGAGACTGTTGGTCGGCAAGACGGTGACGGAACTGAAGTTGCCCGTGCCCGCCGTTGAAGCATTGAACAACTGGAACGTCGCCCCGTTGGTCAAGGCGGTCGCGCTGGTGTTGGTCACGATCAATGCGCCGTTGTAACTGACGGTGGTCAGGCCAACGATTTTATCGTTGCTGGACGGCGTCACTTTTATGGCCGTAGTGCTGCCCGCCGCCAACGTCAGGGAGTTATTGATGGTGAACGTTGTGCCAACCGTGCCGATATCCGCCAAGAGCGTTGCGCCGTTGGTCACGATCACCGGACCGGTAATCGTGCCGGAGCCGCCCAATGTTCCCGTGCTGACCAACGTGGTGCCTTTGTAGGTGTTCACGCCAGTGAGGTAGAGCGTGCCGCTGCCGATTTTGGTCAAACCACCCACCGCGTTCGCCGTCAAATCACCCGCTTGCAAGGTGTAGATAAACGTGCTCGCTGCGGTGGTCGCGCCGCCGCCTTTGAACACGAGGCTCAAGACGTCGCCGGCGACATAGTTTTGGCCGGGGCTGGTCAGGACCACATTCGTGACGATACCGCCGGAGACCGTGGCCACCGCCGTTGCGCCGGTGCCGGAACCGCCGTTCACCGTGACGAGCGGAGCGCCGATGTAACCCGCACCGCCTGCGTTGGTCACCGTGATGATGCCGCCGGCGGGATAGATGCCGTTGCCCGTCGTGGTCAACAAATTGCCGGAGATCGTGGCTGTGTTGGCGATCGAGTCGACCGTGATGCCGTTCTTATAAACATTAATGTTGGTGATGGTATTGTTGATGAGCGTGATGTTATTCGCGCCCGCCTGCAACGTCGCCCCGTTCAAGTTTACCACCGCGCTGCCGCCGGATGAATTGGCGCGGTAGATCGGATTCGCCAATTGGAGCGTGCCGCTGTTGAGGTTCAACGTGCCGTTACCGCTGGCACCATTTTGCATGACCACGCCTGCGCCGTTTGCGGTGGACAATGTGATCAAGGAGGCATTACCACCCGCCAAAGTGCCCAGATTCAAGGTTCCGGTGCAACTCGCGGCATCCGGGATATGGATGCTATAGGTTGGAGTAATCGTGGCTGTGCCGCCGGTGAAGGTGGCGACGCCATTACCAAACGTTGTCGCCGCGCCATTACCCCCGAGGACGAAGTAACGTTGGCAGTTCAAAGTTCCACCCGTCTGCACATAAGAACCCACCCCGCTGAAGCCGACGCGGAAACCGTTGCCGGCACTTTCATTGACCGTGCCGCCCGCGAGGTTGAAGGAACCGTAAGTATTCGTCCCGCCAGTCCCGACTTGGATGTAGAGCGAGTTCGCGCTGCCCGCGTAATTGAGGGTGCCGCTGTTGATGTTGATGGCGCCCTGGCCGACATCGTTGATACCGCCGTTACCGCCGACGAACAAAGTGGTTCCCGCCGAGCCCTGGCAGAGGGAGACCACGCCGGTGGAGTTCATGTTCAACACGCCTTTGCCGCCACCGCTGCCGACCCACACCGTATTGCTGGTGGTGAGACTGGCGTTATTGGTCAACGTCACGATGCCCAGCGCCGTGCCATTCAGGCCAAAGGTAAAGGTGCCGCTGTTGGTGATGGCAGAATTATCCGCGAGCGTGACGGTCGAAGCGGAACCGCTATTTTCGCTTAAGTTGAACGCTCCGGAGTTGATGATTTGGGAATTGCCAAAGAGGTTGAGGGTCGGACGAACCACATTGAAGGTCAAGCCGTTGGCGTAACCCAAACTGACGTTGCCGCACACCAGTCTGGAGTTATACAATGAAGCGGTCGGTTGGAAATTGTTACTGCCATTACCACGACCCAAGGCGAACCAGCTGGAAATGCCGAGCGTTGTGTTCGTCAAAACCACATTCGCGGCGTAGTTGGTGATGGCGCTGACCCACATTTCGCCGATCACCGAGTTTGATTGCACGCCGGCGGAACCGTCGAACACCACCGTGCCGTTGTTCACTTGATACGCGCCGCCGACATTGGCGGGCGTCAACACGTTATTATTCGCTCCCGCGTAAGTCATGGTGGCCGGACCCACCTTGGTCAACGTGCCAGATGTAGCTTGCGCTTGGCCGCTCAAGGTCAAGTTGCTTTCAATATCCAGCGTGCCGTTGCCGGTCATTTTGTAACCACGATTCGCCGTCGCCGTCGGGCCGACATAGCTCAAGGTGGCATTGCCGAACACCAAGTTCGTCGAGTTCGCAGAAGCCGCCCCAATCGAACTAGGCAAACCGCCGTCGGAAATATTGGTGACAATCAACGTGCCGGCGGTGACGACCGTCGGGCCGGTATAATCATTGCCGGTATTTAAGAGTGCGACCGAGCCGGAACCCACTTTGTTCACGCCCGTGGTGCCGGTGATCTTACCCGTGCCGATGATCGCATACGCTTTCGTGTTGTTCGTGAAGAGAACGGAAGTCGGGGTAACCGTAGCCGTCAAGTTCACGGTCGTGGTGCCGCTGGCGTTATCATCAAAAACAACCGCGTGACCATCCGTGTAGGCCGCCAATGCCAACGTGCCCAAATCATACCAATCCTGGTTCGGACCCAAATCCCACGCGCCGGTGGCGCTACCATCCCAACGCGGGAAAGCCGCGCTGGTCACTACGAGTTGTAACACATTGCCCGTCGTCTGCAAGTGCGCGACCACGCCGGTCGGCAGCGTGCCGAGGACATAATTCGGCGAACCAACGAGGCTGCCATATTGCAACAAGGGAATCGTGCCGACGGCGATGGTCGGCGCGGGAAAATTAACCGTGAAAGTTCCATTAGCCGTCAGGGTGCCGCTGACATTTAACAAGGCGCTGCTCGGATTGCCGAAGCTGCTCAAGTTGAAACTCAAGGTGCCGCCCGTCGCGCCACCCAATGTGAGGCTGCTGGCATTCACCACGCCCCCAACCGATTGTGCCACCACGCCGAACCCGCCGGTGTCCGCGACCGTGTAGTTGATGCTCTGCGTTCCCGCCTTCGTGCCGACGATCAACGTGCCGTTCGAGACGATCGTATTGCCGGTATAAGTATTCGCGCCGACCAAAGTCATCGTGCCGCTGCCGAGCTTGGTTAACGTGCCGCCCGTGCCGTTGTCATCAATTTCTTGCGCCATTGAAATGTTGAACGCTTGGGAATTAAAGGTGATGCCCGCCGCATCATTTTCAACGTAAGAAAGGTCGTGCATGAAGGTCGCATTATTGGTCACGGCCACAATCGTGCCGCCGTTAAAATACACGGTGCTTCCCGCCGTCGTGCTGCCCGTGGTCAATTCTTGAACGATCAAGGTGCCGCCGTTCAGATTCAACGTGCCGCCGCCTTGGCTGGTTTGGCCGATGTGAACGACGCCCAAGTTGGCGATCCCGCTGTTCAAATTCCAAGTGGCTGACGCCGATTCGCTGATCCACGTTTGCCCCGCGAGATTGGTGATCGCGCCGCCGTTTTGATTAACCGTGCCGGGACCGCCCGCGCCGATATCAAAATTCGCCCCGGTGTCATTGGTGTTGTCGCGGACGATCACGGCATTGCCGGAAATATTCAAAACCCCCGCGCCACCATTACGACCGATTGCGATCCAGTCATGGGCTTTCAAGACGGCGTTGCTCGACATATTGTAAGTGCCCAAGCTCGGCAGCGTTTCCGGACACAGAAACTGGGCGGTGCAGTTGATTGTGCCGCCGTTTTGATTCAATACGCCAATCGTGCTGCTGCCGGTGGGCGCATTCGCGCCGGTGCCGACCAATAAGTTGCCGCCGCCATCTTGATTAAAGTTGCCGCCGGTCAGGTTCAACGTGCCGTTACCGCCGGCGCGACCAATGGCGATCGCATTGTGAACGTCCACGGTGCCGCCACTCAAATTGTAAATACCCGTGCCGAAATTGCCGATATACAACTGGCCGGCACCGGTGAGATTCACCGCGCCATTGGTTTGAGTCACCACGTCGGTGGCTTGGCTGTAACCTGGATTGACATCAACCACACAGTCTTCATTGTAACCCGTGATCGGGATCGGACTGAAACCGGAACCGTTAGAACCGCTGAGCGCCATCAAACAAGCGACCCCACCGCTGCCGGTATTATAAGTCAGGTCAATGCTTGTCACCGCGCTCGCAGTGTTCGTCAAAGTTTTATCCAAGGGGAATAGAAACGGCGCACCGGAAGTTTGAATCTGGGTCGTCAGACCGTCGGCGCTGACGCGGCCATAAGTTGAATACGCCGGCGTGTTCGTCGCGAACCAATCCGGAAAAACCAGCGTGCCCGTTTCAATCGTGCTATCGGCGTGATGCACCTTGTAATTGATGGTCATCGCCTGATTGCCGGCACTGCCCAAGAACGATAAAGCAGAATACGCTGTCGGCGTGGTCAAAGTCACCGTCGCGCTCTTGACATAGTTTGAATCCACCATCACCGCGTTATTGGTCGTATAACTCGCCGCCATCGTATAGGAATGATCGGGAAAGTTTACGCTGGTGAATGTGGAGCCGGCCGTGGGCAAGCCATAGGCTGAGTTAGCCGCATAAAATCCCTGAGCAAACCAAGTGAACCCGGCGTTGCTTAAGCCGCCGTCCATGGTGGCGGTCGTTGAACTCGGCGTTGCCAACGCTCCGTAGTTGGCCGCGAAAACGCCGCTGCCAGTGAGGGTTCCGCCATTGATATTCAGCGCGCCGATGCCGAGTTCGCCCACGGTGAATAAACCGTTGGAATAATTAAGCGTGCCACCGTTCAAAGTGTAAATCCCGGTGCTGCCCGCCGCGATTCCAAGACGAATGGAAGTGATATAAGCCGTTGAGGTCGTATTGCTGCCAATCACCGTCACCGTCTGGCCGTTCTGCGTGAAGGCGCCGTCGCCGGCACTATTGCCCGCCTTGATCTGGTTCACCGTCCAATTCGGATTGCCCACGTTGATCTGCACGACATTGTTCGAGCCGCTGTTATTGACCGCGTTACTGGTGTTCGTCGGCACGGTCAAACTCGACCAACCGGAAGGCGTGTTGAAACTGGCGGTGCCGCCGGACCATAAAATATCCTGCGCCGATGCGGTCAGCGCGGATAAAGCGATCGCCGCGGTAAAGGTGGTGATTTTCATTAGCGTTTGACGACTTGAGGGGGAGACAAGGGGACGGTTGGGATTTTTCATTTTGGCTTTCTTATTCTGATCAAAGCAGTTTTTTCGCGCGGATATAGCGCGACGAGGCAATCTTGGTATTCTTTGACATTGGAACAGGGGGTTACCCTAGCATAGTGGATAAACCTGTCATGTGGCATGAAATGGCCACGGTGGAGAAAGCGGAAACGGGGAGGCGGTTTTGATGCCGATTTTCGCTTTTTTAAAAAACAAAAAGGGCGTCCTCGAAAGGACGCCCTTGAATTTTCTAACTTAACCGCGGCTTACGGTTGACGCACGCGGAAGAACTGCGCCGGGGTGGTCGCGCTGACCGGAATGGCGTTGGAGAAACTGCCAGTGTTATCCGTGGTGCCCGTCGTGTTGGTCGTCCACAAGGCTGACGGTGTCGTCAGGTTTGTGGTGGTCAACACCGTATAACTGCTGTTCGGTGTGCCGCCGCCGCCGGTCAGGATCAAGTTGCCTCCAGAGCGCGTGACGGGATTGAATGACAGGGGAACACCGGACGAGGTGATGGTCAACACGCCCGTAGCGGGATTAAACGTGCCAGCACCCGCCGGCAACACCGTGACGGAGGTGAAGTTACCCGTGCCCGCGACCCCGGCCGTGAATAACTGGAAGGTCTGACCCAACGTAAGCGGTGAAGCGCTAGTGTTCGAGACCACCAAAGTTCCGTTGTAGCTCACGCTCGTCAGCCCGACGATCTTGTCACTGTTGGTCGGCGTCAGTTTCAAGAACGTGGCCGCGCTGGGCAAGAGGGTCAATTTATTGTTAATGGTCAAGGTGCCAATCGTGCTGCTAACACCCGCGGCAAGTCCCGCGCCCGAAGCGATCTGCACCGGGCTGGCCAAGGTGCCGGAACCGCCCAACGTGCCCGCACTGATTTGCGTGGTGTTCGTGTAGGTGCTGACACCGTTGAGGTTCAACCGGCCGGAACCGAACTTGGTCAAACCACCGTCAGCCGCGCCGCCGAGGAACGGTTGCGGGGTGGAGATTTCGTTCGCGCCGCTGTTGATGATCGCACCACCGGTCAACACCGTGTTCGTGGCGATGCCGTAGAGGAAGTTGGCGCTGGCTCCATTGCCCGCCACCAAAGTGCCACCGTTAAAGTTCAACGTGCCCAATCCGGAACCATTCGTGCAACTGAGCTCGGTCGCAGTGATACTGCCGCCGTTCAGATTCAGCGTGCCCGCCACATTGTTATTCAGTGGGAGACGAACAACCCCGAGCACCGCTGTGCCCGCATTCAGATTCCACACGCCCGTCTGGCTCTCACCGATGAAGGTGTCGGAAACGGTATTGATAATCGTGCCGCCGGTTTGATTCACCGTGCCGTTACCGCCAGAACCAATCGTGAGATGGCTGGTGTTATCGCCGAGCTTAGTCAAAGAACCGCCGGAGATATTCAAGGTGCCAATACCGCTGTTACGACCCACGGCAATCCAGTTAGTAATCGTCGCTGAACCCCCGCTCAGGTCATATTCGCCCGTGGAACCCGTCGTGCTGACCCATAGTTCTGTGGACGAGGTCAACGTGCCACCGCTCTGGTTGAAGATGCCGTGACCGGGACCGCCCACGTTGTCACCGATGACAATCGCTTGGCCGCCACCGGTGCGGGTGATCGTGCCGCCGGAGAAGTTGACCACGCCCAAACCGGAGCGTCCGATGGAAACCCAGTTTTGCCAGTTAACCACGGCCGTGCCGCTGATGTTATTCGTCCCGATATCCAGGAAGTTTTCACCGAGCCAACATTCGCTGGCGCAGTTCAATACACCACCGCTGATGTTGAAAACACCAACGCTGACGGTGCCATTATTACCGGCACTGCTGCCGATGAGGAAGTTGCCGTTGTTCGTTTTATTGATCACGCCGCCAAGCATGTTCAAGATGCCGCTCGTGGAACCGGCGCGACCCGTTACAAACCAGCTGCCAGCGTCAACCGTGCTGTTCACGATATTAAAGGTGCCGACTGCGCCGCCATTGGCGACGTCGATTTCACCCGAAACGTTAAGCAAGCCGTTCGTCAAGTTATAGAAACCAATGCCGGTGGCCGCATTCCCGACTGAGAGGCTGGTGTTAATATTATTGCTGCCGCCCGTTTGGTTGACGATGCCCGTGCGCGCGCCCGTGCCATTCCAACCGCCGTCACCGATATCAAATCCATTGGCACCAGCGTTATTAAGGATGCCGCCGTTGATATTCAAGGTGCTCGTATCACCCGCGCGGCCGCCCATGAGGACTTTACCATTGAGCACATTCAACGTGCTATGATTCACATTGAGGGTGGAGACGACATTGCCACCGTCGCCAAAGATCAGCCAGCCGCCGACATTTAGCGTGCTGTTGGTATGAACGGTCAGCGTATCCGTAGAATTACCAAGATTACCGAGATTAAGATCACCCGTGTTCAGTATGGCATTGGTCACCGCCACCGTCGCGACACTGTTTACGCCGTTTAACGTCAGCGATCCGCCGCCAAAATAATTGCTTTGGCCGCCCGCCGTTCCGTCAAATACGACGGAACCATCAGCGACATTGTAACCGGGCGAGTTTGCACCCGAGAGAACGTTGCTGCCAACCGTCGCATAAGTGAGTTGTCCCAAACCACTCTTGGTCAGGCCGCCAGCCAGCGTGGCAGTAGCAGAGCCGGTCAAGGTCAGGTTGCTGACCGTGGTGAGCGTGCTGTTGGTGGCTTGAGTTTGATAACCACGATTGATTGTGGTCGCCGGACCTGAATAGCTCAAGTTGCCGCCCGCCAGAACCAGGCTGGTGGAGTTAGACGAAGAAGCACCGATCGCGCTCGGCACTCCGCCGTTGGCGAGATTGGTTACGGACAAGATACCGCCAGAGAGGACGGTTGCGCCTGTGTAGCCGTTGGTATTGAGCATATTCACCGTGCCTGCACCTTGAACGAAAACCGACGTGCTGCCATTGATCCGACCTTTGCCCGTCACGGTGTAAGTCAAGTTGGTGTTGTTAAAGGTCACGGAAAGTGGATTGATGTTGGTAGTGAGATTGATGGCGGTTGTCCCCGTCGCTTCATCATCCAGCAATACCCCGTTACCGTCCGTGTAATAAGTCGGCAAACCCGTGCCGATGTTGATCCAGTTCGTGGTCAGGCCGATGTCCCAATTGCCGCCCGCCTGGCCTTCCCAGCGCGGTAGGTTCACGTTGGTGACAACCAAGTCAAGAGAACTACCTGCGATATTGTTGCTCAAGTAAGCGCCCACGCCTTGGGGCAGGGAGCCCAACACAAAACCGCTGGGATTAACCGCACTGGTGTAAGTGATCAATGCGAATTGACCGAGTTGCGGCACCGTATCCGCAACGTTAACCGTGACGACTCCGCTGACCGTCAGCGCGCCATTTACTTTCACCGGCGCACTGCCCGCAGACGGATTACCAAAGGCTCCGAGATCAAAATCCACGATGCTGGTTGCCCCGCTCAGCGTGAGGCTCGACATGTTTAACTGGGCATTGTGCGAAGGCACGGTAAGGCTCAACTCGGCATTGTTCGCCACGACATAGCCGCCGTTAACTTGTTGGGCAGCGTTGATCGCCAATTTGCCGGCGTTCACCGTGGTGGTGCCGGAATAAGTATTGGGGCCAGTCAAAATCAATGTGCCGCTGCCGTTCTTAGTCAACGGGCCGCCGCCATCGATCTCTTGCGCAATTGTGATGTTGTAAGCCTGAGAATCAAACGTGATGCCCGTGCCAATCGTGACCTGCGTCAAGCCTTGCATGAAGGACGAATTATTGCCCGCCGCAATGATCGAGCCGCCGTTCAGGTTCACCACCGCACTCGCGTTGATGTTGCCCAAGCTCAGCGATTGGGCGATCAGGGTGCCGCCATTCATATTCAACGTGCCGCTGCCGTTGCCGGTCACCCCAAAAACCACCGTGCCAAGATTGGCAATACCGCTGTTCAAATTCCACGTGGCGGAAGATTGTTCGCCCAACCACGTCTGGTTGGAAAGGTTGGTGACCGCGCCGCCATTTTGATTCACCACGCCCCGACCGCTCGCGCCAACATCGAAGTTCCCATTACCGTTGCGGACAACCACTGCGTTGTTGGAGATATTGAGTTCGCCGTAACCGCCATTGCGACCCACCGCGAACCAATTGTTCGCGTTGAACGTGCCGCCGCTCAGGTTAAAATAACCAGAGCAACCGGCACCTTCGCCGAGCCACGTTTCATTATTGACGTTATTGATCGTGCCGCCATAAAAGTTCAGCGTGCCCACCGAAGCGCTGGAATTGCCATCCCCATCACCCGCGCAAAATCCGGGATTGCCATTGTAACCCGTGTTGTAAGTGCCGCCCGCCACCGTCAATACCCCCGTGCCGTTTTCGCCGAGATGCGTTTGCCCGGCCACATTCACCACGCCATTGCTTAAAGTATAGGATCCAAAAGTGCCGCCGGTGCCAATGCCCAATCGCATCCAACTGCCGCCGCTCGGATAACCGGTGTTATTGGTGGAACCGGTTTGCAGGTAAGAGCCGGAAGTGCCGCTGCCTTGACCGGCGAGCGTGTCACCGTGACCCCAAACCGGATCGCCTGGCTGGATGAGGACAACATTGGTGGAACCACTGTCATTGGAGGCATTGCCGGTGGGAACCCCGTTGGGGCTCCAACCTGCGGCATTGTTAAAATCGCTGGTGCCGTTGGTCCATTGGGACTGGCCAAAGACCGTCGCGGCGGGCAGCGCCAGCGCGGAGGCAAGAGTTAAGAGTTTCATCCGGGAAAGATGACCTCGTTTTAGCGTGGTTGATTTTTGGGGAGTTTTCATTTTGTTGGGTTACGTATTTGTATTTCCAAGTCAAAGTGGATAAGGAGACGCGTGGACGCGACAGGGAGCTGCGGGCTTTAACAATTGGAACATGTTGAGACTATAATCCCTTAAGCGCAAATCTGTCATGTGGCATGAAATGGCCACGTGCAAAAAAACCGAAGTTGGGCGTGGTAGGTTCCCGCTAGCGAATTCGGCATTCGCGACTGGGCATTCGAAAATTTCGAGAACGCGGACGATTGGCCTATTTCTTGTCCGGTTTGCTCGCCGTTTCCGGCACGATGAGGCCCACATCCACGCCTTGGCCACCAGCAGTTTGATGGCAGTGAACGCTGATCAGGTTGTTGCCGGCGTGCAACGCGGCGAGGGCGGCCGGCGCGATTTCAAATTCGTCGTAGTCCGTTATGAAGCCGGGCATTTTCAACGCGAGCACGCCGTTCAAATAAATCTCCACATCTTCGTCGTGAAAAATTTGCAGTTCCAACGCGGGAATATCTTCCGCCGCGACCGTGAAATCCGTGCGTAACCAAATATCGGCGGTATCCCAGATCGTGTTCTGAAAAATGCCCGGCGTGCCCGCGCTGCCAAAACCGCCGACGCCGTCTTTCCAGCCCGGCACAATGAAGTCGGGCTGCATCCAATTATTCGCCGGTTTGGCGATCGTGTATTTCCACGTCGTCCGGCCGAACAAGGCGTTGGCCAAAACAATTTTCTTCGGCGCGCGCAAGGATTGGCCGAGATTGGCGTTCCGCAAAAAGTTGATATCGAGTTTGGTCACGTCGCGGTCATAGGTGAGCAAGCCGTTACATTCGGTTTCGACATCGGCGGTTTGCGTGTAAATAAAGGCGCTCAAGCCGCTCAGGTTGTGCAGCCGCCAGACTTGTTTGAGCGAGTGGGCATAGTGCTGGGCCAAATCTTCGCGGTTGGTCAACATCACGTAACCCCACAAATGATTGGTGGCCCAGATGTGATCCGGCACGACGAGGCCGAAGCCGCCCGTTTCGCCGAGCACGGCGGCGCGATGCGGTTCCGGCACCGGCGCGTTGGGATCGGGATAATTGTGCATGTCGATCAGATCGCCCGCCCGCATGTCGGTCCAACCACTCGCGTTATCCACGAGCCGCGTCGGATCTAAATCCTTGAGCCAGCGCGCGAGCGGCGCGGTGTCGTATTGCCCCCAGCCTTCGTTGAACAAAACCCAGGTGACGATGGCCGGATGATTGCCGAGACCTTGCACCATGCGGAGTAATTCATTTTCAAAATCGCGCCGGCCATCCACCGTCGCGTTGTTCGCGCTCGGCATGTCTTGCCAGACGAGTAAACCCAATTTATCGCACCAATAATACCAGCGGTCCGGCTCTACCTTCACATGTTTGCGCGTGACGTTGAAGCCGATGTTTTTAAGAAATTCAATGTCGGAACGCAACGCCGCATCGGTCGGCGCCGTGTAAATGCCGTCCGGCCAAAAGCCTTGATCCAACGTGCCGATCTGAAAAATAAATTGATCGTTTAGCGCGATGCGCGTGACGCCTTGATCGTCGCGGCGCAACGCAATTTTTCTCATGCCAAAATAACTCGTCACGGAATCAAGAATTTTTCCACCATCGCGCAACGTCACTTTTAAGTCGTAAAGAAACGGATCGCTCGGCGACCAGAGATGCGGTTTCGAGAGATTTAAAATCAGCGCCGCATTCGCCGGGCCGATGACGCTGGCGACTTTTTTGCCGTTCGCCCACGCCGTAGCTTCGACTTGCACGGTGTCCGAAAAATGATTTGCGGCGACCCACAGTTGCAAGGCCTGCGCATCCACATCCGGCGTCAGCTTGAGCGAATCAATGCACGTCTCCGGCACCGGTTCCAGCCAGACGGTTTGCCAGATGCCGGAAGTAGACGTGTAAAAAATACCTTCCGGCTTGCGAGATTGTTTGCCGCGCGGCTGATCGCCCTCCGTCGGATCGGTCGCGCAAACGGAAATTTCCTCCGGCCCGTTCCCGTGCAAGGCATCGGTGATGTCGAACGTGAACGCGTCGTAACCGCCGCGATGTTCGCCGATGCGCTGGCCGTTCACCCAGACTTCGCCGTGCCAATCTAAGGCGCCAAAATGCAGCCGCACCCGTTGACCACGCCACGCTTCCGGCACGGAAAAGTTCCGGCGATACCACAAGCTGCTGTGCTCATCCAGATTCGTCATCACGCCGGACAACGCCGATTCGATCGGGAACGGCACGAGAATTTTACCGGTGAATTGCGTCGGCTGATTCGTGGCACTCGTGGTGATGGCGTAATCCCAGAGCCCGTTCAAATTCAACCAATCCGTCCGCTCGAGTTGGGGCCGCGGATATTCCGGCAACGCATTCGTGGGATTCACTTCCGCCGCCCAACGCGTCATGATCGGGGCTTTGCCCGGCGACCAATTTTCCTCGGCGGCCGCGGAAAGCCAAGCGGCGAAAATGAAAGCGACCAATACCAAATGCCACCGGGGCACCGGGAAACCAGAGTTTTTCAGAAAAGACTTTCTCGGTGCCTCGGTGGCGGGAAAAAGATCGTCACCGGTCATGGCCTGGGTTCTAACCATTTTCATTTGCGCAAAAATTTAGCGACGGCTTCCGTGCGGGTGCGGACGTGGAGTTTTTCATAAATGCGGCGAATGTAATTGCGCACGGTGTGAATACTGACGCCCAGTTGATCCGCGATCTGTTTGTAAGCGAGACCTTCCGCGAGGCCGTCGAGCACGGAACGTTCGCGTTGCGACAAATCGCCAGCTTCATCGCCACGCGCCGGCGTGGTTTTGAACGATTGCACGACTTTGCGTGCGATGGACGCGGACATCGGCGAGCCGCCCGCCAATACTTCTTCGATGGCTTCCAATAATTTTTTTGGCGGTAACCGTTTTAATAAATAGCCGCTCGCCCCGGCGGAGAGCGCGCGGAAAATCTGCTCAGGATCTTCAAACACCGTGAGCATGAGCACTTGCGCTTGCGGCATGAGCACGGTCAGGCGGCGCACGCATTCGATGCCATCCATGCCGCCGAGATTGATGTCCATCAAGATCACGTCCGGCTTGGCGGTCGGCAAATGTTGCAACGCTTCTTCCGCGCTGGCGTAATGGCGCAGGCAACGGATATTGCCGGCGGCCGCAAGATAACCGCCGATGTGTTCGCGCAAATCGGCTTCGTCGTCCACGATGGAAACGGTGATGATTTTTTTCATGAGTCGTTGGCAATATTTTTTCCGAGCGGCAACCGCACCGCGACCGTTGTGCCGGTTTCCAGTTGGCTGGAAATCAGGCATTCGCCGCCGATGTCCACCAGGCGTTGTTGCATATTATTTAAACCATTGCCGCCGCGTTTACCATTCGCGTTGGCGCGGCTGGCGGACGCGGCGCGCGCCGGCACCTTGAAACCGTGGCCGTTGTCGGTGATTTTATATTCAAATTCCAACAGCGTGATTTTCATTTCCACCGTCACCCGCGTCGCCCCGGAATGTTTTAGCACGTTGTTCAACGCTTCTTCAAACGTGAGAAATAAATTATGCCGCGCTTCCGACGACAACGGATGATGCGGTATTACCGCGGGCAACCGCAGCACGCATTCCACGCTGGTGTTCTGAAAATATTCCGTGGCGTAATGGTTCAGATACGTCACCAGATTATCCAGCGAATCGTTGCGCGGGTTCACGACCCAGACGATTTCATCCATCGTCTGCAATAAATCCCGCGACGTTTGCGCGATGTCTTGCATTTTTTTATTCATCGGCGAATTGGCGGCGCCGGCATCCATCTGCGCGTGTTCGCTGAGGAACGAAATTTTCGTGAGCTTCGAGCCCATTTCATCGTGCATGTCGCGCGCGATCCGCATCCGTTCGCGTTCGAGCGATTGCAATTGTTCCAGGCGCGCCAACGCCAAACGCAGGCGCCGGTGGGAAACGACGCGCACAATGCCCGTGACCACGCCGACCGCGAAAAATACATACAGAAAGATCGCCCACGTTTGAAAATAGAACGGCGTGGGCACGATGAACGAAAATGTTTGCGGCAATTCCTGCCAGCTGCCGTCGAGGCTGCGCACGGCGAGATGGAAACGATATTTGCCGTAATTCAAATGGCTGTAATGCGCCGAGCGCGCGTTGCTGTCCTCGCTCCAATCTGCGTCGGAACCGGTGAGTTTATGGCGGAAATGAATTTCTTCCGGCGTGGCAAAACTCAACGCATCAAAATGGATGTCGAGCGAACTCACGTAGTCGGGCGCCTGATACGGTTCGGCATTCGTCACGGGCGCGGACCACAGTTCGCCTTGCAATAGCGAGACGGGCGGCTGGTTATTGAAAACGGCGCTTTCGAGATAGCAGGGGACATTTTTAGAAGCGATTTCCGACGAGTGCGTGTCAATGTTCAACACGTTGTCCGCCGTGGCAAACCACAGTTCCCCGTTCTTCGCCAGCAACGCGCGGATGCCGCCAAAAAACGTCGTGGAATCCGGCATGGTTTTCAGTTCGGAAATTAATTCGCACGCGAGCGGTTCTTTCGGATCGTTGAGCGACCGGAGCAGGTTGCCGTGGTTGATGCGATAAATTCCCGCGCCGGTGGCGAGCCATAAATTTTTCGCGCGATCTTCCGCGATCCCCGCCACGACATCGTCGGGTAAATCATTGTTGAGATTCCAATTCATCACGGCGCCGTTGCTGGACAGACACGTCAGACCGTCGCCCGCCGTGCCGATCCACAAGCGACCTTTTTCGCCTTCGTGCAACGCCAGCACGGGAAAATGATTGGTGACGGGCGAGCGGGAAAATTTTTCATTTTGTTCGCGCAAAATCTGTCCGTCCTGTGTGCCGAGCCAAAGTCCGCCGCCCGTGGCCGCCAGCAAAGTCGTCACCGGCGTTCCCGGCAAACCTTGCGCGGGGCCGAAACGCGTGTCGCTTTTATCGGTGAAACGGTGAACGGTTCCCGCGCTGGTGCTGGCCCAAACATTGCTTTCGGTATCCGTGCCGACGGCGAGCACGGTGTTATCGGCCAGGCCATTGGCGGTGGTGAATTGCAGGCCGCGCTCGTTTTTCAAGGCAAACAAACCGTTGCCCAACGTGCCGGCCCAAACGGTTCCGTCCGGCGCAACGGCGGCGGCGGTGATAAAATTTTGCAACGGCAAACCGTCGTTGCCATTCACGTGATCGAACCGGCCATCGGTGCCGACGAATAATCCGCCGCGTTGCAGGCCGACGTAAATGCGACCGCCGGCATCTTGCGCGAGTGCCGTCGGCGGGCTGTCGGGCAAGCCTTGGCCGGCGCGCAAAACGTGGACGGATTGCGGACGTAATTGCAACAAGCCGCCGCCGCTCGTGCCGAGCCAGAGATTGCCTTCGCGATCTTCGTAAATGGCGCGGACATCATACGGCCAACGATTTTCGCCCAGAATGACGGGTTGAAAACTGTTGTCCTCAAAACAGAACAGGCCGCGTCCGCTCGTGCCGATCCACAACCGTCCGTCGCGGCCTTCGCACAAACTCCAGATGCGGACGGACGCGGATTCCGAGCTGCGAAAATAATTGAAGCGTTTGCCTTCCGCGAGATTGATGAGATACGTGTCGCCGAACGCCCAGAGATTACCGCGCCGATCTTCGTAGGCGCCAATGTATTCGGGGCTGCGACCTTGACTCTCGGTCTGAAACGCATACGGCACAATCTTGCCGCCAATGAACTGGCACATGCCGTTGCGCGTGGTGATCCAGACCGTGCCGGAACGCGCGACGTGCACGCCGGAAATAAAATTATCCGGCAACCCATCCTGCGTGGTGAAGGCGGTGAATTTTTTGTCCGACCAAAAATTTAAACCGGACTTGGTGCCGACCCAGATCGCTTCATGATTATCCACGGCGAGACTCGTCACATCGTCATCCAGCAAACCTTGCGACGCGGTGTAATGGCGCACGACGCCTTGATCTAATTCAAATAATCCATCCGCTTGCGTGCCGATCCACAAATGGCCGCTGTCATCCTCGCACATCGCGGTGATGCTGATGGGGTGGTGGATGGGTAAAGTCGTGAGCTTGAGGTCGGTGAATTTCAAGCCGTCGAAACGGACTAATCCGGCCGTCGTGCCGATCCACAAAAAACCGTCGCGCGTCTGGATGATCGCCGTGACAGAATCGGACGGCAACCCTTCGGCCACATGCCAGGTGCGCATGGAACCGACGGCTTCCGCCAGTTGCTCGCTCGTGTCCGCCGCGCGAACGGCCCCGCCTGACAGCGCGATGAAGACGACGATTAAGCTGATGTAAATTTTCCGCGTCAAGGCGGCCAGTATCACGAACCGGCCGCGCGGCGTAAAGCTCGCGCTTGAAGGGGCGGGAAGGGCAGGGACAGCCCGCTGCGCTGTCCCCGTCGCCGAACGCAGCGTTAGGCGCTGTCCCTAGCCGCGTTCCATCGCTTAGCGTTCGCTGGAAATACCCACGTCAATATCCTGGCCGCCGGTGGTTTGATGGCAGTGCACGGCGATGACGTTTTGGCCATTCGCAAGCAACGCTTTTTGCCCCTCCTCATTCATGCGCAAGGTGACGTAAGTGGTGGAATAACCCGAAGCGGTCGCGGCCAGAACGCCATTGACATAGATTTCGCAATCTTCGTCGTGGAACACAGTGAACACCAGGCTGGCGCGCTCTTCCGGCGTCAATGCGCCGACGCTAAATTTTTGCCGTAGCCAGATGTCATCCGTATTCCAAGTCGTGTGGACAATGGCATTCGGCGTGCCCGGCGTGCCAAAACCGGCGTGGCCGCGATCCCAGAATAAATCATCAAAGCCTGGGGCAAACCAATTGGTGGCGGGCGCGTGCTCGGTGTATTTCCAGATACGCGGCGCCTTCTGCGAGGTCGGCAACACGGTCGAAACGTGGATACGTTTCGTGATGGCTTTTTCATTGGACGCACGGATGCGTTCCACATCCGGCTTCATGACGCGATCGTAAGTCAGCAAACCGTTGCATTCATTTTCCACGTCGGTGATCTGCGTGTAGACCGCCGCATTCAGGCCGTTGACGGATTTGTTGTGCACCAAATCGTCACTGTAAGTGTCGTAAATATCGGCAATGTCATTCGTGGTTTTGGAACCGATATAATTGCCGCCCGCCAACGCCGGATTCCACAGATGACCGATCATTTGAAAACCGATCCCGCCGTATTCGCCATCCACCGGCACTTGCGTCGTGCTGACCGGATTGCCCGGGGGCGGATAATTATGATTATCCAAAACATCGCCAACATTATGATAATCACCACCGCTCGCTTGATTGACGAGGCGCGACGGATCAAGCGTCTTGACCAATGAAACTAAGTAAGCCGTATTCGTCTGACCCACGCCGCCACCGGTGTTTTCCTGGCCTTGCGATTCGTTGAACGTGTCCCACATGATGATACACGGACTATTCTTGTGCGTCTCGACCATGTGCGAAAGTTCGGCAATGTATTGCAACGCATCCACGCGCGGCGGATGCGGATTGCCCGTGTAAGAATTGGCGCTCGGCATATCTTGCCAAACGACAAGACCCAATTTATCCGCCCAATAATACCAACGTTGACGCTCCACCTTGATGTGTTTGCGAACCATGTTGAAACCCAGCGCCTTGGTTTGATCGAGATCGTATTTAAGCGCTTCGTCGGTCGGCGCGGTGTAATTGCCGTCCGGCCAGAAACCTTGATCCAGCGGCCCCATTTGAAAATAGGGCTGGTTGTTCAAAAACATTTGCGGCACGCCGTTTACTTTTTTCACGGAGATTTTCCGCATCCCGAAGTAGCTCGTCACGGTGTCATTCGTCACGCCGTTATGAATGGTGGAAATTTTCAAGTCGTAGAGAAACGGATTTTCCGGCGACCACAACGTCGCGTCCGGCACGGGCAGAGTTAATTCCGTCGCGGCCTGGCCGGTGACGGTGCTGACAACTTCGCCATTTTTGAGCGCGGTCGCCACGACCGTGACGCCATCGTTCGCGTAAGTGTTGACGGTCAAATGCAATTGCGCGTGATCAATGTCCGGCACCAGTTGCACGTCGCTGACGCCCGCCGCGTCCACCGGTTCCAACCACGCCGGCTGCCAGATGCCGCTGCTCGCGAGATACATGATGCCGCCGGGATACAGCGTTTGTTTGCCGCGCGGCTGACTGCCTTTGTCCACGGGATTGTAAACTTGCACGATCAATTCCTGCTCGCCGCTGCCGCTCAAATACGGCGTGAGATCATAACTCAGCAGATCGTAACCGCCCTTGTGCTCGCCCACCTTTTTGCCATTCACATAAACCGCCGACTGCCAATTCACCGCGTCCAAGTGCAAAATAATTTTCTTACCGCTCCACGCCGTCGGCACCGTGAACAGGCGCCGATACCACGAAAATTCGTGATACTTCATCACGCCGGAAATCGCGGATTCCATCGGGTAGGGGACCAGGATTTCGCCCGCCAAAGTTTGGCCGACGGGCACGGCATCATTCGTTGCGCCCGCTTGAAATTGCCAGAGGCCGTTCAAGTTCAGCCAATCGTTGCGGACCAATTGCGGGCGCGGATATTCCGGCAACGGCGCATTGGTATCCACGAGCGCCGCCCAGCGCGTCATCAACGGTGCGGTTTGCATCTGCCACGCTTCGGCCTGGGCCCCGACGAAGAGGCATAGGCTGGAAAGGCACGCGAGTTTAAGCGATTGGGCTAAACGATTTTGCATTTTGCTGGGAGTAATGATTTTAACCAGCGCAGCGGACAACGTTTGCGTCGCCGAGCCAGCTTTGGTTGATTTCGTCAGGAACATGACCGGATGTTGGCAGTAAATTCACCAACCGCAAAGTGGCATAAAGTGGCTACAGGAAATCACGGGACGATGTCTTTGACGACCCCATTTAGTTTTATGCGTAAAATAAGTCTTTTTGCATGCACAACATTCATCTTTACGGGCTTCACTGCGTCGTAGATGATTTTGTCAAATGTCCGAAACTTCCGATAATTCTCCAAAAAAATCCAAGAAATGGATTACGAGCTTTATTGTTATATCCATTTTCTACTCGATTTTATTCGGGATTTGCCTGCATTGGCTTTCCAAATCAAAAGAATATAAGCGAATTTTATTTTCGAGGGCTTGGAATGACACATGGGAACTTATGGGTGGGGCAACCACTTCAACCATTGTGATGGCGATTTCTATATTTTTATTAACCATCATTATTATCCGATGGTGGAGAGGGCATGAAAACATGAAGGATTTTGCTATTGAAACAATTTCCGGATTTTTAGCAGTTATCATGGTCGGGTTTTTTGTTTTTCTTACTCATTATTTTATTATCGACCCAGAAAAAATTTACACAGAATTAGCACCTAAAAAACAATCTGTTTCAGTTCCAAAGCCGGTTCCAATGAGGCCAATTCCTGCCGCTGAAGTGACACCGCCTATCGTTGAAAATCATCCAAAAGATTCAGCATCTAGCGAGCCCACTACAGTAGATTTTGAAAAGGACTTTGTCCCGACCAATGCTGGTATAATTGGCAAATTGGGACTGGTTCAAGAACAAAAAAGAATTAATGCATTAAGAGAAAAAACAGCCGCAGATAAAGCACTACATGAGTATTGGAAAAATGCTTTGCCTTATTATGAACAAACTTTGTTAACTTTGCGGGATATTTTGAGGCAAAGGGGCGCAACTAATGAAGATGAAGTTGAAACACATCCTGCCCCAGTTCAATTTCTCCACTGTTTACCAACATCTATTTCCGTAGATGATATTGGTAAAAACCTGGGTGAAATTAAATTAACAAAAAATACAGACTTGGACTTCACGATCCAGATTCGAGGCAATTCAGACGCGCAACGATTCTTGGTAGTGTCATGTAGCAGTGGTTATGTGATGGTTCATCCGCATCCCAATGACGGTCAGTTTTGTTGGGGTATGAAAACAACCGAAATTGAATATACCGAGTTTGAGTGTTCACTCGATGACTCAAAACAAAAAGTTGCTGATTGCTTAATGGCATTAATTGACAATCAAACAGCCTACATAAAAACAAATAATGTATCACATAAAAGTGTTGAAAATAAACAATAAGTGTGTCGCTTTTATTCCATGAAAGAGACGGAAGAAAAAAAGAATTGAATCTTATAACGCGCCCGCAGGAATACTCCAGCGATGAAAAGGCGCGTGCGCTATTAGAATCAATCCTTTGGCCGGATGGCCTGCGCTGTTTTTTGGCAACCTCCTAAGCCTTCGTCAGTGGGGCAAAGATTTCCGTCCCAGTTACTTCCGGCGGTAAGAATGGTGACGCACAATGCTCGCACGATTCGCGGTCAACCACGCGCAGTTTTTTGCATTGGGGACACGTCTCGCGCATCGGCCATTCCTCCGTGCACAAAAGTGCGAGCAGGCCGACCAGCCCGAATAGAAAAATAAATAAAGTCCAGCCCACGCGCGTTTGGGTGGTGAAATGATAACGTCTAGCCAGCCACCAGCCGACCAGCGCATAAACGAAAGCCAACGCCAAACCGGCCAGGTTCCAAACACTGGTTATTTTGGGGTCAACCGTCAGATGCAGTGCCGGTGGCAACAGCGTAGCCGTCATCTGGTCCGGCCAGGAAGTGCTTCCTTCCCGGTTAAGAAAGGGCAGGTCGGCGCTTTGGGTAACGGTTTGATCTGGCCCCAGCCAGAGCGCATGAATCGGCATTTTCCAGCCCGCCATTCGATTCGTCTCGGAATCCGGATAAAACCAGAGCGCGAAATGATTTATCGAACCGTTGGTGGGTTGTAGAAACGTAAACTGCACTTGCGGGTATTCAGTATCGGCCGGCTGGTAAGGCACGGTAAAAAGAACGCTGCCGGCGGTGTCCACCAAACGGATTGTTTTGCGCGTCGTGATGAGAATGGCGTTTCTCGAATTTTCACGGTAACCAGCCAAATCACCCTCATAACCCCCAATGACCTCCTTATTCGTCACCGTAAAAAGCGGCGCCACCGAACGTTCCTTGAAATCCACTAGATAAATGGTTTTGGCGGTCGGTAATAATTTACGCGACACATCGTTGTAGGAATTGTAGTAAAAATAACCATTGTGTTGCCGTAAAAACGGTTCCCTTGTCACCGTGCCACCATCGCTGGGCGGCTCTAAAGTGCCGATGAATTTTCGGGTTCGGCCGTCAAAGCCGATCAATTTCCCATGCCGGTCCAGATACCACAGAACTTTGTCCGTGCAGTTCAAGAGCGTAAAGAAACGCGTGTCATTTTGATAATTATTCTGGTTTTCCCGAGGGTGATTCATGCCGCTAACCACCGTCCCGCCATAGGCAAATTGTTTCTGCAGTTCCTTGAACTCTATTTTTTCCCCGGTGTGGGGATTGAGCAGGGGATGCCCGGCCAAATCCACCGCCGAGACTATTTCATTGTCCCGCCAAGTCACCTGGCAGATCGTTCCGGCCCGGGTCATCTGATAAGCACTGTAGTCGAGGGAACGGTTGGTCAGTGGATAAAGCACCAAAGTGGAAAACAAACCAATGCCCACGAGCAAAGCCGTCCCGCAACCCGCCGTCATGGCCAATCCTAACGCCAAGCGTCCCGCCAGCGGTTGGCCCCGGTAAAAACCGCCGCTCTGATAAGCCCCCCAAACCGCCGTCGCCAAAACTGCTGCCGCCACTGTTAGCACGATCAACATCTGCCAAAATTCCGGCAGACTGAAGAGGCTCAACATCGCGGCGATCGCCAGGCCGAGGCCAAAACTGCGGCTGACAAACCAGCGCGCCTGTCGCAAACCGGTCAACAAACCGGCAAAATAAAACACGATGCCGGCAAGGAAAATCGAAACCAAAGGCAGCACCATCGCCCATTCAAACGGCGCGGCGACATGGCCCGGCATCCGCACAACCGCTAATAAAACCACCATCGGTAAACCGGCCCCTAAAACATACAAACTTAATCCCGCGATCACTTTGCTCAGAAAGATTTCGGTGCGCGTGACCGGGCGATGGATCAGAAATGCCCATAGGTCGCGATGCGCTTCATTCCGGGTTTGCAGCCAGCCCAGTGCCGCCCCAAAAATGGCGCATAAAAAAGCCGTTTCAATCAGCAGGTTCGTCGCTAACAACGGCTGCAAGTTATTCACCTGCACCGACATGGTTCGGTTCAGCAAGCCGGTCAGCACCGCGAGGCACGATTGATAAGCCTGCAGCAATAGGACGGAAAAGAATAACAGCCCGATCACCGCCACTTTAAAATTTTCCCGCAGATCTTTTTGAATCAATGTTTTCATGGTTGCCCCTCCAATTCTGATAAGATGAAAGTTTTTTCGCCCCGCTCGCCCAGATAACTGATGAAAGCATCTTCCAATCCCAGCGGCACCGCTTCCATTTCTAACGGTGCCAGGCCGCGCAGGATTTTTTCCGTTTCGCCATTGGCACGCACGCACGTCACGCGCAGTTCGTTTTCCGTGCGAATCGCCTGGAGCAGTCCGGGAATCTTCGGCAACGCGGGCGGTGCGCCGGGAAATCGCAAACGCATTTGCTGCACACTTTCTTGAAATTTTTCCAGGGGACAACTGGCGCGCAATACGCTGCGATCAAAAACCGCGATGTAATCCGCCACGCGTTCCACATCCGACAGGTGATGCGAGGAAAAGAAAATCGTGCGGTCAGATTTGCGCGTCAGAAAAATCATGGATTCCACCAGCGCCCGCCGCGCCACCGGGTCCAGCCCCAAACCCGGATCGTCCAACATCAATAATTCCGGCTGCGGTGCCAGAGTCAGCGCCAGACATAATCCCGCCCGTTCACCCCGCGATAAATCTTTCACTGTGGCCGTTGGCTTCAACCCGAAATGGCCGACGACGCCGCGATAAATTTTATCATTCCATTTCGCGTGAAACTTAGCTTGGAATTCGCCGCATTCCTTCACGTTCATCCAACTGTAAAGTTGATGTTCTTCCGTGAGATAACCGATGCGCGCACGAATTTCCGGCGTTAACGAACGGATGTCGTGGCCGAGAATCGTGCCCGCGCCGCGCGTGGGCTGCACCAGCCCCATTAACATCCTAATGGTCGTGGTCTTGCCCGAGCCGTTGCGTCCCAGAAACGCGAAGACGCAACCGCGCGGCACTTCCAGATTCAATTCATACACCGCCGGCTTGCGACCGAAATATTTGGTCAGGCCGTGGGTTTGGATGACCGATTTTTCATTCATCTGATTACTCGCCTCCTTTCGAATGTTTCCACTTGCTCAATTGTTCCTCGAACGCTTCCCGCAATTCATCGGGTTTAAAATCCAGGATCATCGCCTCACCGATCAGCGTGCTCAAGAGCGGCTCCAGCCGGCGACGGCCCTCCGCGCGCGAATAGATTTTCCGTTTGGTTGTGATGAAAACCCCCCGTCCCGCCCGCGATTCCAATAAACCTTCCCGCATCAAGTCCGCATAAGCCCGCGCCACCGTGTTGGGATTCACCACCAAATCTTCCGCCAAAGCCCGCACGCTCGGCAATTGATCGCCCACGGCCAGTTTGCCGCTCGTCACCGCCAGTCGCACCTGATCGGTGATCTGCTTGTAAATCGGGGTGTCCGATCCGGTGTTGATGTTGAAAGTCGCCTGCATTGCGTTAGTGTGCTAATACAATTAATACACTGACACACAAGTGTCAAGCCTGATTTTGTAATATGTCTTGGTCGTTCCCCCGTCGCCGCACGGTGAAATGTCCGGTCGCCGGTCGGTCAGGGCAAAGTCCCGCGTCTCGCCCGACGTGGCGGCGGCAGCGTGTCGTCCGAGGAAAAAATGAAACTGACGAACCGCTTTTCAATGCCAGCGTCAACGTATCAGCAACGCGCTGGCCGCCTCAGCTCGATGTCAACCAAGTTGGCGGGCACGACATTTTTGGATCAGCTCTGGGGCGTCGCGCTGGCTCGCTCTTGCGATGAACCAGGCACTCTCTATTCGGTTTTGAGACAGTGCCTTTCGATACCTAAAACATAGATATGTAGTGTCATTCAAGGTTCTAAACATAGGTATGTTTTATCCAGATTTACTTCAAACATAGATATGCTTTTTTGGTCATTATTTCAGACATGAGTATGCTATTTTAACCAATGATATCAACATAGATATGTTATTTGATAGGTAAGGCTTTAGTTGGATCAAATTGGCATTTAGGTTGCGTAAGTCGCAACCATGTTAATCGGATTAAATAAATTAAAAGTGTCCTGGTGGAGTAAGTTTATTTTAGGATGGATGATCGTCGGAGTTTGTATGGGTAGCACTCTCCTGTCCGCCCGGGCGGCTTCAAAATTGACCATTGCCTGGACGCAAAGTGCCAACACGAATGTCATTGGCTATAAAGTTTATTACGGCAACGCCAGCCACGCCTACACCAACGTGATCGACGCGGGGAATATCACCCATGTCACAATTCCTGCGATTGTCGGCGGGCTGACCTATTACATTGCGGCCACGACTTATAACGCCGCCGGCGTGGAGAGCGCCTTCTCGACCGAAGTTTCTTACACCGCTCCAGTGGTCGCCCCGATGCTCGCAAGTCCTTCGGTCCAATCAGGTAACACCTTCAGCTTCTCCGTGGCCAACGTTGCCGGTTCGCACTGTATAATCGAGGCGTCCACCAATCTGGTTGATTGGGTTCCCGTGCAAACTAATACCTGTCCCTTCACGTTTGTGGAGACTAATGCGGGAAACTTCAGCCAACGCTATTATCGGACGGTCGGTTTGGTCGGCAACTAACTCAAGTCACTTGGTTGGCGGGACTTGCGTTTGATATAAAGGCGTTAAATCACCATGTGCGAGACCGGATTACTCCAATCACTGGTTCCCGCCGAACCAACGGCATTGACCTGCACTGCATAGATTTTGCCCGGTGTCAGACCACTGAAGGTCTTTCGGGCCGCCGTCGTTTGCGCCGTTTGCAGCATGACTGTTGGAGTCGAAACGTCATACATTCGCCAGTTATAAGTAGCCGTGCCAAAGCTGGGTGAATTCACGGCATCTAACTCGCCCGTCAAAGTGCCGAGACTGATCTGTAAATCACTCGGCGTGACGGGGATGCTCATGGATGTGTGTTTCGGTTTTTGAGCAGAAAAACCACTGCTTAATAATGCTGGCAAGTTTCCCTTACACGTTACTTGCACATAACTCGCCAGATCTCGCACTAACCCGACCAAGATGGCGCGCATGTCATTTTTAATACAAGTTAAGGTCACCCCGCCGCCACTGGCATTGGCCAGCGCCGTAGTGAAATTACTCAATGCCGTTGTGATCTCCGCCAAAGTAGGCGACGGCGTGGGATAATTAGCATTATCCGTCATCGCGGCAATGATCGTGTGGACATGTTTGAGTAATAAGGAATCACTGTCTATATTCAGGAATGAGATGTAAGGCTTGGCGATCATAAGAATTTACAGCAGGAGAGTTGGTTACAACATTTTACATAAAGGGAAGGTTTACCATATATAGCCGTAAGCGGAGGACTTGTCAATAATAAACGCTAAACTTATAACTAAAAGCCTCTAAAGTTCTCGGCGGTGATTTGGTAGAGATAGATATAACTGCGTGAAATCAATAGTTTTAATGACTATAAGATTATTTGTAACTGCTTGTCAGCAAACAACAACTGAGCTTTTAAGTGACATAGATGCATCATCCTTGATTGGCTTCACTTCTTCTCCGTAGTGCCTTGATCGATATGCGGCCCAGGTTCCCCCAGGTGAAACTAGATTTTTCTAATCCAAGATAGACATTTTCTGAACCGTGTTAATGGCTTCCATAACCGTGGCAATCTCTAACACCACCGTGTCAGTGATTTCTATAACCGTAGAAAGCTTTAACCCAACCATGCCCAAGGTTTCCTCAACCATGGAAAGCTGTTACACAACCGTGCCCAAGGTTTCTTCAACCGTGGCAAACGTTTTGTTAACGTGAGAAAGGCCTTTCACAATCAAGGAAAGCTCTAACACAATTGTGCCCAAGGTTTCCACAACTGTGGAAACAGTTTTCCAAACCGTAGAAACGTCTGGCACAACCGTGTCAGCGATTTTGTTAACCGTGGAAAGCTCTAACAGAACCGTGGAAATGGTTTCCACAACCGTGGAAATGGCTAATTTTAGCCACTTAAGTGCTGCCCGACTGATTTGCCAAGCGGGGAAGATTCAAGTTTAGCTGGTGGAATATGATTTATGTCGTTGACGGCAAGGGCGTTATAATTCGGCAGATCTATATTTTCAAAAAAGCGATAAAAAACGACTTGAGACGAAGATGCCGACCGGCGGTTAACTCCGGCGATCTGGTTAGGCCACGGTCTCATTCCTTCTGTCTATAAAAGGCCGAAAGCCGATTTGGCCCATACTTCTGGTAATAATCGTCGTGCAAATCAGGCACAAAAACGAACTGCCCGTCATACCTGACGATGTGCAACTCTCTCATATGTCCCTTCATCATGTCTGTCTCGCTGGACGGGGATAAAACTATCCGCTCACCGTCAATTGACCAACTGCCACTCGCTGTGCCGTAAGCGCCAAGACAGCCATACCACTCGGCCTTGTAAGCGCCACTCGCTGCCAAATTAAGATAAATATTATAGCCCGTGCCGTCGCCACGGTAATAACTGCCAGCAAGCGAAGAGGGTGTCGCCTGCCTGCTGCATCCGGTGAGGACTGCAACTGCGAGCAAAATGGCGGCAAAGAATCTCATGCAATGGTTGAGCGGCCTAATTTGGCAGACTAATATTGCCCATAAAAGCAATAAAAACCGCTTGAGACGAAAGACGTAGCCCGTGATCGCCTCTGGCCATCTGGTTAAGCAGCACTGTTTGGTGTAAATCCATATAAGCGAATTACAAAAGCAATAAGCTCAAAGGGGGCTGTCGGGTTCAGTTCTGCGTTCCAACCAAACTGCTTAAAGTCTTCTATTATTTTGGACGGATTTTGCCCCAATAACGCTGACAACGCACTAACTGTCATCCCATCTTTTACGACTAACCTTCCACTAATCGGTGGCAAAATAGTAGTAACAGGTTTCATATTTTAGCATACTCTGTGATAGTCATAGGCATTGGTTTCATCGCTTTTTTTGACTCAGTTTCCTTGGCTCAAATGAGTTTTAATCGCTTAAATATTTCGTGGACGTAATCTCGTCTGAAGGAGGTGGAGGGGTGCCTAATGCCAACTAAGAGGATCTCACTATCGGCAAAAGGATATATCAAGTATCTGTCAAAAATAATGCCGTGTATGCTTAAGGGCCTGCCTTTGATTGCAGGCCCATATCCCCAATTATTCGGTAGAGCGTTCCATACATGACTGCCCCAGCAAATAACAACCTCTGGCCTATGCTTCTCAATAGTTTCAAGGAAGGCTAAAAAATGACGTTCGACAGTGTAATCAGACTTGGGAGCATCAACAGGTGATCCCCCTGCAAAATCTTGAAGATAATTATTGAATACAATCGAATCGAAATAGGCCTCTCGCATTTGTTTATTGGAGCCACTCCCGTAAACTGCATTAATAAATCGAGTATAAGTTGCTTTCCACCTACCGGGACTGCCATCGAAGTAGTATTCCCTCAATTCATTGGTCCATTCTGCATCTTCCTCAGCAGTGCCCTCCGGGCCACCGCTATAAGTTGATGCGCCTAATACAAAAGTCGGGCGGGTGAAAATTGACTTAGATGTGGCGTAGTTTTTGCCGCACCATGGTTTGAATCGGCTGTTTGTTGACATTGGTTTTAAAGGTTTATTTTTTCCTAACCTAAAAAGTTGAGGCACGCGGGAACGGTGACGTGGTTAATCGGGACGCCGAAGCGGGAATCAGGCGGGGCAGACCGCGTTGGCTCCGGCGCAGGATTAGGCGGCAATACAATCATACGCTTAGAGTCTTTTCTGGTGACTTGACCAATGAAACGAGAGGACCAATTAGTGGCAAAAACCAGATCACTAATAACCAAAGGGCAAGACTCGACCCTCGCAATCGGCACAGGGCAACGATGGTCGCGACCATCGCCAGAACGACCATCACAATATTCAAAATCTCGAATAGAATTTTCATAAATCGAAGAGCATGATTTGCCGCCTACCGACCAAAAGCTGGGCCACGGCGCGAAGAAGAGCAAGCGTGGATTTGCGGCAAACTTCCAAACGAAGAAGCCGCCGTCGTTGGCTCCAGCGGTGGGTTAAGCTTCATGGTTATCCTCTCTAAAAATGTCATCGGTCGGATGTCCGGCAAGCCGCGCCGCTGCAATGACGTGATGGGGTGCGTGAATCAGAAATGCCTCGACTCCGTCGCGAATCTCGGCTGGCGTGAATCGCTCTGGAAACAAATGAAGTGCTACCAAAAATGCCGCCTCCGCACTCCAATCTGTGAGATTAAAAGCTATCTGGTCGGCGTGAAGAATCTCTGCCTCACCTGCATCTTTGGCAATGAGCGCAGCCGTGATGGTGGAAGTGATACTTTCCGGCAATCGGGTGGCATCCAGCGTAGCCGCACGATCACCCGCTAACTCCCGAAAGATAGCCTCGACCTTAACTCGAAATGATGATGTGGAACTTGCCATGCGCATCATGTGGCCTAACGGCTCAGAGCTCAGCCACGCGGAATAGTGGCGTGGCGAATCGGGACGCCGAAGCGCGAAACCGGCGGGGTAGACCGCGTTGGCTCCGGCGCGGGGTTGTGCGACTCAATGTGTCTTGTCATAATCTAAATCCCAATCATGTGCGGCAGACTTGCACTTCGGACAAACATAAATCACAGCTCGTCGTGCGTCGCCGGCACGACAACCGCCCAAAACATAAGTCTCCGCGTGTGGAAAGGCGTTCGTGCTTGCAGCGAACCGCGCCATGTATCGGTCGCTGAATCTCGGAAAACCATAGAAAATGGGAACGGTGGTGCGAACCATGGGAACGTTATGAATCTCACAAACAGTCGGCTTGCCTTGCGTGTAGTCTTCGGTCTTGCAACCTGTCAGGGCAATCAATACGAGCAAAAATGGCAGAAAATATCTCATGTCAAGTCGCCTAATGAAAAAGCAGAGCAAGCGGGAACGGTGGCGGGGTGAAGCGGGACGCCGCAGCGTGAAACTGGCGGGGCAGGGCGCGTTGGCTCCGGCGATTGGTTAGGCATCAGCTACGCCTTTCTGTTTGCGATAAAGTCGATAAAGACTCCATAGCAATAAAATCCAAAATGGTATTACAAATGCCGGATGTCGTATCACGCTCTGAATATCGGTAGAGACTGAATTGGGAACTAACCACTTGCTAGCAATCACGACAATTACAAAAGCCAGAACAACGCCAATGAAAATTAAAAACTCGCGGCTGGGAATCGGTTTGATCATCTCCGAGCGTGACATGGTGGCAAACGGAACGCAGCCGAAAAACATGCCCACAACAGTCCAGTGTGCAAGCAACGCATAGCAGCCCAAGCTTGCCACCATGGCGGCTACGACAAACCGAAATGTGACGGCATTTTTCATGACGTGCTGATGCCTAACAATACAAGCTCAGTGCCCCGGCCCTCAAGCGGAAACGGTTGCAACCGGAGCGCGCTGGCTGGGTTCGCTACAGCGCATGATTAGGCCGCTCTGCTTGGGTGTCCAAAAACGTGAACATACGCAGAAAATAACTGCTCGAACCGAGAAGTGGCAAACCTTTCTGCATGATCCTCACCTTTGCTGGAATCCCGATGCTTCTGGTGAATGCGATCGTAATGATGACCCAGCTCGTGAATAAAAATGTGAAGCAGCATAAATGCACGCGCCTGCGCTTCCGTGAACCGGCACGTGACACACTCCTTTCGGTGGTTGTAAGAAACCCCAAGCGTCTCAAAAATCTGCTGGTGCGACTCAAAATACGAAAAGGTCAGGTCCGTCCACAGGTCCTCGCGCCACGGGTTCAGAAAAATCGCTCCGGTCTCCTCGCGATGGTAAAACTCGTGCGCACCGTCACAACCGTCACGACGGCTCGCTAACACGATGCGCTCCAATCTCTCTGAATAACGAGGCCAGTCGGGAATGATGTCAATGAACGCTTGCACATCGCGTTTGCTGACGACGTGGCAGAAGCCACGTCCTGGCGACTCGCGGTCCAGAACATATCCATCGTGCCCAGTTGGTCGGTGACGGTTCTTGCGCTGAACACGTCCATCTTTGACTTTCGTAGCGGTGCGCCTATTGAAGCCAGTGTGCATTGTCGATCGGCCTAGCGTAAAAAGCTGAGCCACGCGGGAACGGTGACTTGGCGAATCGGGACGCCGAAGCGCGCAACTGGCGGGGCAGACCGCATGGGCTCTGGCGACAGGTTAGGCCATGCGCTTCGCTTCGTGATAATCATACGGAAAATCTGGAACATCCAAACACTGCTGCACATACTCCTGCAACGAATCAGCAACGCAAACTGCAATCTCGTCAATTTCGTGGTGCAAACGTTCGTGGTCAATAAAATAAACCGCTCCTGGTTTCTGAATCGTGTCTAATCCAATCCCATCGCCATTCGGACAGCTCCCAACCATCACGAAACGCTTATTGTTTGGAAAATGAAACCATCTGTCAGAATTCATAATCTGCTGCGGTGATTCGAAACCGCAATCGGCGTCAGATAAGGTCACAAGAAGCTCAATCGTAGCTTGGGGAACGCCACGCTCTGACAACCAATTTGAGAATGTTTTCATGGCCTAAAGTAAAAAGCTGAGCCACGCGGGAACGGTGGCGTAGCGAATCGGGACGCCGAAGCGCGAAACTGGCGGGGCCGGGCGCATTGGCTCTGGCGACAGGTTAGGCCACGAAAACATGTCTGGTAAAATAGACTTCATAAAATCAAAGGATTGATTAACCACGCTTAACTTGGCAACACCGAACTTACGCCGCCCGCGACTTCGCCTCGGCTTTAAGACACCTAACGAAGTCTGTTATTAACCGCTTTGTCGCACTGCAATTTGAAACTAAACAGCATATTCTTGATCATGCTCAATCTTTCACCTTCGGAAGTTTTGGAGCAAGCATCGGGATGTCGAACTGATACTCAACTGCCAAATGGCCGCCACGGCTCTCGCAGAGTGCCGCTGCTTCGGCTTCTAACGTCTGAACCCTGACAGATGGATACTCCGTGGCAAAGCATCCAGTCAAAGTATAAATCTCAATGTAATACTCGTGCAACTCGTCTTCATGCGCTCTGACCAAGACATGTGGCTCGGAGCGTGCCAGACGCTCTTGCTGATACACGTGCCATCTGTCTTTGAGAATAGCTTCTAACTGCCGCTCTGCTCCCGGCTTGACATGGTAAATGACTAACATCGGAGTTGGCGCTCGCCCAGGATCAAGCGGCATCGCGCATCCTGTAAAAAAAAGCAACGCTATGGCCGGTAAAAAACGAAGGTATTTCATGACGTGCGAATGCTCCCTACGACCCAAGCTCAGCGACCCGGCCCACGGGACGCATTGATTGCTAACCACGGCGACATGCCGGGTTCGCTGCAGCAAATTGTTAGGTGTCATGGCTTGTAACTCAAAATGAAAGTGTCTCCGGGTGGAAACTCCTGAATGTATAAAGCGAGACGCCCGGGAACACAAGATACCACGACGCCGCTCGGATCAGCCAATGCGCCATCAATTGCCTGTTCCAGTGGTAAATCCTGTCCGTCAATCTCGGCGCGACCTCCAATGACGTGCGCTATATCGCCCGCGCCTCGTGCGCGAAGTAGCGGCGCAAGCTCGGAGGCTACGCCGCGAGGAATCTGCTTCGCCAACGTCGGGATGAAATCGAAAAAACGGCAGAAACGGTTCGTGATCTCGCCGCGCCGCTTCGTCTTGGGGAGAAACTCCGCATAACGCGCTCGCTTCTCTGGCAAGACGAACGCCAAAATAAATGCTTGCTCGTGGTTCATACGCGTAATGACACCTAACTTAAAAAGCCGAGCCACGCGGGAACGGTGACTTGGCGAATCGGGATGCCGAAGCGCGAAACTGGCGTGTAGACCGCGTTGGCTCTGGCGACAGGTTAGGCCACGAAAACATGTCTGGTAAAATAGACTTCATAAAATCAAAGGATTGATTAACCACGCTTAACTTGGCAACACCGAACTTACGCCGCCCGCGACTTCGCCCCGGCTTTAAGACGCCTAACGAAGTCGATTACCAACCACTTTGCCCCACGGCAAATTTGAAACTAAACGGCTGGCTCATAGCTTCCTTAATCTTAAGCCGCAAATCGTGCAAATAAATACGGCTGTGATGACGCCACGTATCAAATCTCCTCGCGTGCCTAAACTGGTTCCGGTCAATGGCAGTAAAAATGAGGAACATAATTTCGTTCCTTGGCAGCCGTTCGCGGTGACTTAGATGGTTTTGACGTTTATATCATCCATATTGTCAATAATTAAAACATGGGGTGAAGACCCTATAGAAATTTAAAATCTTTGGATTTATGGTCTAAATCATGACGACTATTAAAGAGTCAGGTGAAGAAACCTGTATTGCCAAACGACACAATTCTCGTTTGCGCATTTTGGTCGTCGATGATAGCCCTGACATTCGCTACTTGAACCCTCTAGTATTAAAAGTTAGCCCCTTCCAATCCGCATGAACTTTTTAAGGCATCCGCTCCGTTAATCTCGAGAATCAATTTAATAAAACATCAAATACAAAAAATATGAACATCACAGATTCTGAATCACTTTTCATTAAAAAAACCAATCGTCGTCGCGCCCTTAAAACTCTGAGCCTGACCGCCTTGGCGGCAGCGGTATTCAAGCTCACGCCGGCTGAAGGACAAGAACTGATCAACAGCAAAAGTCTGGCGCTGCCCGCGTTCGAATTTGGCGATCCATCCTTGGCCGTCATAGATTTAGCCCTCAATCTGGAATATCTCGAGGCCAATTTTTATTCTTACGCTACGACCGGAATGGGCATTGCTTCGCAAGGTGTTGATATCACCGGCAGAGGCAAACAAGGCACGGTCAATGTGCCGTCCACCACGCAAGTTAATTTTACCAATCCTAGTATCGCTGCGTATGCCGCCGAGATCACGGCGGATGAGATCGCCCACGTCAATTTTCTGCGCGCCGTTGCCAAGGCTGGCGGTCATACTCCCGTCGCCCAGCCGTCCATTGATCTAGTGAACAGCTTTAATACCGCGGCGGCGGCGGCCGGTTTGGGTTCGGCGTTCAATCCATTTGAAGATAGCGCAGGCGACCTGAATTTTCTCCTGGGAGCTTTTATCTTCGAAGATGTCGGTGTGACCGCCTATCACGGCGCCATTTCCACCATTAGTGATAAGATTATCATCACGGCGGCTGCGGGCATCATGGGCACGGAAGCTTATCATGCCGCCAACATCCGCAATGAGATCTATAAGTTAGGCGCCGCCGCCGTCAGCGCGGCCGATGCTATTTCGATCGCCAGAAATTCGCTCGGCGGCGAAGGGGTTGATCAAGGACTGCAATTCGCCGGTTTATCAAACTTAGTTCCCGCCGACAGCAACGCTATCGTCTTTTCCCGGACGGCACAGCTGGTATCGAACATCGTCTATCTTGGAGTCAACGCCAAGAAAGGTGGTTTTTTCCCCGAAGGCATGAGCAAACGTTAAGCTTACGTCACTTAAAAATCTGATCATTTAAAATTGAATCTAAAAAATATGAATAACAACGATAATGCAGTGCTGGCCGGAAAACCTAATCGCCGCCAAGCGATGAGAACGATGGGTATCAGTGCCCTGGGACTCGCCACTTTCGGTGCCCTTTCAGCCAAGGCTCAGATTGCGATCTCGGCGTCGGAAACCACCTCACCTTTCCCGGTCTTAACCCTGTCTAAGACCGATCTTTCGATCCTTAACTTCGCGCTTAATTTGGAATATCTCGAAGCCAATTATTATGCTTACGCCACCACTGGTTTTGGCTTGGGCGACCAAGGGGTGGACATCACCGGCACCGGCACCCAAGGAACTGTTATCTTACCGCAAGGAGCCGTAGCCGGCACTCCGTTGGTGACTTTCAACGACCCCGCAGTGCAACAATATGCCCTGGAGATCACGCGGGACGAGATTGAACATGTGAAGTTTCTTCGCGGCATCATTTTGGCGGCCGGAAAAACGCCCGTGGCGCAACCGGCGATTGACCTCGTCAATAGCTTCGTCGGTGCCGGCAATGCGGCTGGCGTCTCTAACTTCAGCCCATTTGCCAGCAGCAATGGTGATCTTAACTTCCTGCTCGGCAGTTATCTGTTCGAAGACGTGGGAGTCACGGCGTATCATGGCGCGCTGACCTCTTTTAGTAACGCAAAAAGTCGCGGTGCCGCCGTCGGCATCATGGGCACCGAAGCCTATCACGCTTCTATCATCCGTTCGCAACTTTATGACTTGGGCAGCACCGCCCAAGCCTATGCCCTGGCCATTGCGAATGCCATCAACACTCTAGGCGGCGCAGGTATCGCGCAAGGTTTGGTGAACACGAGCGACACGACTTTGACCTCGAACATCGTTCCGGCGGACAGCAACGCCATGGTGTTCACGCGAACCACCCAACAAGTCTTAAATATTGTCTATCTCTCGCCGAGCGGCGCCAAAGGCGGTTTCTTTCCTAACGGAATAAACGCCTAAAATTCAAGTCAGCTCAGGCAATAACACAGCTTGAAATTGTGGGAGTATTTAGTGGTCTGCTGTTGAAAAGCCAACAGCAAATCTCATCAATAGAGCAGCCTTTTGATTAACGTGCGAAGAAGATCGTTAAGGCACTTGATACTTCATGATTGCGGCTCAATACGATGCTAAATCGAAACGGTTTTAAAATTCTTCGCGAGGGATAAGTCAAAATTAAAATGTAAAAATGCTATACTCTTTATTTCTATGAAGTTTACGCAAGCTATCTATATTCAAGGTTGCGCACGTTCAGGCAATACATTGATGCGGGAATTGTGCGTGAGCGGATTTCAAGCAGCCAAATTGGTGAAAGTGGTGAAAAAGGAGTCAGAATGTTCACTTGCTTATCTGATTGAGCAGCTTTCTTTTTTACCGGCAAAATCTTCGGGCTTATTATCCCGCTTGGCGAAAACATTCCAGTTACGTCCAAAACTTCCACCGTTGCTGATAGCCAGCCGTAATCAGGCGACGAGTTTATCGATGAACCGGGATTTATTACGGGCAAATCCCGGCATCCGGGTGTTATGGATGTTGCGGGACCCGCGGGATATTTTAACCTCCATCCACGCCGATCAACCGGATGAATTTTATGTCAAACCTGAACGCTTAATTACCAGCTTGAAGCTTTATGATGAATTTAAGGATGAGCCACAGATCATGACGATTCATTATGAAGAGTTGGTCTCCAGTCCCAACACCGTGCAGGCTAGGATTGCGCAGGCATTCCAGCTTGAAACGGTCCGCGATTTCACGGAAGGTCATAAATATTTTCCACACTTCAGGCAAAATATGCGTGCGATGCATTCAATCCGTCCGATTGATGCTAAGAGCGTTCAAAAATGGCGGGTTAAGCAGGAATATAAGGAATATTTGGAGACTGTTCTCAAAGAACATCCCGCTTTGATTTCCTTGGCTCCCAATTATGGTTATGAATTAAACCTGGCTTAAAAGCGGTCAACGTAAAGAATTTCAAACTTTCTTAACTTTTATGATTTCCAAAATACATAGATTTTATGGTTCTGTTAATCGGTGAACGATTGCCTCAAAGGATGTTAGAGGCGGTTAATCTAATCGTGACGTTATGTGGCATCACTTGAAAATAAACGACTGGCTCATAAGCACATTAGCTCAGACTGGACTGCGCCGGACATCCACTTCGGTTTCAGCGAACGTTCAGGCCAAGACAAAGCCCTTGGGAATATACCCCGTAGCTTAAAGAGCGTCTCTCCCAAAAAAAATTGTTCTGCCAAGGATAGCGGAACGGGCAGAGGCAACGGCGGTTGGCTTCAGTGCTGGGTTAGGCCATGAAAACGTGGCTGGTAAAATAGACTTCATAAAATCAATGGCTCGACCGGAAACCCTCGACTGGGCAACTCCGAACTTACGCCGCCCGCGACTTCGCCTCGGCTTTAAGATGCCTAACGAAGTCTATTACTAACCGCTTTGTCGCACTGCAAATTTGACACTAAAAAACCGGTTCATTTTCTATATCAATTGATAGGAGGCGGAAGCGTCCGTTTTGACTTCTTCCAGCAGACCAATCCTATAATGAGCAAGATTGTGGGAACAAGTAACATGCCAACGGCTCTGGGCAGAAATACTTCCAATTGAACATTACTGTTTGGCTTCATCATCATCATCGCGCCCAATGCGATTGCTATGATGGATTGGAGCCCTGATAGACCGGATAAGATAAACAAGATGATGGCTGCGATTTTCATAGTAGGGTTGTGTGTTAAATAGTCGACTAACGTAAAAAGCTGAGTTGCGGAAGAAAGGTGACGTGGCGAATCGGGACGCTACCGCGTAAAACTGGCGGCGCAGCACGCGTTGGCTCTGGCGCAAGGTTTGGCATCGTGGTCATAGCTCAATAAAACAATGGATAAAGCTGCGGCACAACATCTAAAACGACGACACAAACCACAATAGCAACCGCCAAAATCAAAGTCCCGGCAAAGGTGAATAATGCTGACGTAGTGGCCTCCTGCCGGCGAAATGTAAGGCTGGCCGACCAAATCACCCAAGGAATCGGCAACCCAAGTATCCAGCCATAATAATGCTCAATGATAATCCGGTGTGCGGTGCCCGGATGGTCTGAATTTGCGAGCCAGAATAGCGACCACTTGGTCATAATCCAGCAAGTAAAACAAACCAGCCCGAAAGCTGCTGTCGAAAGCCAGATGAATGTTTTCATGGCGCGAATGATGTCCCCAACGTAAAAGCTGAGCCACCGTCGAACAATAGCGTGACTTGCAATCGCAGCGGCAACGGCGGTTGGCGGTTAGGCATACGGTTCAAGTAACTGATTCAGGATACGAAAAAAAGATAAAACTGTGGCGTCGGCCTGCTGCTCCTGCGGCACGGCATAAAGAAACTGAACGTCTCGGTCGAACTCATACTGAGCTACGCGAAAGAAAAAATGAACCCACGGACACTCGTCGGGCGTCTCGCACCAAAAGCTGCAGCAACTCGTCAAACGCGCTGTCGGGGCACTGCCAAAATTTATCGAAATGCTAAAACTAGAATCCGTGATTTGTGGCGGCGTGACGCTGTGAACAACCTGCTGAAACTCCGCCGAATTGTCTAACCGACTATCCGAAATGTCCATCCAGCGTGTCGTCCAATCAATAAGTGCGCGCTCGTCTGGCGGCGCACCGAACACCTCAAACTCAATACCATACCAAACCATCGGTGCGTCCAAACTAACACCGATGGGCACGGCTGACTTCCAATCCAAAACCTCTCGTCCGCCAACCGCAACCTCCGAAATCTGCGGCTTGCCGTCTCGTTTCCCGATGATGTCTGCACGATAAAGCCGATAACAATACTCTGGATGCTCGAGGCCCGGAATCTCCAGCAAAAGCTCCGAAACAACTTGGTCAAGCTCGCTGCGAGCCTTCGTGATGCTCTGGCGGAAACAGTCGAGGAAATAATCTCGAATAGGTTGGAGTGGATGGCTCATGCAATGCGCTAGAGACGCCTAAGGTAAAAAGCTGAGCCACGCGGGAGCGATGGCGTGGCGAATCGGGATGCCGAAGCGCGCAACTGGCGGGGCCGACCGCGTTGGCTTCGGCGCAGGGTTGGGCCACGAAAACGTGGTTGGAAAAATAGGCTTCATAAAATCAATGGCTCGACTAAACACGCTCAACTCGCAACCTCGAACTTACGCGTCCACCACTTCGCCTCGGCTTTAAGACGCCCAATGGAGTCTATTAATAACTGTTTTGTCGCACTACAAATTTGAAACTAAACGGCGGTAAAAGCATATCACCTATGCAACACACGCATAATCTGTGTGGACTGGGTATGCTTATCACCTGTGACCGTCTCTGGATTCTTTAGCGTAATCGCCACTGCATTCTCGTCCTTGACGCTATCAAGACAACTCGGCCCCAGCTCAATCGTGCCTGTGTCGGCTGAAACAATCGTCTTAACTCCATCCGATGCCACCATAATAATTTGAATGCCCTCAAGCGAATTGCCCTGTCGCTTCGTGACATGAAGGACATAAACTCCCTGATCCCAAGCCGTGTCTGTTCCGGTTTGAACGCGATCAATCGCTAGAGCTGGCTGTGACGCTTGCTTCTGTGTGCAACAGCCACAAAGAAGCAAGCCCGATAGTATGAGTGTGCATGTATTTTTCATAAATGTGTAGCCGCCTAACGACCAAAAGCTGAGCCACGGCGCGAAGAAGCGCAAGCGTGGATTTGCGGCCAACCTCCAAACGAAGAAGCAGCCGCCGTTGGCTCCAGCGCTGGGTTAGGCGTATTCAAAACTGCAATCAATATATGAATAATGTGACGGCGCATCACGCAATAACTCCTGAAGCTGCTGGGCAGCCTCTGGTAGACGCCGCTGAAATGCGGTCCAGCCAGTAAATCTCAAAAGGTGCGGCAAACGATATGGCTCGGTGATGATATCCCAAAAGGCATCCCAATTCTTGCCGTAGTAATGCGGAAACTCCAACCACTCCGCAAGAAGCTCATGCAACTGCTCGACGCTCTGAACATCAGCAAGCTCAACCTCAATCTGCTCGGCTTGTGAACTCATAGGTGCGGATACGCCTAACATGTAGGTATGCCACAGTTTTGAGGCCAATACTGAATTAGGCCACAGTTTTGTGGTATATCTCGGTTCATGTTTCTGACTTTATGCCTCACCTTATTGGGTGTCTAGGATAATTTAAGTCAGTGGTTTGGGTCTGGGAGGCGGGCCATGATGCGGAGGGCAGGGGTGGCTCGCCACCGTGTTTTCAAGTAATTTCACTCACGTCGGCGGTCGCCGGCACTGTGCCACTGACCAAAGCGAATTAAGTGCCAAAGGCACGGATGGAAATTAGCCAGACACGCAGTGTCTGGTTGGCGACCGATAGGACTTTCCCGTCTCAGCGGGACGGCGGAAATAGTCATTAACAACTTCGGTTCCACATTTCCTTCGTCCTCCCGGACGGGTTTTTATGCTTTACCGTTACCAGACACTGCGTGTCTGGCTAATTTCCGTAGTCGCTTCGCGACCCAACGAATCATGGCCAGTTGCCGTTTTACCGGTTTTTAGTCGAAAACGGCTCTTCCCACAGTGTTTTTAAGGTTTTTGACGAGTCAAATGCCGTTTTTCTCATGTGGAAAGCGGCTTTCCTCGCTAGGAAAGCGGCTTCCATCGCTACGATTACGGCTTCCGTCGCTACGATTACGGCTTCCATCGCTACGATTACGACTTCCATCGCTACGATTACGACTTCCGTCGCTACGATTACGACTTCC
>JAMFSJ010000006.1 GCA_026225255.1 Methylacidimicrobium fagopyrum | reverse complement strand
ATTCAGCCCCGAGTTTTTCCAAATGGTAAAATCGCTGGAGCCGTCACTGACAAACCACGGCAGCTTATTTCCGCCGGGCGTGATATAGACCAAACCATCGCCAAACGGATCCACCACAACATTCATATCGCCAGTGCATTTCAAAACTTTGTCGCTGACCCGTGTCCAATTGATGCCGTCGCTCGACGCGGCCACACCATGATAAGTATCCTGGCCGAACTTGCGCCACATCATGTAATACTTGCCATTCTTTCCTTGCCAGACCGCTGGATTGCATACGTCGGGCGTGAGCACGGGATTTTTTTTCCATTCCCATTTCAAATTCCAGTCGTCTAGCGTCGGATCAAATTTGACGTTGTCAAAACGGGCGGTGCCACCCGAACAAACTAGCAGTGGGCGCCGTGCCGCCGGCAAATCAATCACCGTTCTAAAGTTCGCCACCTCCTTACCCGTATCGTCTTGCAAAAAAACAATTAACCCGTCCGAATAAGGCGACCAGTCAATTTGCAGACGATATTTTACGTTGCTCGAAAGATTTAACGGGGCATTGGTGGCTCCAACATAGTGTTTGATTCGCGTCACCGAACCGTCAAACAGTTTTCGCCATACATCCATCGAATTGTCTTCCGCGTTCAAGGTGACATAAATCCATTGCTTGCCGTCCTTCGATGAAAATCCGATTCCCGGATGAGCTTCGGGAGAATCCAGAATAAGGTCAGCCGCGAACGCGGCTTCGGCCAGCGTGCGCCATTCGCCGCCCGTGTCGGTCTGGTTAATGTAAACGCCTGGCGTGAATGCAAAATTGAAATTCGTGCCGGAACTTTCAGCCGAATAATTTTTATCCCCGGCATTTTTGGTGACAGTAATGCCATGAGCGTTCCAGTGGCCAAGATGTCCATTTTCAAAACGGTCAGTGAACCCCGTCTCGGGTATTCCCCAGGCATTTGACGCCTGCAACTCATTATCCGCCGCATCTACCCGGTCGGGAAAACCAGGCAGAATCTGCGCTGGATTGATGGCAATTGATTTTAGAAATACAAACGAGCTGACATTCACCAGCGATCTTTTTGAATTGCCATGAAAGACGAGATAAATATCCCTAACGCCCGCTTGCGAATTATCAACCGGACACGTCACCTCGCTCCAATTTTGCCAGCCGCCGGTAGGGTTGAACTGGCAAATGCCCAATAATATCCCGTTCGGACGATCCAGCCTGATTTCGATCGAACCGCGGTTAGGCGTGGCTATTCTGGCGCTGAAACCCGCAACGCCGCTATCGAAATCGAAGTCTTTGAAAGCGACATAATCCCCTTCGTGAATGGAACAAATGTCCCGTCCGCCTTCGCTGCAAACCTCAGTCTTGAGGCCGCCATTTTGAATGTTAAAACTATCGGCCTTGATGGTATTCAGCGGATTATTAGCCGCCCCGGCTTCATATCCGGTAACGAACGCTATAAAAATTGCCACCGCCGTTGTTCTTAAAAAATGCATGGTTGTAGGTATCAGCTCAGAAAATGCAGGATGAATCTTTGCTTTATAATTTCCTCCAAAGGAAATAGCGAACATCCATCGATTGAAATTTCACGTGAACTTCCTTATCGAATACCCGACCGAACCTGCAAAAAATAGTCAAATAAACCTATGACCTGACAGATATAGAATTCTTTATTACAGTTCTTAAATTGCCAGCCATCACAAACCTTATGGTTCGATATGATTTTTTGCACGGGGATGACCTTCTGAATACCAAAGACGCTGGCTAATCTTCTCGCAGGGAAATTATCTAAAAGCGCCTTCATGATAAAAGCCGAGCCGCCGCCGACTCGCGGCGTGGATTGCAATGAAAGCGCCAACGGCGGCGGGGTCAGTTGATGACAATTGACAGCAGGCGATAATAATTAGGCCAAGAATTTTAGCGTGCCGGAAACCCGTGTAATCGCGGAGGACACATATGTTACCTGCCTACTAGCTACACAATCTTCGATAAATTGGGGGTGATTGTGAAACATGTCCGCAACCCTAATGGCAACACGGATGAATCGCTATCCTTAGTGTAGTTTCTTGAATACAAACACCCTGTCGTGGCCGAATCTAAAGGCTATGTTCGCGTCACCGTGCCGCTTGTCATTGAGAATACCCGATATTTAAATCGGTGACATTTTCTTTATGGTTTCTTTGATGACCAACCCACGTTTAATAGCGTGGATTTCAATTCATTTCCGCAATTCATTTAAGCTTTTTAAATTACCAAATCTCCCCTGGGGAAAATCATTTAGAATTTAATTTAAGCCCTCAATTACCACTCCACATCAAGCGGTAAAACGCACTACCAGTCGGCGCGGCGTTATCAATAAATTGGAACAGGCCGTTGGCGGGTGCATTCGTCGTTTCCACGGTGCTCCAGCTGGTCAAATTCGTCGAAACTTGCACGTTGTAAGTAAAGCCGGGGATACCAGCGAAGTTCACCATCGCCGTGCCGCCCGTGACCGTCAAGCTATTCACCTGACCGCTGACCATGTTGTTCGGCACGATATTGATCAGGCCAGCCACAATCAGCCCGTTCGTGTCCGTCACCGTGTAATTGATCTGGTCGACGACTGTTACTAGGGATTTGTATAAGATGAATGTGCTATTCGTGCTCAACGTCGCGCCATTCGTCGAACTCAGAGTGACTCCCGCCAGCTTGACCGGACTGCCCGAAGCCGAGCTCCAGTTCGTCGCCACATTTGCCAACGCAATCTTCAAGCTCAAGCCTTTCGTCGCCACGATGGTCATCGTCTGCACCACGGGCGGCAAGGCTTTGACCACGAGATATAGTTGGCCATTGATGATCTGCAAGCTGTTCGTCAGGCCCGGCGCCAGACCGTTGCCGCCGATGTTAAACGTCGGCAGTGAACCAGCAATCACCCCATTCGCATTCGTCGCGATGAGCGGATAATTGCCCTGCGTAAACGCCGGACCCGCGTTGTTGATCTGGATGGGTGCGTTCGTGGGCAACGTCAAAGTGCCATTGCCAATGGTTAACGCCGGGATCGGATTGGTCGAATTGATGTTCAACACCAATTGGCCGGAACTCAAATCAGTCGAGCCAACGATATGGCCCGTTTCACCGGCTGCCGTCAGCGTCTGGTTGGTGCCCAATGCGAATGGGGTATTCAATCCGCTGACATCAAAGGTTGCGCCCGGATCAATCACGATGTTCGTGCTGTCCGCGATCGAACCCTTGCCAACCAAGGCCAAGGTGCCGTCGATCGTCGTGGTTCCGGTGTAAAGATTTGTGCCCGCCAACGTCACTACGTTCGTGCCCGCACCAATCGTCACGCCCGACACGTTCGTGCCGATCGTCGAATTCACGGTCACGGTTCCGCCGTCACCGTTGATCGCCAACGAACCCGTGTTGTTCACTGGGTTGCCGCTGACCGTCAGGCTGCCGCCCGGGTTGCTCGCCAAAATCAAATCGTTCGTGCCCGTCACGCCGCCCGTAAACGTCGCGGTCCCGTTCGTATTCGCACCGATCGTCAGGTCACCCGTCGTGCCCCCCGCCAGCAACACTGCGTTCGTGAGCACGCCCGTGCCCAAATTCAGACTCGCCGGATTGGTGTTCGGATTCACATCCCCCAAGATAATCACTGGGTTGCTGCCAAACGCCGAGTTCACGTTCGTCGCGCTCGCAGCGTTGCCGGTTACCACGTTGCCTTGATCCACAATCACCCCGCCGCTGAACGTATTGCTGCTGCCCAGCGTCAACGTGCCCGTCGTGTCTTGCACCAGACCAAACGGCCCGTTGCCGTCCACAATCGTGCCGGGTAAATCAAAGCCGTTCGTGCCGACTAACGTCAACGTCGCCGGATTGGTCCCCGCATTGCTGATCGTGTTCAATACCGTCACGTCCGACCCACTATTGTTCGTCCACGTCTGGTTGCCGTTCACCAGAACATTCACCGCCGAACCCGCGTTTGTGCTCCCGATCGTCACCGGGCCAGCACCCGGATCAGCCGTAATTCCAGAACCATTAACCGTCAGAGTGACGTTCGTCGGGCTGCCGATCACCGTCGTCGCATTCGTCCCCTCGAAAATAATACCCGTCACATTTGTGTTGCCGAAAAACACATTGGTCGCCGGGTCGGCATTCGTATAGATCAACACCGGGTTTACTACGGTCAAAATCAATTGATTGCCCACCACCGTGATCGTGCCGGTCGCACCGGGAGCCAAGGCCGTGCCGTTCACGGTGTAAGGTCCGGTGCCGGTGATATTATTCGACGCTTGCGCAATCACATAAAAACCGTTACCCAACGCGGCGGGCGTGTTGATCGTGAACGGATTCGCGTTCAACACCAAAGTTCCCTGGGGCACATATAACGCCGGACTGCCGCTGTTGCCGTTATAATCCAATATCACCGCGCTCGAGCCCAAACTTACGGTGCCGTTCGGCGCGCCAAGCAACGTCGCCGCCGTGCTCCCGATATTTGTGCCGGTGCCCAACGCCGTGAGCGTCTGGTTCGCGCCCAATGTAAAGTTCGTCACCGCTGACGCATCAAAGGTCGCGCCCGCATTGATCACAATATTTGAGATAGCGGCCAGTGCGCCCGCACTCGTCACGGCTAATGTGCCGTTGCTGATCACAACGCTGCCCGTGAGCGGATTCGTGGCCGTCAACGTCAACGTGCCGGTGCCATTCTTGACCAAACCGTTCGTGCCACTGATCGGAGCCGAAATTGTGGAAACACCATTGGTCACACTGATCACCGGCGTGTTCGTGCCGTTGTTCAACGTCAGACTGCCGCCGTTACCCGGGGCTACTAACCATCCGTTCGTGTTGCCTACCGAGCCTAAGATTAATTGGCCCAACGTCTGCGCGCCATCCAGCGTTACCGTCTCCGGATTCGCCGGCAAGGTGAGCTGGCTGAAGTCAGCCGTCACCCCGCTGCCGTTCGCGACCACGTTGTTCGACCAGTTCACCGCGTTCGTCCAACTGCCGCCCAACACATTCGTCCAGGTCGGCGTCACGATAGTGTTATACGTCGCACTCACCACGGGGCTGATAATTTCGCCCGCTTTGCCCGCCAATGCTTGGATCACAAAGCCATTCGTTGCTCCGGGCAATGTAATCGTCACCGGGCTGCTGCCAGACGCTGAACTCGTCGTCGGCGTCGTGCCGTTCGTCGTATAATAAATCGTCGCGCCGGCTTCCGCGTTCGTGATGGACACGGTCTGCGGACTTAAATAACTACCCGCGGCCAGGGTAAAGCCGGGCGGCAAGGTCTGATTTTCCGCCATCACGGTGATCGTGCCCACGTTCGTCGCGCCGTAGCCGTCAACGATTGAATAGGTGATTGTGTCCGTCATCACGTTCGTCGGCGTATACAAAATGGTCGTGCTGTTCGTCGTCACCGGCAAGCCGTTCGCCGAGTTCGTCGTCACCCCAGCGAACGTCACGTTCGTGCCGTTCGGATCGCTCCAGTTCGTAGCCAGATTGCTGATCGGCAAATTGATGTTCACGCCCACCGGCACCACGATGGTTAAGTTCGTCGCCGTCGGTTGACCGGCCACGATCAAATAAAGATTGCCGTTGTTCGTTTGCAGCAGGGTGGTGGCGCCATTCGCAATGCCACTGCCGGTGACCGTCACCGTCGGCAGCGCGCCGCTGATGCCGCCCGTCGTCGAAATGATTTGATATTTCCCTGCCGCCAAGGCCGTTGGGCTCGTGTTGCTGACAGTCAGGGTTGTATTCGTCGAGAACGTCAAGGCGCCGATGGTCGCCAGCGGCACAATGCCATTCGTATAATTCAACGCTACCGTGCCGGAACTCAAATTCGCATTACCTACCAAATTACCCACGCCGCTGCCGGCCGCCAGCGTCTGGCTCGCGCCCAACGCAAACGTGGAACTCAAACCAGCGACGTTGAACGTGCCGCCGGTGCCGATGGAAATATTGGTGCTCACCAGTGAACCGTTGTTCGTCAACATCAACGTGCCACCAATCGTCGTCGAGCCGGTGTAGAGGTTTGTTCCCGCAAGACTAACACGTTGGTTCCCAGCGAACCGTTCGTCGTCACGATCACGGAGCTCACGTTCGCGCCAATCGCAGAATAGACATTCACCGCGCTTGTCGTCGGGCCGGAGTTCGTATCCGTGTTCGGCGCAACCGTCAGGCTGCCCGCGTTATTGATCGGCTGATTGCTGATGTTCAGCACGCCCGTCGTGCTTTCGTAGAGCACCAAATCGTTGGCCCCCGTCACGCCGCCGGTCAGATTGACCGTGCTGCCGGGTTGCATCCCAATGATCAAGTCGCCCGCCGGATTCGGCGATAACACCAGGCCGTTGGTGTAAGTGCCATTGGCCAGGCTGATCCGGGCGTTCAAGTTGGTGCTGGCGTTTTGAACATTGCCCAACGTCACCGTCGCATTATTACCGAAGGCGCTGTTGATGCCCGTGGCTGGCAAAGTTTTCACGATGCCCTGCTCAATCGTCAGTCCGATGTTAAAGGTATTGCTCGCGCCCAAGGTCAACGTGCCGCTGCCATTATAATCCACCGCAATGTTGGTCTTGATCGTGCCCGGCAAAGCAATGTTGCCCGTGCCAGCCAGCGTCAACGTCACCGGCGTGGCGACGCCATTGGCGAGAACATTGCTGACCGTCAACGTGCCGGTGCTGTTGTTCGCCCAAGTCTGATTACTGCTGAGCAAGTTCGTCACGGTTTGATTCGCGCCGGGGCCGCCAATGGTCACCGCACCTGCCCCCGGATTGAGCGTGATGCCGTTTGCCCCCGTCATCAGGCTGTAACCGCCGGTGCCGCCACCGGTCAAGGCCGTTGTGCCTGAGTTATTGAACACCAGACCCGCCACACTCACGTTGCCGTTGAGGTTCAAGGCCTGATTCACGGCATTGGAAAGCGTCATATTAAACACCGGCGTGTCGTAGATACCCGGCAAGGTGGATAACGTCGGATTCAAACTGCTGCTATAAAGTGACCAGGCGCTGAGCGATTGCCAGTTCGTGCTGCTGGCATTCCAATACGGCGCCCCCACGCCAAGCACTAAATCACTGCCGCTGACGAACAAGGAGTAAGTGTAACCATTCGCCAAAGCTGTGCCGTAAACCGAGAAGCTGGTCGTGCTGAGATTGCTGATGTTACCGACGGCTTGATGCCCCACGACATAGGCGCCGTTCGTCAGTGGAATCCCCGTGGTTGAGTTGATGACAAACACGTTATTGCTCAGCACGAGGGTGCCTTGCGAAATAGATAAGGAGGGGCTTGCACCATTATAATTCAACATCACCGGTGAGGAACCCAAGTTCACCGTGCCGCCCAATTGACCTTTAATCGTTGCGGCTGAGCTGCCCGAGCCAGTGCCATTGGCGATTAAGCTATCACTCGTCGGCAGATAGAAATTATTGGTCGGCAATCCCGAGACATCCAACGTGCCGCCCGCACCAATGACCACGCTATTGCTGATTCCAAGCGTGCCACCACCCGTCAAGACCAAGGTGCCGCTTTGAATTGTGGTGCCGCCGGCGTAGGAATTACTGGCGCTCAGATACGTTGTTCCCGCACTGTTTTGCAATACGGCTCCGGCGCCAATGATATTACTTGCAAAGTAGATGTTGCCCGACCCGCTCAGCGTCAAAATCGTGCTGGTCAAAAGTGATACCTGGTTGGTGAAACTGAGGGCATTGGAGCTATTGTTTAACCAAGTTTGACTGCTGTTGACTAGGATGGCTGGCAAGCTGCCATTATTAGTTATATAAAAACTCGTGGCCCCAGCACCAGCATTCATAACGATGCCATAATACGTCCCGCTGCTGTCATTGGTGAAACCATTCAAAGTAAGGTTCGCCCCGGCACCCGTGCTCCGAATCGCTGTGGAGCCAGGATTGTTGAAGATCATACCGCCGAATGTGTAGGTGGTGGTAAGGGAGGCAGTCGTGGACACATTATTGCTGGCCGGATAATCAAAGATGGCGACATCGGTCGTCAGACCACCGGGAGCCCATGATCCCGTATTCGAATTCAGTGTGCTATTGGTTGACCAATTAGCCGCCGTGCCAAACGAACTATTCGGGGGTCCCAACCACCAGAGTTTTCGCGGCGCCAGACCGCTGACTGGCTGGGGGATACCAGTCGCACCCGAGATGGTCAACAAGAGTAAATTATTACTCACCGTGATGGAGCCGGTGCCGCCTACGCTCAACGCCGAGCCTTGAAGGGTGTAATTGCCACCGCTGACAATGTTACCGGTTTGTTGTTGGGCGAGGACATAGGTGCCATTGGTCAAGGGGACCTGGCCCGGGGTATTGATCGTGAATGTGTTATTCAACAGATATAAGATGCCTTGCGAAACATAGAGGGACGGATCCGAACCGTCGTAGTTCATCGTGATCGGGGTCGACGCCAAGTTGATCGTTCCACCCGCCACGCCATTGATGGTGGCGGCCGCCGTATTCAGATTGGTTCCCGTGCCGCCGACCGTCAAGTTGTTGGTTAAGGTATAGACTCCGGAAGTCAACCGGCTCACGTCCAAGGTCGCACTGGCTCCGATCTTGACACTGCCACTGCCCATCGTCCCGATATTCGTCAAAGCCAGCGTGCCGCTCGCAATAGTGGTGCCGCCGGAATAGTCATTAGTATTAGACAAGAACAAGGTTGAACTACCATTGTAAACTAGAGCTAACTTTCCACTGCCACCGTTGGCACCCGTCGGCACCCCGATTTTAGCACTGATTGAGATATTGCCGGCGCCGCCCAAGGTTAAAGTCAAAGGGACGGCACTATAATTACCCAAGCCGTTGGGAAGAAATCCTGAGCCGCCGGAGTTATTGGTGACGGTCAAAAGGCCAGTGCCGTTATTGAGCCAGGTTTGACTGCCAGCCAGCAACACGCCTGCCACCGTGACCGGGCCAGCACCCGGATTAACGACGATACCGTAAAGTGTATTGTTTGCACCGAAACTGGCACTGCTGCCGCCATTAGCGAATCCAGTCAGACGAAGAGTGAACTGAGAATTATCCATGATCGCCACAGAGTTGGAGTTATTGATGATAAAACCACCCGCACTGAAATCGTTCACCGGCGTGAACGCCACGACCGCGCTATTGTTGGTCGCTGAAATATTGAAAACACCCACCCCAAAGTGATCAGAGATCGGAGAAAGGCTGGAAGTTCCCGAGGTGGTATCATTCGTGGACCAAGGCGTGCTCGCGGTCAAGTCTGCGTTGGTCGCCCCCCGCCACCAGAAGGTATCGGTGCCAACACTCGTGATCGCAACTCCCGTCTGCGTCGCCGGCACGGACTGGCTATTGGTATTATTTTGTAAATAGGGCGTGTTGATGGTCAGATATACGACATTGTTGCTCACCACGATGGTGTTCGTGCCCCCAGTCGGCACTGCCGAACCACCAACCGAATACAATCCCGACCCGGCAATGTTGCCGGTCGCTTGCTGGGCAATCGGATAAATGCCGTTCGCCAATGCCTGACCCGAAGTGCTGTTGACCGTGAACGCATTATTCACCAGCAACAGTTGACCTTGCGACACATAGAACGCCGGATGCGAACCGTCATAGGTCAGGATGATCGGCTGCGAAGCCAGATTGAACGTGCCATTGGTCGCCGCCTTGATCGTCGCCGCCGTGCTGCCAACATTGGTCCCCGTGCCGGACGCCACGAACGTGGTGGCGGAACCCAGGTTGAAGTTAGGCGAGGTCGCGCCGGACGCATCCAAGATGCCGCCCGCATTTAAGGTGAAATTACCGCCATTGCCAATCATGCCCGCACCGGTCAAGGCCAGCGTGCCCAACTGAATCGTCGTGCCGCCGCTGTAAGTATTATTTGCCCCCAAGATCGCTGTGCCGGATTCATTGATAATCAATGATCCCGCGCTGGTGATGCTGCCGCCAAAATAAATATTGCCCGCGCCGCCTAATGTCAGATTCGTGCCTAATGGAATACTCATCGCGTTGCTGATGGAGAGAAGTCCCGTGCCATTGTTCAACCATGTCTGGCTGCGGCCCAAAGTGAGCGGCAGATCATTGGCCGTGTTGGTCGAACCGATCGCTGCGGACCCCGCATAAGCATTCACTACAATACCGTAAAGTGTTCCGCTCAAATCATTCGTGAAGCCCTTCAACGTAAACGCCGCCGCCGCCGTCGGCAGAAACGTCGTCGTATTGCTGTTATTGATAATCAAGCCGCCAAAGGTTTCCGCCGTGCTCACGGATACCGTCGTTGCCACATTATTGCTCGCCGGATAATTAAAGAGAGCGATGTTGTTCAGCGCCGGTGTCGTCCCCGGATAACTGCTCGCCCGGTTCGTATTGGCGCTATTCGTGCCCCAATTATTGATCGTCGCAAAATCGGCATTGTTGGTGGCAATCCAATAATATTTGTTTGGCGCAATGCCCGTGAGCGGCGCCGCGTTGGTCGTGGCATTACTGATCGCCAGCAACAACACATTATTGCTCGCGAAAATCGAACTCGTGGAACCGGCGCTCAAGGCCGTGCCGCTAATGGTATAGGCATTGGCACTGTTCGTATTGATGTTGCCGCCGGCCTGCTGCGCGATGGCATAGGTGCCGTTCGCCAACGGCAAGGTCGAAGCCGTATTGATGATGAAGGTGTTATTGCTTACCGATAATGTTCCCTGCGAAACATACAAGGCCGGATGTGAGCCGTCATACGTCATCACGACCGGACGCGCGCCCAAGTTCACTGATCCGTTGGTCGCCGCCTTGATGGCGCTGGCCGTGCTGCCAATGCCCGTGCCGCTGACGTAAAGCACATTCGTCGTGCTCAGAACGAAGTTCGTCTGCGCCGACACATCCAATGTGGCGCCCGCATTAATGGTGAGTGCGGGCGTCGTGATCAGCGTGCCGGCATTAGTCAGGGCGAGCGTGCCGCTCGAAATCGTCGTGCTGCCAGTATACGTGTTGTTAGTGCTCAGGAATAAGGTGCCCGTCCCGCTATAGACCAAGCTGATGGTGCTGGCCGCCGAGGCATTGACGATATTGGCCTTGATCAAAATCTTGCCCGTGCCGCCGAGCGTCAACGTAAGCGGCAGCGGTGCCGAAGCATAGGGCTGAAGAGAGGAACTGGCGGTTACGCCGTTACTAATAATCATCAACCCATTACCGTTATTCAGCCAAGTCTGACTGAACGCCGGCTGAATTCCCGAGAGCAAGACCGCGCCCGCACCTGGATTGGCCACCACGCCATAAGCCGTGCCATTATTGGTGAACCCATTAAGCCCCGTATAATTGGCATTGTTTATAATGGTCGTGGAATTGGAATTATTGATGATAAAAGCGCCGGCGACAAAAGAAGCGCTCGAGGCTAAGACGGAAACGTTATTGCTGACCGAAGTATTGAAAATGCCCACGCCATACGGCGAAGCATAGGGCCCCGAGGAAGCGGTGCCCGTTGAGCTATCATTCGTTGACCAATTCGAGGCGGTGGCCGGATCGCCGGTCGTAAACCCGCGCCACCAGTAGGTATAGGCCCCGCTGCTGGTAAGCGTCTGCGCCTCCGCGGTCATCGCTGCCCCGATGACGCCAGCCGCCACGGCCAGTAATAAACCGAATTGGCGACTGTAAGCGGCCAAGACACCTTGAAATTGATTCGTGTGATTTTTCATTTTGAAATTTTCCTGAAGAATTAACCCACCTTCGACCGCCAATTAAGACCTGCCAACAGAATCAAGGCGCCCATCGCCCCCATCGCCCACGCTTGCGGCTCCGGCACCGTCGTGATGGTCATCCCCCAGCTCACCAGGGTGCTGGCGGGCTCACCTCCGCTGCTCAAATCCGACACGAACAAAGTCCAAGTGCCATTCGGGTTGCCGCCCATAAATGAGGCCAGCATCGCCGACGACGAAGATTCCCCAACCGCACCACTAACGGGATCCACAGCCTCACCATCTGGCGCCCAAGTGCCGGTCAATTGACCGCCGCCGGGATTGGATGTGTTTTGGTAGTAATGAATATTTCCGTTCGCCGCATTGTCATCTAAAATAATATTGAAGCCCGCATCCGCGTAACCAAATGAATCCGTGGAACTAACTCCGACGCGATTTAATAACACCGCAAAGCCGGTTCCTGGCCCGCTCAGATAGGCATATAAATCGCCGTTGTAACCGCCGGTAATGCTTAACAACACTTTCAATTGGGTGATTTGATCGCCCGCGGCATAGCCGGACACATCAATGGTGGATGCAATCCCCGTCGGGTCGCCATCCGGGACGGTGGTATTGGCCGAGTTGACCACGGTTTGGGTCATCGGCTGTGCCAGCAGCACATTGCTGCCAATGCATAAAGCACCGATAATTATGGCCGTCTTGATAAGGGTAAGCGTTTTCATTTTTATAAGTTCCCCGATTTGAATCCCATTTTTATTGCCGCATTGAATATTCTGATCCCGTATTGAATAATGGCTCGTGCTTACGCAACGGAGCTGGAGAAAAATAAACGACCCATCGTTGGCAAGACGCAGGGTTTAAAATAGCTGAATGCGAGGCGACCAGAAATCAGCTTTACTAAACTGCTAATTCCTATTTTTGATATAAATTGCTGCCATTTGACACGTTGCATATGTGCTATCATTTTAACCCGAACTCACGATCTCGCTAGATACATGATTATGTTATTTATGAGACACATAGCTGCCCTCTAGAGTTAAATCCGTCATTATAAGTCACTGAAGTTAAGACGATTACACCAACCTAAAATTGAGTCGGAATTATTCCAAGCCTTGGCGGTAGTGGTAAATTTTGCAGCCGGAAGCGCTGGCAGTGTCATTTATCTAGGCAGTAAGTGTATCGGATTTAGTCAGTGCCGATCGTTACAAAAAATCATCGTTACTGGTTCACTCTCAAGCTGAAGCCAAGCCGCTATCTTTGAATGAATCTAATGACTGCTCGAACCGCGGAAGGCTCCGTAATCCCCGGGCTACCATTTCCCTGAAAACTGTGAAATCAAGCCCAACTAAAATACAAATGCCTAGCGCATTCACTCCCTGTTTCAGAATTCAAGCTCCTTCAATGGGTTCGGCATCCTCATCTCTTACCTATGACTCCACGGTAAATACAGCCCACACCAAGATACAGAATAAGCACCACCACGATCCAAAAACCAAGCGGATCATTCGTCGCAGAAAAGGTATGGTGGTAAAACCTAAAAGCGGTAATGTGCCCTTTATAAATGGAAACCAAACCCCACACCAAAAAAGCACAGCCAAACGCTACCGAAAGCACTCTCCGCCACATTTTGTTGTCTTTGAATGGTTGAAACAGAAACATACGAATGATTCCTACCGTAACCAGCTGAGCCACCGCCGACTCGTAACGTGACCTGCGATAGCGAAAGTGACGGCGCCAACGGCGGTTGGCTCTGGTAATTGGTTAGGCTGCTGGTCTGTTCGTCCTCTCATACTCGATTCTTGCTCGCTCAATCTCACGACGCAACAGCAAGTAACTATCAATCGCTCCCTGCTTGATGACTGAAACCGCCTCCGCTGAACCTATCGTGTTGCCAATGCATCCACCTTGGGTCGTAACATTCGTGGTCTCTTGGACAAAACGAGCGGCGTAAGTATCAAAATCTCCAGGCGCTAAATGCAACCCACAAATTGCGTAGAGCTTCGCTTCCGGCGTGCCGCGCTCATACAGATCACAAAAGAGGTGCGAGGAATGTCGACTCGCAACAATGGTAAAGAAATCATCTTCACGCTCTGGGATAGCACCAGCATATCCGGTCGGGCCAAATGAAAATATGTGAACGCTGGCCAACTGCTCAACTGCGTGCTGTCCGGCTTCGCTCGGCGGCAAAAAATGATAAATGCCAACACCAACCACTGCGGTCACCACTACCAAAATCAAAATGCGGACAATTCGTTTCATGACGCACGAACAAGCTAAAACGTATTAGGTCGCACTTTGCGACCGATCACAGCTTTCATTTTGACGTTTTATTTCAGACTTTCCTCAATGTCAACGATATCGGAGGTGGGGCAAAGCGGCCAAGCCCCGACGAAAGCCAGATTTATTGCTAAAATCAGTTTGGAAATAGTTCACTAACCAGCACCACTTTTCACCTGTCCTCTCACTGGTTCATTCGCTAATCTGGATTCCATTCACCATGAAACTTGGGCTCGGACTCTATCGCCATCAATTGAACGCGGAACACTATCGTTTCGCCAAACAATGCGGTTGCACGCATCTGGTCATTCACCTCGTAGATTATTTTCGCTCCTCGCGCAGCAATCAGCCGGGCGATCAACCGGTCGGCGACGACGCGGGCTGGGGTTTGGCGGGTGATCCGAATCAGTTGTGGACTTACGAAGAACTCGCCGCGATCAAAAAAGAAATCAACGACGCGGGTCTTGAACTCGAAGCCATTGAGAATTTCGACCCGGCGCATTGGCACGATATTTTGTTGGACGGTCCGAAAAAATTGCCACAGATCGAAAATGTTAAGGCGATCATCCGCAATGTCGGCCGCGCAGGCATTCCGGTTTTTGGCTACAATTTTTCCATCGCCGGTGTGGCGGGTCGCGTCAAAGGCAAGTTCGCGCGCGGCGACGCGGAAGCGGTGGGCATGGACGGCCCGCTCGATAAGCCGTTACCCAACGGCATGGCGTGGAACATGGTCTACGATCGTAATGCGGCGGCAGGCGACGCGCCCTCGGCGACGCATGAACAATTGTGGTCGCGCTTGAAATTTTTCCTGGATGAAATTATTCCCGTCGCCGAAGCGGCGGGCGTAACAATGGCCGCGCATCCCGATGATCCACCGATGCCGACCGTTCGTGCGCAACCGCGTTTGGTTTATCAACCGTCGCTTTATCAGAAGTTAATTGACCTGAAAAAAAGTCCGCGTAATGCGTTGGAATTTTGCGTTGGCACCCTCGCCGAAATGACCGAAGGCAACGTCTATGACGCGGCGGAAACTTACAGTCGCCAAAATAAAATCGGCTACGTTCATCTCCGCAACGTGCGCGACAAAGTGCCGTTCTACAAAGAGACCTTCATTGACGATGGCGAAGTGGATGTGTTGCGGGTGCTGCGAATTCTGCAGAAAAATAATTTCACCGGCGTCGTCATTCCCGATCACGCGCCGCAGATGAGTTGCGCCGCACCGTGGCACGCGGGCATGGCTTATGCCCTGGGATATTTGAAAGCGGGATTGCAGGTTGTGAAGTCGGAAAATTTATAATGCATCTCGTAAATGTTAGGGCGGAGCTGCTGCTCCGCCCATTCTAAACGAGATTGCAACTATTTTGCCGGCTTGGCTCAACCATTAACGCGTCGGCCAAACGGCACTTTTGCGTTGCCGATCAAATGAATTCGTTGATCAGATTCTCCAAATATTCCTGACGACCGCTGGTGCTTGCGGACACTTCGCCCTTCTTCAGCATGTAAGTTTCGAGTTCTTTGAAACTGGTTTTGCCATTTTCGATTTTTGCACCGATGCCGGAATCCCATGAGGCATAACGTTGCTTCACAAAATCTGCGAGGCGACCGTCCTTACGAATCGCCGCGGCGATTTTCAAGCCACGCGCGAAGGCGTCCATGCCGCCGATATGCGCGTAAAACAAATCCACGGGTTCAAAACTTTCGCGGCGGACTTTCGCATCGAAATTCACGCCGCCCGTCGTCAGGCCGCCGTATTTCAAGATCGCCAGCATCGAGTAAGTCGTCAGATAAATGTTCGTCGGAAATTGATCCGTGTCCCAGCCGAGCAATTCGTCGCCCGTGTTTGCGTCAATGGAACCCAGCGCGTTCGCGGCACCGGCAACTTCCAATTCGTGCTGCATCGTGTGACCCGCGAGCGTCGCGTGATTCGTTTCGATGTTCAGTTTGAAGTGCGACAGCAAATCGTATTCGCGCAGGAAATTCAGGCACGCCGCCGAGTCGGAATCGTATTGATGCTTGGTCGGTTCTTTCGGTTTCGGCTCGATGTAAAATTGGCCTTTGAAACCGATCTGCTTTTTGTAAGCGACCGCGAGGTGCAACATCTTCGCGAGATGTTCCTGTTCGCGCTTCATATCGGTGTTGAGCAACGTCATGTAGCCTTCGCGGCCGCCCCAAAACGTGTAGCCCGCGCCGCCGAGGTCGTGCGTGACTTCCATCGCCTTCTTGATTTGCGCGGCGGAGAAAGCAAATACATCCGCATTGCAACTCGTGCTCGCGCCGTGCACGAAACGCGGATTGGAAAATAGATTCGCCGTGCCCCACAACAATTTTACGCCGGTGCGCTTTTGTTCTTCCATCAACACTTTCGCGACCGCATCAAAGTTCTTATTCGATTCCGCCAACGTGCGGCCTTCCGGCGCGACATCGCGATCGTGCCACGCGTAAAACGGTGCGCCTAATTTTTCGATAAATTCAAACGCGACCCGCACGCGGTTCTGCGCATTGGCGACAGAATTAGTGCCATCATCCCACGGACGTTGCATCGTGCCCGCGCCGAACGGATCCGAGCCCGTGCCGCGAAAAGTGTGCCAATAAACCACGGCAAAGCGCATGTGATCGCGCATCGTTTTGCCTTCAACGATCTCGTCGGCATTGTAATGTTTGAACGCCAGCGGGTTTTTGGAGGACGGGCCTTCAAATTGAATTTTCTTAATATTCTTAAAAGCGGTGGTCATAGGCGGAAAAAATTAGCAACAAGCGAAACCGTCGTCACTGAGAATCAGCAACAATTGTTAAGAAAGTTTATTAATTACATCTACTTACCGATTAAGGCGCGGTCCTTGGCGCGGCCCCAGGCTTTCCCGCCCGTGACGGCTCACTTTTTACAAATAAAAAAGAATTGCTTTGAACGGCTTAACCTTTCCAGAATCAAAGTTCACAAATGAAAAACTTTTGTCTGAACCGTTCGTTGGCCGTTTTAACTGCGCTGGTGGGATGGGTGGCGACCACGCAGGCCGATGACTTGGCGTCCATTTTCACCAATATTCACCCCAAGGTGGCGCTCGCCAACCGCACGAGCATCATTTTCATCCAATGCCACGGCCTCGGTTTTGGCGATTTGAGCTGCTACGGCCAGACGAATTTTCAAACGCCGAACCTCGATAAACTCGCCGCGGAAGGCATCCGCTTCAACCATTATTCGCCCGGCGATACGAATCTCGTAGCGGTGCAATCCGCGCTCATGACCGGGAAAAATTCGGCCGCTCCCGGCGACAACAACCTCGCGCAAATGTTGAAACGCGTCGGTTATCGCACCGGACTTTATGGCGAATGGAATCTGGGTGATCAACCGTGGAAACAAGGCTTTGACCGGTTCGCCGGATTTTTGAAGGACGACGAAGGGCGCAATTATTATCCCGACTATTTCTGGCGTTACGACCCCGTCGGCCATGTGGATGTCACCAACCTGTCGGTGCAACCTTTCGTGGGTCGGGAATCCATCCAGGCCAATCTCGATGGCAAAAAAAACAGTTATCTGCCGGATTTCCTACTCGGCACCGTGCTGAAAAACTGCATCCACAACGACCAGCCGGATCGCTTCAACCATTTCCGCCCGTTCTTTTTGTTGATGAACGTGCCCGCGCCGCGTTCCGCCTCGGCCGACAAGGTTGATTTTCCCGTGCCCAGCGATGCGCCGTATTCCGATGAACCCTGGCCGCAAGCCGCGAAAAACCGCGCCGCACTCATCTCCCGCATCGACAACAATATCGGGCGGATGTTTGAAGAACTGAATAAGGCTGGCATGACGAACGACATCATGGTGGTTTTCACCAGCAGCGCGCCGCCGGAAAAATTCGCGGACAAAAAACTGGATTTTTTCCACACGCCAGCCGACGTCCAAAGCCGCACAGCGGGCGATTGGAGTGCGCCGATGATTGTCTGGTGGCCGGGTCACATTCCCGCCGGGCAAGTCAGCGATTTCAAATGGTCGCCGGTGGATTTCCTGCCCACCGCCGCCGTGCTCAGCTATGCCAAGACGCCTGAAAAAATTGATGGTAAATCCATTTTACCCGTCTTGCTCGGCAAGCAACCCGCCCAGCCTTAAGCTTGGTTTATTAATCCTGATCGGGCCGCGCGACCGCGCGGCCCGATTTTTTTTGGCGAATAATTGTCTACCACCAGCGGCAACATCCGGTTTTTACTGTAACCAATAGGCCAAGCGGTAGCGTATTTGACCTCCTACTTAATGGCCTTGCGTGGGCAACGGGGCGCTGAAATTGCGTTCCTCTCTTTCACGGTGCACGGCGTAGCTCATCCACACGATCGCCAACACAATGCCCAGCAACACCATCGCCAGCACAAACCACGGCCAGCGGTAATTTTGTGGGGGAACTTTTTCATCAATCATACGCGCAAAGTCGCACACTTTACGGCGCGCCAAAAGTCGGAAGTTTTTCAACCACGGATGGACCAGAAAAAGCCAAGCCGAAGGTGGAAATAACCGGGCTGCGCGGATCAAGGCGTTTCAGCATTCATCCTTTCGAATAAATCCTGGGCCAGCCGTGGTTAAATTCTTTCTAGCGCCGCAAAATCGTCACAAGTTTTCTGTGGCAGACTTTTGAGCCGTCAACTATCGTGTCAGCGAAAAATCAGCGGCAACGAGAAACCAATAAAAATTGTCATGGCCAAAAAAATTATCGCGACGCTGGCTGATTCCACGTTGTTCCTTCGGGAGTGGATCGCGAATCCGCTGCGCACCGGTTCCGTTGCCCCCAGTTCACCGCAACTGGCCGCGGCCATGTCTAAATGGTTGCCCAAAGATCCGGAGAGTTACGTGCTCGAACTCGGCCCCGGCACCGGCGCCGTCACCCTGGCGTTGCTCGAACATGGTTTGCGCGAAGACCGCCTCATCGCCATCGAGCACAACGAAAACCTCGCCAAGCTGCTCCGCAAACGTTTTCCGCGCGCCCACATCATCGCCGGTGATGCGTGGAAACTGGATACGTTGCTCGCGGAACTGCCGCATTCTGTCACTACCGTTGGCGCCGTCATTTCCAGTTTGCCGCTCTTGAATTTCAAGCTCGAAGAAGCCGAGGCGCTCGGCCAAAAAATCCGCAACGTCCTCGAACCGCACGGCAATTGGGTGCAATACAGTTACCGCATCCATCATCGCCGTTCCCGCGGATCCTCCACGTTCAAACTCCGTGCTTCCAAGATCGTCTGGCTCAATCTTCCGCCTGCCCGCGTCAGTGTTTTTCACAAGTAAGGTTTGGGTCTCGGATTTGGTGTCTTGGATTTGGGAGGTTTTGTCCCCGTTCGCGTATTCTGTGTATTTCGCGGTTTGAAAAATTCAACGGCGAAACATAAAAACGGTGGAATGGCGGCGTTGCCCACTTCAAATCGAATTAAGCAAAGGCAAAGGAGCTGAATGAAGATTTGAATCCCCGTTCTTCGTTTGCTTTTGTAAAAATTCACCACCGCAAAATTTGGGAGAAAATCGCTGCGCCGTCCCGCCCTTAAAAAAATAAAACCACCAAGAAAACTGGGTTCCTTGGTGGCTTGGTGGTTTAAATTCCCGGCTTATCGTCTTTCCGGCACTTCGATTGTATCGCCATCGCGCAGCCAGAAATTCGGCGGTGATTTGGGATCCGAACAATCCACCGTCCACTCGCGTAATTTTCCAGTGGCGGCATCGTGACGTTTGACTTTGACCTGTGATAAATCCGACGACGACAGCAAGGTTTTTGATTCATCCAACACCGGCCAGAGCATGAAGGGTTCGAATCTTGATAGATCCACCCCATTTTGCAAATGTTTAAGACGTTCTGCGAACGTAGACCCGCTTGAAGAACCGATCGTGACTTGTGGAGCCGCAACAAAATTGGTTGTTTGACCATTGACCGTGATTTGCAAATGCCGGGCTAGGCAAGTTTTCAAAGTGGCAAGTTCATTGGTGGTCAATCCATTCCATGATTGATTGAGAATGTGATTTGCTTCGGAAATTTCCACGACATCACCAAACTGCAAGATCACATCACCGCCACAATTGCCCGAATTCAGTCCGCTGGCCAGATCAACTTTCCGCGTTTCCCATTTCAAGCCATCCGCCGATGGATGGTGGATAATCACGTTGGAAAAATCCGGAAATGACAAATCATTGGTAATGGCAAAGCTGCCATAATTATTGGCGAAAGTCCGTGTTGTGCCACCCCATGCAGACGTCAGCAAATCATATTGCACACCAATCAAATCATACAGGCTGACTTGATTCCAATCGTTCGTGTTTTTGTAAAAAAGTGTCTTTGAAAAATTTGCCGCCGGCCGGCTCACGGTGATGCGATCCCAATCCGGCAAATTATCCAACGCGCCGTGTTGCCGCAGCATGTCAGCCATTTGTCCGGCTAAAATTCTCCTATCAGAAGAATTAGCTTGCTTGGCGAAGCCCTTAAGATAACTCAAAGCCGTCAAGCCATTGTTCGCCCGGATATTGGGGTCAGCGTGGTTATTCAGCAGGGTTTCAAGAATATTAGTCCTGATATCCCGTGCGGCAAAAATCAGCGGCGTGTAGCCTTTTTCGTAGTTATTGCCTGTGTTTTGAATATTCACATTTGCCCCATGTTTGAGCAGGATTTGCACCGCTGGCAACCAGTTGCCTGTTACCGCATTATGCAGCAAAAAAAGAGTTTTATCCGAAAGCTGTGTTTCTACTTTGCCGCCCGCAGTTAATAGGGTTTCAAGGATGTCTGGAAGATAAAGCGCGCTAAATAGCACCGAATTTCCGGTGGTTTGATCACCATTCGGGTCGGCCTTATATTTCAACAGCAGTTGCACCGTGGGAAGCTGATTCATATAAATCGCCAGCCAAAGCGGCGTTAAATGCCGACTTAGATTCCGAAAATACTCTTGGTTAATAAATGAAGGATCAGCACTGCCAATGGCATTCGCGTTTGCGCCGGCTTGCAGCAATAATTCGGCAGAAACGAGATCATTGCGCTGAATCGCGGCAAATAGCGGCGGAACAAAATCACCGCCATTGGGATCGGCTTTCATCGTCAAAAGCATTTTCACCATTTCAGGCGATCCGCGTTTCGCCGCTAAACTTAACGGGGTTCGACCATCGCCGAGATCATTATTCGGGTTTGTGCCGCCGCCAATCACATTCGGATTGGCGCCCGCCGCCAAAAGTAATTTCATTACCTCAGGCTGATTCCGTCCGGCGGCAATCAAAAGCGGCGTCCAACCGTTTTGACTCTTGGCATTCACATCGGCTTTATGGTCTAAAAGCATTTGGGCAATTTTAACCTGCCCGTTTTGCGCAGCCAAAAATAAAGAAGTTTCTCCCCGGTCATTCAAGGCATTTACATCGGCTTTATTGGCCAACAAAACTTCCACCACGGCGTGAAAACCATTTTGCGCGGCGAGGTGTAACGGCGTGAGACCATTGAAATCTGAATTCACATCCGCGCCGCGGCTCAATAGTAATTCCACCATCGCTCGATTGCCTACTCGGGCCGCGTTATTTAAGGCAACATTGTCAATATTCGCACCATGATTGAGCAGATACGTCGCCACTTTAATCCAGCCAGCACTGGCAGCGCGTTGCAAGGGAGTCGTTCCACCCTCGCCCCGCGCATTGATCAAATCCGGGCTGTTTTGAGCCATTTGTTGGATGCGGCGGATTTCCTGGTCCTCTTCATCAGTAGTGGTGTCTGTTTGAGCTGAAAGTATTTGACCTGAATCCAACGCCGCCAATTGTCGTTTTAACTCAAGTAGTTTTTGTTGCGTCGGCAAAATACCATCCGAATGTAAAACACCGACTTTAACCTGTTCCTGTTGCGCGGCGAGTTGCTGCTCAACGATTTTTATTTCTTCACCTAACAATTCTTTTTGCTGCGCGATGCCCGTGGGTGATGCCGGAGCACCCATCCCCGTCAAATTCTGCCGGCTCAACGTGGCGAGTGTGGTTTGATCGGCAAAATCATGCAGCACGCGCTGATATTGCGCGGCGGCTTCATTCGTCTTGCCCTGCATCCGATAACATTCGCCAATCCGGAAAACCGCCGTCGCGGCCAGTTGCCGGTCTTTGTCAAACTGCGTGGCGAGCGATTGGTAATTCGCGATGGCCGCGTCCAGATTTTGATTCGCCTGCTCCTCCAGCAAACCCTGCTGCAAGAGCGACGTGAGACTGTTCGTCTGCGCCGACGCCCAGGTCGCCGCCAGCACTAAAATCAAAACGACTGATTTCATTTTCATAAATTTCATAAGCTTCCATTCAGAATGTCAAAAACTGGCCGGGCCAGTTGTCACGCTTTTGCAAAATCCAGTTGAGCCACAGATGGGCACAGATGAAACACAGATAAATGTCGCGTTCTTCGCGCGACACTTTCTGCACAGGCATAAGTGGTTTCCAATCATTTCCCCATCTGTGTTTCATCTGTGAAAATCTGTGGCTAATTAATTTCCAACCGATAACCCACGCCGTGCACGGTTTTGATCCAGCGCGGCGCATCGGGATTGACCTCAATTTTGGCGCGCAGACTGGCGATGTGATTGTCCACCGTGCGCGTCGTCGGAAACGTCGTGTAACCCCAGACCGCATCTAGAAATTTTTCGCGCGTCACCGGCTCGCCCTCGGCCTCGGCCAGCAGCCGCAACATGGCAAATTCTTTCGCGGTCAGATGAATCACCTGCTCGCCACGCAGCGCGGTTTGACGGGCCAGATCAATTTCCAAGTCGCCGAAACATAATTTCATCGACGCCTTATTGTGGCGCTGAACCCGACGCAACAACGCACGCAAGCGGGCGAGCAATTCTTCCGTGCTGAATGGTTTCACCAGATAATCATCCGCACCGACATCCAGACCGTTAACACGATCATCAATCTGTCCCTTGGCTGTAAGCATGAGCACTGGCATCGCATGACCGAGCCGACGCAATTCCCCGCACAGCGAAAAACCGTCGAGCTTCGGCATCATCACGTCGAGCAGGATGAGATCGGGCTTTTCGTCGAGTGCGCGTTTGAGCCCGCTCTCGCCATTCGCCGCTGTGAAGACGCGATGCCCTTCCGCCGACAGCAGATCCGTCAACGCCAGTCGCATCGGCGCTTCGTCTTCAATGATCAAAATGCGGGACATAAATTTTTAACCACCAAGACACAAAGACACCAAGTTCAATTTCATATTCCTTTTCTTTGTGCCTTCGTGTCTTGGTGGTTTAAGGGTATTTCAATCGTGAACCGGCTGCCTTTACCAATGTCGCTCTGCACGGAAATGGTTCCGCCATGCGCATCCACGATATGTTTCACGATACTTAAACCAATGCCCACGCCTTGCGTTTCACGCCGCAACTCAGAACCGCGCCGGTAAAACCGCTCAAAAATTTTTGCGTGTTCCGCTGGCGGAATGCCCGGGCCATGATCGGCGACGGATAGGTTGAGGGTTGCAAGTTGATCGTTGAAAGTTGCGGCAGGGTTGGTCGCGCGTTTGTTATTTTTGATTTCTACGCGGACCGTCACCACTTCACCTTTGGGCGAATGCTTGATCGCATTATCAATCAAGTTCACCAACGCTTGCTGCATCGCACGACCGTCCATTTGCCATTCGATATTCGTCATTTTACTTTCGAGACCGGGGATTTCCAAAGCCAGCCGCACCTCCTTCTCCGCCGCATAAGGTTCCATGAGTTTCATGGTCGCGGATACGAGCGCGGACACATTAGTCAGTTCAAATTCGTATTGTTTACGCGACTGTTCGATGCGTGAAAAATCCAACACGCTCTCGATGAGCGCGGAGAGCCGACGACATTCCTGCACGATGAATCGAAAATATTCCTGCTGCTTGACCGGCTCGGAGATTTTTCCGAGCTCCAGATTTTCCGCCATCAACCGCACGGACGCGATCGGTGCGCGCAACTCATGCGACACGCTGGAAACGAAATTCGATTTCATTTCGCCCAGTTGTTGCTGCCGCCGGAATGCGCGTAAGGCCGCGATGAAACCGATCAATGCCGCCAGCGCCGCGCCCAAAATCAATACGCCAAACAGTTTCGCGCGCTGATGTTCGCTGGCGAGCATTTGTTCCCGGCTGGCGAGATAAAATTTCAACTCGAAGCTGGCGGCATCTGTCATCATTTGCGGGCCGAATTTTTGAGTCGTGCTGCTTAACAATGACTTTTCCGAAGTCGAATTCGTCACGCCCGATACTGTTAATGAATTGCCTGCCACTGAAATCGTCGTGGTGACATAGCCGGGAATGAAAAATTTATTTTCAGCCAAGGTTTTGGTGAAAATATTTTCCAGCACCGCACGCGGCACAAACCAAACATTATAGCCGCGGCCAGAAAGCGAAATGCCTTCAGAGTCATTGCCCGGATTGACAAAGGTTGAGGGCGTAAAAAATGTCAGCGCATCATTGGCAGACCCGCCCGTCCAATGTGACCAGAACATCGGCGGGTTCCAACCGTTCGTCAGCTCCGCAAGTCGACGTAATGGTTGCAGCCAGATTTCGGCTTGTGACCGTCCGTTCCAAAGATGTTGCGTCCAAAAAAACTTTTGCTGGATGTCACTGGTCGCACGATTCGTCAGTCCTCCAGCCAGTTCCAGCAACTTGGGCGATAGGAATGACGGATGCCGAATGACCTGCCACCAAACTGATTGCAGCAGTTCGTTCGTCAACTGCGCGTTGGTGGCTGAAAGCAATTGATAACAGGCAATTTCTTCGAATGAAATTCCCGCCTCGGTGGGGATGGCATCCGAATCGCCAATTTGCGGTTCCGGCGGACGATGCAAATGATAACGCACGGCCAATTGAGCTTGTTCCGGAGGTTTACTATCGAGAAAAGCTTGCTGGCATTCGTTAATTTCGGTGCGAGTATTTGCTGCGCGCAAGTTTTCCCACAAAACTTTTTGTTCGGGCGTCAGTTCGCGAAACCATTTCGGCGGAACCGGCACAGCGGGAAAATCCGGCGGATCAATCAGCCGCCCATCCATTAAAATTTCGCTTTGTGGCACGGCTGAATCCAGCAGTTTCAATTTTGGATAATCGTGCTCCCATTTTTCAACCTCGACGCTTAATTTCGCATCAGGAAATTCACTGCTGACAGACGGTTGGCTGGCTAAATACAACTCCATCTCCCAGGTGTTTTGCAGGACGAGAAATCGCTGAATTTCTTCATTGACTGATGAACGCATGGCGTGGGCGAGGCTTTGAACATTTTCGGTGGCGCGATTATGCGCATCCTGTTCTGCCGCGCGTTCATCTTGCCGCAAGGAAATCAGGCTGACAATCGCCAGCACGGCCACCGGTAATAAAATCAACACGCCCTGCCAGAAAAAAGTAGGTTTACGTTGATTGGAGACGGCGGCCATGTGCGTTCTTTATGCCGTTAATCGTAGTCACTCCGCAAGCCGCAGTTGTCACGGTTTTGCAAAATCGTCATCGCACGACATCCGCCCGTAAGTTTATTTTGCGTTAAAGGAGCTAGGACGCATGGGCAAATTTAATTTATCACGGCGGTCACAGATCGATGCGACAAACTCAGGCGAACATGATTTTGCAGACGATCACAGCGGTGATCACACTCACCAGATCTGCGGTTAAACCGGCCAACAACGCGTGACGTGTCCGCTTGATGGCCACGGAACCGAAATAAACGGCCAGCACATAAAACGTGGTTTCGGTGCTGCCGTAAATCGTGCCGGCCATGCGCGAGACGAGACTGTCGGGGCCGAATTGTTTCACCAACTCCGTGAAAAATCCGAGCGAGCCGCTGCCGCTCAACGGTCGCACCAGCACCATTGGCAATAGATCGGTCGGGAAATGCAACACGCTCATCACCGGCGCGAGCCAGCGGCTTAACAGATCAATGCCGCCCGCCGCGCGGAACATGCCGACGGCGACGAGCATGGCCACGAGATAGGGAATGATACGAATGGCGACGTCAAAACCTTCCTTCGCACCGTCCACGAATTCTTCGTAAACTTTTACGCGGCGCAAGGCAGCATAGATCGGAAATAGTGAGAGCAGGAACGGAATTGAGAGCAGCGAGAAAGCCTTCATACAGCGGATGAACAGATGATCTTTCGCTGTTTCTACGGAAATTTCCAAACCAAACATTCCCGGAAAAACGAGGCGCAGAAACAGCAGTCCGAAAAATAAAATGAAGGCGATGATGATGACGTGGCCCCACCATTTCATCGGCTGCAAAGTGGCAGATTCTTTTATCAAAACTTTTTCTTCCACCGCCTCGGCAACTTTCATTTGCGCGACCGACTCAACAGCGGCCAAGCGAAACATCGGCAATTTGCTTAAGAACTTCGCCATCAGAATGCCGCAGGTGCAGGCGCAGGTCGTGCAAATGATCGAAGTGCTAACGATGGCGGTGGGGTTGTTGGATTTGTTCGCGGCAAGAATCGCGATGGCGGTGACGGGAATGAGTTGGATGCCGCTGGTGTTGATCGCGAGGAAGGTGCACATCGCGTTCGTCGCCGTGCCGGGACGCGGGTTGAGCGATTCCAAATCTTTCATCGCACGCAAGCCGAGCGGCGTGGCGGCGTTGCCGAGTCCGAGCATGTTCGCGGCGATGTTCATCAACATGGAGCCCATCGCGGGATGTTCCGCCGGCACTTCAGGAAAAATCAACCGCATCAAGGGCCGCAACGCACGCGCGAGTAACGCGACGAGTCCGGCGCGTTCCGCGAGGCGCATGATGCCCAGCCAGAGCGCCATCACGCCGATCAGGGCAAAAGCAATGCCCAAGACGGCGGTATTGGCCATCTCGAAACTTTTGTCGGCGACTTCCTTGAGTTGTCCGTTCCACCCGCCAATGAGAACGGCGCACACAACCAGCGCGAGCCAGATGTAATTCAGCATCGGCGGAAGTTACACAAGCGAATGGAAAATGGCTTGTGAAAAATTTAATGAACCGCAGACAAGCCCGGCTGGAAGCGAATAAAAAAGCCGCTTGATATTTTTATCTGAAAGCTGAGCGGAACATCAACGTAGATGAGTGGCTTTTAAATTACCGCCCACCGACGCTCATTTTTTCGCTGATTAAAAAACGCGCCGGAAAACCGACCCGCGCGCCGATTCGCTGGTCGGATATGGTTTAAAGAAATCCTAAGACCGCTTATTCAAAGGTGTCCACCTTGCCGCTCTTGGCCTTGATCCATTTGTCGTAATCGGCCTGGCTTTCAACGGTGATGAAACCGCCGGTCATCGCGGCGTGGCCGGGACCGCAGAGTTGCGCGCAGTTGATTTGGTAGCGGCCGATTTGCGTCGGCTTGAACCAAACGGTGATGCGGATGCCGGGAATCGCATCCTGACAGACGCGCATGGCGATGATCTTCAACGAGTGGATCACGTCTTTGGAACTTAAATAAACGATGACCGGTTTGTTGACCGGAACGTGAATGTCATTGAGCACTTGAATGTCGTCTTTGGAATTCGGGTCGGATGCGTCCGCGCCAAAAACATCCGTGGGGGTGACGAACTTCATTTCTTGCTTACCAAAAATTCCATCCGGTCCGGCGTAGCGGGCGTTCCACGCGTATTGTTGCGCGACGATTTGGATGACGGTGGAATCTTTCGCGGCGGGAAATTTATCCACGGCCTTGGCCCACAACGGCACGGCGATGACGATGAGTAGAAAGGCTTCGATGCCCACGATAGCCAGTTCCACGCCCAAGCTCGAGGTGTGGCTGCGCACGCCAACGTAATCCGCTTTGGGGTTCCGCGATTGGCGGAAGCGGTTGACGGTGTAGCAAAAATAAATGATCCAGCCGATGAACAGCGCGATCATCAACCAGTGCACGTAGATGACGAGGTTGTCCACGTCCTGACCGTTTTCAGAGGCCAGCGGCGGTAACCCGAGAATATATTTTCCGAACCATTCTTTCATACTTTTGCTTCAGACAAATTTTGTGCCGCCATTTGCTCCGCCGCCTTGGCGAACGCGTTTTGGCGACGAACGAGGTAAATAAAAAAACCGGCGAACGTCCCCAGCACGGTGACGATCACGCCCATCAAGGTGAAAATTCCCCAGTTCATGCCGACGGCCAGCGAGGAACTGGAATTGCCCGAACACACGACGCACGCGAACAACGAGGTCGGCGCGAGCCAGGCCAAGGCGGCGAGGGCGAAAATCATTTTCGAGATGTGACGTAATGATTTCATAGATAACTGATCTTTTTCAGTTTCTTCAAAAAATAAAATCCGTAATAGATCACTAAAATTGCCGCCACGATCCCCAGTGCGCCCATCATGGGATGACCGTTCGTAAACGCCCACGCGGTGAAGCCGAACGACAGCGCGGTCAGCAGCGTTACGAAAATCAAATGGAAGGCTTTGAGTGACATTTTAGTGCGTTTGCGTGCCAGCGGGAAAATCATGCATCGCGTAAAGCGTTAGCACGAACAGGCCGGTCACAAAAAATACGGTAAAAGCGAGCACGGTATAAATCAGTTTTTTCTCGGTCAATAAGTGCATGAGAAAACCGGCGACGAGAAACGCGTTCACGGTCGCAACGCCCAGAATCAAGGCTACTTTCACCGCCCAGCTGTAATGATCCATCGGCAGATACGAGATGTAGATCATCGCGCCCACAGCACACAGCACGGCGACAAAAATCACGGCGCAGAGGCGGACGTATTTATTGAAATCCACCGGATGCTCGTCCACGGCGGCGTGGGCGGTGGCAGATTTGGTTTGATGCGAATCGCTCATAAAATTCTCAGGTTAAATATAGAACCGGGAACAGGAAAATCCAGACCAAGTCTACGAAATGCCAGAACAGGCCGGAGACTTCGATACGGTTGGTGAATTGTTCGCGGTTCGTTTTCCACATCTTGCTGCCGGGTCCCCACATGTAACCGATCACAAACGTGCCGCCCAAAATATGCAACGCGTGCAGGCCGGTAAGCGTGAAATAAATCGCCAGAAACGTGTTGTGCCACGGACCGTAATTTTCCATCGAAGTGATTTTATCGGCGGTGATGGTCACGGGGTCGCGCGGAATATTTTTCTGCGAACGCAAATCGTAGAGCAATGTTTCGTCTTTCACGATGCGACCGTCAATCGTCACGGAAGCGAGTTGATAGCTGTTCGTCACGCCGTCGGTCACTTCGGTAAAACCGTTGCCACGATAGCTGTGGGATTCCAGTTCTTTGCCGGATTTATCCACGTAAACGGCGCTTTCCATGTGGCCGTCGGCGAACGTTCCATCGGCGAGTTTGATTTCGTAGTGAATCCATTTGTCATGGTATTCATACATTTTCACACCCAAGAACGTCAGCGCGAGCACAATGGTGCAGGCGTGGAAGAATTTGAATTTACCGAACTCGCCAACTTTGCACGCGACCCACGCCAGCAACGTGGTGATGGCCGAGAGCGCGAGGAGAATGGTGTTGAGCGTGCCGAAGCGGACATCGAGCCAGCCGTGCGGCCAATAGCCCGGTTCCGCGCCGACGCGCAGCAAAATGTAAGCCGAGAAAAGTCCGCCGAAGAGCATGACTTCCGACGCCAAGAAAAGCCAGATGCCGAGCTTGGAGTTGTAAAGGCCGGTGTCCGGCCGGGGCTGAACGTTGTAAGGGATTTCCATGGAAAAAAGTTAGTGGGCGTGGACGGTAATTTTTGGGGCCAACGGTCCTTCAGGTTGGTTTTGCGGCGTGAAATCGGTGGCGTGGCCGGGCGCGCTGTAATCATACGGCCCGCGATAGACGTGCATTTCTTGCGTGAAATTACCATGCGGCGGCGGCGTGGGCGTCTGCCATTCGAGCGTCGTCGCGTCCCACGGATTGTCGCCAACTTTTTCGCCGCGGAACATGCTCCAGAAAATATTCACAATGAAGGGAATTTGCGCGATGCCCAAACCGATGGCCGCCCACAAAATCCAAACGTGCAGCGACATCATGTTATTGCTCAAACCGCCGATGACTTCCGCCCCGGCGCGGCTGTTGACGGCGGCAGAATAATTCGCCCCGCCATCCGACATACGACGCAACATGCCGGCCATGCCTTGCGCGAACATCGGCATGAACACGAGGTTCATGAACGTCAGCGAACACCAGAAATGCACGCGGCCCCAGAATTCATTCATTCGTCGCCCGGTCATTTTTGGATACCAATAATAAACGCCGGCGAAGAGCGCAAAAATCGTTCCCGGTGCCACGACATAATGGAAGTGCGCGATGATATAATAGGTATCGTGCAGATGAACGTCGCTGACGTTGAACCCGAGCGGCAGACCGGTCAGACCGCCGATGCCGAACATCGGCAGAAACGCGAGCGTGAAAAGCATCGGCGTGTTGAAGCGGATCGAACCGCCCCAGAGCGACATGAAGAAGCACGTTAAAATAATCACCGACGGGATCGAAATGATCATCGTCGTCGCCTGGAAGAACGTGGAAATTTTCGTGCCCATGCCGGTCATATACATGTGATGCGCCCAGACGATGAACGACAGGAAACCGACAGCGAGTGACGCATACACAAGCGATTTATAACCCCAGATCGGCTTGCGCGTGTTGTTCGCCAGAATTTCGCAGACGATCCCCATCGCCGGCAGAATCAAAACGTAGACTTCCGGATGGCCAAGGAACCAGAACAAATGCTGCCACAACAACGGACTGCCGCCGCCGCTGATGTGGGCGAGTTGACCGCCGACCGCGAGGCCGGTGGGCAGGAAGAAACTCGTGTGCGCCGCGTTGTCCATCAACTGCATCACACTCGCGGCTTCGAGCGGCGGAAATGCGAGGAGCAAAATAAACGCGGTGACAAATTGCGCCCAAACGAAGAACGGCAACCGCATCCACGTCATGCCCGGCGCACGCAATTGAATGATGGTGACGATGAAATTGACCGCGCCCAACAGCGACGAGGTGATCAGCAGCACCATGCCGATGATCCAGAATAATTGGCCGTGCGTGGGAATCGAAGTCGCCAGCGGCGAATAGGAAGTCCAGCCCGCTTGCGCCGCGCCGCCCGGAATGAAAAAGCTCACGAACATCACGAGGCCGCCGAGAAAATACGCTTGATAACTCGCCATGTTGACGCGCGGAAACGCCATATCCGGCGCACCGATCATCAAGGGAACGACGTAATTGCCGAACGCGGCGAACGCCAGGGGCACGATGCCCAAAAACACCATGATCGTTCCGTGCATCGCGCCGAAGGAATTATAAAGGTCGGGTGAAATTGCACCATGGGGAGCGACGCCACTGCCGAGAACTTTTTCCAAAATGTGACCGAAGAAGGGAACGGTCATGCCCGGATGTGCGATCTGCCAGCGCATCAAAATCATCAGGAAAAATCCGAACAACATGAAGCACAGCGCGGTGAATCCGTATTGGATGCCGATGATTTTATGGTCACTGGAGAAAATATATTTCTGCCAGAAATTCGGTTCGTGATGCGCGTGTTCGTGCGCGGCGTGATCACCGTGGTCGTCATGCGCGTCGTGGCCGTGCGGCGCGTCCGGTTGGCGATACGGCGGAAATTGTTGAACCTTTGCTTCCATAAATTTATTTCACTTTGTCCAAAACCAGCGCCGTCAGCAGCAACGGCAGATAAATGATCGAGGCTAAAAATAATTGCCGCGCCCGCGCGTGCGTGAGTTGCCGCGAAAACTGGATCGCGCACCACAAAAAGCCGGCGCCCAAAATAATCGCGCTGGCCAGATAAAATCTGCCGCTGATATGAAACGCGAACGGACACAAACTCGCAAGCACGAGCAGTAACGTGTTACTCACAGACTGTTGCGCGGTGCGGCGACCGTCGGGATCAATATTCGGCAACATCACGAAACCGGCTTTCGCATATTCGTCGCGATACATCCACGCGATGGCAAAAAAATGGGGCAGTTGCCAGAACGCCAAAATCGCGAACAACGCCCAACCTTCACCGCTCAATTCGTTGCGCGCGGCGGTCCAGCCCATCAGCGGCGGCAACGCGCCGGGAATCGCGCCGACGAGCGTGTTCGCCCACGTGATGCGTTTCAACGGCGTGTAAATAAAAACGTAACTGATCAACGTCACCGCACCGAGAACGCTGGTGAGCAGATTCACGCCGAGTGCAAGATAAACGAGACCGATAACCGACGTGATGCCGCCGAATAACATGACGGTGGTTGGTTGCAAACGACCGCTCGGCAGCGGACGATTTTGCGTGCGACGCATTTTGGCATCGTGTTCGCGTTCGAGTAATTGGTTCAACGCTGCCGCGCCCGCCGCGACCAGCGCGGTGCCAGCAAGGGCATTGATCATCAACCAATAATCCATCGCAACGTGTTGCCAGCCGAGATAAAAACCGACGAGCGTCGTCAACAGCACAAGCAGTGTGAGCCGCGCTTTGGTCAAATCGGCAAAGACGGACACCCAGCTTTTTTCAGCTGTGCGGGCGGTCAAAATGTCGGCCGAGACTTCTTTCATTTCACTCAAAAATTATTTATTACCCGCCAACGCTGGTTGCGCGTCCAAAACGACGGGGGATTCCGCCGCCGAAACATGGGGCGAACGGCCAAAAGCAATAAGGCACCACAGCACGCCTGTCACGAGCGAAAGCGCCCCAACGAGCACATGCGCCGTGGCGATGTCCGCCGCTTTATTCGACCAAATGGTTTCAATGCCGAGGCCGATTTGCACCAAAATCAACGCCAGCCAGAACCAGGCGAGCCGCGTGAGCGAATCCTTTTTTCCGAAACGCTTCAGCGCGATGCCGACCGCCGCCGCGACGCCGAGGAAAATGAACAACGCGACGAGGCGATGCACCATTTGCAAAACAACTTGAAACGCGGTGATCGGGCCTTCATTCATGACTTCAATGCGCTGGGCATTGTAATGCGCGATGGCCGTGGGGCTCGTATCCGGCCAGATTTGGCCGTGGGCGAGCGGGAAATCGGAAATGGAAAGTCCGGCGTGTTGATGCCGCATCGTCGCGCCAAGAATGAGTTGCAGGAAAATTAAAACCGTGACGAACAAAACGTGACTGCGCAATCCGCGACGAACCGGCGACGGCTTCGTCTGCGCGGCGAGATTCAGCCAGAAACGGCTCGTGAAAAAAGCGAGGGCGCAAACTAATCCGAAGAAAGCCTGGGCAATGACGCCATGAAATACTCCGAGTCCGTCCATTTTCAAAGTGACGCGTAGACCGCCCAAAACACCTTGGGCAACGACCCCAAAAAAGGCGGCGACACCCAGCCAAGTCATCCATTTGCGGGCATCTTTCAACCATAACCACACCGCCAGAATCGTGGTCATTGAGCCGACGACCGTGGCCCAAAGCCGGTGCGTATGTTCATAGAAAATGCCGCCGGTCCATTTTGAGATCGGGAAGGCAAACATGTTGTAGCCGTAACTATTCGGCCAATCGGGCACGGACATACCGGCTTCGTGGCTCGTGACCAGGCCGCCCGCGCCGAGCAACAAAAACGTCGCCACCGCCGTCAGCACGGCGAACCAGTGCAGCGGACGGTTGAATTTTAGCGGCGCGGTTTTGTTCATTCAAAAAATGACCGCCGCGATTTTCCCAAATCGCAGCGGTTCCCCCAACTTAAATTTATTTCACTTCAAACGTAAAATTTGCCGTCACGTTTTTGTCGGCCACTTCAACGGATTGTTCCAAGCCTTTGTAAGTGGTTCCCACCAATGAAAGTTTGCGGTGTTTCGCGGTGAGGGTGTATTTGCCCGGCGGCACGTTTTTGATGATGAATTTGCCGTTTTTATCGGACACAGCGAAATACGGACTATCCACCACCGTCACCCACGCCTTCATCCAGCCATGCACGTCGCATTGAAATTTCAGGAAATCTTCCGGTTTATCAAACGTGTAGGTCAAATCAGTGCCACCTTGCATTTGCGCGTCATTATGATCGGTATTCCCGGCCGTGGAAATGGAATGAACGTTGTGAATGCAAGGATCGGAATTTTTGACAACCAATTTCTGACCGGTCTGAACCGCGATGATTCCGGGCAGATAAATGCAGCCATTTTGATCCAGCACGGCGGGCGCAACGGTCGCGCCGGTGGATTTGCCGACCACATTCAACGAAACCACGACATCCGCGAGATCCCCCTTCGCGTCCACGGCATAAAAGTGGGTCGTCGGCTTGTCGGTGTGCAGCGAACCGCAGGTCGGATCTTCGATGAGCGGTGTCAGTTCAGCTTCCGCCGGCGGCGTGCCTTTCAGGGTGATGACGCCCGAGATATCCGCCGAGTGCGCCAGCGAAACGGTCGCCAACGCCGCCACCAAAAGAGAGAGTCCTGAAAGTTTCATAATGCGTCGAGAATTTTAGCAGCCGTGCAAAAACCGGACAAGTAAATTGTGAAATTTTTCACAAGCGTTGAACGCCTGAACAGAAGCCATACTTTTATCGGCTTAAAGAGTCGGGCGTGCTTCCCTTGGATTTACCGCACGATAGGAGGTAACAAATTGGTTCAGGCATTGTTTCAGTCCTTGTTCAATGACGTCAGTGCGGTCAGGTGTAGTGATTCCTTGTAATGACCCTTTCCAAGTTTCTGCAGAAATTAAAGGCACATTCGGCTGCCGAGACAATTTCACATCTTGAGTCACAGCTATTTCCACTGTGAACAAATACAATCCGAGTTGAGAATCCTTGATGGTGCTAATCGTGATGGACAAGTTCGCTTCGCCGTGCGCTTTAATTGGCTTTGCATCGACTGGAATACCCGCGTCATTCAAAGTTGTTTTAATCAAGTCTTCAATCCGATTGGTAGTTAAACCCTCTGGTTGCACATCAATGAATTGGCTGATGACAAAAACTCCGCCCAAGCCGCGCAACGATTCCTTTGTGTCGCTTGGTTGCAACTCAGCCCGGCTGCTCCAAACTGAGGACAAGCAAAGGCAAATAACGACTAATATTTTCATAGGGTGATGAGGTGGCTTAAAACTGAAATTGACCAACTACGAGATTTCAACCCAAACTTTTCATGACCCGCGCCATTTCCAGCGCCGTCTGCGCGGCTTCCATGCCACGATTATGCTTTTTATCCAGGCAACGTTCGCGCGCCTGCTGTTCGTTTTCCAGCAACAAAACTTCGTGAATGACGGGGATTTCGTGCTGAATCTGGATTTGCGCGAGCGCGTTGCTCACCGCTTCGCCGATGTGCTGCGCGTGGGTCGTAGCGCCGCGTAAAATCACACCGAGGCAAATGATGGCGGAGAGTTGGGAATCGGCGGCTTGATGCGCCAATTTCGCCGCCACGACGGGAATTTCATATGCGCCCGGCACGCGGACGATCTTTACCGTGCCGCCGGAGCGCAGAATTTCCGCCTTGGCCGCGCGCAACATCGCGTCGACGTAGAGCGAATTATATTTCGAGGCCACGATGGCGAAATGGCCGCCCATGGCACGGATAGATTTGGTTTTAACAGGCTTGAGCATTTGAAAATTACGTTAATGGCTGATTTTTCCGCTGAGGACCCGACTTGGCGCAAACTGAAGCGTGAAACCAATCCAACCCGCCTGAGCGCGGTGGCTCAATGCCGTCACTTCGCGTTTGAGTTGTTCCATACTCATGGTTGAAAGTCTAATGCCAAATCCAACTTCTGCAAGCGCGCCCTCCCTTGGGTCTGGTCTTTTGTCTAGATGCTTCGCGGAACCGGGACGCTTGGGTATTTTTGCGGTGAGCCGACCAGGAGATCGGCGCTCCATTCGTCATTTCCCCGTCACTGCGCGGGCGCGTTGGTATTTTTTTCCAGCGTAAATATTTTTTCCACGCTGCGCACCGGATGCCGCGGAAGGAACAACAAATCCATGATCGGCGCTGGCACGTAGATCGGCGCGATTTTGGGATCGCCCAACTGGCCGGTGACTTGGCATTCAAAAAATTTACTGAACGGCGTCAGCACCGTGCTCGCCAGCCAGCCGACCACCGGGGTGTTGCGCAACAGCAACGCCGTCACCCGCGCGTTCACGTTTTGCTCCAGATCACACGTGCCGACATATTGCAACCGCATCGTGGCCGTGTGCATTTCTAACGTGTCGGAAAAAACCACGCCGTTCGTGAGGCCAAAATTCATCGTCGCATCCGTCGCGCGAGTATTGCCCAAACTCGGGGCGAGCAAGTTGAGGGCTTTCGAGATTAAACCAAAAAGCGGCGTGTTCCAAAATTGTCCATTGCGCACGTGCGCGTTGCCGTCGCCGTTCCACGAACGCCACGTTTCGGAATTCGCGTTCGTCACGTTTAACTCGCCGGATAATGCGCCGGCCAACGTATTGGACGGCGAACCTAAATCCGACACGAGCAGATGCAAATCCACATTCGTCAGCGTGACCGCAAATTGAAAATACGAGCCCGGATGATCCGACGACATATCAAAAAACGCCCGCCCCGTGGTTCGTCCGCCGGAAAATTCGCCCGCCATATTGGTCACCGCCAGATTTTGGCCGAACCAATGCACCGTCGCGGTCACGGCGTCCGAATGCAAATATTTCCAGCGAAAGGGCGTGGGTTGGAGAATGACAAACGTCAAATCGGCGTCGTCCAGATCGTGGCCGTTGTGAACTTCGTGGATGGGCGCACAGCCGTTCACCGTCGCCATCGGGGCGCCGGGAAATTGATAGGGCTCGATCAACGCCGCCGTCTGCGGGCCGATGCAACGAATGACCGACATCGGCTCCATCGTGCTTAAACCGTTCGTGACGTAAAGCCGTCCGTGCACCAAATCCAACGCGACCGTATCCGCTTTGAGCATTTGCGTGCCGTCCGCGCGTAAGCCGAGCGGATGCGAAAAACTCAACCAACGATTCGTGTAAGAAAAATCCGCCGCGACGCTGTCAAACGCTTGCGCGCGAATAATAAAGTTGGTCAACGCCACACCGCCGGTCGCCGTCAACGTGCTCAAGTTGCGCCAATTGCCCGTCGCGTTCACGTGAAACATCAACGGTTCATGGCATTGATAGTATTCAAAATTACGGATGGCATCCGGCGTGGCCAACAGCGGACGCAAACTTTCCGGATCAAATGCGCCGCGCAAATGGCCGGTGAAATTTTCCGTCGCGTCGCTCGTTTCGCCGTCAAATTGCAACCGCGTGCGGCCTTGCGCCAATTCCAAGCCGGACAGACTCCAGAACTGATTCGCGTAACTAAAATGTGTCCGCAAAAAATCCACGGCGAGCCGGTTCGTCGCGACGGTCGCCACGGAAAAATTCGTGAGCGCTGCTTCGCCCGTCACGCCCAGCGTGTGCCAATCGCGCCAATTTCCCGAAACGACCACGTCCAGCGTCAGCGGTTCGGAAAAACGGAAACGGTCAAAATATTGCGTCAGATTGCTCGCGGTCAAAAACGGACGCGCATTCGTCGCCGCCAACACGCCGCGCAAATGGCCGGTGAAATCGTGCGTGGCGTCATCGGCGTCGCCGTCGAATTGCAACTGCGTGCGGCCTTGCGCCAATTCAAAATCAGACAATTTCCAAAATTGTTGCGCGTAACTAAAATGCGTCCGCAAAAAATCCAGCGTCTGCCCGCCGGCCACGGCATTCGTGAACGCAAGCGCACCGGATAATTTTACAGTCGGCGCAATTTCATCGCGCCAATTCGCGGCGTCATTTGTCCACGCGGGCAAGGTGAGCGAACCGTCCACGCGCAAGGTCGGCGGCTGCGTCCACAGAATCGCGGCCAGTTGCGTGCGAGCCCGCTGCGTCAGGCCGGCGGCAAGCCAGTGCGGGTCAAAACTGGAAGCGTTCGTGAACGCCAACGTGCGCGTGGCCACGTTTAATTCCGCGCTGCCATTCAAATTACCACCGGCGATCTGCGCGGAAAAATTTCCGAGCGAAAATTTGGGCGCGTGCCATTCGCCGCTGAGCGCGAGTGTGTCCGCCTCGATTTTTTCCGCGTGCAAACTAACTGCGCGGGCGGTCCAAACAATTTGAAACGGTTGCAAATTTTTCCAAATACCCAGGCTGACATCTTCGTTGGTCGGCGCGTCGGCGGGCGCGGTCACACGGGCGGTGAGTTGCAGTGCGCGCGCCGAAAACCATGGCGTGCGCACGGCGGGAACCGTCGCATCTAGTTGCGCGGCGATGGAATGGACGTCGCGCGCGTCGCCGTTCAAAGTCATCCGCACCGTCGGCACGCTGGTCAAACGCACGCTCGCCGCCGGCCCGGAAATTTGTTCCAATAACTGCGCCAGCGCACCGCGATCCGCGAATTGAGTTTTATTCGTCGTGCCGGGCGTGATTGTTTTTTGAGCGCCAAATATTTTCCAATTGTGAATTTCCGTGGCGTGGGCGAGTTCGCCTGAAAGCAGGATTTGCGTGCCCGTAAAATCAGCGTGGAAATGATCCAGCGTCCACGTATCGTTCGGCTGAAAACGTAATTCGGTTTGGAGATTAGTCAGCGTGAGCTCGTTGGTCGGCGACGCGGCGAGCATGAAAGTGCCGTCCCGCACCACCAAACCGTCGATATGCAAACGGCGACGCAACAGCGCGGGGTAATTCAACTGCAATTGGATTTCGCGCGCGGCGAACGCGAAGTTGCCGGAATTTTTGGCGTCCCCGACGCGGACATTATCGGCGACCACCCCGCGCACGAGACTCAAGCGCAGCCGGGAAAATTCCAGCTGCACGCCCTGTTCCCGCAACGCCGCGACGAGCCGCGTTTTCAAAAAATCCGGCAGCCCGACATGGTTCAACCTAATGATGCAACACAACCCGAGCAGCACGACCAGCCACAAGGTAATGCGACACCAGCGAAGCGTGGTGCGACATTTGCGCCAGAAAGGAGACTTGAACGACACACGAAACATTCGCCGGAAAAGCGGCATAATTCAAGGCGAACTGCTGATGAAAAATAATGGATCCCTGCCGATCGCTGCAAAGGATCCGTCAATTGCGGTAAAATCGCTCAAAATCCCGGCAGATAAAACAACCGCGTCCGGTGGGTTGCTCCGTTCGCTTCGGATTGATAAAGACCGAAGAAGAGCGAGATTTTTTTGTGTTCCGGCGCGGCTTCGCGACGATAGAGATTCCACAGCAGCGATTGGCTTTGGGCGTGCGTCGTGGGATTTTTTTCGGAAACCCACAATGACCACAGCGGTGCCCAGTTACGTTCAATACCGCGATTTGTCGGCAATACAACTTCCAGCGGCGCAAGAATCTGCAGGCGTTCGTTGCCGTTGAAATCGTGACGCCAATGATAAAGCGGCCACAATTCGTGCCATTCCTTGCGCTCACCGCTGGTAGTATTTTTTTCCAAAACATCCACGAACAAATAAAACACGATACTCGTGCGCTGCTGATCCCACGGTTCGGAATGATAATGTTTGTAGCGATAAATCGGCCACACATACGAATCACTTTCCAGTGTTCTTATCTGTTCGGGGTTGTGCTCGATCTTGCGAGATTCGCTGAAGATCGGCCAGACGCGCGACGTGTGTTTGCCTTCGCCCCGCGCAAAAATGACGAACGGCCACGGGCCTTCCCATTCGTGATATTGCAAACCGCGATCGTCAATCCACGCAAACAGCGGCCACAGATAGGAGGTTTGATCGCGCAGCGGCGAACGGATTTTGGCGAACAACGGAATGGACGCCCGCAGGGTCACCGGGTTCGTGGTGCCGATATCGTAGTTTTGGTTGAACCAAAGCGGCCAGAGGATAAAAGAATTGGTATGCGCCGGCGTCTGACTGACGTCGCCGAAACCGTTGGTGATCGAGGTGATGACTTTTTCCTCGCGACCGGCGAAGGGCCAGACTTGCCAGCCGTGTAAACCGTCGCCATGGCGGATATGGCCGATGGGGTAAAAATAATTATCCGTCACGACGTCCTTCTTCCAAGTCTGGCCGTAGATGGGAAACATCACAAAGAACATTTTGTCACGGAACAAACGGTTTTGCAGATGGCCGTAAAACGGGAAAACCGCGGTGTAATTCAGATTCGTATTGAGCGAGCGTTGCTGAAAATAAATCGGGAACAACGTGAAGCGGTGCGTATGAAATTCGTCCGTCTCGCGGCCGCCGGCAAAGCTGAATAATTCGCCAAGCTGCCAACGCCATTCTTCGCCGTAATATTCGTAGCTGAACAGGGGATACAGCACGTCGTATTCACGCGTTTCCAGCGAGGGATTTTGGTAATCGGAAAAAAATGGCGGGAACGCAAACGTGTTTTCATCCGGTTTTTTCTGCGAATAAAAAAATGGCCCGGCAATTTCCGTGCGCTCGCCTGCTTCGAGGGTCAGTTTGAAATGATAAAACAGAAATCCGGCGGGCGGCGTGGCTTTATCGTCCGCGAAAACGGTTCCACTGAGAAAAACCGCCAGCGCGAGGAGCCAATGACGAATGACGAACGATGAAAATCTCATCCCTTTATTACGTTAGCGTTATTGGCCGTCTTTTTGGCGGTATTTTTGGCGATTTGCTTGCTCATTTAACATTCTATTTGACTTTACACGAAATTATCGTATTTTAAGTCACAATTGAGGTTTTCACCTCGGTTCCTCCGACCCCGGTGCTGACATTTGTTTGTTGGCACCGGGTTTTTTCATCCCACTATACAAATTCAGTAACGCGGGCACAAAAGTTAAGCCCACAATCATACACGTCGCGATGCCCACGGACATGATAACACCGAGACTATGAATGCCACGATGTTTCGCTAAAATCAAACTGCCGAATCCCGCGATGGCGGTCAAACCCGACACCAAAACCGCTTTGCCGGTGCTGCGCGCGAGGATGCCGGGCGTGCGCTCTTCGGCGAAGCGATTCAAGATGTGAATCCCATTCGTCACGCCGATCCCAATGACGAGCGGCAACGTCATGATGTTCGCCGGATTGAACGGCACGCCGAGCCAGCCCATTAATCCCGCCAGCCACAAGGTTCCCAACCCGACAGGAATCAACGCCAAAATCACGGCGGCAAAACTGCGGAAATGGATCAGCACGATGATGGCGATGGCGATGAGCGAATACCACGCGGCGGTGATGTAACTGTCTTTGAGCAGCGATTCGTATTCGAATAATTGCACGGGCGTGCCGGTGATGATCGGGTGATTTGTGTTCTGCGGATCCAGCGCTTGGCGCAAGGCCTCGACAAATTCTTTTTGATGATCGCGTTGCCAGACATCTTTCTTGGGAAAAACTTGGAGTAAAAATTTCCCGTGCACGCCGATAAAACGATCGTGCAACGCGGGCGGCAAATCTGCCACCGTCACGGGCGAACTGACATCTTGATTTTTAAACGTCGCGAAGGTCTCGCGCAGGTTATCAAACAGCGCGCGTTGAAATTCGCTCAACGTTTTTGTCTGGTTCGCGCGCGCCAGGCTGTTGCCCGCGAGCATCGCTTTGCGGAAATCATTGATCGTGTCCTGCATCGCGGATAATTGTTTGGTCAACGCCGGGTCGTTCGTGCCGACATCCGCGCGCGCCGCGCCGAGATAACCGTAAAACCAATACAGCGTGCGGCTCAACGATTCCAAATCCACGGGGTGGTTATCCGGCGGACTGAATTGCAACGCGGCGACGGTGGATTTGATTTCTGAAATCAGTTTTAATTTTTCCGACTGGTCGGAATGATCCAAATATCCGGCGATGGAAACCACGTCCGCCACCTGATTGGTCAACGCGCGAATCTGTTTTTCCAACGCGTCGGCTTCGGCTTGATTGTCGGCCACGACGGCGCAAAATAATAAGGATCGATCCGCTTTTTTTATCAGTTTGTGCGTGTAAATGACCGCTTCCAGATCGGCACTTTGCAAACTCAGCAGATTGTAATCGAACTTAACCTTGTGCAGTTGCGTGGCCGCGAGCCCGGAGATGGCGAGGATGATGCACGTCACGGCGATGGGCCGTTGCAGCCAGAAATTTTCGATGCGCGCGCGCGTTTTGTCTTCGTGCTTTTCGTGGTCAATGACGTTTTGCCGGCCGCGCAGCAATAGGATCGGCAGAATCGTCAACATCGGCACGAGACAAATCATCAGACCGCCGCCGCAGATGATGCCCATTTCATAGATGCCTTTGAAATCGGTGAAGGCCATCGCCAAAAAAGCGCCCGCCGTCGTGAGCGCGCCCATGAAAATTCCCTGACCGGTGAACACCATCGCTTTCACCATCGCTTCCTCGGTGCCTTTGCCGTGACGTAATTCTTCTTCGTAACGCGAAATCAAATGCACGCCGAAATCGATCGCCAGCCCGATCAACATCGGCAAAAACGTGATCGTCAGCACGTTCAAATGGCCGATCGCCAACGTCGCGAACGCCAGCGTGTAAGCGAGGCCGAGCATCAAACAGATCATCGCTTTCACCGGCCGGCCGGTTTCGTTGTAGCCGTAAATGAAAATGATCGCGCACAACACCAGCGACAAAACGCTCGCGACGGTCGTGTCTTTTTGTGATTGCGCCATTTGATCGTAATCCAAAACCGGTTCCCCCGTGAGCCCTACGTTCACGCCGGGAACTTCGTTTTGCGTTTGCACGATCAATTCGCGCAGCCGATCAATCGCGTCGCCCGTCAAATCGCCACTCGGAATGGATTGATGAAACCAGCTTTCCAGCACCGCGTTTTTCAACAGCGACCACATCACCGGGGGCGCGTCGTTCACCGCTTCGGGCGGCGCGTGCGTGGTGACGATGAAAATTTTCCCGGCATCGAACGTGATGTAATTGGAAACCACATCGCTCTCGCCGCCGCCAAATAAGGACACCAAACTCGGCGCGGGCGGCGTGCCGTCACGCGACAAGCTTTCGTTCGCCGATTGAATGATTCCGCCAATCGCGGGCAACGCTTGCACCAGCGAATCGTTCTGCGCGTTCTCCTCGCGTTTCGCCGTGCGAAACTGGGTGTTCATCAACTCAAAAAACGAAACGAGATTTGATGTGCCGGTGAATTGCTGGATGAACGGCAGATACAATTTCAGCGCGTCGTTGACTTGTCGCAATTCCGAGACGCTGGCCATCTGCAAACCTTTGCGTCCGGCAATCGCGGGATTTTGCTGGAAGAAAACGTCGCGGAACAAATTCGTTTCCGCCGACAACCGCGCGCCGAGCCGTTCGGCGAACTGCCGGTTTTTCTCAATGTCTTCGCTTTGGATGACGACGGCTAAATCGTCTGGCTGCGGAAATTCTTTTTGGAATGCGAGATAGTTGTGGTGATAACGCTGGTTACCAGAGACCAGATGATTCTGGTCCATGTCGAACTGCAAAAAACCGACGGTATAAACGATGCTCGCGAAAAATAGGAGAACTTGCGGCCAAAAAAACCAGCGCGGGTGACGGCAGACCGCGACCGCGAGTTTCCCCAACAGTCGCGCGAGCAAAGAATGTTCGTTCAACGCCTTCATGTTTTTCGTGGAAGCATCAAGGGGTTAAAAGATTGAAGCGTGGTTGCATGACGCGCATCAGTTTTGTTGCTCACTTCCCACTTTTCAGCCATTCACTTTTTCCACAAACACCGCGGTGCCGTAGCACAACACTTCGGTGATGCCGGGCGCGATTTCCGTCGCGTCATAGCGCACGCCGATGACCGCATTCGCGCCGAGTTGGCCCGCGTGCGTGAGCATCATGTTGAACGTGTCTTCGCGGGCGCGTTCACACAGGCTGGTGTAGAGCGTGATGTTGCCGCCAAAAATGCTCTGGATGCTCGCGCCAAAATTGCCGATGACAGAACGCGAGCGCACAATGATGCCGCGCACTACGCCGTAAGATTTCGTGATGCGAAAGCCCGGCAGATCGAACGCCGTGGTCGTCAATGGATGGGTCATGCTCATAATCAGAAATTGAAGCTTACCACGCTCGGCGGCAAAAGCGAAAACTTCTGTTCAAGGACCTTATTCCCACACCTGTGCCCACAACGGGGACCGGGGTTGATTTGAAACCAGCCTGTGTTCACAAGCGCTTTGTCGGAATTTTGCCGCTTGGCAGCATCTCCGACTCCGGTCGGTTTTAGGGCTCACGTGTCGGCTTTGATTTTTCAAAAGTAGCCATGCTCGCCAAAAAACGCCCTCGTCGCTCACGCTCCCACTATGGATTCACCACGCAGACGGGTTAAGCCGGTAAAGCGGTAACTGTGATGCGACCGCAAACGGCCTTTGAATGGCAACCAAAGATTTCCGCGCCTCAGCAACTTAAAATAATTTACGAATTCGTTTAAAAACGCGCTCAAGATCGCGCCGTTTTTTGTGAAAAACACCCCACTTGTGGTGCTGGTCAGTTTCAGGACGTGGTTGTAACTTCTTTCAATCCCACTGGTGAAATTTTTTAAATGTTTTAAAAGCGCTGACGTCATTGACAACGGCAAATCATTGAACGCTTCCTGACTCCAAATTATATGAGAATTCTAAAGCCGGTCTTCTTGGCATGGTTCATTTTTGAAGCCGGCGTCCTGACCGCCAATGCAGCCGCGTCCTACTTGCTGGCTTATCCGAAGGCCAGTTACGAAACTGCCAGCAGTGTCTACACATTGAAGGCGGATAATACTCCGATTGATGTCCTCCACTACTACAACAAGTATAGCTATGCCCATTTGGCCTACCAAGGCACAACGACTTTCACCGTGACTCTCAAATCCGGCGCGGCGATTACCGCTTTCGACATCAGCCCTCATAGCTACGGTCTCGTCGCCACGGCGGCCAAGAGCGGCGCCACTCTGACTTTCAGTGTCCCCCAGATTAATTCCCGCTATCTGGTCGTCAAGATCAGCACAAGTTCGGGAGCGCAAGAGAATCTATTTATCGCGGCAGACCCGCAAGAAACAAATATCCCCACGATTGGTGGCAATGTCATTGACATCACCGCCCCGCCTTACAACGCGGATAGCACCGGCTCAAATCTATTGACGACTACGATCCAGACCGCCATCAATGATCGGAATTCTGCCGGCGGCGGCACGGTTTATTTTCCGGCGGGCGTCTATAAAATCAGCCACAACATTCTGATCAAGGCCAACGTCACTCTATACTTGGCTGCCGGCGCCGTGCTCAGGGGTTCTAGTAATTCTTTAGATTACACCTGGAGCAGCACGGGCTCGCAACAAGGTGCCTGCAACTTCGTCATGGATGGCAATTCCGACAATGTGGCGATCCGGGGTCGCGGCATGATTGACGCCAATTCTACGGTATTAGAAACCAGCGGCGACAGTGGCCCGCATCGTAAGGGCATCATCAGCAGTTCACAGTCGGGCTCGGCTCGGCCTAACGGCATTGTGATTCAAGACATCACCGTCAAAGACGCGACCACTTGGACCCTTAACATCGAAGACGCCCAGAATGTCATGGTTCGGAATGTTAAGATGTTTAATGACTACGACGTGATCCACAACGACGGCTATGACATCTGCGCCAACGACACCGCCACGGTGGATAACTGTCTGGCCGTGACGGGTGATGACTGCTTCTGCGCCAAGGCCACTTCGAGCAATCCGCTTATCAACGTTACTTACATGAACGATGTCTCGTATTCGCTTCACGGTGCCGGCACCAAAGTGGGCGACCAGGCCAGTGGCACGACCAGCAGCATCCTGTTCTCAAACATCGATGTCATCTCCGGCTATCGCGGCATGAGTATTTCCCATGACGAAGGGACCGCTGCCTATACCAATATTAATTTCTACAATGTGCGCACCGAAACGATTAACAACATTGGCACGAGCGGAGAATTCCAAACGGCTCCTTTTGTCTTCTGGACTCTCGGCGGCGGCGCGGGCCCCGTCACCGGCGTGAAGGTGATCGGGTGTTACATCGAGAACAGCGCCGGCATCAAAGGCCTCATCCAAGGCTATGATGTGAACAGCAAGGTTTCGAATATCGCATTTCAGGGACTACAAATAGATGGCGTGGCAATCACCAGCGCCAACTACGCGACGAAGGTCACCGTCGGGGCAAATGCAACGAATATTACCTTCGACGCATCCACCGGACCGCCGCAGATGACAACTGTTCCGGCCTGGGTGCCGTCCCCAGCGTATGGCGGCCAAACCGCTAGCATAACCGTCGGCGTTGCGGGCGCTCCGCCGTTCGCTTACCAATGGAAAGCGGGCTTGAATGGCAATTATACCAACCTGACGGACGGTGGAAATATTTCGGGTTCCACTAACACAACCTTGACGATCACCGGCGTCCAATCCACTAATGCGCTCAACTACGTGATCGTGATCACCAATTCGCTAGGTTCAATCACGAGCAGTGTGGCGCCGCTGGTAATTTTGCCGCCGCTGCCGTCGCAGATTGCTGTTCAGGACGGCAACCCACTCACTATCACGCATACAACCAGCACGACCATCAACCAGCCATTTACAGCTACGGTTGGGGCAAACGTCCTAGTCATTACCTTAGCCGAAAGAGGTGCCCGACTCTCCGAGCCAACCTCATTGACGTGGAACGGCCAAACATTGAATCGAACCGTTCAGACGGCCTACAACAATGGAGTTCAACGTAGTCTGGCTATCTATTACCTTTTCAATCCCAATCCCGGCACCGCCAATATTACTGGAACCATGACGGGAGCGACTTCGGACCTATGGCTGACGTCTTATACGCTCACTGGCGTCAATACGGCCATTGCGCCCATGGCTGACGATGTGAATACGGGAACCGACGGCACCGGAGTTTACAGTTTAACGATGAATGTGAATGGGGTTACCGGCGGTTCTTGGGCTGCCGTGGCCGCTCAATACGCTAATTTTCCCGATTCCGTTACCGTAACCGGAACGGGCAGCACGGGCACGGTGATCACGGATACGAATTACAACGTCACCGGAGTAACCGCCGGCTATGTGGCGGACTTGAGCCCCGCGGCGATTTCGCTGACGACGACCTGGGTGCGCGCCGCTGGCCCCCAAAAAGCAAATTTCGGCGCGCTGATTTTTACGCCAGCGCTGACCACGAGTTTCACTTTGAACTATGGTGGGACGCCACAGCAGATCGGCATTGGTGGTGATTGGAACAACAATAACGTTTGGAATCCGAGCGGATTGCCAGCCTCGGCCAATCCCGGCAGTTCGTATGAAGTAGTGGCCGGCTCGCGGCTGCGGAATCCAGCGGCATCAACTTACAATGCTTTCCCCGGCGCGACGCTGGCCGTTGCTGGTGATAGCGTTTTTGAAAATGCCACCGTTAACAATGTGGGCGAGCTTCGCTTCAAGAATAGCAACGCCAGCAGTTCGCTGGCCGGCGGATTTTATACCACCAACTATTTTCCTAACTTAGTATTGAACGGCGGCCAGCTCAACATAGGTGATAACACCACGGTGGTCCTGCAAGGCCAGCTAACCGTAGCCACCAATTCGATACTCTATGCGGGTGGTGCCGGCAGCACCAATCAGACCTTTCAGATTGATTCCTACCTGACCGGCAACGGCACT
>JAMFSJ010000044.1 GCA_026225255.1 Methylacidimicrobium fagopyrum | reverse complement strand
GACGGATCGCTGCGCTTCTTACTGTCGTTATTGCACGCGTTCGCGGCTGGTCAGTAATGCGAGCGGTTACGATTTTCATCCGGAATACGACAAGCAAATTGCCTATATCGCCGCGCATCCCGAAATTCGCGACGTGCTGTTGAGTGGCGGCGACCCGCTGTTGTTGAGTGATGAAAAATTGGAAAATCTGTTGAGCCGTTTGCGCGCGATTCCGCATGTGGAATTTCTACGGATTGGCACGCGCATCCCGATTTTCATGCCGCAACGCATCACGCCGGAACTGTGCGCGATGTTGAAAAAATTTCATCCGCTGTTCATCAGCGTCCACACGAATCATCCGCGCGAATTGACGACCGAGGTTCGCGATGCGCTCGGACGTTTGGCGGATGCCGGCATTCCGCTTGGCAACCAAAGTGTGTTGCTCAAGCATGTCAACGACGACGCGGACGTGATGAAGGCACTCGTGCAGAAACTGCTGATGTGCCGCGTCAAACCGTATTACATCTACCAATGCGATCTCATTACCGGCTCCGCGCACCTGCGTGCGAGCGTGGCCAAAGGTTTGGAGATCATGGAAAAATTGCGCGGCCACACGACCGGTTATGCCGTGCCGACTTACGTGATTGACGCGCCCGGCGGCGGCGGCAAAGTGCCGGTGAATCCTGAATACGTTTTGTGTCGCAATGCCGGCCGTGTGCTCATCCGCAATTTCGAGGGCAAAGTTTTTGAATATCCGGAAACCAGTGATGGCACGCCGCGCACCCGCCGTCCGGCGAAGATTGAAGAATCTGAACTGGTGTGACGGGCGTTTTTACCGCTCATCTTCGTTAATCTTTCGCTAATAAAGCGGACGCGCCAACCGGTTGTTTGGCCGCTTGCCGGTAGTTCGATTGTTGGTAGTGTGTTGGTGGCGAGCTGTTAACACAGCATGTTTATGTTGCGCTCAACACGGCTTTCAGTTTGACACACACGAGCTGGTTTTTCAATCTAATCGACCAACGGAACGAATTGAGTCGTTTCGCAACCCAATCAGATTACGGATTAAAAATTATGTTAAAAGAATTCAAAGAGTTCGCCATGCGCGGCAATGTGATGGATCTCGCCATCGGTGTGATCATCGGCGGCGCGTTCGGTAAAATTGTGGCGGCGTTGATTGATGACTTGATCATGCCCATCATCGGCAAAATTATCGGCAACGTGGACTTCAGCAATCTGTATATTCCATTGTCGGGTAAAGTCACTAAAGCCATTCAGGAATCGCCGACCGGCACGCTGGCCTTGGCTGATGCCAAAAAACTCGGCTCGGTCTTCGCCTATGGTGATTTTATTACCGTGCTGTTGAACTTCATCATTCTCGCATTCTGTATTTTCATGATGGTCAAAGTCATGAATTCGCTGAGCAAAAAACAAGAAGCCGCCGCGCCGCCCGCGCCGACGACTTCCGAAAAATTGCTTACGGAAATCCGCGATTCACTGAAAAAATAATTTCCGTTTCCCCCGCGCCCGGACGTTTTGCGTCCGGGCTTTTTATTTTTCAGCGATGTGGCAAAATCATTCGGATGCCACGCGAAAGCTTAGCTGCGAAAAAAGAACGCGCGCAAAAAATTTGCGCCGCGCTCGCGCAGGTTTATCCGGACGCGCATTGTGAATTAAATTTTTCCAATCCGCTCGAACTGCTCGTCGCCACGATTCTTTCCGCTCAATGCACGGACAAACGCGTCAATATCGTCACGGCTGAATTGTTTAAAAGCTATCGCAGCGCCAAAGATTTCGCGACCGCGCCGCTCGCGGAGATTGAAACCGCGGTGAAAACCACGGGCTTTTTTCGCAATAAAGCCAAGAACATCCAAGCTTGCTGCGCCGCGCTCGTGGAAAAATTCAACGGCGAAGTTCCGCGCACGATGGACGAATTGCACGCGCTCGCCGGCGTCGGCCGCAAGACGGCGAATGTCGTGCTTGGCAACGCTTTCGACATCAACATCGGCGTGGTCGTGGACACGCATGTCACGCGGCTCGGCAATCGGCTCGGTCTGGTCAAAGGCGCGGACGCCGTGAAAATCGAACAGGAATTGATGCCGCTCGTGCCGCCGAAAGAGTGGACTTTATTCAGTCATTGGCTCATCTGGCACGGCCGCCGCCGCTGTCCCGCGCGCAAACCGGATTGCGCACATTGCGAAATCAGAAACTTGTGTCCGCAAATCGGGGTAAAAGAGTAAGCGCAAATTGGGGCGCAAAGTTTGGACGCGTATTGGGCGGTTTTAAAAGCCGGTTGCCGCCCGCCAATTCTTGATTTACGCGTTTGTCATCGCTAGACTCAACGCGATGAATTCGCTGCTTCTCACCGGCGGTCGTGTCGTTGATCCCGCCAACAAATTTGATGCTTTCGCTGACGTTTTGATCCAAAACGGAAAGATTGCCGCCATAGGCAAAAGCCTTTCCGCGCCTGCCAATACGGATGTTTTTGACGCGACCGGAAAAATAATTTCGCCCGGCTTGATTGATCTGCATGTCCATTTCCGCGAACCCGGTCAGACCGCCAAGGAAAATATTGCCACCGGCACGGCGGCGGCGGCGCGCGGCGGATTTACCTCCGTCGTCTGCATGCCCAACACGGCGCCCGCGATTGATAATGTCGGCACCGTCGCGCTCATTCACGAACGCGCCCGCGAGCAAGGCTGTGTGAATGTTTTCGTCACCGGCGCGATCACCAAAAATATTGCGGGCGAAGAACTCGCCCCTATCGGCGGCTTGAAAAAGGCGGGCGTCGTGGCGATCACCGACGACGGCCATTGTGTTCAAAACAACGAACTCATGCGGCGCGCCTGCGAATACGCGAAGATGTTCGATCTCCCGATTTTTGATCATTGCCAAGATTACGCGCTCGTGACGGATGGCGTGATGCACGAAGGTTATTGGAGCACGGCCCTCGGTTTGCGCGGCTGGCCGGCGGCGGGCGAAGAAATGATTGTCGCGCGCAATATTTTGCTGGCGGAATTGACCGGTGCAAAAATTCATTGCCAACATTTAAGCGCCGCGGGCAGCGTGGCGTTGCTGCGCGAAGCCAAAAAACGTGGCGTCTCGATTTCCGGCGAAGCATGTCCGCACCATTTCACGCTGACCGATTCGGCGGTTGCCGGGAGCGAAAAATTCTGGGCCGACGATGGTAAGGAATTACTTAAAACTCAAAGTTCCGCGCCCGAGTGGCCGAGCTACGACACCCATTTTAAAATGAATCCGCCGTTGCGTTCGGCCAAAGATCGCGAGGCGATTCTCGCTGGTTTGGCCGACGGCACGATTGAGATTTTGTGCAGCGATCACGCGCCGCATTGTGATTACGAAAAGGAAGTGGAATTCGATTACGCGCCATTCGGCATCACCGGGTTGGAAGCCGAACTCGCCCTCTCGCTCATGCAATTGGTGCACACTAAAAGAATGTCACTGACGGATATGATCGCGAAGTTCACCGTCAATCCCGCGCAATTGCTGAACCTCGCCAAAGGCACGTTGAGCGTGGGCGCGGATGCGGATGTGACCGTGTTTGATACCGAGGCCGAATGGGTATTTAACCGCGAAGATTCCGTGAGCAAATCCAAGAATAATCCGTTCTTCGGCTGGAAACTCAAAGGTAAAGCCGTCGCGACCATCGTGGCCGGAAAAATCGTTTGGTCCGAGTCGAATGCGTTGGCCGCAGTGTGAATCAGCCCCCGATTAACCCGGATAAAAGCTTTTTCCCGATGCGTGTTTATCTGTGGCCATCCGTGGTTAAGGCGGGTGCCTGAACTCTGAGTTGCATGGAGATGATGACGGCCGCGAGCACTCCCAGCGCGCCGCAGCCGAGCCACATGACGACCGGATTCCACGCGAGCAATCTCATGCCCAACGCCGGGGCGATGATCAGACCGAGCGCCCAATTCAAGCCGAAGACGCCCATGTAACGGCCCCGCATGTGCGCGGGAGCGAGGTTCGAGATGTAAGCCGACGCCACGGGCATCGCGATCATTTCGCCGAGCGTAAAAATAATCATGCAGCCCGCCAACGCGGAAACGGTGTGCGCAAACGCGTTCATCGCAAATCCCAGACCGATCAATGCGTAACCCACGGCCAGCACGCGGCGCGTGGGAAATCTTCTCGTGATCGTGGTCAACGGTAATTCGAACAGCACCACCATCGCGCCGTTCATGGAAATGATGGCGCCGTAAGTCGCGAGCGAAAATCCCAAAGACTTCACATACACGCCAAACGTGGTGCTCATTTGCAGCACTACAAACGCAACGGCGAACGAGGACAGGAGCACTTGATGAAATTTCCGGTCTTGCCGGATTACGCCGAGCGCGTCGCCCCAGGCGGTTTCCTTGCGCGGCACCGGCACATCGCGCGGCAAGGCGAACAGCGCCACCAAACCAAATAAAACGGTGGTCGCCGCGTCGCCGACGAACAGCCAGAAAAAACCTTTCGTCACGAGAAACCCGGCCGTGGCCGGACCAAACGCCCAGCCGGCGTTGAACGACATCCGATACGCGGCGAACGCCGTCACCCGTTGATCGGAGGAAACCAAATCCGAAAGCAACGCGCTGCACGCCGGGCGATATAATTCGCTCGTCAGGCCGGTCAACGCGGACAGGGCGATGATCAACGGCAGATTGTTCGCCTGCGACAACAGCAACATCGCGGCCGCGCCGGAAAACGTGGAGAGCAAAATCGTTTTGCGCCGACCGAGGCTGTCCGCCAGATGACCGCCGAGCAACGAAGCGATCAAATTGCCCACGCCATAAGCGCCAATCGCCAGCCCGGCGTCCGCGAGCGTGTAACCGATCCGCGTCAGATATAACGCGAGAAATGGCAGGACGAACGCCCCGAACTTGTTCAGGAACATCCCGAAAAAAAGAATCCACGCCGCGGATGGCAGCGCGCGGAGACCCGCGATCAAGGTTGGTTCGTTTGGTTTCAAGTGTGTTTCAGGTTTTGGATTTTATTGATTTATTCGGTGATGAACAGCTTCCATTCCGCAATGTCGTGCGCGTTGCGGAGAAATGCCGTCACCGGCAATTCTTTGGGGGCACGCGGCACGTTGAGCAATTTCAAACCCGCCTCGTGCGGCAGGCGATTGCCTTTGCGCGTGTTCACTTGCTTGCTCGACCACACGAGATTTTCCCACGTGTCCGGGCCGCCGCGTGAGCGGGGCAAGACGTGATCGAGATTGCCTTCGTCCGGGCGCAACAATGCGCCGGTGTATTGGCAACGATTGCCGTCGCGCTCGCGGATGGTGCGGGCGCATAGCTTCGGGCGCCGCTTCGGCACCTTCGCATAATTCATCGCCACGATGACGGTCGGCACGCGGATTGCGCCGCGAATGGTCTGCACGGCGTAGTCGCCCGCGCGAATCGGCAGCGTGCACCATTCGTCCCAACTGACGGGGCGCAGGGCTTCCGCCTGTGCGTCAGCGCCCAGCGCGATGTCGAGGGCGGTGGCGGTGTTGGTTGCCAGCTGGCAAAACGCGTCGGCGGGCGTGCGAATATTAATCGCCTGCCAGTTGCGGTTGAGCACAAGCACGATGGCTTTATTTAGTATGTCGGACATAAAATTTGGCGCGGGTGTTTGTTTTTATTGAAATGGAGAACTTGCCGGGGCGCGGGCGTTGCTTCAAAATTGGCGTTCGCACTATGAAAAATATTTCTATCGGCCTCGTTGTGGGAACGCTCTGCTGTCTGCCGGGCGGCTGGGTCAAAATATCCGCCCAAACATCGGATCGCCTGACGCCGGTGCCGATTCAAGCGGTGACGATTGAGGATGCTTTTTGGTCGCCCAAACGCACGCTATGGCAGGAAGTGACCATCCTGGATTGCTTCGATAAATTCGACAATGATCGGGGCGGGGCCATCAATAATTTTGATCGGGTGCGCGACGGCAAGTCGGGTGGCCATGCGGGTCCGCCGTGGTATGACGGGCTCATTTACGAAATGATTCGCGGGTCGGCTGATTTTCTGGCGGCGCACCCCGACGCGGCGCTGGAAAAGCGCATTGACGGTTACATCGCCCGCATCGCGGCGGCGCAAGCCGCGGATACGAATGGGTATTTGAATACATGGACGGAACTGGAGCATCCCGATCAACGTTGGGGCTTGAACGGCGGCAACGACGGTTATCAGCACGAAATGTATAACGTGGGCGCGCTGTGCGAGGCGGCGTTGCATTACTATCAAGCCACGGGCAAAACCAGTTTGCTGAAAATCGCGGTCAAGTTGGCGAACTTTACTTGCGATCAAATCGGACCGGCACCGAAATACGAATTGGTGACCAATCATCCGCTGGCGGAAGAGGCGTTCGGAAATCTTTATCTTTTCTTCCAACAACATCCCGAGTTGAAACGTGACCTGCCGGTGACGGTGGATGAGCGACGTTATCTGGCGCTGGCGCAATACTGGGTCGAAGCGCGCGGGCATCAGCGCAAAGATCAGAAATCGTATGGCACTTACAATCAGGATGACAAACCGGTCTTCGCCCAAACGGAGATGGAAGGTCACGCCGTCCGCGCCGCCTTGTTGTGCGCGGGCGTCTCCGAATTGGCCGGCATTAATGGCCGCAGCGATTATCAGGCTACGGCCGACCGTTTGTGGAATAATATGTGCGGTGAAAAAATGTATCTCACCGGCGGCATTGGCGTGACCGCCGACGGCGAAGCGTTCGGAAATAATTATCAACTGCCCAACGATGGTTATCTGGAAACGTGCGGCTCGGTGGCCGCGGGATTTTTTAGTCGCAATCTGAATCTACTCAACGGCGACGCACGTTATGTGGATACGCTGGAACGCGAACTTTTCAACGGCGCACTCGCGGTCGTTTCGCTGGCGGGAAATTCTTACAGCTACATCAATCCGCTGCAATCGGCCAACGGCAATTTGCGTTGGTCGTGGAACGGCTGCCCCTGCTGCCCGCCGATGTTTCTGAAACTGATGGGCGCATTGCCCGGTTACATTTACGCGCAGGATCAATCCAGTATTTATGTGAATCTGTTCGTCGGCAGCACGGCGAAAATCCAACTGACCAACCAAACCGTGACGCTCAAGCAGACGACGGATTATCCTTGGAATGGCGATGTGAAAATCGAAGTGCGGCCGGCGCAGGCGAGTGAATTTGATTTGCATATTCGCATTCCCGGCTGGTGTCAGGGCGCGGCGTCGCCGGACGATCTTTACACCGCCAGCCAGCGTCCGCTGAACGGCGCGGCGCATTTGAAAGTGAATGGAAAACCCGTGGACAATTTTGAAATCGTGCGCGGCTACGCCACGTTGCATCGCCGATGGCAATCCGGCGATGTCGTCCAATTGACTTTGGACATGCCGGTCCAATTGATCACGGCGAACGTCAAAGTCGACGCGGACAAGAACCGCGTGGCCTTGATGCGCGGTCCGATGGTTTATTGTTTCGAGGGCGCGGACAACGGAACCGCCGTGCAAAATTTGATCATCGCGCCGGAAACTAAATTCACCGCCGAACCTAAGCGCTCCGTTTTGGGCGGCGTTACGGTTTTGACCGGAACCGCGACCGCGTTGTTTCAAGATGGTTCTCGTCCCGTGACGGCGCTCCCATTCGTCATCACCGCCATTCCGTATTACGCCAACGCAAATCGCGGAACCTCGCCGATGCAAGTGTGGATGGCCGAAAGCGCGAGCGTCGCGAAACCGCAGCGGCAGGACTGAACGGGTTGGCCATTCGTCATTTGTCATCCATCCTGGCCCGATTTGACATAATTCGCCAGTTATCGTAGGTTCGATCTTGTATGCAGCCTAAGCTGATCCGCCTTCCTGCGGGTCAGTGCGGGGGAACCAAACCCTTGGGAAACCAAGGATGGGGCTAACGCCGGTGGCGAACCACCGGCGCGGTCACTTTCAGGACCGAGCCCGTCAGCTAACCTCGTCGGCATCTGGAAGGGCGATCCTCTAGCTCCCGCGTGTGCGGGAAACCAAGGTCTCCCCAATCAAATGCGTTGTGTCCCGGCGCGACGATAACTCGCGTCGTGATCCAACCTCAATGGAGTTGGTTATGACCACAAACATATTGTTGGCAGTCGATGGTAATTGGTTTGGTGTGGGCTGGTATTGGTATGCGCTCGCGGCGGTCGCCTTGATGTTTCAATCAGGCTTCGTGCTCATCCGCGAACGTCAGGTCGGCATTGTCATCAAACGGTTTGCGCGGCGATCCTTGCCGCCGGGACATTTACTCGCACTCGATGACGAAGCTGGTTTGCAGGCGGACACGCTCGCGCCCGGATTGCACTTTGGTTATTGGCCGTGGCAATTCCGCATCATCAAAGTGCCGGTCATCGTGGTGGAGCAAGGCGAAATCGCCCTCGTGATGGCAGCGGACGGCATGGCGATGCCGTCCGAACATATTCTCGGTAAACGCGTGGAGTGCGATAACTTTCAGGACGCGCGCAAGTTCCTGCTCTACGGCGGCGAGAAAGGGCGTCAACTCGGCATTCTCACCGGCGGCACGTATCGCATCAACACCGCGCTGTTCACCGTGATCACGTCGGCAACGGCCCACGCCCACGGTATGTTGCCGGAACAATTGCTCTTGCACCGCGTCGAATCGGATCAAGTCGGCATTGTTACCACGCTCGACGGGCAACCGATCGCAGCGGGTGAAATCGCCGGCCAATCCATCGCGGGCCACGATAGTTTTCAAAATGCGCAGGCGTTTCTCGACGGCGCGGGCAGTCGTGGTTTGCAGGAACAAATTCTGTTGTCCGGCACGTGGAACTTGAATCCGTGGTTCGTGCAGGTCGAACAGGTGCCGATGGTGCAGATTCCCATCGGCTACGTCGGCGTGGTCATCTCGTTCGTCGGCAAGGCGCACGAAGATGTCAGCGGTGTGGACTTCAAACACGGCGACCTCGTGAACACCGGTCACAAAGGCGTTTGGGTCACGCCGTTGTATCCGGGTAAACATCCGCTCAACACGCGGGTGATGAAAGTCGAACTCGTGCCGACGACCAACATTGTGCTGAACTGGGCGAACCGCACCGAGGCGCATAATTACGATTCCAAATTGCAATCCATCACCGTGCGTTCGAAGGACGGATTTGCGTTTAATCTCGATGTGTCACAGATCATCCACGTCGGCGCGCTGGATGCGCCGAAGGTGATCAGTCGCGTGGGCTCGATGCAAAATCTGGTGGATCATGTCCTGCAACCGATTGTTGGAAATTATTTTCGCAACTCCGCGCAGGATTTCACCGTGCTGGATTTTCTCAGCGCGCGCAGTGCCCGGCAAATTGACGCCGCGGAACATATCCGCGCCGCCATCGGCGCGTATGATGTGCAGGCCATTGATACCTTGATCGGCGACATCAATCCGCCCGGCGAATTGATGACCACGCAGACCGACCGCAAGATTGCCGAGGAACAACGCAAGACGTTCGAGGTGCAAGAAGCCGCGCAAAAACAGCGCCAACAACTCGTGCGCCAAACGTCGCTCGCGGACATCCAGCAACAAGTTGTCGGTGCGGAACAAGGCGTGAACATTGCCGAACTCAAAGCCAACGCCAGCGTGAAACATGCGACGGGCGAAGCCGAGGCCATCCGTCTGCGTGCGATCGGCGAGGCGGAAGCCATCCGCGCCACGGGTGATGCGAAGGCGCAAGCTTATCGCGCCGGTGTGGAGTCGATCGGCGTGCAAGGTTACACCGTGATGCAGCTCATGCAGATCATTGGCGACCGCAACGTCCGCATCGTGCCCGACGTCGCCGTGAGCGGCGCGAATGGCAACACCGGATTGGTGGACGGCTTACTTGGTGTCATGTTGCGCGACCAAAAAATTGGCCACGAATCAGCGAAGCAGAATTAAATTAAATGGTAGGGCGAACGCTTTATCCGACCAAAAGCGCGGGCGAAAACTTTCGTTTTCGCCCGCGTGATTTTATGCGTCCCGTCCTATTCGCGGAAAAAAGTGGTTCCGATTCGCACCGTCGTAACGGCCGCTACGCAGGCAGCAGTTCTTAAAAGCTGCGGCTGGAACCACAGGGACACGGGTCATTACGTCCCAATTTTTCCATCAGCTCTTTATTTCCGTGAACGATCTGCACACCGCGTTTGACTCGCGTCTCGGATGGGAATCCTTGGCGACGTTTGCTGGTGATCTCGAAGTTTGATTCGGTCCATTGATTATTATTTGCCATACGGCCTCCGTAGTTGATGGTTGTGGTTGAATCATCACGACACACGTCGTGGTGAAAATTAAAAAGGGCGAATGACGAATGGTCGAACCGCGTCTCGTGCAAAGTCATGGTGGCAACTTAACTTTACTGTAAAACTTGAAGTCCAACCGTCAACGCATAGCCCGGACGATGCACTGACGGTTGGACTTCAAGCGGGTGGCTTTGCGCCACATTCGTCAGGCCATGATGCCGAAGTTCGCGTCGTGAAAATTGACGCTTGGTGATGCAGTGCCAATATTCGCCATTCTGCCGGAATAGTTTGCCCCGGCCCACAACCTTGCCCGCCGCATGATCATAAGCTTTGAATTTGTTATCACGCGACACTACGCGAATCGCATAAATAAACCAAAGTCCATTGATTTGTTGAAGCGCTGTTTCTTTATCTAGCCAGCGCAATGTCTCGACTGGTTTTAATTTTCCAGCCTGCCGCCATTCACGAAGCGGAATACGTTTTATTTCCTGCAATAAACCGGTCTTAGGGTGAACGTAAAAAGCGCTTCGTCCGTAACGTCTCGTGTTAATCGGCACGATGCCGCCGCTGCGCCGAGAAGTGTCCAAAACGCACACTTGACGATTGTGGATAAAGGTATGACGTTCGACGAATTCAAGCAGATGGGTTTTGATGTGCGCGCGGATGACGCTGTCCGACTTGATCACTGCGCACGCTTCGGAATAAACCGCGTTCCAAGGTCGACCTAATTGTGAATGCAACCATCGGCGCAGCGGGCCAAGGAGATCGGTCAATCCCTTGCGGCGAGTGTGTGGCCGTTTGATGCCCGCGAATTTTGGCAATAATTCATCCGGCAGGTTGGCGCGTCGCCCATTTTTCCCCGGACCGGGATTCCAGCGCGGGCGTTCGACAACGACTTTATGCATGTCAGTTCTCATAGTTTTTTGATTTAATTTGTTTTTAAAATTGGTCAAAGCGCCGGCAGTTATCCTCGGGTGGTCGCGTTCACAACACGGAGTGCTGCGATTACACCACGATCATGGAATGGCGAATGACGGATGACGAATGGCCGGAGCACAGCGTCTACATACCATTCGTCATTTGTAATTCGTCATTCGCCGCGCGTCATCGCTTCGGCTTGCGCGTCTTATAAGTCAGCAACGGACGCAACGTTGCAATGACCGACACGAGCCCGGCCGCAACGAGATCGGCGATCACGGCGTCGATGTTTTTGTAAGCCGCTGGCGCTTCTTCGTAGAGCAGGTCGCGTTCTTCGCATACGACGCGGCCGCCGAGCGGCGTCTGCGCGAGTTCGCTCACGCTGAACCGTTCACGCATCCGCTGCCGTGCATCACTGCGCGACCACTTGCGTCCCGCGCCGTGCGCTAGCGACCACGCATGACTTGCGCCATCACCAACTGGCTTCACGAGATAACTTAACGTGCCGCGTGAACCGGGAATGACAACAAAATCATTCTCCGCCGCCACCGCACCTTTGCGATGCAGCCAAACAATCTCGCCATCACTTTCGTGGCGCGTGATGCTGTTGTGACAGCCATCCCACAGCAATTCGGCTTCGGCACCGATCGTGGTCGTGAAACGACGGGCGATGAGTTCGCGATTTGCCTTCGCCCAACGCGCGGCGAAATCGTGGCCACGCAGATATTCCCGCCCTGCAAACGAATCTGCCGCCACGCCGTGGCCACGATGTTCATCGACATGCGCCCGCAAAATGGTTTCGCCCAATCCGCGCGATCCGCTGTGCACCAGCACGACCAGTTGCTGCTTCGCGAGGCCCGTTTGCTTGAACGCGTCGGCGTCTAAAACCTGCTCGACCGTTTGCAATTCCGCGAAGTGATTGCCGCCGCCAATCGTGCCCAACGCGGAATCGAATTCCGTGGATTCCAGTTGGCATTCGGCAAGAAATTCACCGACCCCTTCGTCCAATGGATATTCTAGGTGAAAATACTTTTCCGCCCAACGATCCAGCTTCGCATCGCGTCGGACTAAATCCGTTTTGAATAACGCCATGCCGCAGCCAATGTCGCCCTCAATGAGATGGGGATAGATTTTATTCGCCATCATAAAGGCCGCGCCGACGGGCGAACCTTTGCCCGGATGCAAATCGGGAAAGCCAACCGCGCGGCGGACGCCCTCCAGTTTTGCCGTGGCATAAAGCTGGCGCACCGCTTCGCCTTCGATCCAGCTTTTGGTCGAAGCGAATAGGCGCACGGTAGTATCTGTAAGTTTGTTCATGAGTTAGTTGTGAGTTATAAGTTGAGCGCTGAACGCTTTCTGATTTGCCGCCGAATCCGTCTCCAGATTTTTAACACCGATAGTGTCAGTGGTTTCCGGTTGCTTGAATTTACCGGCGGCACATTGGCGAAATCGGTGTAGGCGAGTCGTTCGATTTCATAAACGGGCAAACGTTTCACGGCGGCGCGAAACTTCTGGCGGCGGTATTGCTCGCAAATAGGGGCGAATAGAAAAGTGAAAGTTTTCTTCATGGGAATATTCAATCGAGCCGTGGCGATGCCATTTGGCAGCGTCACGGCGGGTTTGGGGTTGGGCCGGCACGGGCCAGGCGGAATACGAACCTTAACTGGGTTGCGGGTCGAAGGCGGATGACTCGATTTGATTTACCGCCTTTACGAAAGCGTAATGAACTCGGGTAACGAAAGGTGTTTTTCATGTGATTTTCTTTGGTTGTGATTATTAAATGGATCAGTGATACCAGCGGATTTTATATCCCGGCGGACTATCATCCGGTTTAATAGTTATGGATTTATCGTCGGTGTGAACATTGACTGGCGGCGTCGGAATGCCATTGGAAACGCTCTTTTTCTGATGCGTCTTTGGTCTAAAAAGCCGCTGACATAATCGGGCTATAAAGTTATGGGATGGTTTCATGTTGGTTAGTTGGGTTAGGTTGCTGAAAGTGGCGCGCCGCCATGGTGCTGCCCCAAGTCGGTCGAGTTTTGGAAACTCAACGGCGCAAGCTGGCGCGCGGCGCAGATATAAAATTGAAGGGCCGAAAGCGTCTTTGCGCTTCCGGCCCGGGTCATTTCAATAAAGAACAAACACCTCTTGGTGATCTAGTCGATCCCAACCCGCGGTTTCACGGCGGCTGTTTCGGTGTTTATAGGCACACCTCCTGCGAAGCCCTTAAAATGTAAAAGCGTATTAATCCATCGTGGCGCGCTGATGAGCGACCGCTGGGTAGAACCCAACGGTGGAAAGTAATGACTTTCCTGCGCCTTAATTTGATTTGCGTTATCCGACATCATCGAGACGTCAGGCGATTATCGTTCATCATTGATTGCTTTGGGTTGCTGCGGTTAGCCGTAGGTTTTAGGGAAATAGAAAACCCCGCCTACAGAAAGTAAGCAGGGTATGGAAAGTCTTCTTTCGATTATTTACCTGCCTGCCTCCAGAGTATCCAAGTTAGTTTCGGAGTTATGACCGCGATACGACTTGGATACACTAAACATACAACCTTGACGCAACCAACCATAGCGTGTCGCTTTCACGGCCAACGCAGTCGGCCAAATCGTGGCGGTTATGTTTGTGTAAGTTTTCATACGAATGTGACAGACCTTATCAAACCTCAATGGTTACCGGCAACTTATACTTTGCAGGGTAGCACTATCTTATATCTTAATATGCGGATAAGTGAATGGATAAGTGCCAAAACTAAATAAATAACCATAACTAGGAAAGCCTCGGCTTTAATGTTGGCGATTCAGAATTAAAACAGGGTAGGGCGGGGCGGCTAATTAATACTTGGAAAAAATCAGGGAACACGCCAGTAGCGGCCTACTTCTTTTTAAGTTTATTGTTGGCTGCGCTCGGCGCCGGCGGGTGATTAAAAATAAAAAAGGCGAACGTTGCCGTTCGCCTTTGGGTTGAAATAAAAGTTTAGTTAGACACCGAGTTCGTGCTCGTGCTGTCGCTGGTGGTGGCTTTCTTTTTCTTCGCCGGCTTGGTCATCTCTTTGTTTTTGGTGCCGATGTGAATGGAATGCGCGTTCAATTTTCCGCTGGCATCTTTCACGTAAGAGCCGCTGACTTTTTCGCCAACCGTGATGTCGGAAAGCAAGGCGGGCGCATTGTTGGTCGCGTAAGTGATCTTGGTGGTTGAAGCGATGTTGAAGACCTGTTTGCCAACCGTGAGCGTTTCGGCATTTTTGTCAACCGCCGTGGCGACGCCGTGGAACGGAATGTAGCCGCTTTTCTTGGGCGTAGCGGCGGGCGCGTTAGTTTGATCAGCCGCGTGGCTGATGGTGGGAACGAGGGTGAGTGCCACGGCAACGAGGCCGAGCGACAGGGTTTTTACGAGGTTACTTTTCATGGTGTTACTTTGTTTATTGTTACTACGTTGATCTGACTGGACTAAAAATCGGGCGGAAAAGTTTCAAAAATCTTAAAAAATGTCGCTTACCAAGTGCCTTCGGTCAAAAGTTCGGAGATGTTTTGGGCGAGATCATCGGCGAGCAAAGGCATGGCTTCGCGTTCCGCGCTGGCGAGATCGGAGCCGACGTGGACGAAGGTGTGGCCTCTGACATCCTTGTCCAAAAGTAATTTTCCCGAGCCCGTCTCACGGGCCGTAATATGCGCAACTACCTCCACGCGAAAATCTTCCGGCGTCGCCGCATCGGTGCTCAAGTAACCGATGGCGCGGCGGTCGTAAGTGCGGATCACACCGGTCACCACCACATCACCGGTCTCGTGCGTGACTAACTGAAAGGTGCCGTCGGTCTGCAACCGTTGGCGCAACGATTGCGTCAACGCATCGCCCAAGCGCGGCTGGAACGTTTGGTTGTTGAATGGTAAAATCTGGATGGATTTTTCACCGGCGGTGGCGCCGTTGACGGGGCCGAGATGATACGCGGCGCAACCGACGAGCCCGGCGGAGAAAAGGCCCGTCAAAAATATTTTCAGCGCGCTCATGGAATTATTTCGTCGCCGTTTTCAAGCGCGGCTTCAAAACAGCAATGCGTTCGCGTGCCTGCAAGGCGAGCGGCGAATTGGCGTCGAGCTGCAAAACGTCGTTGTAATAAACCACCGCCCCGGCCCACTTGTGAAATTTTTCGTAAAATTGCGCGATCTCAAAACTGCCGCGCACGCGTTCGGCCTTCAGCAACACGATGGCTTTTTGCGCGTCGCTCCCGCGCTTGTCATCAGGATAAAACGCCATGAAATCGGTGTAAGCGGCGATGGCTTGGGCGGCGGCACCTTGATCGTATTCCGCGCTGTCCGCCTGTTTTTGCCACGAGACTCCGATCCGATACATCGCATCCGCCGCCACGTCCGGCTGGCTGGAATAACGGTCCGCGGCGGTTTGGTAAGCTTTTACCGCGTCAGCATAATTTTTCCCCTTGTATTGCGCCGCCCCGATTTGCAATTGCGCCTGCGGAGCGATTTCGCTGTAAGGGCCGTTGTTGACGATCTTGGCGTAAAGTTTCGCCGTTTCATCCATTGAAGGATAAATCGGAATGGTGTTCCACAAGCGGAACCATTCGCCGTCAAGAAAACGTCCGGCGATTTCGTATTGACGCACGAGCACGTCGTTGAACTGGCCGCTCTTGGGATATTTTTCGATGATGCGCTGGTAAGCATTGAACGCGGCTTCGTCCTTGTGCTTCATTTCCAAACAGCGACCGAGAATATATTCCGCGCGCGGAGCATAATCAGATAAGGGGAAAACACGGAGAACGCGATTGGCCGCGTGCATCGCCGTGCTGTAGTCTTTGTCTTTGTAGGCCTGTTCGGCGACTTCCACCTGCTCTTTGGCGTGCGGCCGTTGCCATTTGGTGCTGGAGCCAAACATTTCGTAATACCAGCCTTCGCCCGGCGTATAAATGAGCGGCGCCGGGGAACGCAGCGGCACCATCACCGTGCCCGTGACCACTAATAAAAATAAAATCAACCGGCGATTCATATCGGAAAACGGTATCGGCCAGCCGCCGCCAAGTCAAAATGATTCAACCCCGATAGACAATCATGATGCCGTAATCCGACGTCATTTTCTGCGTGGCGACGTCAAAAAAATCGTAGTTTATGACGTGAATGCCCACCAAATTCGTCTCGGTCACTTGCGCCAAAAATTCCGAAACGCGTTCGTCGAAATGATCGTGGCCGGATTCCACGCATTGCGCGCGGCGGATGGTGTGGATGCGGAGCCGTTTGCCCGCACCTTTTTGGACGATCTCCAACGGCGGTTTCGGTTTGGCGATCAACATTTCACCCGGTGTATCGCGCACCGGCACTTTCAGGTGCAAGGGAATTTTGGCAGCGGCGGAAGCCGCCGTCGCCGCGGCTGCGGGCACCGGCGAGGGTGGTTCAGCGGCGGGCGGCAAAGGTCCGGTCGTCACTTTGCCGCTGACGGGGATGGTGATGGTTTGGTTGCACGAAGGGCAGTCAATCTGACTGCCGGCACCGGATTGATCCACGGCCAATTCCTGGTCGCAGTTCGGACAGTTAAAAATGATGTCCATAAATAGGGGGGCTAAATTTTGTGTCAGCCTAAATCCATTACGCCGTGCAAACCAGAAAAAAATTCGGAATGATTTTTGAATTCCAGAGCAACTTTACTTGTGCCCAAAATACAGTAATGTGTGGCCATGAAAGACTTTTCCAATTACTCGATTCCAACGGTCATCGAACGCGATGCGCGCGGCGAACGCGTGTGGGATCTTTATTCACGGCTGCTCGTTGATCGGATTATTTTCATCGGCACGCCGATTGACGATCATGTGGCCAATATCGTGGTGGCGCAGCTTTTGTTCATGCAGATGAGCGATCCGCAGAAGGACATTCATATCTACATCAATTCGCCCGGCGGCAGCGTCACGGCTGGTCTGGCGATTTATGACACGATTCAATATCTGACATGCGATGTGAACACCTATTGCATCGGCCAAGCGGCGAGCATGGGGGCGGTGTTGCTCACGGCCGGCACGAAGGGTAAACGTTTTGCGCTGCCCAACGCGAACATCATGATCCATCAAGTTTTGGGCGGCGCGGAAGGTCAGGCGAGCGACGTGGAAATCCGCGTGAAACACATGCTCAAACTCAAGCAAACGTTGAATGCGATCATCTCGAAACACACGGGCAAACCGGTGGAACAAGTGGAACGCGATTGCGACCGCGATAATTTTATGTCCGCCGAAGAAGCGAAAGCTTACGGCCTCGTGGATCAAGTCGTGCAATCACGCAAAGAAATTCCGGGTGTCGAAAGAAGCTCCGTGCCGGTGTGAGCTGAATTTTTACGCGCTAACGCTGATAACCAAAACCGCCCGCAGTTTTTACTGCGGGCGGTTTTTTATTACGCCTCAAACTTTGGAAATGAACGCGTTGCCTTTAATGTAAAAACGCAAGTGCCGTTTCGCCCAATGCTTCGCATAATCCACGCCGATGCGCGGACGTTTGACGATGGAAATTTTTTCCGCCGCGTTCGCCTCGGCGATGAAAAAATCGTCACTCAACAAATCGTGCCCGTTCAATGCGCGATCAATTTTCAGTGCGCGCCCCAGCAAACCTGGTCCCTGCGTGCGGCCCTCGAGATTTTTCACCGGCTCGACGGCCCGCAATAAAACGGCGGAGGCGTGACCGGCGCGTTCCGTCACGATATTCATGCAGTTATAAATCCCGTAGATCAGATAAACGTAAGCGTAGCCGGGCGGGCCGAACATGATTTCCGTGCGCCGCGTGCGACCTTTTGAGGAATGCGCCGCCAGATCGTGTTCGCCCAAATACGCTTCGGTCTCCACAATTTTTCCAACGTATTCGACGCCGTCAACGATGTGGACGAGCTGCTTTCCAAGCAATCCACGCGCGACGGAAATCGTGTCTTGGTCGTAAAAAGTGCGCGGTAATTTTTGCACGTGAACAAGGTGGCGCAAATTCCCGGTTTGACACGAGCCAAAATATGAGCAAAATGTCAGACCGTTTTGGTGGCCAGCGTAGCTCAGTTGGTTAGAGCGTGGGACTCATAAGCCCGAGGTCAGTGGTTCGATTCCACTCGCTGGCACCAGAGTGGACTTTCCAGACTTTCGTCGCAAAGCGACGGTGACGTGTTAGGAGTGGAGATTTGCCGAGAAGCTAATAACGGCGGGATAAAATCACAAGGTTCAGAAAAAGAAAAGGAAACGGTTTTGCGCGAAAGTAGGCGGT
>JAMFSJ010000043.1 GCA_026225255.1 Methylacidimicrobium fagopyrum | reverse complement strand
TCTCGCAGGTCAACTCGATGGAAATCGAAAACGCCGTCAACCAGGCCAAAAAAGAACTGGCCAACCGTTTTGATTTCAAGAGCAGCAAATGGGAGATTGTGCTGGAAAAAACCGAGATCAAACTTTCCGCCGACAACGCTTTCAAAGTTGCCACCTTGAATGAAATCGTCATTGGCAAACTCGCCAAACGCGGCATCAGCATGAAAAGCGTGGAGCAATGCGATCCTGATATCTCGCCGCTGGGCCATGCGCGGCAGAGCATTAAGATCAAGCACGGCATCGAATCATCCGTGGCCAAGGAAATCACCGGCTTCATCCGGGACAGTAAATTCAAAGTAACGACACAGATTCAAGGCGACGAAGTGCGCGTGAATGGCAAGAGTCGCGACGATTTACAAGCGGTTATTGGCGCTGTGCGCACGCATGAATTTTCCGTGGCCGTGCAGTTTGTGAATTTTCGGGATTAAGAGCGAGTCGAAGAGAGACACGGATTTTACAATTAACACCGATTCAAAATCGGCCCAGCCCATTCGTGAAAATCTGTAAAATCCGTGTCTAACTCCTAAATCTCCACCGTCTGTTGATACGTCGGCACGATGACTTCCGCCTTCGGTTTCAACCCGCGCAAGGTTTCCGCGTGCGCCAGACATTGCGTTTCTTCGCCGTGAATGCAGATGATTTTCTTGATATCACCGGAAAGTTTTTCGACGTAATTTTTCAGCTCGTTTTTATCCGCGTGACCGGAATAGGTGTCGAGCGAAACCACTTTAGCGCGAACATCATAAGGTTCACCGAAAATATTCACGGGCGTTTTGCCAGCGACGATTTGATTGCCTAACGTGCCATCCGCGCAATAGCCGATGAAGAGGACAAGATTTTTCGCATCGCCGACGTTATTTTTCAAGTGATGCCGGATGCGTCCGCCTTCGCACATGCCAGACGCGCTGATGATGACCATCGGCTCTTTGTGGTCGCTCAGTTTTTTGGAATCTTCCACATTGCTGATGTAAGTCAGATTGCTCATGCCGAACGGATCTTCGTTGTTACAAAGCGTGTCGTAGATCGTCGGGCGCAAACTTTCGGGATGCTTTTTGTAAATGTCCGTCGCGTTCATGCTCAACGGACTGTCCACGTAGATCGGCAGGCGCGGCAATTTCCCGGCGCAAATCAATTCGTGCAGCACATAAACAATCTGCTGCGTGCGGCCGACGGAAAAGGCGGGAATGATGATCTTGCCACGTTGGGCCAAGGTTTCAGCCACAAGTTTGCCGACCAAATCATCCGCGTCGGGGCGTTGTTCATGAACACGAGCGGCGTAGGTGGATTCGATCTGGAGATAATCCACGTTCTCGACGGGAATGGGATCGCGCAAGAGTTCGTCGCCGCCGCGGCCGATATCGCCGCTGAACAGATAGCGAAATTTGCGATCGGTTTCCTGCACATCCAAAATCACCTGCGCGGAACCAAGAATATGACCGGCGTCGCGGAAGGTCACCGTCACGCCGGGCACGGGTTGAAATGATTTTTCGTAATCGTGCGCGACCAGTTGCGTCACGCATTTTTGCGCATCCCGCGTGGTGTAAAGCGGTTCGACCGGCGGCTGATGTTTGCGGGCGCGGACTTTGGAGACGAACAGCGCGTCTTGTTCTTGAATGTGCGCGGAGTCGAGTAACATGATGCCGCACAAATCGCGCGTGGCGGAGGTGCAATGGATCGGGCCATCGTAAGTTTTGCACAAGCTCGGCAATTTGCCCGCATGATCCAGATGGGAATGACTCAAGATGACCGCGTCCACTTGCTTCGTATCGAACGGCATAACTTTATTGAGCATTTCCGATTCCTGCCGATGACCTTGGAACAGGCCGCATTCGAGCAAGAGTTTCTTGCCGTTGACCTCAATCAAATACATGGAACCCGTGGTGGTGCGCGAAGCGCCGAAGTAGTGGATTTTCATGAATCCAAAGATGCCCGTCTGACGGCGAATGTCCAGCGCGTTACTAATCGTCCTCCTCCGCGAATTTTTTCGAACCGTTCGCGGACGAGGATGAGAATGACGACGATGCGGAAAAAAGATTTTGCCGGCGCGGCGGGGCGTTAAATTCCCCTTCTTTCACCGCGCCGCTTGCGTTAGCGTCCACGTAATGACTTTGCAGGAACAATACGACGACGCGATGTTCGATTTCAGCCGTGGCGAATTTGACCGCGCCATCGCCAAGCTGAAAACCGTGCTCGCGCAAGACGCCGTGAATTTCGACGCTCAACTCGCGCTCGGGATGGCGTATTATCGGCAAGGCGATTTTCCCACCGCCATCGCCGAAGGTCACAAAGCCGAACAATTGCGCCCAAAAGAACAGCTCGTCCACACGAACCTCTCGCTCTTCTACATGAAATCCGGCGACAAAGTGACTGCGGAACATCACGGCCTCCAAGCCCGCATCGCCGGCTGGCGCGAAGATGCCGCCAAAGCCAAAGAGTCCGGTGAAAAAACGGCGAGCAATCCCGAATTAGAAATGGCCGGCGCCAAACCGCAGCCAATGAAACTGCCCTCAAAATTTCCCGACCAACCGTGGAAGAAGAAGGCGAGCTGAAGGTTGAAGGTTGAAAGTTTAAGGTTGAAAGTTGAGAGACCCGTAGCGGCGCGCGTTGGTCTCAAATGCCAAGTGGTCATGGGAAAATGTGGCGTCATCCATTGTGCGGCCGGTGTTTTCTCCATCCGTGGTTATCGACGTCCATCCGTGGTTGAATAATGGACTCATTGTTTTGTAACTTCAGGGCATGAAGGATTTACAAAAGCTGGTGGACGAAACCGTCACGGCGACGCTTGAAAAATTTACCACGTGCGGTTTATCCCAAGACGAACTCGCTATCACGCTCGTAGATTTGAGCGATGTTCAAAATCTCGTGTCCGCCAATTATCGCGGCGCCGCGCCGACCTATCCGGCCAGCGTCATCAAATTATTTTATCTCGTCGCCGCGCATCAGCAGATGGCCAACGGGAAAATTTCCGACACGCCGGAATTGCGTCGCGCACTGCGCGACATGATCGTGGATTCCGGCAATGAGCCGACCGGTTACATTATCGATGTGCTGACCGACACAACCAGCGGACCGGAATTGGCGCCCGCCGATCTCGCCGTCTGGCACGAAAAACGGAACGCGATCAATCGTTATTTTCACGCGCACGGTTATCCCGATATCAACGCGAATCGCAAGACGTGGCACGAAGGCCCGTATGGCCGCGATAAACAGGCGGTCGATCAATTTACGCCATCGAAAAATTTCCTGACCGCGAACGCCACGGCGCGTTTGCTGGTGGAAATCAGCGCCGGTCGCTGCGTTTCCGCCGGACGCAGTTTGCAAATGCTCGACTTGATGAAACGCGATTTTTCGAGTCCCGATTCCACCGATTATCAAGGCCGCGAATTCATCGGTAAAGTATCCGACCAAGTATTGCCGTCAACGGCGAAGTTGTGGTCGAAAGCGGGCTACATGAGCGTCGCGCGGCACGACGCGGCGTTGATTGAATTTGCAGACGGCCGAAAAATCGCGTTGGTGATTTTCACCGAAAAACATTCGGATCAAAAAGAACTGATCCCGGAAATCGCGCGCCAGCTCATCGCAGGATTTCTGGAAAATTAATCCGTGAGAATTTGTGAAGCCTGGGTCGGCCTTGGTTATGATCCGAGTCCCGCGCGGTTAAAATAGATTTACGTCGGGGCCGTTCGTTGAAATACTCCCTGCCGTCGCAAACAAGGAATAAAGTTAAAATGAAAAATCAAATCACAGCCGTGCTGTCATTGTCGCTGGCATTTTTTTGTGCTGGTTGCGCGAACCGATTTTCAACCGGCAAATCGGAGCCGCGTAAAGGCGATGAAATTGTCGTCGCCGGCCAATTTTTTCACACCGGCACACGCGTTGTTTTGTGGCTGGACCCGGGCGGCTACGATGGTTATCGCGTTGAACGCCGGTTCGGGCCGATTGAAAAATCGAGCTGGGAAATCTCACAGGCGGAAAATAAAAAACTGACCACGCCCAATCGTTACGGCCTGCGCAAAGCCCATTTGACGACGAATGAGATCGAACAGGTGCGCGGCGGCGGCTGGGATTTGCCGCTGTTGCAAAGTGTCGTGGATCAATTCGTGATGCACTTCGACGTCGCGGGCACGAGCCGCACGTGTTTTCTGGTATTGCAAGATGACCGCGATTTGAGCGTGCATTTTATGCTCGATGTCGATGGCACGATTTATCAGACGTTGGATTTGAAAGAACGCGCCTGGCACGCGACGACTTCCAACGACCGTTCGATTGGCGTCGAGATCGCCAACATGGGCGCGTATTCGGCGCACGGGAAAAATCCGTTTGCTCAATGGTATCACACCGATACGAACGGCGAGGTAACGCTCACGATTCCCGAACGCTATCATGGCGGTGGCATTCTCACGTCCAATTTTGTCGGTCATCCGGCGCGGCGCGAACCCGTGCGCGGCACGATCCAAGGCGATGATTTGGTCCAATACGATTTCACCCCGCAACAATACGACGCCTTGGTCAAACTCACGGCGACGGTTTGCAAAGTTTTTCCGAAGTTGAAATGTCGTTATCCCGTGGACGCGGACGGCAAATTGATTCCGCATAAATTGCCCGACGATCAATTGAAAAATTACGAGGGTGTGATCGGCCATTATCACATCCAAACCAATAAGAATGATCCCGGCCCGGCGTTCAATTGGGATTACGTCATCACCAACGCGCAGAAATTAATGACGGGCGGGCCCCTTACAAAACCGTTGCTGTCACCGCGCGCAGCGGAACTTCAGGCAAAATAAATGATCGCCATAAACATCAAATCGCTTCCGAGCCGGTCGGAAAACCTTGGAGCGCGGCTGGGTCGTCCTCGACCCGCCGCGCGCATTTTTTAATCGGCTCTTAGGCCACGTCCGCGTTCACCGATTCTCGCTGACGCTTGAACTGGCCACGGCGGCGAAATCCAACGTCACCCCGCCGACGTCATCTGGATCCATTTGATAGCGGATGCTGTTCTTACCTGCTTTGAGCGGAAGAGTTTCTCCCTGAAACATCCACACATCCCAACTCGTGGTTCGATGAAAATGCGTTTGCTTGATTTTGACGCCGTTGACATAGACCGAAAGCGAACCTTGCCCCGGCGGATAAATCTTGGGAAACGATGACTGTTCACCCGCCACATAAACGCCATTGGCATAACGCAGCGTCACGCGACAGTCGCCAGCTTTGGCTACCTTGACGGTGAACTCGGTCTTCGCGCCTTGATTGGTAAAACCATCCACGTAACCGGTGCCGGTGAAATTTTTATTCGCTGTCGCCTTTACGGTGCCGCCGGAAAGTTTCCAGTTCTCGGACTGATACACGTCGCCCAAACCGGGATCGCCGGACGGATTTGCCAGCACCTCAGCGGGACCGGCGGGAGTAGCAAAGACCGGAAGATCATTAGTGTCGAACGTAAATTTTTGGATGTTCACTTCACGCATGCCGTTGTCATCCGCGTGGAAAATCTTGGAATGAAACATCACCCAGTTTTCCGTGCCGTCGGCGGAAACGGTGAAGCTGGCCCGTGACGGACCCCAAACGTCCGACGTGGTTTTCAGCAATGTTCCCAGCGGTTTCCAAGAAGCTTTGTCATCAATCGGCCCGGCTTCCGGCGTGTAGACCAGCCCGATCAGACAATAGCTTTTGGACGCGAAGCCGCCAGCCGCACCGGTCATGATCAATTTATTGCCGCGAACGATGGCGCGCGGACCTTCGGCATGGAGGCCCATTTCCTTGCGATAAGCCGTGATCGTAGTCGGACTGGCCATCGGCGCGACCAAGGCACCATCCAGATATTTATCGGAGAGCGAACCCCAGAAGGCATAAAGCTGATGATTGAACGTGACGACCGTAAAATCATTCGCCTGCGCATTGCCATGTTCGTCTCCCGTGAACAGCACGCTGGGATTGGTGAAGCCATCGAGCGGATTATCCGTCTTAGCTTGCAACACCACCGCCATGTGTTTCCAGCCGGCGGATTTCACATCCGCGCAAAAATAGATATACCATTTACCTTGGATAAAATGCAGTTCCGGCGCGAACACCCGATGATAATTTTCCGCATCCTGCCAGACTTTTACCTTCTCGCCGCGATCAATGAGCGCGGGCGATTTCGAAACATAAACCGCCGTGGGATCCACCGGCTCCGAAGTGCAAACGTAATAATTGCCATCTTGAAAAATCACCCACGGATCTTCGCCTTGATACAGCGGATTGGAAAACGTCGTCGCCGGTTTGGCCGTGGCCAGCAAGGCCGTGGATAACGTCAGCAATAACAGGCAGTAGATGTGTCGCATAATTTTTCGCCGGTTCAACGAGCCGACCAAGCGGGTGCATTGTTGGTATGTTTGGCGTTTCATTACGGTAGCAGGATTGCGTCGCCGGTCTAGGGCATGAAGTGGCCACGCAAATTTCAATAGGATTTATTTGCAGTGCCGTCAGGTGCGGCATATTTGTAGAATCCAATATCAAAAATGTTTAATCCCATGGTTCCTTCGGGACGCAGCGCAGCCCCAGCGGGGCGACAAATTTGTAGTTATACGATAAAAGGAAATTCAAGCTCCGTGAGGAGCGGAATATTTCGCCCCGACGGGGCTTGGAATTATTGTGCATTGATTCTACAAAGATTGCGCTCCTAACGGAGCTGGGCTGTGTGAGCCGTTTGTGCCAAAGGCACCTCGGAAATTAGCCAGCTACGGAGTGGCGGGTTAATCGGAAAATGATTTGCGTCCTGAAAGGACGCTGGCAACAGGCAACGTGAATGGTTCCACCGTCCTGTCAGGACGGAGTGATTTTGTGGACACGATACCAGCCACTTTGTAGCTGGCTAATTTCCGGTTGTCTCTTCGGGACGAAACGGAGTGCCGTTAGGCGTGGTATATTTGTAGAATCCAATATCAAAATGTTTAATCCCATGGTTCCTTCGGGACGCAGCGCAGCCCCAGCGGGGCGACATATTTGTAGTTATACTATACGATAGAAGGAAATTCAAGCTCCGTGAGGAGCGGAATATGCCGCCCCGACGGGGCTTGGAATTATTGTGCATTGATTTCTACAAAGATTGCGCTCCTAACGGAGCTGGGCTATGCGAGCCCGTTGTCCCTTCGGGACGAACGCCAAACCAAGCCGTTGTTTCAAGTCCAACGGAGTTGCGTCATTCAGCCCAGCGTTGGAGCGCAGCGTCTGCACTGGGTGAACGCGCAAAAAAAAATTTGAAAGAGCTACGACTAGGTGGCGGCGAAGAGGATGTAACTCCTTCAGAATTAATAAATTTGAATTTTCTCTATTTCGCGGATGGATCATTAATCTCTTGATTGAAATTAAAGAGTCAAAATCACTTTTTAAGTTTGGTTACAACATTGCTCCAATAAGCAGCATTAGTCTGTGCGTCATGCAATTCAGTGCGGACTGTCATGAGTTGATTGCTTAAAGAAACCACCAAATTGTCTTTCGAAGCCTGTTCAATTTGTTGTCGTAATAATTCATTTTGCGTTTCAATGAATTGTAGACGTTTCTGCACCTCCAATATGCTATCCGAACGATTTCCAATTAATCCAAATAATGCCACTGCGATCAATGAAGAAGCCATAGCAATAAACCATGGCATTGTTCTACGAAAACTCACCTTTTCTTCTACCTTAAATTCCTTTTTTATCCGTTTTCTCATTTTGACTCCTTCGAGCAAATTATCACAAAGGCACTCGACACAAAGGAACCAATCAAAGTGGCAAGTAAAAATATAACCGTCGTCCAACTGGTCTCAATCCACTTAATTCCATCACCTTTTAAATCAGGTTCAGTGACCGCAAAAATTAAAAAGAAATATGCTATTAAGTCGACTACTAAGGCCGTTACCAACAAATGCAGCCAAACACGATCACTGCCTTTAAATGAAAAGGCATATGATATCTCAAGGGTGATGAGAACTGTCAAGTTGGCGACAGATAAAAAATACAACATTTCACTCAGGATATGAGCAGCAGAATGCGAGGATGTGCTAGAATCGATTGCCCCAAAAAATTGTTTCATTTCGGGAACAAATGTGATTCCTATGGACAATACAAAGGTTGTAATAATAAAACCATAGTTAGATACACAGCCATCCCATTCTTTGATTTTTACCAAAATTGTTTTACCTCCGCTGGAAGCAGTTGAACGCTTAGCTTGGCCAAGTGTGATAAAAAACGTCATGACATATAATCCCAACATTACAGTTAGTCCCAATACTGCCAAATCTTTTTTTGTAACACTGGTGGGGATTTGGTTTGTTAAATCGGGTGAATTTGCAGTATTAGTCACAAGATTTGCTTGTCCAAAGACTGATAGCGGCAGAGAGCTAGCAAAGAAAAATAAACCGAGTAAAATAGCTGGAACTATTTTTTTCACCGATTCAAATAGTTTATTTGGTGGCACACTATTTCCTTGATTTAGCCTCCCGCTAACTCCTCCTCAAAATCCACGATCTCCTGAATCTGCACCAAGAACCAGCGGTCGATTTTCGTAAGATTGAAAATCTCTTCCACGCTGAAACCGGCGCGCAGGGCGTGGCGGATGAAGAAAATGCGTTCGGCGTTCGGGACGGATAGTTTGCGCGAGATCAGGTCGCGAGGCAGGATGTCGCGGTCGCCGTAGAGTTCGGTGCCGATGCGCCAGGGTTTGCCGTCGCCGCCGAGGCCGCTGCGGCCGATCTCCAGCGAACGCAGGCATTTTTGCAGGCTTTCCTTGAACGTGCGGCCGATGGCCATCGCTTCGCCAACGCTTTTCATTTGCGTGGTGAGTGTGGGATCGGCCATCGGGAATTTCTCGAAGGCGAAACGCGGGATCTTCGTGACGACGTAATCAATGCTCGGTTCGAAGCTCGCGGGCGTGGTGTGCGTGATGTCGTTTTTGAGTTCGTCGAGCAGATAGCCGACGGCGAGTTTCGCGGCGATCTTGGCGATGGGATAACCGGTGGCCTTGGACGCGAGCGCGGAGCTGCGGGAGACGCGTGGATTCATCTCGATGATGACCATGCGGCCGTTATCCGGGCTAACGCCAAATTGAATGTTGGAACCGCCGGTCTCGACGCCGACGGCGCGGATCACGGCGAAACTTTGATCGCGCATGATCTGAAATTCCTTGTCGGTGAGCGTCTGGATCGGCGCGACGGTGATGCTGTCGCCGGTGTGGACGCCCATCGGATCGAAGTTTTCGATGGAGCAGATGATGACGCAGTTATCGGCCTTGTCGCGGACGACTTCCATCTCGAATTCTTTCCAGCCGAGCAACGATTCTTCAATGAGAATTTCGTTCACGGGCGAGAGTTCGATGCCGCGTTTGGCGATCTCAAGAAATTCTTCCTGATTGTAACCAATGCCGCCGCCGGTGCCACCGAGCGTGAAGGCCGGACGGATGATGAGCGGGTAACGGCCGATTTTTTCCGCAACGGCACGAGCTTCATCCATGTTGTGGGCGACGCCGGAAATGGGCACGTCGAGGCCGATTTCGAGCATCAATTCCTTGAACGCAAAACGGTCTTCGCCCTTGTGGATCGCCTCGGGTTTCGCACCAATCATCTCAATGTCGTGCCGCTCGAGCGCGCCATTTTTATTCAATGACATCGCGGTATTCAACGCGGTCTGGCCGCCGAGCGTCGGGAGCAAAACGAGTTTGCCGGTGACGCCGAGGCGCTTCATTTCGGCCTTCTCGCGGATGATGATTTTCTCCACGCATTCGGGCGTGATGGGCTCGATGTAGGTGCGGTCGGCGAACTCGGGGTCGGTCATGATGGTGGCCGGGTTGGAGTTCACGAGCACGACGCGGTAGCCTTCTTCCTTGAGGGCTTTACAGGCTTGCGTGCCGGAGTAATCGAATTCGCACGCCTGGCCAATGATGATCGGGCCGGCGCCAATGATGAGGACGCTGTGAATGTCGGTGCGCTTAGGCATAGTTCAAACGGTGGAGATTGAACACGGATTCGGATGAAAAAGAAAGGAGGGAAATGAAAATTTGACCCGGTGGCGGGTCAAGTTAAAAAAGTGGCTCAATACCACATGTTTATGTTGCCCCAAAACATGTCTGGAAAATTGACATCCGGCACTTTTAGAACGAAAGTGATCACGGGAAACGCAATCGCATTGCTGGGAAAGCTCAAGTGAGCAGCAGCGCGATTGCGTTCTTTTTTTTAGTCTATAAAGCAAATTAAATGAAACAAAACCTTAATAAAATCATCGTTTTAACCGGATGCATCGCCGTCTTGACGGGTTGCGCTCAACAACAAAATGGCTATCACTCCGCTCCGGCGGCGACCGCCCCCGCGCCGGCCGCGCCAAAATCCGGCACGGTGTCCGCTTACTTTCCGACCGGCAAAGCCGATGGCAGCGGTCTTTTAGTTGAAAAATCCGCTCCGGCACAAGTTCTTGCCGGTCAACCGTTTGATTACACCTACAAGGTGTCTAACTTGACCGACGCCGCCTTGGAAAATGTCTCGGTGAGCGACCGTATGGTGGGAGCTTTTACGCCGACGGATTCCACGCCGCCCGCCACAAGCACTGCGAATGGCATCGCTACTTGGAACCTCGGCCCGCTGGGTGCGAAGGAATCCAAGCTCATCACCGTCAATGGTTCGATGACGGATGAAGGCACCTTGATCACCTGCGGTTGGGCCACTTACACGCCGGTCGTTTGTCAGGAAATTCACGCGGTTAAAGCGGGCATCGCCTTGACCAAGACGGAACCGGCGGACGGTCTGATCTGCGATGCTATTCCCGTCAACCTGACCGTAAAAAACACCGGCAGCAGCCAGCTTACGGGTGTGCAAATCGTTGATACGTTGCCGGATGGTATGACGAGCGACAGCACGAATGGCACGACTTTCAATGCGGGCAACTTGGCTCCCGGTGAAAGTCGTGATTTCAAATATAATGCCAGCGTCAACAAGACGGGCTCATTCGTGAATAACGCGAAAGCCACGGCCACCGAAGGTGTGAGCGCAACGGCTTCCGCGACCACGATGGTCCATCAACCGGTGCTCGCCATCACTTGCAATGCGCAAGATCAGCAATATATGGGTCGCAAATTCAAAGTGACCTACACGGTTTCCAACACGGGCGACGCGCCGGCGGCGGGAGCCACGCTGACCGTTCCCGTTCCGGCTGGTTTAACGGTTGATTCTGCTGACAACAATGGTCAGGTTCAGAATGGCAACGTTACTTGGAACCTCGGCACGGTGGCTGCGAACGCGCCGCAAAATGTGAGCATCGCCTTCATCGGCGCGAATGCTGGCAATTTTCAATTCGCGGGCACGGTCAAAGGCACCTGCGCCGCCGCTGCGTCCTCCACTTGCCAGACCAAGGTCGTCGGTATTCCGGCTATCTTGTTGGAAAAATCTGACAATCCGGATCCGGTTGCGATTGGCGATACGACGACCTACACGGTCCGCGTTACGAACCAAGGCTCGGCGGACGACTCGAACGTTGCGATCAGCATCTTGGTGGACGGCGAACTTGTGCCGGTCAGCAGCGATAATGCGAACGCCACCATCAACGGACAAACCGTGACGTTCCCGGTTATCCCGACGTTGGCCGCCAAGCAGGTGGTTACTTACACGGTGATTGCCAAAGGCGTGAAAGCCGGCATGGCCGTCACCAAATTCTCCCTGCAATCCACCATGTTGTCTTCGCCGATTACGGCTGAAGAAAGCACCACGGTGTATTGAGCGAAATTGATCACACGGGCCGCCAAAGCAATTTGGCGGCCTTTTTATTATTTAAATCAAATCTGGCGGGCTAAAGATGGGATGGCTAAACACGGGTTTTCAAAGAAAGTTTGCTCATGAAAAAAAGATTTTATTTCGTTTTGGGGCTGGTCTGGGCGTTGACCTTGAGTCAGGCCGCCCACGGGGAACAACATCGCGCCACGCACCTCGGAAATCCCGTGACGCGTTTTGCGCCCACTATGTTCACGCCGGACGATTTGCGCGCACGCTTTCAAGATCCTCAATTGCGCCCGGATTTCGTTGAAGTTTTGCGGCAATGGGGTTGGCCGGGAAATTTGGATGATTTTTTCGCCGCCGGTTTGACGAATGAAATTATGGCCATGGATATTCCCGTCGGCAGCGTGATGCCGTTCATGTCTTCCCGCGACGGCGGCAAACCCATCTGTTTGCGCAACGTGCTTTGGGCGGGCAAAGAACCCATTTCCGCGTATGCCTTCACATTCCTTTCCAACGGCCGGATTTACCGCTGCATCATCCCTAAACCGTGCAGTAATTTTTTCGTGATGGATTTGGGCGAGGCGCCTCGATCGGCATTGGCGATTGATTGCGATTTGCCGGAAAAGATTTTGGTCGGACAAAAATTTAAAGCCTGCGCGAACATCCACAATATTGGCAACCTGACGGCCTCCAACGTGTTGGTCTCGCTGCCCGTGCCGGATAATTCCGTTGTCACCGCGACCACGGACGGCGGTGTGGTCACCAATAACGCGGTGGAATGGACGCTCGCCAATTTGCCGGCGAACGTATCGAAAAGCGTTTGCGCCCGGTTCAAACCCAGCCAGGTCGGGACGTTACATTTCAATCCCATCGTCCGCGGCGACAACGTGGCGCCCCAGCAAAGTTCCTGCGAAATCGCCGTCAGCGGCATCGCGGCGATTCTGTTGGAGAAAGCCGATCATCCGGATCCTGTGGCGATTGGGGACACGACGACTTACACGGTCAAAGTCACCAACCAAGGCTCGGCGGATGATGCGAATGTTCAAGTGGTGGTGACCCTCGCGCCCGAACTGGTCCCCGTCAGTGCGAGCACTGGTTCTATCAGTGGTCAAAGGGTCACGTTGCCCGTTGTGCCCGTGCTGGCGGCGAAACAAGCGGTCACTTACACCATCATCGCCAAAGGCGTCAAAGCGGGCGACGGCCACACGCGCTTTGATTTAACGTCCGACCTGCTGAAACCCGGCATTTATGCCGAAGAAAGCACGATGGTTTATTGATGAAAGCGGGCGCTCAAAGCCGTCACGGATGAAGGATGAAGCGAGCTTGGAAAATATTTTTCCTTGGGGGCGCGGCGGTCAGTCTGACGCTCATCACCGGTTGCGCCACGGGCAAAGTGCCGGAACCCATTTTGCGGTCAGAATCAACGGCGTTGGCGGAAAAATTTCGCGCGCTTTCGCCGTCCATTGATCCGGCTGAAGCGGCACGCGCAGCCGACGTTGCGATCCGTTATCCATTGGAACTGGCGGCGGAATATCACGCCATTTCGCCCGCGTGGTTTAATAATGTGCTCATCAACAGCGGCGTTCATCCGCGCGGGCTGTGTTATCAATGGGCCGATGACCTCACGAGCAAACTGATGACCTTGCACCTGCGCACCTTGGAATGGCATCGTGGCGTCGCGCATTTGGACACGCGCCGCGAACACAGCAGCGTGGTCGTCACCGCGCCCGGACAACCGTTCAACGACGGCATCGCGCTCGACGCCTGGCGCACGGTCGGCAAACTTCATTGGTCGCCGGTGGCCACGGATAAATACCCGTGGCAAGAAATTAAATTACCGCCCGACTATCAAACCAGCCTGCAAATGGCGGCGGAGAAATTGGAATCGGCGTCAAAATAATTGGAAGCGATTACCGCGCTTGACTTGATTCATCAGTCTGCTTTGCTGTCGGTCGATTCAACATTCCAACCCAGCAGAGAGCTTATGAGAAAATATCTATTGCCCCAAGTCCCGCTCATTTTTCTAGCCTTCGGATTTTTCAGCACGGTGGTCCCGGCGCAAGATTATTTAGGCGCGTCAGCGGTGCTGCAACAAGTCGAAACGCGCATCGCCAAACCCGTTGAAAAAAAACCGGCGGACGAACAGTCCCGATTACACGACGAATTAAAAACCTTCCGTCAATCCGTCACCCAGCTTGCGCCGGCCGAGGCCGCCCAACGCTGGTTGGAATTTGTAGATCGCGCACGCAAGCCGCAACCGCAGTCCGCCCGGAATTATAATGCCGCCAGCGCACCCGTCACGGCGGAAGATTTGTTGGGCGCGTTGCCGCCGCCGCCAGCGTGGAGCGAACTGGCCAAGGCGATTGCGGCCCGTCCGCCATCCAAGAGCGGTGATGATAACGCCGGCGAAGTGGGTCTGCGTTTACTTGCGGCAACTCTGACCAGCGACAGTGAAGCGCGCAATCAAGTGATCACCAACCTCCAAGCCAAGGCGCAAAATACCAGCGATGGTAAGGCCTACTTTTATCGGAATCTGCTGGAGCAAATCAGTCAAACGATGCTCGCCACATCGGATGATCCCGACGCCATTTTGCAATCGTTGGAATATCAATTGAACGTGAAAGGCAATGGCCACAATGGGGATCAAACATTGCCCATCCCCAATCTGGTTCCGCAGATCGGCGCGGTGAAGGCCGAAGCCTTTTTGCGGAAAGCGTTGGTGACGCCAAATATTATCCTGACCTTCAGCAATCCCAATGAAACCTCCCGCCTCGCGCAAAAGCTGGCGCTGGAGTTGATGCCGCAACTCAAACTGCCGCAGTGGAGCTTGGTCAATTCGCTTAATGCTGTGGATCTTTACGAGGCATTGGAGAAACGTTTTGCGCCGGCGACCAATACGGCCGCCGCTACGCCACTGGCGGGATTGCTGGCTTTTCTCCCGGGGAACTCGAGCCCGGAGATGGATAATGACGGGGACGCGGGTTCCAAAACGACGGCGCAGATTTATTATCTGCTCGGTCTGATCAGCCATGACCGGTCGAAGGATGCCGTAGCCGTCGCAAAAAAAATTAACGGGCAAAATAAAGGATATTATTTTGATGAAGCCTTTCAGTCCATGGAACGCGCCGGCTATACCGCTGAACTGGATAACTTTTTTTACGAACTGCTTTCACAAAATCTCACGTTGCCGTTTTGGGATAAATACGTCGAACTGGCCGCCAATGCGGGGACGACCGACCGGATGCTCGTGCTGGTGCGCGGCACCCTTGCCGGCGGAAGTTTGAGCGACGCTAAAAAAGCGGCCCTGCACCAAATCCTTTTCAAAGCCTTACTGGCGGCGGATAAAGCGGACGAAGCCGTTTCGGAAATGCGTCAATTGATCGCGACCGAAACGCCCTCCGAACCATCCGGCAACGATAATTATAATCACGGACAACTCGGTGCCTTGCTCGCGCGCCTGGGAATTTTGCTGCAAAAACCCGAATGGACCACCGAAGGCATTGACGTTGTAAAAAAATGGCTGGCCACGCCGGAAGGTCAGAATTTTCAAAATGGCGCGGCCGATAATGTTTTGAATTCCATCGTGCAGACCTTGTTCGAACTCAAACGCGGACCGGAAGCAGAAGCCCTTTTGACCGACGCGCTGGCCAATGCCGCCCGCGACAATTCACGATCGGACTATGAATGGGACGGTCCGGTGACGCGTAAGATTCTGGCCGAGCTGGCGACGCTGTATTCACTGGCCGGACGCGATCAGGACGTTTTGCAATTATTGCAACAATCGCCGGTCTGGGGCGCGGGCGATTTGAGCGGTTTAATGAACACTTCATTGTGGGGCGAAGGCGTTTCGGTGATGTGGCTGCACACCGGCGCATCGCCGGTGCCGGTGCCGTATCTGGCCGCAAAAGCGTTGCTCGCCACCGGCCAAAAAGAAGCGGCTAGAAAAATCAACGAAGCCTTGTTAGTCCGTTACCCCGGCTTGGATCGCGGTTATGAATTGTTGCTCGCCTTCGATGGCACGAATGCCCTTTCCGAGCTGGATCAATTATTTGCGCGCGACCAATTTGAGGAACGTCCGTTGATTTGGAAAGCGCATTTGCTGCGCGAAACAGGCCGGCTCGATGACGCCGAAAAAATCATCCGTCAGGCCATTGCCATTGATCCGTCAGATGGCGAAGAAGGTCGCGGCGACCGGATGCGCGCTTATTCTGAACTGGCCGAAATTCTGGACGCCCGCGGCAACCAAAAGGACGCGGCCGAATATCGCGAAATTGTGAAAGCCATCCGTCTGTCCGAGAACGCCGACCAGTTTTACGCCGCCGGTCTTTTGAAACACGCCATCGGCATGTATAAGGAAGGGTTGACGCATTTTTCCGATGCGTATTGCATCCAGTCGCGCCTCGCGATCCAACTCTCCGCGCTCGGCATGAACGCGGAGGCGGAGGAACATTATCGTCGCGCCTACGAATTGATGCCGGACAGTTTTGGTCGCGTGGAAAGCCATTGTTTCGGTTGTGAAAAAGCCTTCGACGGCGAACATGCCCAAAGCATCGCGGAAAAAGTTTTCACCCAGCTCGTCCTAGATCGTCCGGACAAACCGCAGGTGCATTATCTGCTCGGTTATCTCCGTTTTGAACAGGATCGTTTTAATGAAGCGCGGACCAATTTTCTCACCGCCACGAAGCTGGATCCTGATTATTTGAATGCTTGGGTCAAGGCGCAGGAGGCCGGCGACCAGACGTTGGTGCCCGCCAAAGAACGGGATGAAATCAGTTTCAATATCATTCGCCTCGATCCGCTCAGCCGTCATGCGACCGCTGATTTTAGCCATGTCAGCGACTTGGTCGGCTTATGGAATGCCATCGCCACCGCCACGACGCATCAACCGCCGGTCATCACCGATCTTTATCCGCTGACCGCCAGCAAAGTGGCTTTGGAAAAGAAACCGGCTAATACTACCGATCAAACCATGCAATGGCGGATGGCCGAACAGATGCAGCGAATGGAATCAAATAATCAAACCACCAGTCCTGCCTCCGCGATCGCGCAAACGTCTTTCGTGCAACTGGCGGGCCAGATGTTGCTCAACAACAGCAGCCAGATGACGGACGAATCAGCATTTTAAATGGGAAGCCAAAAGGCCGGAAAAGCGTTCGCTTTTCCGGCCAGTGTTGCCTGCCCTTCTAAGTTTTATGGCGACGTGACGCGGTAGAATTGCTGCTCATTCGTGGCGCCGGTATCTTGATACATCACCGGCGTGAAGCCGAAAGTGCCGGACGTCAACACCGTCCAACTGGCCAAGGGCCAAGTCAGGTTTGTGCTCGTCAACACCTTGTAAGTCTGGCCGCTCGGTCCGCTGAAGCTGAAGTTAAAACCACCGCCGCTAAATGAAGTGGAGGTTTTAATCAACGTCGGCGGGATAATAGGCGCGGTGTAAGGATAAACCAGCACGAGCGAATTGCCATTCGTCGTGACCCCGAACGATTGGGTGAAGGCGTTCGCAAAACCTGTGGTGTCCACGATAATGGCGCCGGGCACGAAGTTAGTGATGCCGCCGCTCGCCGTCGCTAGCGTCCAAGCATAGCTGCCGTTCGCATCGAAATCGGCCAAAGCACCAGGGGCATTCCCCGCCAACGATACTAGTTTCACGGTGAAGGTCGCCGTGTTCGTGGGCAACGTCAAACCGCCGGTGAGGTTCAATAAATCCTGACCCGCGCCGCTCACGGTATTGCTCACGCTGAATTCATACGCGCCGCCACTGTTCCAAGTTTCGGCTCCAGTTTTCAACGTCGCCACGTTCGCCGACCCGCCCGGCGATACGGTGCCGGTGATGGCGACGCTGCCGCTGATCACGCCCGTGCCGCCCAAAATCGTTCCGGCATTCACGTTGATATTACTGCTGGCCAATGTGCCATTTACGATCAGCCGTCCGCCGCTGATCGTCGTGACCCCGGTGTAGGTGTTCGTGCCTGCCAAGGTCACCGTGCCGGTGTTGGTCAAGGTCAACGACCCAATCTGGCCAGCGACATTGATGATATTATCCGGCAACACGATGTTGTAACCGCCGTTGTCAATATTCGCCGCGCCGATCCTAAAATAGTTGGTCGCGCCGTAAGTGCTGGTCATCAAGCCGGACAAGTTGGCACTGAACGCCAGCGTGCCGTTGTTGGTGATGACGAGGTTGCCATATCCAGTGGTCGCTGCGGTTGCCAAACTGGTGGCCGAGGCGTTGACAAATCCCTGACCGGTTTTGAACACGCCGCCGTTGATTGTTAAATTGCCGTTGCCGCTGTTGCCCACCGACGAACCCATCGTGATCGAGCTTGTGCCATTGTAAATAAAGGTGCCCGCCGGATTGACCTGCATGAACGAACTATAGCCGGATACATTCGGCGGGTTATTGGTCAGGTTGCCGTTTTGCACCCAGACATTGCTGCTGACGATCAAGTTGCCGGCGCGCGCTACAAATAAGGTGCCGTTGTTGGTCACAAAGCCGTAACTATTCAACGTTTCATTAGCCGAACCAACGGCCGGCCAACTGCCGAGCTGAACCACGTTTGTATTATTAACCGTCACGCGTGAACCGGGTTGAAAGTTCACGGTTCCCGCCACGGAGTTGAGGGGCATATTCCAACCGCCACCGTTTTGAATGCCGGTCACATTCACCGTGCCATTGGTCACCAACGTCGTGCCGGTGTAAGTATTTGTGCCCGTCAGCGTCAAGTTTCCAGCGCCGCCGACTTTGGTCAAACCGTAGCCGTTGCCGCCATCGCTGATATTGCCGCTGATCGTGCTCGTGCCGCTCGCCACGCCGAACGTGATATTTCCCTGCAAATTCACCGGTCCGGTCAGGCTGGATGAACTATCCACCTGCAACGCCGCCGTCGTGCCGACACCGGTGCCGGAAATATTAATCGTCGCGGGCGTCTGCACGCCACTGGCCCAAAAAGCGCCGCCGCTGGGAACGCTGACGCCGCCCGTGAAACCGGCCAGTGAATTTGCGCCAATAAAATTAACCACTTCCGCGCTGGGCAAACTGAGGCTGCCCACCCCGGTGATCGTATTGCTGAACGCCAGCAATAACAGATTGTTGGGATTGATGATGCTCAACGTGCTGTTATTCGTGACCGGACCGCTGCCCAGCGCCGCGCCGCTCGCCACCGCCACCGTGCCGTCGTTGATCACCGTGCCGCCGCTGTAACTGTTCGCCGCATTCAAGGTCAACGTGCTGGTGCCTTGTTTGACCAAGCTGGCCGCGCCGACCAATTGGCCGCCGCCGAAGCTGTAAGGATTGTTGTTATTGGTCACCGTCACCACGCCCGCTTGCACATTGCCGACCAGACTGACGTTAAACTGACTCGCGGTGTCGTCAAAGAACGGGTTATCAAACGGATAAAAATAATCGCTATTACCCCCGTTTGACCAGTTGGTCGTGGCGGCGACATCCCAGTTCGCGCTGCTGGCGCCCGTCCACACCAGATGACTCGCCGGCGGATTTCCGCTCGCGTTGAAAGTGACCGTTACCACGTTCGGAGTCGCCGTGGAAATCACGCCCGTGTGCGCCCGATCAAATACGGGAGCGGTCAAGCCCGAAGCATTGCCCGTCAATGAACCGGTATAATTAATCAGCGTGTAAGGCGTGCCGGTTTGCACCGTGCCTTGTAACGCATACACCAAAATGGTCGCCACGCCTTGGCTCAAATCCAGGTTGCCGTTGACTTGGATCAAATCATTCACCGCCGCTCCGGCATTCGTGGTGCTGCCAAAATCAAAATTGATTAAATCCACGCCGCTATTGGCGATGGCGGGAGTAAAATTACCATTGATCGTCAAGGTGCCGGGCACACCATTGCCCGCAATGCTCAAAATAGAATTCGCCGACGCGCCTAAACTTAAACTGCCGTTGATGTCCGTGGCCGACGTGCCATCCGTCCGGCCCGCCGTCAACGATCCCGGATAATGTCCGCCCACGGCAAATGTCGCGCCATTTTGGTCATAGGAACTAACATCCAAAATGCCGCCCGGCTTGACCACCAGCGCGCCCAATCCGATGTTGGAATTGCCATATTTAGAGCTGTAACCCAACGCTAAATGTGCGCCCGGTTCCACCGTCGCCGTGCCTGTCACTTTCACGATGTCATTAAACAACCAAGTGCCCGGACCGCTGATGTCTAGATTGCCCAGGAATGAATAATATGAGTAGTTGTAGGTTTGCGAGGCGTTGACGTAATTGCTGACGACTTGGAAAACGCCACCGTTCACACTATTCGTGCCGCTGGAAGTTCCACCCAAATAGACGGTGTAAGTGTCATTGGTGCTGGTGGCTCCGCTCAAATTCAGGCTGACCGCCGTGATGCGGGAACCATCCGAATCGCTATAAGTGCGGGCGTTAAACGTCTGGCTCGAATTATTCGGGCTATTGTTATTGAACGTGATTCGGCCGCCGGCGCTGTTATTGGCCACGACTAAACCACGGTCCGTGTTCACGCTGCTCGTGCCGACAAAAGTCATTGCGGCGGGACTGCCCCCGCTACCCACATAAAGCGGCGTCGTGCCCGCACCCAAACTACTTGGCTGGCCACTCGGTGCCAGCACGTTATAAACCAGATTACCGCCGTAATTGATAAAGACACCGGTGAAATTATTGTTGGGATTGGAAAGGGCCATGGTGCCCGAACTGGTCGTGCTATTATTCAAGGCGATTGCCCCGCCGCCAGACAGTAAGCCGGAGAAATTGAGATAAGTGCTCGGAACCGTCAAGGTAACGACCGGCGTGGCATTCAACGTCGAATCCAACCCCCAGACATTTGTGCCACCGACATTGGCGGCAAAGGTGCCGTTCAAGGTCACCGGATTGCCGGTGAAATTCCAATTGCTGCTGGTGATGGAAACCGCGCTGAGGTTCACGCCGGAAAGATCATTGGTATTGGATTGCCGAACCACGCCGCTAAAGGTGGCAGAAAGTAAAACGGCGTTGTTGACCACATTCGAACCGTTCCAGTTGGTGCTATCGCTCCAGTTGGAGTCCGCCGCACTGCCGCCATTCCAAGTGACCGTCAACGCGCGCGGAACGGGCGGTGGCGTATAGCCCGCGCCCGTGACATCGCGAATTTGAAACGCATTGATTTGAGGCGCGGCGCCGGTAAGCGAAAATTTTTGCGTCGCGTTCGTGGCCGTGAAAACACCAATGGCATATTGCCCCACGCCGTTGGCGGCTTGGATCAAGTTGTAAGCGATCGTCACCGTGCTGGCAGCATTCGTGTTGGCGCCGGCAATGATGACCGTGCGAGTTTTATACGCCGCCCGTGTCTCTAATATCCACAACTGCAACGCATACGCATGACCTACCGTCAAATTGCTGACGCTCAAATTCAGGATGCTGGAGTTGGCGCCATAAGCTGCGCCTTGAATCGTCTGTTGGTAAATCGGGGATAAGGTGGTGTAAGGAGCCCCATTCGCACCGACGATATAATTTTGACTGTTTTGAACCGGCGAAGCCACCCCATTGGTAGTGCCGGACAATGAAAAATTAGGCGCGACGCCACTGGTCGTTAAAGTGCCGGTGAAGGCCACGCCGTTTACCGTCGGGCTTTGGCCGGAAAAAGAATACGCCATGACCGACGTCCCATTGGTCACCACGTCCGTATCCGCGGTCTCCGTGCCGCCGCCCCAAGTGATGGTCTGGGCCCGCGTCATACTGGGCGTAGCCAACAGGGTTGCCAGTAGCAACCACATCAAGCGTGACAACGGCCACGGGGTTTTACCGGTTCGATTAAACAAGGGAACTTTAAGGCTGGATCGAGGTTGGTTTTTCATAATTATAATTCAGTTTTACTTTACCGACGCGGACGGAATGGAATTGGAAAAAATGGTTGTGAATGAATCGTGGTGGTAAAAGCCAACGCGTGATTTCACGTCGGCTACAAGCCCTTAAAATCCGCCGGAACCGCCCGATGATGCCGGTGGTTTCAAGGACAATTGGGGGAGTTGCGGAATCAATGAAGGATCCATGCCCAAGGTATCCTGATAGAAAAAATAATCGCGCGTGCCAACCCCCCAAGTAGTGTAAGCATATATTTGATCGGACTTGATCCAGCGCGCCGAGCCATCCGCAAACACTTCATTACCGCCGGCGGGCATCATATTACCGGCATTGCGGTGCGGTGGGGTATTATTGAAATAACCCGTGCCATCGTCTGCCCCCCATTTACCATTGACCCGCACCATGGCATCCGCTGCCAGACACCAACCCGGCTTGGAGGTTCCCAGTTTAATCGGACTGGCACCTTGAAATGTGCCGACCGCATTGACCCATTTGGTGATACCGCCCATATACTGGCAACCCAAAATCCATTGCGTATAAACTGGATCCAAATACGGATAGCCCGGACGGTTGGGACAACTCCAAACCGAACCCACATTCGTGCCTAGATTTAATATCGTGGCAATGGCCTCCACCATCGGTGGATTCATGGACGATTGCACCCAACTACCAGTATTGGCACCCGTCGTATCCGTATTACGGGCCACGATCACTCGATCGGCATTATCGCCCGCATAAATTGTTACGCCCAAACCGATCTGTCGCAAATTATTCAAACACGCAATCCGCTTGGCTTTTTCCTTGGCCCGCGCCAGCGCCGGCAACAGCATCGCCGCCAAAATGGCAATAATGGCAATCACCACTAACAATTCGATAAGCGTGAAACCGGACGGTCGCCCGGAATATCTACAAGTTCTTTTCATAAATGGTTTGCGTAACAAATCTGAGTGGTGAGGTTGTAACTTAAACAGTAACACTGGCAGGTTGGTTTTTATAGGGCATAAAGATGCTATATGTCGATTTTACCCTTATTTTACCGATGGATTACTAACTTCGTGTAAGTGCTTACTAATAAGTAAGTTAGGAAAATTCTATCGGCCTTTTCTTGCAAAAGTCGTCGGAATTTCTACTGCCGGGTAGTGCTAAATTATTAAGGGCTTAATAAAATTCAAAGCCGATCTTTGATTCACACTCTGGATTATTTAGCGCCCCGTCTGAGAATGCAGTGGTGGGAATCCATCCGCCGGGAGCGCTCGGTGATGACTAAGAAAATAGACGGCACGGCAACGTTCGCCAAACGAACCGTCGCCATTTTAGAGGTGTTCGAATGGAAATGCCTGCGCCAGCGCGGGCAATTTTAAAACAACTTCGATTGATTGCCGGAAACGGCTTTTAGTCCTAATTTTTTATAACTCAATTCCGTCGCGATGCGGCCTTGCGGCGTGCGATTGAGAAAACCTTCCATGATCAAATACGGTTCGTAAACTTCTTCAATCGTGTCCGGTTCTTCACCGACGGCGACGGCGAGCGAATTCACGCCGACCGGGCCGCCGCCGAATTTCACGATGATCGCTTCGAGAATGCGCTTGTCCATTTCATCGAGACCATTTTGATCAATCTCGAGCATCGCCAACGCTTTGTCCGCGATGTCGGACGTGATCCGGCCATCGCCACGCACCTGCGCGTAATCGCGCACGCGCCGCAGCAGATTGTTCACGATGCGCGGTGTGCCGCGACTGCGCCGGGCAATTTCATGCGCGCCCGCTTGCTCAATTTCAACATTCAACAAATTGGCCGAGCGTAAAACGATTTTCTGCAAATCTTCGGCGACGTAATAATCCAGGCGTTCGCGGATCCCAAAACGCGTGAGCAACGGCGCGCTCAACAAACCGCTGCGCGTGGTGGCGCCGATGAGCGTGAAGCGCGGCAGATTCAGCCGCACACTGCGCGCGTTCGGGCCTTGATCAATGATGATATCGAGTTTGAAATCTTCCATCGCCGGATACAAATATTCCTCGATAGTTTTTTGCAGCCGATGAATTTCGTCGATGAACAATACGTCGCCTTCCTCGAGATTCGTCAGCAAACCCGCGAGATCACTGGCCTTTTCAATCGTCGGCCCGCTCGTCGCCTTCATGTTTGAGCCCATCGCTTTCGCGAGAATATTGGCGATGGTGGTTTTGCCGAGGCCGGGCGGGCCGTTGAGCAAAATGTGATCGAGTGCTTCGCCGCGTTGTTTCGCGGCGGCCACGGCGATTTCGAGCCGCTCTTTCACTTTCGGCTGGCCGGTAAAATCGGAAAAGAGTGACGGACGCAGCGTCATTTCCAGCGCTGAGTCAGGTTTGTTCAAAGTGGCAACCGGTCGTTCGGACATCGGGCGAAAGCTTGCGCCACACCACGCGCAGCAGCAAGCGCATTTCAGAGTGACGAGCGAGTGAACGGCTCGAAACAGGGAAAAAAACGGCCGGTATTATTTTGTGGGTTTCAGGTGGCTTCAAAAATAATCCGGTTCGTTACCCGCCTGCCACTTGATGTTGCAACCGATGCTAGGAATTTGCTTCGCGGCCACGGGCTGCCCAGTGAGCACGGCGTCCAGCGCGACGCGCAGATCGTGGCCAGTCACGGGCACCTGGGTGTGCGGACGGCTGGCGTCGAATTGACCGCGATAAACGAGCTGCCGGGTTTTATCGAACAGGAAAATATCCGGCGTGCAGGCGGCGCGATAGCTTTTGGCGACCGCCTGAGTTTCATCATAAAGATACGGGAAAATGTAACCGGCGATTTTCACTTCCTCTTGCATTTTGGCCGGACTGTCCGCCGGATAATTTTTCGCGTCATTGGAACTGATGCCGACGATGCCGACGTTGCGCGGCGCATAATCGCGCGCCAGTTGCGCGAGGGCGGCGCGCAGGTGGATTACATACGGACAATGATTGCACATGAAAATCACGAGCAGCGCGGCGTGGTCCTTGAAGTCGGGCAGCGAAACCGTTTTGCCGTTGGTATCCGGCAAGTTAAAGTCTGGCGCGCTTGTGCCCAGCGGCAACATGGTGGAAGGTGTCAGTGCCATGCGGTGAGTATTCAACTGCCGGGCGTGAAGTTCAAGATTTACGAGCGGCGATTGCCGCGTATTTGGGCAAATTTTCCAAACCACGAACGGACGTGGCTGGGAAAAGATTTTTTGAGACGCCTTAAATTCGGCGGGTTTAATTCGTGAAAATTCATGGAATTCGTGTCAAAGTTTTCCCATCCGTGGTTGATAGTGTCCATCGGTAGTTAAAAAATGAATTCGTGGCTTTTACTCAACTCTGGCAAGGGCGACGCCGCGTTTAACATGGCGTTCGACGATGTATTGCTCGAATCGGCCGGATCACTCGGCGCCCCGGTTTTACGTTTTTACGGCTGGACGCAACCGGCGGCGACCTTTGGTTATTTTCAAAAAATTTCCGGAGTCGAAAGCACGATCCAACTGCGCCCGCTGATTCGGCGTCCGACCGGCGGCGGCATCGTGCCGCACGACGCGGATTGGACTTACAGCTTCGTCGTTCGGCCCGGCCACGAATGGTATGCGTTTTCCGCCCTGGAAAGTTACCGACGAATGCACGCCTGGATCCAAAGCGCGTTCGCCGAATTAAAAATCGAAACCGAACTCGCGCCGTGCTGTAAAAAAACGTTGCCCGGTCAATGTTTTGTCGGCTACGAAAAATTCGATCTGCTCTGGCGCGGCCAAAAAATTGCCGGGGCAGCGCAACGTCGGAATAAATTTGGCCTGCTCATCCAAGGCTCCGTGCAACCGCCGCCGCTTTCGTTGGCGCGAACCGATTGGGAAAACGCCATGTTCGTGGTGGCGCAGAAACAATTTGGCGTTGATTGGGCGAATTTTTTGCCGCCGGAAAATTTCCGCGCGCAGGTGGAATTTTCGACCCGGGAAAAATTTTCCAAGGAAGCTTTCAACCGCAAACGCTGAATGGTTTTTTGGTCGGGCCAAGCGGCTCACGGAACCCAAGTCAATTCCGGATTATTGGTGAGACCTTTGTTCGTCTTTAAATCCCAATAGGCCGTGTTGCGGAAACGCTGCACGTGACCGTCCACGAAAACAAATTGCGCGCCGTTATTGTGCAAATTCGTGTGCACAAAATTACCAGGATTACCTGGGTCGGTCTGGACGGCGGGTAAATTTTTGCTGTCGAAAAAAAGAATGAGCGTGGCCGGATGCGGCAGATTGCCAATGCGAACCGGATGATCGGTGGTTCCCGTGCCATCAATGAGGCCGTTGAAACAGTAGAGGAAAAGATTTTTACCGTTGCTGCGGCGCGGATTGCTCGGACAAATCCAAATCGTTTTGCCGGGATCAATGTCGGCGTTCGTGCGCCAATCCATTTCGGCGTAAGGTTTGGTGTTGATCACTTCGGGCAAATAATAATACCAACCTTGGGTCAGTTGTTTCGCGCTCGTCGGATTGGCAAAACCTTCCTTCACCAATAGATCATCGTGTTCCGTTGCGTAAAGATGCGTGGCCAAACCCCATTGTTTGAGATTGTTTTGGCAACCAACCGCTTTGGAAATTTCCTTCGCCCGACTTAGCGCAGGTAAAAGTAATGCCGCCAAGATGGCGATGATGGCAATCACCACGAGCAGTTCGATGAGCGTGAACGCGCGTAAAGTTTTCATGGTCGGTCTGATTGCTGGCCATTTTAACGCCCGCGAGACCTGCCTGCAAAAAATAGTTTTTCAAAGTTCAGCGGCAGCAGCACAAAATCCTTTTAAACAACAACTTAAGGATAAAATATAAAACTCACCGCGTTCGTTCCGACCAAGTTTTTGCCGGTAAAATCTCGCCGCCTCCGTTCGCGCCTGATAATTTCCCGCATGGTTCGGCTGGTTTTATTCGACATCGACGGCACGCTGGTTCACACCGGCGGTGCAGGCACGGCGGCGTTCACGCGGACGTTCGCCAAACATTTTAATTTGCATCACGGCACGGAAAAAATGAAGTTCGCCGGCCGCACGGATGTCAGTCTCGTTCGCGAATTTTTTCGCATTCACGACATCACCGCCACGGCGGAACATTTCAAAACGTTCTTCGAGCATTACATTTTTTGGCTCGACCATATTCTCACGCGCAACGGCGGTGATATGTGCCGCGGCGTGCGCGAGCTCATCCACGATTTGGAAACGCTGCCGAATCCGCCGGTGCTCGGCCTGCTCACCGGCAATATCCAGCTCGGCGCCGAAGTCAAATTGCGCCACTTCGGATTGTGGGAACATTTTAAATTCGGCGGGTTTGCCGACGACCATGAAGATCGCAATCACATCGCCGCCGCCGCGCTGGAACGTGGGCGTCGCGTGTTGGGGAACGATTTGCAACCGCAGGAAGTTATTGTCATCGGCGACACGCCATTCGACGTGCGCTGCGGGAAATTCATTGGCGCGAAAACGTTGGCGGTGGCGACGGGCGGTTCAAAATTGGAAGAACTAAAACCGTGCGCCGCGGACTGGACCGTGGCTGACCTGACGCATATTAGGGCGAAACAGTTAGTGGGTTAGGAAACAGTCAAGGAACAGTCATGGCCATCGAGAAGAAAGATCCGACCTTCTTTGAACGATTCTTTGTTCCGTTGTTTAGTATTTTCGGCGTTTCGTCGCTATTGGCATGCATAACTATTGGTTTGGTGATGCCACAGCATGAACGCTTGGGGATCATGTTGTTTTGTTGTCTGATTATTGTGATGGTTGTTCTACTGGCTTTGCTTCATCACCGAGTATTGGGAGGTTATCAATGCCTGCAATGCCAGACAAAGTTGCCACGTCATAAGGACAAGACACGCCCAAGAGATTGTTTTTTTTATTGCAAGGATTGCGATGTTATTTGGAAGGTAGGATTACAGGATGGCGATGGTTCTGAATAATACGCCTCAAGATTCCGCCTTGACCTAACTATTATGCCGACTAGGAGATCGGCGCTCGATTTTTTTAATGCGAGTGGCAACCGCCGCCACAGCAATGTCCGCCACCGCCGCCAGTTTTAACCGGTGTTGAACCACCGCCCGCACCGGCCGCCGCAAAGGTGGAAAATTTCTTGAAGATTTTGACCGAACCACACTGCGGACATTTCGTGCCCTTCCAATCGGCGGAACGGACGAGGATTTCGCTGTCGTGTTCGCACTGTTCGCAATGAAATTCATAAATCGGCATGGCGCAAAATAATCCAAATGAAAAAAAGCTCAACCCCGGAGGTGTGAATAATGAAAGCAGGAAAGTAGGAAACGATTTTTCCTGTCTTCATGCCTTCCTTATTAAAAAACTCATTCCGGTTGGAAACCATTTCAGCTTTTCTTTCAACGGCCAACATTTACGCTGTCGGCATGAGTCATTTGCAAAAGGCGATTGAAGATTCCATCACGACCCTGCGCAGCTTGTCCGCGTTGGAAGAACCGCTGGAGCGCGCGGCGCAAATGTTGTTACGCTCGTTTGTGGGCGGACACAAATTGCTCGTCTGCGGCAACGGCGGCAGCGCGTCGGACGCCACGCATCTCGCCACAGAATTTCTCTGCCGTTTCCGCGAAGAACGTCGACCCTATCCGGCTATTTCGCTCACGGCCAACGGCGAATTAATGACCGCCGTGTGCAATGATTATCATGCGGATGAAATTTTTGCGCGCCAAGTCTGGGGGCTGGCGGAAAAAGGCGACGTGCTCCTCGCCATCACCACGAGCGGCAAATCCAAAAATATTTTGCGCGCGCTGGAAGAAGCCAAGCGCAAAGGCGTGGAAAGCATCGCGATTCTCGGACGCGACGGTGGTTACACCAAAGGCGTGGCCACGATTGACTTGATCGTGCCCGGCACCGTCACCGCGCGGATTCAGGAAGGGCAAAAAGTTTTGTTCCACGCGCTCTGCGAAATGGTGGAAGAAAAATTGCCGAAGAATTAAAAATCAATTTTCGGTCGGGCAAAGCTGCAATTGCCCAGTTTAAATTTTTTTCAACAGAAGGCCACGAAGAGAACAAAGACTGTTCGTTCCCTTAGTTGGCTTCTGTCAAAAACTCCTCGCCGCTCCGCCATTGTTGTTGGCGCTTGGTGCTTTTCAATCCTCCACCGGCACGACCAAGCTATCCATGATGTAATCTTTCCGCTCCGGCGTATTTTTACCCATGTAGAAATTGAAGATGTTCGTGGACTCGGCGCGCGGGGCGTATTCCACTTTGCTTAAACGCATCTGTTTGCCGATGAATTGTTGGAATTCTTTCGGGCTGATTTCACCGAGACCTTTGAACCGCGTGATCTCCGGTTTGCCACCAAGTTTCGCGGACGCCGCATCACGTTCATTTTCGCTGTAGCAATAAATCGTCTCGGCCTTGTTGCGCACGCGGAACAACGGCGTTTCCAAAACGTAAACGTGACCGTCGTGGACGAGTTGCTCGAAGAACTTGAAGAAATACGTGATCATCAAGTTGCGGATGTGCATGCCGTCCACGTCCGCGTCGGTCGCGAGAATCACCTTGTCGTAGCGTAGGCTTTCGGTCGTGTCTTCCACCTGCAACGCCTGCATGAGATTATACATCTCGTCGTTCTTATACATCACGTCGCGCTTGAGATCCCAGACGTTGAGTGGCTTGCCTTTCAGCACGAACACGGCCTGATTATTTACGTCGCGGCAGCTCGTGATCGAGCCGGCGGCGGATTGACCTTCGCAGATGAAAACCATGGTGCCTGCGCCCTTGCCTTTCTTCTTGTCGAAGTGATGCTTGCAATCTTTCAACTGCGGAATGCGCAACGTGATCGCCTTCGCGCGGTCGCGCGCCAGCTTCTTCACATTCTGCAATTCCTTGCGCAATTCCTGTGTGTCCTTGACCTTCGCCATGATCGTCTCGGCGATGGATTTGTTGCGCTGGAAAAAATGCAGCAATTCCTCGCGCACGCTGTTGACTAGGTCCGTGCGGATATCCGTGTTGCCCAATTTATTTTTCGTCTGCGATTCAAAGATCGGATCTTTCAGGCGGATCGCCACCGCGCCGACCATGCATTCGCGCACGTCGTCGCCTTCATATTTGGTATTGCCGTATTCGTTGACGGCTTTGAGCAAACCTTCCCGGAACGCGCTTAAATGCGTGCCACCGTCGCTCGTATATTGGCCGTTGACGAAGGAATAAAACGTTTCGCCATAACGCGAATTGCTGTGCGTGAAACAAAATTCCAACGTCTTGCCGCTGTAATGCAACGGCGCATAAATCGGTTCGCTGCCATCCGTCGTCATGTCTTCCATGACGAGATCCATCAGTCCGTGACGCGATTGAAATACCTTCGGTTCCGCGCCAGGCGTGTTAAGAATCAGCTTCAAACCGGTGTTCAAATAGCTGTAATGGCGCAGGCGGCGCTCAATGAATTCCAGCTTATATTCACTGTCCTTGAAAATAGCTTCGTCCGGTTCGAATGAAATGAACGTGCCGTTCGGTTCATTTGTTTTGCCGGTGTCTTCGCCTTTAAGTTTGCCCGCCTTGAATTGCGCCTCGGCGAATTCGCCGTCGCGATGGCTGCGCGCGAGAAAGTTTTTTGACAAGGCATTGACGGCCTTCGTCCCGACACCGTTCAAGCCGACGCTGAACTGGAAGACGTCGTCGTTATATTTCGCGCCGGTGTTGATCTTGGAAACGCAGTCCACGATCTTGCCAAGCGGGATGCCGCGGCCGAAATCGCGCACGGAAACCTTGCTGCCATCAAGCGTGATCTGCACTTCCTTGCCGTGGCCCATGATGTATTCATCAATCGCATTATCCACGACTTCCTTGACCAGGACATAACAGCCGTCGTCCGGGTGACTGCCGTTGCCCGTGCGCCCGATATACATGCCGGTGCGCAGCCGGATGTGCTCCAGCGAGGACAGCGTCTTGATCTTGCTTTCGTCGTAAACTGCTTTTGGTTTATCAGCCATAGAAATTGCGGCGGAGAAGATGAATCAAAATGAGTCGAAATTCAACGCAAAGAAAAAACCTTTTCGACAGAATTAACAGAATTTTGCAGAATTGAATTCGGTTCATCCTGTTAATTCTGTCTAAAAATTCCGGTTTACGGTTTAAGCCGCCTCGCCTTTGCGCCCCTTGAACGTCAGTTCCGCTATGCCGGATTTATCCAGTTCACCCAAACCAATTTTGATCATGCGGTCATATTGTTTTTTAGTCGCGGTGGCGAGCGGCAGGTTTAAGCCTTGCGCTTTCGCCAGTTTGAGCGCGATGCCAGAATCCTTTGCGGCGTGGGCGGCAGAGAAAAAGCAGGAATGATCGCGGTTCTGCATGTCTTCGCCATCGGTCTGCAATACGCCGGAACGCGCGCCGGTCTGCGAAAACACTTCGCGCAACATCGTTAAATCCAGATTGAGCGCCGCGCCGAGACCGAGACCTTCCGCCAGCGCGGCGGTGTTGGCGTTCATCACCATGTTGACGAGCGCTTTGACCTGTGCCGCGGTGCCCGCCGCGCCAATGTAACGCAGCGATGCGCTCAGTTTTTCCAAAATCGGCTGCGCGCGATGAAACACTTCTTCGCGACCACCGCACATCAGATAGAGCGAACCTTGCCGCGCCTGCGTGATGCTGGAAGCCATGCACGCTTCGAGCGAACTCGCGCCTTTAGCGGCGCATTTTTGTTCGACCCAAACGTGAATCGCGGGCGAAACCGTGGCGCAGTTGATGAATAATTTCCCTTTTGCGCGAACCAGCAGACCGCTGGTGAAAATCTTCTTCATCGCCTGATCGTCGCTGACGACCGTGAGAATGACGTCGGCCAGCGCGGTAATGGTTTTCAAATCCGTAGCCGCCGTGCAATTCAATTCCTGCGCCAGCGCTTGGGCGACGGCGGCATTTGTGTCAAAAACCGCCGCGACCGTGAATCCGGTTTCCTGCAAACGCCGCGCCATGTTTGCGCCCATGCGACCGACCCCGACGATGCCAATTTTTTCAGCCATAAAATTATAAAATAATTGTGAACTGGCACAATGAGACAAAGCGGTAGAAATGCAAAGGCGAAAGCACCGGAGGTTTAGGCCGGACGACAGAATTTTAAAGAATTCAATTTTGTTGAATCTGTAATTCTGCTCCAACCATCTGCGCAAATTCTGCGCAACTACTGCCCGGCGTGCAGAGTTTGCGCGGCGGGATTTGCTGATTTGCTCGAAATTCCACTTTTTTGCGCTGGCACGTTACTTGCAATGCTTGAGGGCGAACCCAGCGTTGGCTCTAGCGCGCGACTCTGGATAAATAAACAACAAACAACGGAAAACTCTATGAAATTGAATCGTATCTTTACCTTGTGCGCGGTCATGGCGACGCTCGCTTTGAGCGCGAGCAGCTTGCTGGCTCAAGACAATAACAACGGCGGCGACCAGGGCGGTCAACGTCGTCAACGTGGCGGCCCTGGCGGCGGCAATTTTGATCCGGCGCAAATGCAGCAGCGCCTCTTGGATAGCGTCCGGGATGATTTGAATTTTACCAACGACACGGATTGGGATGCGGTTTCGCCGCTGGTGCAGAAAGTTTTGGACGCCCGCCGCGATGCTGATACTGGTGCCCGCTTGATGCGTGCCCTCTTCCGCAATCGCGGTGGCGATCGCGGCGAACGTGGCGGTGGCGACCAAGGTGGTAATAATCGTCGTCGCGGCGGAGCCTTTGGTGCGACCCCTGGACCGGAAGAAGAAGCGCTACAAAAAGCCGTTGATGCCGGCGCACCGGCTGCACAGATTAAAGATTTGCTCACCAAATATCAGGCTGCGCAAAAAACCAAACAGGCCAAGCTGGCGCAGGCGGAATCCGATTTGCGCGCAGTTCTTACCGGGAAGCAGGAAGCGCAAGCGACCTTGCTCGGTTTGTTGAACTAATAATATTAGCCAACTGACGATCCTCATGTCTGCCACACCGGTTCAAGAAAAAGAGTTGCTGGGACGCATGGTTGCGTCCCGGCAACTGTCTTCGCTCGACGCTGCGGTGTTGGCGAAAAAGCCCTTGCAAAGCGAAGAAGAAATTCTGCGCTGGCTCGCGGCGGAATACGGTTTGACTTACACGACGTTGGAAGACGTCGAACCGGATCGTCAGTTGCTTTCCCTTTTTCCCGCGCGCATTTTGTTGAAGGAAGAATTGCTTCCGCTCCAGCGCGTGAACGGCCACGTCGAAGTCGCGACCAGCCGTCTCTTTGCCACTCAAGGTCTCGACGCGCTCAAGACCTTGACCGGCCTCAATTTAAAACCCGTCCTCGCCTCCACCGAAGCGATCCAGCGCGAAATCAAAAAGCGCCTCGGCGTGGGCGCCGATACCATCGGCACGCTCGACGAAGAAAAAGGCATCCAAGTCATCGATGAAAATGCCGAGGGCAACAATCTCGACGACGGCGCGGAAGACGAAGCGTCGATCATCCGCTTCGTCAACCAGGTTTTGAAAGATGCGATCGAACTGCGCGCGTCTGACGTCCACCTCGAACCGTTCGAGGACGAATTTCGCATCCGTTATCGTATTGACGGTGAACTGCAGGAAGTGCCCGTGCCTGCGCAGCTCAAGCGTTTTCAACCCGCGATCGTTTCGCGCGTGAAAATTTTGAGCCATCTTAACATCGCGGAAAAACGGTTGCCACAGGACGGTCGTATCAAAGTCCGCATCGCTGATGCCGACGTGGACATCCGCGTTTCCATCATTCCGATGTTGCACGGAGAAGCGGTCGTCATGCGTTTGTTGCGCCAGAATTCCACGCTCCGCGGTCTCGGTCAGATCGGTCTCGGCCCGCGCGAATACGAACATTTCAAAAAAGTTCTGGGCATGCCGCACGGAATTATTTTGGTAACCGGCCCGACCGGTTCCGGTAAAACTTCGACGCTCTACACGGCGTTGAACGAGATCAATGATTCCGTCCGCAAAATCATCACGGTCGAAGATCCCGTTGAATATCAGTTGAAGGGTGTTAATCAAATTCAGGTCAACGAAAAATCCGGGCTGACGTTTGCGCGCGGGTTGCGTTCGATTTTGCGCCATGATCCGGACGTGATTCTCATCGGTGAAATTCGCGATCAAGAAACGGCGCAGATCGCCGTGCAAGCGTCGCTCACGGGTCACTTGGTTTTCTCCACGTTGCACACGAACGACGCGCCCGGTGCGCTGACCCGTCTGGTAGACATGGGCGTTGAACCGTATCTCGTCGCGTCTTCGCTCGAAGCCGTGCTCGCGCAACGTCTCGTGCGCGTGCTATGTCCGCACTGCAAACAGCCGGATAATTCGCCGACCGCGATGCAGTTCAAATTGAAATTGGGCATGGCGGCAGATCAGTTGCTTTACAAAGCCGTCGGCTGCCGCGAATGCCGCAACACCGGATTCTTCGGCCGTTGCGCGATCTTTGAATGGATGGACACCGACGAAGAAATTCGTCAGTTGATTTTGCGATCCGCCTCGACCGACCAGATTCGCGCCGCCGCCCGCAAAGGTGGCATGCGCACGCTCGCCGAAGACGGTTGGCGCATGGTTGCCACCGGCGTGACGACCGTCGAAGAAGTTTTGAGCGTGACGACCGCGAAAGAAGTCGAGACCACGACCACGACGCAAGTGACTGAATCCGCCGCGAGCATCGCGGTGGCGCGCTAAGATGAAACATCCAAGCTCCAACATCCAAGCACCAGAGAAGCATCAAGCTTCAAACTCCAATCGGGCAGTGCGCGCTTGGTTTACAATGGGTGGTGATCATCAACCCGCTTTGAGTGATGCATTTCGTTTTGATGTTTGGTATTTGAACATTCTCTGGTGCTTGGATGTTGGTGTTTGGAGCTTTTAATCTCATGCCCACCTTTTCCTATCGCGCACTGCAGGCCAACGGCAAGATTGCCGAAGGCGTGATTGATGCGCCCGGACGCCCGGACGCCTTGCGGCAGATCGAGATTCTCGGCCTGCGTCCGGTGAACGTTTCGGAAAGTGCTTCGGCCAAGAAAAAAGGCGCAGCGGCGGCGAAAGGTTTTTCCTTCAAGTTCGAATCCAAAAAAGTTTCCGGCAAGGAACTGGAAAATTTCACGCGCCTGCTTTCCAGTTTGCTCGCGGCGGGCGTGCCGTTGAGTCGCGCGCTGACGATCCTTTGCAAAGAAGCTTCTTCCACCGCCGCACGCGCAAAGTGGAAAGAAATCAACGGCCTCGTCGTGGACGGTTTATCGTTGGCGGATGCCATGGCGCGTTCGCCCGAAACCTTTCCGCGCGTTTACGTCGCGATGGTTGAAGCGGGTGAAGCCGGCGGCTTTCTTGATGTCGTGCTCGCGCAGATCGCCGAATTTCAACAGCGCGAAAAAGAATTGAAATCAAAAGTGCTCACGGCGGCGTTGTATCCGTGCATTTTATTGTTCCTCGCCATCGGCGTGGTGATTTTGTTGCTGACGTTTTTCATCCCAAAATTCCAAGGCATTTTCGACAACATGCACAGCCAGTTGCCGCTGCTCACGCAAGTCATCATCGCGGTCAGCCACACGGTGCGTTCGTATGGCATTTTCGTCGCGGGCGGATTATTCATCATCGGTTTCATGGTGCGGACGTGGTTTGTTTCTGAAAAGGGCAAGCGCGTTTGGGAAGGTTTGATTCTGAAATCGCCGCTCGTCGGCCCGCTCATCGCGCAATTTGCGATGGCGCGTTTTTGCCGGATGCTCGGCACGTTGATCGGCGCGGGTGTGCCGCTCGTTTATGGCTTGAACGTCGCGCGCCGCTCCATCGGCAATCAGATTCTCGTGGACGCCGTTTCGCAATCCATCGAACGCGTGCAGCAAGGCGGTCGCCTCGGCCAAAGTTTGGCGGATGCGAAATATCTTTTCCCCAGCTCGGTTTTGGAAATGGTTTCGGTCGCCGAAGAAAGCGGCCGGCTCGACGTGGAATTGATCCGCATCGCAACGGTCACGGAGAATGATCTGGATCGCAATCTGAAAACCGCTGTCGCGTTTGCCGAACCGTTGTTACTGTTTTTGATCGCCGGTTTCATTGGCACCATTTTCATCGGCATGTTGTTGCCGGTGCTGACCATGAGTTCAAACATTAAATAAAAATCACAAATTTATGAAAATCGAAATTAATAAAAGTGACAAATCGCGGATGACCCGTGGCGGACGAAACGTTCGTGCGCTCACGCGCCCTTCGTCATTCGTCACGCATTGCCAATCCGCCTTCACGCTCACGGAGTTAATGTTGGTCGTCGTCATCATCGGTATTCTCGCGGCGTTGGTTATTCCGCGCATCGCGGGCAGCGGCGAACGCGCGCGTCTGATCACGGCCGGCGCGGACATCAACGGCGGCATCAAATCCGCGCTCGGCAATTACGAAGTGGACATGGGCGCGTATCCGCACAGCTTGCAAGATTTGATCGTCGCGCCGGGCAATGCGAAGAATTGGCACGGACCGTATTTGGACAAATTGCCGATTGATCCGTGGCTTAATCCTTACATCTATTATTTTCCGGGCAAACACGGCGCGGCCGGTTCCTACGATCTGCTTTCGGCCGGGCCAGATGGTAAAGAAGGCACGGACGATGACGTTGTCAGTTGGGCGAAATGAAAAAATGTGACGAGTGGCGAATGACAAGTGACGCGCAAAAAACGCGTGCGCAAAAGCCTTGTCACGCACCACGCGTCTGGCGGCACGCAAACGGTTTCACGTTGATCGAACTGATTTTGGTGCTCGCGTTGCTGGTGATCATCACGTCCATGGCGTTGCCGACGATGTCGCGGTTTATCCGCGGCCGGGCATTGGGTTCCGAGTCAGCGCGGTTGCTGGCGTTGATGCACGAAGCGCAAAGTCGCGCCGTTTCCGAAGGGATGCCGGTGATATTGTGGATCGACGCGCCGCACGGTCAATACGGCGTCACGCTGGAAACGACCGGTCAAGCCGGCGATGCAAAAGCGGAAAATTTATCCGTGGACGACACGTTGAAAATCGCCGTGATGAATCTCGGCACCGGCACGCAAACGACGTTTAAGAGTATGCCGGCGATCCGTTTTTTGCCGGACGGCACGATTGATGAAGGCAGTCCGCAAACGGTGCAATTGGCGGACGGTGATGGTTTCACTCAGATATTGACGGAAATGCGGAACCGCACAGGTTATGAAAATAGCGACCGCAAATAAATTGCCGAGGATCGAGGGCCGTGGTCGCCTACGCCGAAAGTTTTTTTCAATCGGCGATCGAAAATCGGCGATCGAAAATGGTTTCACGCTGGCGGAGGTTTTAGCCGCGTTACTGTTTTTGGCCATCGTGATTCCAGCGGCGGTGGAAGTGTTGCACGTCGCGAGCCTGGCGGGCGAAGTCGCGGCCCGCAAGAGCGAGGCGGCTCGGGTGGCGGATCGGGTTTTGAGCGAGAGCATCGTGACGACGAATTGGATGAGCGCGCGGAGCGGCACGATCACCGAGGGCACCTTGGATTTTCGCTGGACGTTGGCGAGTCAGGTTTGGTCGCAAGATCCGGTGGCCCAAATGCAATTGATCACGGCGGAAGTAAAATATTCCGCTCAAGGCAAAGATTACTCGGTAAAAATGAGCACGCTGGCCAGCCCGCAAGCGCAAGCGACCAGCACAACGACCGGTTCACAATTTTGAATAGTGGCAAAACATCAACGCGCCGGGCATTGCCCGGCAAGAGAGATTCGGGCCGGGCTATGCGCGGCGCACCGGGTTTCACGTTGCTTGAAATGCTCCTCGCCATCGGCATTTCCGCGCTGGTGTTGGTCGTGATCAATTCCGTTTTGTTCGCCGCGTTGAATTTGCGTCAGGCCACGGCGGAAACGGTGGATGCCGCGTCGCCGGTTGATTTCGCGGTGAATTTTTTGAAGCGCGATCTGCAAAATTGCGTCGCGCCGACCAATGCTTCGCCCACCGCCGTTTTGTCCGGCGGCTTTCGCGTGGGCGATATCGTGAGCACCGGCAGCAGCGAACCGGTCTCGATCGAAATGTGCACGGCGAGCGGCGCGTTGAGCGATAATTTGCCCTGGGGCGATGTCCAGCGCGTGACGTATGAATTGAAAGCGCCCGCCACCATGGGCGCGGACGGACGCGATCTGTATCGCACGGTGACGCGGAATTTATTGAGCACGACCACGCCGGACGTGGACGATCAACTCGTGTTGAGCGGCGTGCAGAGCATTAAATTTTCCTGTTACGACGGCGCTCTTTGGAATGCCACATGGGACACGACGAGTCAGGCTTCGGTCAACACGAACCTGCCGGTCGCCGTGCGCGTGGATATTCAGATGGTGGGCAATGCCGCCGCGCAGCCCATTGAAATCGTGGTGCCCATTGAAACCATCGCCCGCACGAACGCCGTGCTGACGGCAACCACCACGACGGGAGCTTGAGATGAAAATCACCCCTCAAGCCTCTACGCCGCGAGCCGCCCGCAATGGCGGCTCGGTGCTCGTTATCGTGTTGTGGGTTTGCCTCGGTCTTGTGACCATCTCGCTGTATTTTGCGAACTCGATGGCTTACGAATTGCGCGCGGCGGATAATCGCGTCAGCGGCATTTCCGCTGAGCAAGCCATCGCGGGCGCGCAACGTTACGTCAGTTATTTTCTCGCGAATTATACGACGAACGGCGTGTTCCCGACCAACGCCAATTTTTCCTGCGAAAATGTGGCCGTCGGTGACGCGCATTATTGGATCATCGGTCGCAACCCGAATGGCGATGATCCGAACAACATCCATTTTGGCTTGATTGACGAAGGCTCGAAATTAAATCTCAATTACGCCAACACCAACGCGCTTTCGTATCTGCCGAACATGACGATTGATTTTGCGGATGCGATCTTGGATTGGCGCGGCACGAACGGCATTGTTTCGCTGGATTACGCGTCCCTCGGTTACTCCCCGAAAAATGCGCCGTTTGAAACCGTGGACGAACTGCGACTCGTTTCCGGCGCGGATATTAATTTGCTTTCCGGCGATGACTTGAACCGCAACGGCGTGCTCGACGCGAATGAAAAAGATACGACCGGCACCGGCCAATTAAATTCCGGACTGATCGATTACACTACCGTTTACACGCGCGAACCGAATTTTCATTCCGACGGCACGCTGCTGACGAATGTGAATACTTTGACGCAAACCGATTTTCAATCCGTGTTTCAAAGTGCCAATGTCAGCGGCGCGACGGCCATGGGGAAAACGATTTACGGTAACATTCATCCCCCCAATAACGCCCCCGCGAATACTTGCAAAGGCCTGGTTGATTTCGCCGTGCGTTGTCGCAACTCCGGCATGAGCGCGTCCGATTTCGCCAATGTTTATACGAACATCACGACGACCACGAATATCTACATTTACGGGCGCGTCAATGTGAACACCGCGAACGAAGATGTGTTGACCGCGTTGTTCATGGGTTTGAACAGTGGCAATGAACAACAAGCCGACGCCGACGCGCAGACGCTCATCACGTATCGCGGTCAAAATTCGACGATGCTCAATTCCATCGGCTGGGTTTATGACGCGCTCGGCACCGGCAATGCCACGCTAAAATTATTGCAAGGCGGCGATTATCTCACGACGAAAAGTTTTCAATTCACGGCGGACATCGCGGCGGTCGGCGCTTACGGGCGCGGCTACCGGCGCGTGAAATTTATTTTTGATATCAGCGACGTCACGCCAAAAATTATTTATCGACAAGACTTGAGCCGGCTCGGCTGGGCGCTCGGCGATAAAGTCCGGCAAACCACGCTCGCGAATAATATGCAATGAAACCTGATTTTAAATTCACTTCGCCCAAACGAAAAATTCCGGCGACGCTGCTCGGGCTCGCGTTCGACGGCCAAAAGCTTGAGGGCGTGGTGCTGCGCCGCGCGAACGGCGCGTTGTCACCGTTGCAAACTTTTTCCGTTGCGCTCACGCTCGATCCGCTCACCGCTACGCCGGAACTCGCGGGCCGCGAAATTCGCAATCAACTCGACGCGGCGGGTGTGCGCGTGCGTGATTGCATCGTGGGCGTGCCGCTGAAATGGGTTTTGACGGCGCACACCGAATTGCCGTCGTTGCCGGACGCTGACGCGGCGAGTTTGCTGGAGATGGAAGCCGAGCGCGGTTTTTCATCGGACGTGGCGACGTTGCAAATCGCCGGTTCACGCACGCCGTTGGCGGCGGATAAAAAATACGTTTTGTTCGCGGGCATTCCCCATCCGCAGATCAGCGCGCTTGAAAAAGTTTTGGCGGCGGCGAAATTGAAGCCGATCAGTTTTGCGCTGGGAATTTCGGCGCTGCAATCACCGGGTAATGAAAAAACAAATGGCGTGCTCGCGCTCGTCATCGGCGAAAATAACGTGGGTCTGCAAATTACGGCGGGCGGCGGCATCGCTGCGTTGCGCGCGTTGGAAGGCACGGTGACCACGGAGAACAGCCGGCGCAGCTTGCACGCGGATGTCGTCACGCGCGAGGCCCGCGTCACGCTCGGCCAGTTACCCGCTGAAGTGCGCGACGTCGTAAAACGCATCCGTATTTTTGGTTCGCGCGAATTGGCGCAGCCGCTCGTGGACGAAATGGAATTGCGTTTTGAGCCGCTGGGTTTGAAGGTGGAACTCGTCACGGCTTACGCGTTGAATGAATTTTCCGCCACGCTGCCGCCGGGGATCACGATTTCCGCCGCGTTCAGTTTAGCGGCGCGGGCATTGACGGAATCGTCACCGTGGATGGAGTTTTTGCCGCCGAAGCCGTCGGTCATCGAGCAGGCGGTCAAAAAATATTCATCCGGCCGTTTAGGTTCGGCGGGCATGATTGGTGCGGCCCTCGCCGCGATCGTGATTTTATTCTTTTTGTTCCAGCAATATCAATTGCTGCGGCTGCGCTCGCAGTGGTCGCAAATGCAAGCCCACGTTGGGCAGTTGCAAGCGGTGCAAAATAATATCCGGCAATTTCGTCCATGGTATGACACGTCGTTTAGCGCATTGACGATCTTGAAAGAAGTAACGGTGGCGTTTCCCGAAGACGGTTCGGTGACGGCGAAGACGATCGAGATCCATGATGGCAACACGGTGAATTGTTCCGGCACGGCGCGGGATAACATGGCGCTGATTACGATGCAGTCCAAGCTGCAGTCACTGCCGGGCGTGAGTAACTTTCATTGGGGTCAGGTGCGCGGCAAGGCGCCGATGCAATTTTCAGTGGAATTTCAATATGGCAATGGAGGCGCAAATGGAAATTAAGAACCGGCAGCAAATGTTGATGATCCTCGTCGGCGTGGCGCTGGCGTTGTTGATCGGCGTGGATTTTGTTTATACGCCGCTCTCGGCTTGGTGGGGCAAACGCGCGGTGGAGATCCGCGATTTGCGCGGGAAAATCAGCGATGGCAATCAACTGATCAAGCGCGATCTCTCCGTCCGCCATCAATGGTCGGACATGCAATCAAATGCGTTGCCGGCGAATACGTCGCTCGCGGAACAACAGGTGTTGAAGTCGTTCGATAGCTGGTCACGTGAGAGTGGCACGGAATTGACGGGCATCATGCCGCAATGGAAAAACGATGCGACGAATTATATGACACTGACGTGCCGCGTGGAAGCGGGCGGATCGCTCAGCGCGCTGACGCGGTTTCTTTACGAGATTGAAAACAGCCCGACCCCGTTGCGCTTGGACTCGGTGGAATTGGGCGCGCATGACACTGCTGGGCAACAACTGACGCTGGGATTGGAAATCAACGGATTGGCTCTGTTGCCGACGACAACAAAACCATGAAAAACATTTCGATTATTTTACAAGGAAGTGGTGGCGGGTATGGCCCGGAGCGCCGAGCATTGCCCGGCCAGGTGCGCGCGCAATATTTTTCGAGCCGGGCAAAGCTGGGCACTCCGCTGATGTTGCTGGCTCTGATATTGGCGGGCAGTTTCTCCGCGCACGCACAATCCAGCTCCATTCCTGGCGACCAGGATTACGAGCGGTTTAGTGCGTTCATTTCGGCGCGGAATATTTTTGATCCGGCGCGTTATCCGCATTCGACGCACACCTATCGTCCCCCGACGCACACCCAGCATCATTCTAATTCGGCCCCGACGTTCACGCTCGTCGGCACGATGAGTTATGAGAAAGGCGTGTTCGCCTTTTTCAGCGGGAACACGGATGACGTGAAAAAAATTCTGCCCGTGGCCGGTGGCATCGTTGGTTACACCGTCACGCAAATTACGCCGACGGGAGTGAAAATGGTGGGTGCCGATAAAAAGGAAATTGCGCTGCAGATCGGTGACCGGATGCAGCAGGGTAACAGCGGTTGGCAATTGTTGGAAGCCACCGATGATCCCGCCGGTTCGGGCATTGGCAGCAGCCTGATACCGAGTGGTGACAGTTCGACTTCGACGCCGGGTGCGTCGACCGCTGCGCCCGCGCCGAATCTTGGTAATAACGATGTTTTGAAACGACTGATGGAACGACGGAACAAGGAATAAAATGAAAAAAATAATTTTAACAGTGATCGCGCTCGGCGTGGCCGGGTTGACCGTCCCGGCGTTCGCGCAGACGGATACGAATGCGCCGGAGGCCAATAATAATCCGCCGCCGATCGAAGCTGAGGCGGCCAATGTCGTCCCGCCGGATGTCGCGCCGCCGCCGGTGCCGGAGGAGGGCGGAACCACGGAAAATAAGCCGGATACGTCGAGCGCTATTTTGCCGACGAAGCCGTTTGCGGCCAATCGGGACAAGGTGATTTCCGATTTCATGCCGCCGGCAACGGGCACGAACGTGGACGAATTGCATTTGAATTTCCGCAATGCGCCGCTCGAAATGGTTTTGAATTATTTGAGCGACGCCGCCGGTTTCATCATCGTGCTGGATACGCCGGTGCACGGCAATGTCAGCATCATCAGCAACCGCGCTTTGACGCGCGATGAGGCGGTGGATTTGCTGAACCAGGTGTTGAACCAAAATGGTTACGCGGCGATCCGCAACGATCGCACGTTGACGATCCTCGATAAGAACGATGCGAAGACGCGCGACATTCCGGTGAACGTGAGCAACGATCCTGGTTCCGTGCCGAAGAACGACGAGATCGTGACGCAGATCATTCCCATCCGTTTCGTGGACGCGGGCGATTTGGTGAAAGATTTATCATCGTTCGTTTCACCCCAGGCAACGGTCGTGGCGAATGACGCGGGCAATTCTATTGTCATCACGGACACGCAATCGAACATCCGGCATTTGATGCAGATCATCAAGGCGATTGATAGTAGCGCGGAAGCGGAAACGGAAATCCGCGTGTTTCGGATGAAATATGCGAACCCGTCGGATATTGCGAATGAACTGGGCAGTGTGTTCCAAAGCAGTCCCAGCGGTTCGAGCAGCGGAGCTTCGACCACGCCCCGGTTTGGCGGCGGCGGCGGCGGATTTTTTGCACGGATGATGGGTGGCGGCGGCGGCTTCGGCGGTGGCGGCGGCGGCGGCGGCCGGGGTGGGAGCGGCTCCGGCAGCAGCAGCGATGCCGACCGGATCAAAAAGGCGACGCAGGTCACGGCCGTGGCGGATGCTCGTATCCAAGCCGTCATCGTGACGGCCCCGAAAGATATGATGCCGGAAATCGCGGAGATGATGCAGAGCTTGGATGTTTCTTCCGAACGCGATCAGGACGTTTATGTGTTTCACTTGAACAACGCCGATCCGGCGCAAGCGTTGAGCGTGTTGCAAAGCATGTTCCAATCGAGCAGCTCATCCCGCAGCAGCAGCAGCAGCCAAACGCAGAGTCCCTTGCAGTTGCGCGCGCAAAACACGGCGACGACGACGAGCACGTCGAGCAGTTCGACGAGCAGCAGTTTCGGCAGCGGCAGCAGCACGGGCGGCGGTGGCCGTTAAACAGACAACGAATAATTATTTTATCTCCAGGTTAATTATGAAAAATTTAATGAAACATTTCAGTGTCGCGGCGCTGTTGCTGTTGAGTGCCACGATGGTTGTTCACGCGCAACAACGCGGCACCGGTGGTGGTGGCGGTGGCGGCAATCGCGGTGGCTTCGGCGGCTTCGGTGGTTTTGGCGGTGGTGGTGGCGGTAGTAGCTCCAGCACGAGCACCACCTACAACAACAATGGCACCGTGGGCAGCGCGGTGATCTCGATGGATCCCGACACGCATAACATTGTCATCACGGCCGACAAGGAAACGATGATTCAAATCAGCAACGTATTGCGGAACCTTGATATCCCGAAACCGCAGGTGTTGATCAAAGTCGTGTTCATGGAAGTGGACGATAATAACGCTTTGGAATTGGGCGTCGAAGGCGGTTGGGGGCAGCAGAACGGCACCATCCAACAAACCGCGGGAACGGTCATGGGCTTGTCCGGTTTAAATTCGGCGGTGACCAATCTCACGGCGTTGGGCAAGCCGATGAATCAAGGTTCATTGGTGAGCGGTGGTTCTTCGCTGGGCAGCGGCGGCCTTTACCAGATTGCGGGTGAGAATTTTCAGGCGACGATCAAAGCGGTGGCGGCGGCGGGCAAGGCGCAGATATTATCGCGTCCGTCCATTCTCGCGCGGGACGGGCAGTTGGCGCAGATCGTCGTCGGCCAGCAAGTTTATTTGCCGAACGGCGTCAGTGTGGCGGACAGCGGCGGGATTGGCTCCGGCATCACGACGATCAATGGTGCTTACAAAGACGTCGGCATCATCCTGAATGTCACGCCATTCATCGGCGACAATGATTTGGTGCAGATGATTCTGCAACCGCAAACGACGTCGATAGATACTTCCAGCCCCGGCCAACAAATCGCCAGCGGCGGCGTTTTAGGCACGCCGATTTTTGCGCCGAACTTGAATGTGCGCATCGCGGATACCGTCGTGGTGACGCCCAATGCGCAACCGGTGGTTATCGGCGGCCTCATCGGGGACACCAAGGCCAGCAGCGATACGAAAGTGCCGTTTCTCGGCGATATTCCGTATCTCGGCGTGTTGTTCAAATTCAGCAGCAAAAGTGCGCTCAAAAATGAATTGTTAATTTTCCTCACCCCGCACATCGTGCGTGAGCCGGGTCAACTGGTGCCCATGGCGGTCACCGAAGCGGGTCAAGTGCCCGGCATCACTAATTCCATTTCCGAACAGCAATTGAATCAATATCTGGAACGCATCCCGATGAAGAAACAACATTGAACGGTCGGGACATCGCGTGGCGATGTCCCGGCCTCGGGCGTTGACAGCACGTTGGCCGAGCGCAGTAATTTTGATCAAAACCGTTACGACTAAAAATCACGCATGAAACTAAACCAACGCGGAAAATGGGTTTTCGGGCTGCTGCTCGGAGCGTGGTTACTCGTGGTCGCGTGGCAGATTGACGAACATCATCGCGTCGTCGAGGCGGCGAAATCCGATCTGCGCAGCCGTTCGCACGAGATCGCGGGCACGCTCAGCGCAGTCACGCGTGCCTTGCAATTTCGTGGCGCCGTTTTTCAGGACCGGCTCGAACCGGTGCTCAACGAGTTGGTCAATAATCGCACGAATTACATCGTCAAATTGCTGTATGTCGGCCTGTTGAATACGGATGACCAGCCGATTGTCGCCGTGGGCAACACCAATTTATTTTCGCGCGAAACCTTGGCGGGCAGCGAACTTTGGTCGGATGACAACGCCACGTTTGTCTGGCCGCTCGAAGGCGCCAGCGTCAACGCCGCCGGCGTGACGAACACGCCGACCGTCGTTTTTTCGCCGCCAAAAAATTTCACCAATAGCGACCCGCGCGGATCCCGCAACTCGGATTTTTTCCGCCGCGGTCCGCGTCCGGATGCGGGCAACGGCACGAATGCCGCTGAATTTTCCGCCAGTAATTTTCCGCCGCCGTTCACCAATGCTGCGGGTGAAATCGAACCCCCGCCCGGTGAGGACCGTCGTCCGCCGCCCGAACGCGAAGGTCGTCCGCGCAATGGCGATCATCGCCCGCCGTGGATGCGCAGCATGTCCGAAGCGGAGTTTAAGGCGTTTATTTCCACGCATGAATTGCATGGCCTGGTGCTCGTCATGTCGACGGAAACGTCGCGCGCCATTTCCAGCGAAGACTGGTGGCTGCGCTTTATCATCAGCTTTTTCGCCGGCATTTCCGCGCTCGGCGTCGGCCTTGCGTGGCGCAATATCGCCAAGACGGCCGATTTGCAAATTCGCCTCGTGCGCGCGAGCGAATTGAATTCGCACTTGAAAGAAATGAATCTCGCCGCCGCCGGTCTCGCGCACGAAACGCGCAATCCGCTTAACATCATTCGCGGGCAGGCGCAGATGATTTCGCGCCTGCCCGACAGCGCGCCCGAAGTCGTCGAAAAATCCAAAACCATCGTGGATCAAACCGACCGAGTTACCGCGCAGCTCACCGAGTTCATCAACTACTCGCGGCCCCGCGAAGTTCGGCGCACCAAGATCGCGCTCGCGGCCGCGTGCAACGAAGTTGTCCGCACGTTGAGCTTTGACATCGGTGAAAAGAAAATGCGCGTGGAGGTCGCCGACGCCGCGTTCGCCATTGAAGCCGACGAACAATTACTGCGGCAGGTTTTATTTAATCTGATTCTCAACGCGATTCAAGCGGCGGACCCGGGCGGGCAAATCAAGATCAGCGCCCAACGTTCCGGCGCGAGCGAAGCGACGTTGGAAGTTCGCGACGACGGCCCCGGCGTTTCCGCGGTCAATCACTCGGAAATTTTTAAGCCGTATTTCACCACGCATCAAAAAGGCACCGGCCTCGGCCTCGCCGTCGTGCAACAGAACGTGCAGGCGCAGGGTTGGGAAATCGTCTGTCTCGCCAATGAACCGCGCGGTGCGATTTTCCGCATCACGCACTTGAAGGTGGCGGCGTGAGCGGGGCGCGGACAAGGCTGTCCGCGCTCGATTCACGACTTCAACCCCCGCTCTTTTTTTCCAAGTCGAGAAAACCGTTCAACAATTTCAACCGTGTGGGATGACGCATTTTGCGGAGGGCTTTGGCTTCGATCTGGCGGATGCGTTCGCGGGTAACGTGGAATTGCGCGCCGACTTCTTCCAGCGTCCGCGCGTTGCCGTCGCCAATGCCAAAGCGCAATTCGAGCACTTGCCGTTCGCGTTCGTTCAAGCTGCCGAGCACGTCGCCGATGCGATCTTTCAACAAACTAAAACTCGTGAGGTCGAGCGGATTTTCCGCCGATTTATCTTCAATGAAATCGCCGAAGCTCGCCTCGTCGCCGTCGCCGACCGGCGATTGCAACGACACCGGCTGCTGCGCCATTTTCAAAATGCCACGGATGCGGTCCACGGGAATTTGCATCTCATCTGCGATTTCATCCGGCAACGCCTCGCGCCCAAGTTCCTGTAATAATTTTTTTTGCGCGCGCATCAGCTTGTTGATCACTTCGATCATGTGCACCGGAATGCGGATCGTGCGGGCCTGATCCGCGATGCTGCGCGTGATGGCCTGCCGGATCCACCACGTCGAGTAAGTGGAAAATTTGTAGCCGCGCTTGTATTCAAATTTTTCCACGGCCTTCATCAAACCGATATTGCCTTCCTGAATGAGATCGAGGAACGACAGCCCGCGGTTCGTATATTTTTTGGCGATGGAAATGACGAGCCGCAAATTCGCTTCGACCATTTCGGTTTTCGCCTGCGTGGCGTGCGTCATCGCGTCGCGCAACCGGTCGAATGCGATCAGAAAATCCTCGTGCGGCATCCGCACAAATTCTTCGAGCGCGCGGATTTTTTGGTGCTCCGCCTCGACGAGATGCTTTTGCGCGCTGGATTCGCGTTGCTGCTGCGCCTCCATCAACGCGGCCAGGCTGTATTGCAATTTGTCGTGGATGTTTTCCGCGACAAGCACCATTTCTTCAATGACCTTTTGCTTGAAATAAAATTTAGGAAACAACGCCTGCAATTTATGGTCAGACTTCTCGAACTCATCGTGTTCGTGATTGCGTTTTGCGTTGCGATGCGCCTCGCGCCAACGGTTGAAATGCAAATCCGTTTCCGCATCTAATTCACGCGCGCGGGCGATCAACTTTTGCAACGCCCGCAAATGTTCTTCGCGTTCGTCAATTTTGCGTTCCAAAATGACGCGGTCAAAACGTTCGCGCGGCGGTTCGGCCAATAATCTTTCCGCCACCGCGACGTGTTCCTTGCCGGCGAAACCGAAACGGGCAATGATTTGCGCCAGATCCAATTCTGCCGCCTCGATGCGTTTGGAAATTTCGACTTCCTGCTCGCGCGTCAATAACGGCACCGCGCCCATTTGCCGGAGATACATCCGCACCGGGTCGTCGAGCGAATCCGTTTGCGAGCGGTCGTCTTCGTCATCGTCCTTGTCCACCGGTTTGACGACGTCCAGTTCGGCCGCGTCCACGACTTCGATTTCCAATTCCCGCAACTTCGCCAAAACCTGGTCGAGATAGGCCGGCGTGGAAAATTCCTCCGTTAAAACTTCATTGAGATCTTCAATCGTCAGCGAGCCTTGTTCCTTGCCGGTGCGGATGAGATCTTTGATTTTTTCCGTGAACTTGGCGGCGAGATCGTTGGCGGCGGCGGTGGAACGCGATTTTTCCGTTGCGACGGCAGGGGTCGTTTCAGCGTTGCGGGATTTCGAATGTGGCATAATTGCTACTCGTTACATCCTTGGTTGCTTTTACGGGTGCGAATATGAAAAGCCCGGCCGCGAACGTCAAGCGGCGAATCACGCTCTGGGTCTGGGACTTAAGCGTTCGTGCCCGCGAAATTTTGCGAATAAAAAGTGGCGCAGGCAAAATCAAACGCCTCGTAAATAATTTCCCCCGACCCAAAACCCTGGACGCCAGACCCCAATCCGCTCACTTCTTAGGCGCGACATAAATCCCGCAAGCGCTCAACTTCGGCAACAGCATTTCCACCGTGCGCTCGACCGCGCCGTGATTTTCGGCGACGGCTTCCCGCGCCTGTCTGCCTAATTCCGCGCGCCGCGCCGGAGCTTGCAGCAATTCGCCAAAGACGCGTTCCAATTCCGCCGGATCTTTCACCTGCACCGCGGCGTTGTGTTTCAGAAAAATCCGGACGATGTCCGTAAAATTCTGCATGTTCGGTCCGAAAATCACCGCTTTGCCGAGCGCCGCCGGTTCGATCGGATTTTGTCCGCCCACCGCCGTAATACTTTTGCCGATAAAAACCAAATCCGCGGGCTCGTAAAAAAACATCAATTCGCCCGTCGTGTTGACCAGCAGACAATCCACGGCCCCCGGGTGCAGCTGCACACTGTGGCCGATTTCGCTGCGGCAAATGGATTTGATATTTTGCGCGCGAAATTGCTGCGTGATGCTGGCGGCGCGTTCCGCATGGCGGGGGACGATGATCAAAAATAATTTCGGAAATTTCTGCCGCAACCGCGCCGCGATTTCCGCGAGGATGATTTCCTCGCCGTCGTGCGTGCTGCCGGCAACCAGAATCACTGCGTCATCCGCCACGCCGATCTGCCGCAACAACCCGCGCACATCCAAGTGTCGCCGCTCCGAAAACTTGGCCGCGTCGAATTTTAAATTTCCCACCACGCGCACTGCGTCTTCGCGACAACCCACCGCGCGCAACCGCTGCGCGTCCTCTTCATTCTGGCAACCCACGCCATCGAACGTGGCGAACAACCGGCGGAACAACCAGCCAAACCGGCGATAACGCGGATACGAACGATCGGACAACCGCGCGTTGGCGAGGAACAACGGGATTTTTAAGTCGCTTGCGCGCCAGAGAAAATTCGGCCAAATTTCCGCTTCGAGCAAAACAATCGCTTCCGGGTTGATGGTCGCCAGCGCGCGGCGGACATATTTGCGCCGATCAACCGGGTAATAAATTTTCGTGATGCGCGTCGGCAGGCGTTTGCGATATTCATTCATGCCCGTGGTCGTCGTGCAAGAGACGATGATTTTCGCATTGGGCACACGCGGTTCGAGTGCGCGGATGAGTTGCGTGCACAAGCCGACCTCGCCCACGCTCACCGCGTGCAGCCAGATGACATGACGATTCGTCAATGCCTGCTTGACCGCCGCGTCGTAATTCGCAAAGCGTTGACCAAAATCCTGCTGCCAATTTCCGCGCCGAACCATTCGCCAGAAATAATACGGCGAGGCCAGCACGAAAAAGAACAGGAACAAAATGTTATAAAATGTTCGCACTCAGATTAAAAGACGACCTCGATGATAAACTCAACGATAATAGTAGGACGGCTATTGCGGCAAAATGTTTCATAAAATTAACCGGACTTCAACCCTAGATGTCGAAGAATAGTAACCACTTAGTGAATTATTGGCACGGGCGTCCCCGGCCAGTTTCAAGACCTCGCGCTCCGGCGGCAAATTGAATTGAATTAATTCCGTTTGGCTGCAAGTATTTTATCGCTTGTCGCCCTCAAAATCCGTTTCAGCGACCGGCCAACTGTTCGCTGACATCCTGAAAACTCCCGCCGTGCAAGCCCTTGTGCGGCGCGTGGAGGCTGGCGGCGCGCTGACTTTTTCCGGCATCACCGCGCCAGCCCAGCCCTTTTTTGCCGCGCTGCTGCAAAAACAATTTCCCCAACGCCCGATTGTCCTCGTCGCGGAAAATCTAAAAACTCAGGAAAGTTTTCAACAAGATTTAGAAACGTGGCGGCAGGCAGATTCCGTCTTGCCCGTTGAAGCGGACGCCAAAAAAACCTTCAACCTTCAACCTTCAACCTTCAACCAGGCCTTTTATCCCGCTTGGGAAGTCCTGCCGCATGAAGGTAAATTGCCGCATGCCGATGTCATCAGCGACCGTTTGGAAACGCTCATCGCGCTTTCAGCTCCCTCTGAAATTTCAAATCGCCAATCTCAGATCATCGTTACGAACCTTACGGCATTGCTGCAAAAAACCTTCGAGCCGGACGATCTGAAAAGCCGTTTGCGTCCGTTGCAACGCGGCGAAAAAATCGCGCCGCTTGACCTGATTGAATTTCTAGAAACGCAGGGTTACGAACCGGAAGCGCAAGTGTCACAGAAAGGCGAAATCGCCTTGCGCGGCGGCATCGTGGACATTTTTCCACCGACCAGTCCGTGGCCGGTGCGTTTGGAGTTTTTTGGCGATGAACTGGAATCATTGCGTTATTTCGATCCGCTCACGCAAATTTCACGCGAAGAAATCACGGCCATCATTTTGCCGCCGGCGGGCGAATTGGGAATTCTTAAAAATAGAATTCAGAATTCAGAAGCCAAGAGTCAGAATGTCGAAGACTCAGCTAATAGCCATCCACTAGTCACTTTGCTGGATTACCTGCCGCGTGAAACGATTTTCATTTTATGTGAACCAGAATCGCTGGCCATTCATGCGGAAATGTATGCCCAACAAATCCCCAAGGACGATCCGTTCTTTATTTCATGGCCGGATTTTTTGACGGATTTAAATCGTCGCGGTTTTACGTCGGTGGAATTGGTGGATGATGAAATACCCCAACCACAAATTGGGTGGGGCGAGACTCCCGGCGAGCCGTCGGAAAATGATGACTTAATGCCCGTAGCGGCTCGCGAGGACGCTCACCCCACCGGGTCACAGTTGATCACTCCATTGTTTTCCTCGCTCGACGCCTTCCGTCCGCTGGCTGAACGCGCGCCGGAACCGCAAATCGCCGAGGCGCAGCGGCGCGAATTTTTCCAGCAACTGCACCGCTGGCTGCGGCAGGATTATGCCGTCCACGTTTTTTGCAACAACGACGGGGAGAAGCAACGCTTTGAGGAAATTTGGACTGAATTGGGACTGGCGGCTGGCAGCTCGGATGGTGAGAAAGATTCGGGCAATAAAAAATCCAAGCCCAAAATTTCCGACGCAAAACCTCAAATCCAACTCGGCTCGCTTGCCCGCGGTTTTATTTGCGATGAAGCGAAGCTGGTCGTCGTCACGGATGCGGAAATTTTCGGACGTTATAAAATCCAACGTCCGCGCCGATTAAAATCGTCGCACGCACAGGCCGCCCGTTCGGCGCTGGACATTGATTTCACGGATTTGGACGAAGGCGATCTGGTCGTGCATCTGCAACACGGCATCGGACGTTATCTCGGATTAAAAAACCTCGAGACCACGGCGGGAAAAGCGGAAAGCGGAAAGCGGAAAGCGGAAACGGAATGTTTAGTCATCGAATACGCGCCTGCGAATTTTGGCGATGAGTCGCCGAAACTTTACGTGCCCGTCAGCGAGGCGCATCTCGTCAGCAAATACGTTGGCGCGGGCAAGGCGAATCCGCCGCTCAACACGCTCGGCGGCACGCGTTGGCACAAAGCCAAGGAGCATGCAGAAAAATCCGTGCGCGATGTCGCGGCGGAATTTTTGCGCATCCAGGCCGTGCGCGATACGCAGGTCGGCCACGCGTGCAAACCGGATACGCAATGGCAGCGCGAGTTTGAAAGCGCCTTTATCTATGAGGAAACTCGCGATCAAGTCACGGCCATCGCCGAGACCAAGGCTGATCAGGAACGCCCCAAGCCGATGGACCGTTTGATCTGCGGCGACGTGGGTTTTGGCAAAACGGAAGTTGCGATCCGCGCCGCATTCAAGTGCGTGATGGACGGCAAACAGGTGGCGATCCTCGTGCCGACCACCGTTCTGGCGCAGCAACATTTTAATAATTTTCGCGATCGTATGGCGGATTATCCGGTGCGCGTGGAATTGCTCTCGCGTTTTCGCACCAAGCGCGAGCAGGCGCGCGTTGTGGAAGAACTCGCGGCGGGCGCGGTGGACATCGTTATCGGCACGCACCGCATCGTGCAGGACGATATTGCGTTCAAAGATTTGGGCCTCGTCGTTATTGACGAAGAACAACGTTTTGGCGTGATGCACAAGGAAAAGTTCAAACGTCTGCGCACGATGGTGGATGTGCTGACGTTGAGCGCAACGCCGATTCCGCGCACGCTTTATCTCGCGCTCACCGGCGCGCGCGACATGAGCACGATCCAGACGCCGCCGCACGATCGTTTGCCCGTCGAGACGATTGCCACGCCTTATGACGAACGCACGATCCGCGACGCGATCCAACGTGAAATGAATCGCGGCGGCCAGGTTTTTTTTCTGCACAACCGCGTGACGACGATTGATACGATGCTGGCGAAATTAAAATCGCTCGTGCCGCAAGCGCGCATCGTCGTCGGTCACGGCCAGATGAATGCGGACGATCTGGAAGAAGTGATGACGCAATTCATCAACGGCGAAGCGGACGTTTTACTGTCCACGACCATCATTGAAAGCGGCCTCGATATTCCGAATGCGAACACGATCATCATCGATCGCGCCGACCGTTTTGGCTTAAGCGAACTGTATCAATTGCGCGGTCGCGTTGGGCGCTACAAGCATCAGGCTTTCGCGTATCTGCTGTTGCCGCGTCACGCGCGTCTGCTCACCGATGTGCGCAAACGCATCAGCGCGATAAAGCAATATTCCACGCTCGGCAGTGGATTTAAGATCGCGATGCGCGATTTGGAAATTCGCGGTGCGGGCAATCTTTTAGGCGCGGAACAAAGCGGTCACATCACCGCCGTCGGCTTCGAACTTTACTGTCAGTTGCTCAAGCAAAGCGTCGGTGCTTTGAAAGGCAAGAAAGTGAAACCGCGCGTGGAAGTCCGCGTCGCGCTGGATTTTCTGGAGATGAATGCGCGTCGTGAGGCGGTAAGCGACGGGCGCGAAGTTGGAAAAACATCAGGCCTGACCGCTCACGCTTCGTTGCCTGAAAATTACATCACCGAACCGCATCATCGCATTGAGATTTATCGCAAGCTTGCACAAGCGAACGAAAAGCCCGCGTTGGACGCGTTGCAAAAAGAATTGCGCGACCGCTTCGGCCCGTTGCCGCCGCCGGTGGAATTATTGCTCGCCATTGGTGAACTGAAAATTCTTGCCAGCGAAAAAGCCGTGACCGTCATCGAAGTGGACGAAGATAAATTAAAGATCACGCGCCACAACGATTTCATCATGTTCAGCGGAAAATTCCCGCGACTCACGAAGAAGGATGCGAAGGCGCGGTTGAAGGAAATTAAGCGACTGTTGCTGGCAATTTAGGGGGATTCAATCCCTCTACGCTTTTGCTCTGAAAGAGCATTGGAAATCGTGAATCCGCCGCGTGATTTGCTTATCCGTCTGCTGCCAGTGCAAATAATCTTCCCATGCCGGCTCGGCAAAAATGATTTTCATGCGGCCAGATCAATTTTTCGCGGGCGGCCTTAGCCGCGTTCCAAGCTGCCGATGGCCGATAATAACCGCCGCGCATTGGTCGGGCTGCGGAGCAGATGAGCGGTTGCTTCCAGTTGAGAATATTCTTCCAACGAAAGCCTCACCACCGAGCGATCGCGGCAAACCTGATCCATCGTGGACGCTAATCCTTCGCGTGCCGCCGTGTAAGTGATCGCTTTCATATATGGACAGAATAATGTCCCTATACAATTTTAGTTGATGGCGGTTAGATTTTGGCGTTGGCGGATCAGTAACCAGGCAATCGCACCACTTCCTAGCAATCCCAAAGCCGAAGGTTCGGGCACTACTTGAAACTGGAAGTTGGGTGAAACGATGGCATCGCCGGGCGAACCAGTGGTGGTTGAAGGAAAGTCAAATCCAGCATTTGAAGTATAAGCCGCCAGACCAAGTTGTATTTCCGGAGACATGCTGGCATATCCACCTTGCTCGCTATCGGGACCAACAACATAGAAATATTGCGTCGACGCAGATTGATCCCCCAAAAAATACGTCTGACCCGCCAACAACATTACTGGCGTTATCGACGAGTAAACGCGGTCGCCCGATGTGCCGGTAATTGAAACGGTATTCGATGCGAGCAAGGTTCCGCTGGAATTCCACAATCCGATTTTAAGACTTCCAGAATTTTGCAAGACGTAACTAAATGCCCCCAGCGCGGTCACGCTAATATCGGTCAATGGTTGGAACGTCCAGCCAAGGGTTTGATTATTTCCAGCTGAAATAAGCGAATAAACCGGGCCGCTATTGGTTGGAGAAGAGCCGACGTAACTCAACATGGCTTCGACCGAACCTTGCGCCCCAGCCGTTGAAGTGATTGCCAGAACTGAGAACAGATAAAATAGTTTTTTCATGTTTCAGGAGTTTTAATTAGCCCATCAACCATGAATTAAAATACCTTCGAAAACAAGATTTGAAATTGCCGACTAACCCCGTTGCTTCAGGACGTAAATCATTTTCCGATTAACCAGCCACTTCGTAGCTGGCTAATTTCCAGCGTTGCCCGGTGACGAATAAAGTAGTTCGGATGCTTGAACTAAAATCTTTCCCCCTCAATAATTCCATAATGACACGTTCGCACTATTTTCATTTCTTGCTGGTCATTTATTTGACGTGGGCCAGCTTTCATTCCGCTTTCGCCGCTGACGTCGCCACCAACCGCTTTTTCAAAAATCCCGTGGTCAGTCACGGCGCAGATCCATGGGTTATCCGTTGGCAGACGAATTACTTTTTTTGTCAATCGCATGGCGATGCTGTTTGGGTGAATCGCGCTACACGGCTGGAAGATATTGGCACCAATAATTGGAAATGCGTCTGGCGTGCGCCGAAAGGAACCAGTTATTCCAAAGAAGTCTGGGCGCCGGAACTGCATTTCATCCAAGGCAAATGGTATGTCTACGTCGCGGCGGACGACGGCGATAATGCGCATCATCGCATGTATGTGCTCGAAGGCACATCCGCCGATCCGCAGGCGCCGTTCACGGTCAAGGGCAAAATTTCCACGCCGGATGATCATTGGGCCATTGACGGCACGGTGTTGGAAATGCCGGATGGAAAACTCTATTTTATCTGGTCGGGTTGGCCGGGCGATAAAGACGGTGTGCAAAATCTTTACATCGCGCCGATGAGCAATCCGTGGACGATCAGCGGCGAACGCGTTTTGATTTCGCAGCCCGAACACGCTTGGGAGAACCGCGATGTTCCGCACATCAACGAAGGACCGGAAACGCTCTGGCACGACGGCAAATTATTCATCATCTTTTCCGCCAGCGGTTATTGGAACGACAACTATTGCCTCGGCCAACTGACGTGGACGGGTGGTGATGTGCTAAATCCCAAGTCGTGGATCAAAAATCCGGAACCGGTTTTCGCGCGCACGGATGACGTGTTCGGCCCCGGCCATTGTTCCTTCATGAAATCGCCGGACGGCAAGGAAGATTGGATTGTCTATCACGCGCATATTCACTCCGGCACTGAACAACGTGACGTTCGCATCCAACGTTTCACTTGGAACGCGGATGGTTCGCCGAATTTTGGCAAACCGATTTCGCCGAGCGTCAGTTTGCTTGTGCCTTCGGGAGAAAATTAACCCATAGTATTTTGAAAAAACGCTCCGACTTAGGCCGGTCAAACTATCCTAACCGCAATCCATTCTAACAGCGTTACCTTGTTGATAATTGCAACGTCCTTGTAGTTGAAAACCACCGGACCAATCTGGCAGACGTTTTGCCTTAGGGTGCGAATATTATAAGCATGGCAGCCATTACTCAGAAGAATGACGACGGTGTCTCCGTCGCTGCGGCAGCAGATCCAGCGGTCCTGCGCGGCGCAATCCGTCCTAATTTGATTCGCGCTGAATGTCTGGCTGAAATTCTCACCGCCACCGCGCAGCGGGTTCCGCAGCAACCGGCGTTGATCTGGGGTGAACAAGTTGTCACCTACGGCGAACTGGACGTGATCAGCAACGCGATGGCAGATGCGTTGTTTTCGCGCGGCGCGGCTGTGGGTTCGGTCGTGGGATTATTTCTGCCACGCGGCGCAGATTTATTGATTGCCCAAGCGGGTATTACAAAAAGCGGAGCGGCTTGGCTGCCGTTTGACGCCGAAACGCCTTTGGAACGGATCAACACTTGTCTGCAATCTGCCCACGCTATCGGTCTGGTAACTTGCCGTGCATGGTTGCCGCGACTAGCCGAATTAAAAGTGCCAGCGTGGGCGTTGGAAGATTTGTTGGCGGATAAACAATCACCTTCGCTTCGGGTCCGGTCGCAACCTGCGGATGCGGCTTATGTAATTTACACTTCCGGTTCCACGGGGCAACCCAAGGGCATTATCATCAGTCAGCGCGGCATCTGCCATTTCCTCCGCAGCGAAAATGAGATTCTCGGCGTGCGCGAAACGGACAAGGTTTATCAAGGCTTCTCGGTGGCGTTCGACATGTCGTTTGAGGAAATTTGGATTTCCTATCTCGTCGGTGCGACGCTTTGGATCGCGCCACCCACGCTCGTCGGCGATCCTGATTTGCTGGCGAAAACGTTAGCGCGCGAAAAAATCACGGTGCTGCACGCCGTGCCGACGTTGGTAAGTTTGATGGACAATCCGCTGGCGGGATTGCGGTTAATCAACCTCGGCGGCGAAGCCTGTCCCGATTTGCTCGCGCAAAAATTAGTGCAATCGGGTCGAAAAGTTTTCAACACTTACGGGCCGACGGAAACTTCCGTGACGGCGACGCTGGCGGAATTGAAACGCGGCGAGCCGGTAACGATCGGCACGCCGCTGCCCAATTACGGACTAGTGATTATTGATGAGCAGCGACGTCCACTGCCGTTGGGCGAAGTTGGCGAGTTATGCATTTTTGGGCCCGGGCTGGCGACCGGCTATCTCGGATTGCCAGATTTGACGGCGGATAAATTTATCGCCAATCCGCTCGCGGCAAATCCCGGCGAACGGCTCATGTATCTCACGGGCGATCTGGCACGCATCGCCGCCAATGGCGCGGTGCACTGCCTCGGTCGCGCCGACAGTCAGGTGAAAATCCGCGGCTTCCGAGTGGAACTGGATGAAATCACCGCCGCCCTCACAGATCAGCCAGGCGTTGGCGCCGCGGCGGCGGTGGTTCGCTCGCTGGCGGAAACGGATCAGATTGTTGGATTCATTGTGCCCCTCGGAAATCAAACCGTGGAGCGGTCAAAATTACGGCACGCACTGGCAGCGCGACTGCCGTCTTATATGGTTCCGGCGCATTTTGAATTGGTGAATGAATTGCCGCGCCTCACCTCCGGTAAAATTAATTTAAACGCCTTACGCGTTGCGCCGCTCAATTTGGCGCAAACCAGCGATGGCGAACAAAACGTGCCGGCGGATGAGGAGGCAAAAATTCTTTTTTCTGCGCTGCAAAAAATTTTCCCTGGCTGCAGCTGGCAACCGGCGGCGAACTTTTTTGATGACCTCGGTGGCCATTCACTGCTCGCGGCGCGGTTGGTTTCCATTCTGCGTGCGGACGAACGCTACGCTTCGTTGAGCGTGCAGGATATTTATCGCGAACGTCAACTGGCCGGCATCGCCCGCGTGATGGCGCAGCAACGTCGTCGGAAAAAATCGGCAACCACGTTGCGCGCCGCGACTCCTTTACGCCGGCGATTTTTTTGCGGACTCGCCCAGGCCGTGGTTATTCCGCTGCTGATTTTGTTGCACATCGCGGACTGGCTCGCACCGTTTTTTGTTTATAATTATTACACCGGCGATCCCGGTGACACTATTCTGCGGGCGGTTTTATATTCGTTGGGAACCTTCGTCTTGATTCAACTCGCGCTCTTTCCCGTGGCCATTGCGGGCAAATGGCTCGTGGCCGGCCGGTTGCAAGCCGGGCGTTATCCGTTGTGGGGCGTCACTTATTTTCGTTGGTGGCTGGCCAGCAAATTTTGCGAATTACCGGATGATCATTTACTCGCCGGCACGCCGTGGATGCCCATTTATTTGCGCGCCCTCGGTGCCCGCATCGGCCGGAACGTGATGATTGATAACATCACTTTAGGCGTGCCTGAACTGCTCACGGTCGAAGATGGCGTTACGATCGGGACGTTTGTGAACATCGAAAACGCACGCGTCGAAAAAGGCAGGCTGCACATCGGCCCCGTTCAACTGCGACGCGATTCGGGCGTAGATTCGTATGCGGTTTTAGAAAACGACACAGAACTCGGGCAACGGGCGCATTTGTGCGGCCAATCCGCGTTAGCGGCCGGCCGGAAAATTCCCGACGATGAAACTTGGGACGGCGCACCCGCACGCCGGGTGCCGCAATCGCGCGAAGAACTTCCGCCGCGTCCGCAACTCTGGTTCGGCTGGCGCTGGGCGCAAGCGGCATTGTTTGGCGCGACGGCCATCGCCGGCTCGGTCTTGTTTTTTCTGCCCTGCTTTCCCGCCTTCATGTTGATTGATTGGATTGACGCGAACACCACCGATGTCTTTGATTCGGATTTCAATCTGCTTTTTGCCTACGGTCTATTTCTAATGTTGGCGATTCCGGCCAGCGCTTTGTTTGTGGCGCTGACGGCGTTGTTAACCGGATTGTTGCGATGGATTTTGCCGCGCCAGCGCGCGGGCACCTGGTCGGTTCACAGCTACGCTTTCTGGCGGAAAAAATTCACCAGCTTGATTTTGGATCATAGTCTGCAAGTGCTGCACGGAATTTACGCCTCTGTGTTTGCGCCGATGTGGCTGCGTTTTCTGGGGGTTAAAGTGGGTCGTCACGCCGAAGTTTCCACTGCTGAAGGCATGACGCCCGAATTGCTGGAGTTGGGCGATGACAGTTTTATCGCCGATGGTGCGATGTTGGGCGACGAAGAACAGCGCGGCGGCTGGATGATTTTGCAGCGGACGAAAATCGGCAACCGCTCCTTCGTCGGCAACGGCGCTTACGTTCAAAGCGGGGCGAACGTGCCGGACGATGTTTTGATCGGCGTGCAAACGCGCACGCCCGACAATGCGCAACTCAAATCCGGCCAGACGTGGATTGGTTCGCCCGCTATGCGGTTGCCCGCGCGCGAATGTCTGACGGGATTTCCCGCCTCGCTAACGTTCCGGCCCTCACAGTGGCGGCGGGTGGCGCGTGGTCTCATCGAAGGTTTACGGATCGTTCTGCCGCTGGCGCTGGTGATTGCCACCGGTTATTTGATTGTCATTTTGGTGATGCCGCTGGCGTCGGAAAATGGCTGGGGCATCGAAGTGGCCGCCGCCCTTTCCGTCGCCGGCTGTTTGTATGGGCTCGCGTCTTTTCTACTCGTGGTCGCACTCAAATGGATTTTGGTCGGACGTTATCGTCCCTGTGCGCGCGCGATGTGGACCCCGTTCGTTTGGCTCAGCGAAGCCGTTACAAATTTGTATGAATCGCTCGCTGTGCCAAATTTTTTAGACATCCTCCGCGGCACGCCGATGTTGCCGTGGGCGCTGCGGCTGCTCGGTGCAAAAATTGGGAAAGGCGTTTATTTGAACACCACTGATCTGACTGAATTCGATTGCGTGCGCATCGGCGACGAAGCGGAATTGAACGCGTGGTGCGGTCCGCAAACGCATTTGTTTGAAGATCGCGTGATGAAAATTGGCCAGGTCGAAATCGGCGCGCAAACGACCATCGGAACGCGCACGACGATTCTCTACGACACGCACGTCGGCGATCGCGTGCAGCTCGGTCCGCTCACACTGGTTACCAAAGGCGAACGCCTGCCCGCGGCGACGCGCTGGGAAGGTTCGCCTGCCGCGCCGGTGGCGGAAGAATGAATCGCGAAAAATGATTTTCAATCGGCCGGAAATGCCGCCGCGCATCAAGCTACTTTTAGCCACACTGTTTTTAGATACGCCGGTTCGTCACGGCTGATTGGAAAATCCGGCGGTTGCGGGACGTAATGTTTTTGCAAAATTTTTCGCTTCGCGCCGTGAATGGCCGTTTCCACATCCGCGAGAAATTCTTCCGGCGGCCACTCGGCAGCGTTGGTGGAGGCGAGCAAAACGCCACCCGGCTTGAGCACGGATAACGCAGCGGTCACGAGTTTGCCGTAATCTTTATCCGCGCGAAACGTGCCGTGATCCTTCGACTGCGAAAACGTCGGTGGATCGAGCACGATGACGTCAAACGCGCGCCCTTTCTTCGCCAGCCGCCGCAACCAATCAAACGTGTCGCCGAAAATAAAATCATGCGCCGCCGGATCGAGACCGTTCAGCGCGAAATTGCGTTTGCCCCACTCGAGATATTTTTTAGAGAGATCAAGGCTCGTTACCCGCGCGCCCACCTTCGCGGCGCAAACGGAGAATCCGCAGGTGTAGGCAAACGTGTTCAAAACTTCTGGTTTTGAGTTATGAGTTATGAGTTTTGAATTCAGCAACTCAAAGTCCGCCGCGACATGATTCGCCAAAAAACGCCGGCGATTATCGCGTTGATCTAAAAATAGCCCGACGGAATAGCCTTCGTTAAAACTCATTTCGTAACGAACGCCATTTTCCAAAATCTCAAATCGTTCCGGCGCCGCTTCGCCCAAAACCAATTGCGGGGAGGCTTCCGTCGTATTCGAGCGACGGACGTGGCGTGAAAGAATTTTGTGATACGCACCGCGAACGGCGAACGTTTTGGCGAGCGACGATAACTCTTCGCTTTGCTGCGCGTTCAACGGCGCATCCGCTTGCGACAGCAAAAAATCACCAAGCTTTTCCACGAACCAACCCGGCCAGCCATCGCTCGCACCGTGAATCACGCGAAACGCATTGGTTAAATCTGGCTCGATGATGGCCGAACGCAAAGCCAGTCGCGGCGCTTGATCAAACGGCACCGGCGCAAAAATTTTTACCGGCGCATTCGTGGCCGGATGGGTGAAGGTGATTTCACCCGCGTGCAAAAAAACGCGCGACGATGCCGTGCCGCCGTAAAGCGTATCGCCCAAAATCGGAAAACCACTTTCCGCCGCGTGCACGCGAATTTGATGCGTGCGTCCGGTCAACGGCTCCACGCTCACCATTTTCAATTTTGAATTTCCGAATTTAGCATCAATGATCGGCGTGAATTTCGTTTCCGCCATTTCGCCGCCGGGCCGGCTCGCATAATTTTCACCGATGCGAACCAACGTCGTTTTCACCGTGAATTCTTTTGGCGGCACGGCGCGATCGGTGAGCAAAAGATATTTTTTTTGAACGTGGCGTTGGGTGAATTGTTCCGTCAGCGAACGATTCGCGAGTGGTGTTTTGCCGAAAATAATTACGCCGCTCGTTTCCTTATCGAGCCGGTGCAAAATGGCGAGCGATGACCAATGTGATTCGCGCGATCGCAGCCAGTCGTAGATACCTTCGCCCGCGTGCGGTCCGGGCGCGTGCGTGTTCCAACCGGCGGGCTTGTTAACCACCAGCAGATGTTCATCCTCAAAAATCACGCACGAAACCATGCGCCATGAAAACATTTTCTGACCCGAAATGGTAGGGCAAAGCTGCGGTTTGCCTTGTGCAAATTTTTTTACACAGCCAACGGCACCTTCAACCTTATTTTGACTGCTAACCAAGCCGCGCCGCCACAAAAACAATAGATGGCGAGATCAGGTGCGTCTTCATTTTCAGGCGCAGAAAACTCTGTTGAATTATTAGTGACGCCAACAGATGGCTCGGGTGGGGTGGGGCCATTGGCACTTTTTCCGCCCGGTATGGCCGAGTCGCAAGCTTCGATTATTTTTGAAGGTTCGCTCATGGATTTCATCCCGCAGCCGACTATGTGTTCATCGGCAGCATCTGCATCTGTTCAATCTGGATCATCTTTTAACACACCTGCGCCGATGTTTGCTGGAACCAGCCAAGCAACCCAAAAACCACATCGGCCACCACCCAAGCCTATCAAGGGCACGCCGGGAAAATTTGGCGTGGCGTGGCAGGGCGATCATCCAGATCCCACCCCGACTGGTATTGCTGGATTTAATCCGCCGGTAAACTTGTCTGGCTCAATCCAATTGTCTCCCAATTATATCCTTCCTTACGGTCCAATTGGCCGGGCCGAAACCATTGTTAATTGGGCATGGAATTCGCGGTGCGAACCAAGATTTCAAAGCCACGCCTACGCCGTCGCTCCAAATCTATATGCCAATTTATAAAAAGGGTGTGAATGCTTATGATTGGGTGCGAATGTCCGAATTTGATTTTGGCGGCGGCCCGGTGGGCCTGCGTTGGATGGGGCTTTACGCTTGCAACATGCTCTCACGCGACAACGCGCTGGATATGTATAACAAAGGAGTGCGACCCATGAATCCGAGCCTCAATATTTTGCTGGCGGAAGAAACTTCCATCTATATACGCGTTGAATTTGGGACGAAATGGGCCAGTTTTATGAATGGCGGAGAAGATGGGCGAAAACACACGGTGATCGATTCTTGGGTTTCGGCCTCGGAAGTGATCCACAAGCTAGTTAACCCGGTTGGTCACACTGTTATTATGCGCCTGCGCCTACTGGCCGGATTGTGTGAACGAGAAATTTCTTTTATTACACGGAAAACAGCTCTGATGATCCGTCAGAAATTCTTTTCTGGCGCAAAGAGGTTTATCCTATAAGACAACAACTCTGATGGCACGTTTCATAACAATAATAATGCTGGCGCTGGCGCTGGCGGCATTTGCCGCCGGGCCGCCGCTTGAGAATTTTTGTGAACCATTCAACGGAAAAGATTGCGACGTGATTTAGGAAGCGCCAACTAATTTTCCTGCTTCAGTTAAATTTTTCACCGTCGTGCCTTCGGCATTTTCAGCCACCACCGTTTCCAACTTGCTTCAAATTGCCGAGTTAAAATCTAACCAGCGGAAGCGCGTAGACCAAGGTGGCGTATTTGCTGGCAAGGATGTGCAATTCTTCGGCGATCAAAAGGACACGCGCCAGCTTAACCTTATTCCCTCGCAAGGATTCATTGTCATTGGCAAAGACAGCGCAACCGCTCAAATTCCAAAAGAAATGCCCATCGGCGTGCCGGATGACAAGGAGGTTTTGCGGTTGGCCTGGGATATATTGGGGAAAATTGGAATCAGCCAGTCGGAATTGGCAACCAACTCGGACGGAAAAACTCTGTTATCCTTCTCGGAAGCAAGCGTCCTTCAAAAGGACAAATCCAGCGGACAACTCGTCGAATATAGTTAGGCGTGGAATAAATTTAACTCGTCAAATCAATGGCATTCTAGTTTCGGGCGTCACCAGTATTCAATAAGATTTGGCAATGAAGGAAAATTGGCGGACTTGTCCGTAATTTGGCGGGCAGTCAAGCCGGACAAAGATTGTCCTGTGCCTGACATTGCCGGGTTCATCAGCCGCGTCAAATCAGGTCGGACTTTCATTCCCAATATTGAGCCATTCAAAACAAACAAAGATAGAACCTTCAAGCGCTTATTATCACCAAAGCGTCCATTTACTATTGGGAAAATTCTGGTTCGGAGTCACAAACCCACATTTATCCTTACGCTGTTTTGGAGGCCAAAACTGACTTGCCAGGTGAAAATTCCACCATTCAATTATTTGTGCCCTTCGCCAACGAATGAAGAGCCGGTGCGTTTGGCACATTTTGTGGCCGTTGGTTTTCGTATATGCTACAAACGCTATTTTTTGGACTTCATAGCTGTTGTGGCTGGCGAAACGAATGCCTCCAAAATTTACGCGGTATTGTATTATGAGAAAATTGTTTATGATTGCCCTGACCGAAAGTCTGGCCATAGGTGTGATTTTGATTCTTTTTGACAGTCTTTTTTCTTGGCGTTTCGGAGTGGAGTTTAATGCCGTCGCCAGTGTGAGAGGAGTTGAACTGACGGATTGGGGCGTTGGGTAAAAACCATTATATGCTTTTATTCCATTATGGATCTACGGGGTCTTTTTCTGCCTGCCCGCGCTGATATTTTTAGCAAAGACGCTTTGGTTGAAACGTAAATGATGTTTTGGATGTGTTTTTAAAAAACAAATAATATCACGGGCGGCGTTTGACTATTGGCAGTTGATGAACTACCTTCGCCTTCCAAAAAACAACGCTGAAATTTTAATTTTATGGCCGCAAAATCTGCTGAAAAATCTGTCGAAAAAGTCTCTGATAAATCCACCGAAAAAGCCGCAGTTGATGCGAAAGCACTCGCCGCGCGCGACCGCGAATTGGAATCCGCAATCTCCGCGATCACCAAGAGTTACGGCGAAGGCGCGATCATGCGTCTCGGTGACGCGCGGGCGCAGGTGAAGATTGATGTCATCCCGACCGGCGCGCTCGCGCTGGATCTTGCGCTGGGTGTTGGCGGTGTGCCGCGCGGACGCGTCATTGAAATTTACGGTCCGGAATCGAGCGGCAAAACCACGTTGATGTTGCACGTCATCGCCAACGCACAGAAGGCCGGCGGCCTTGCAGCGTTCATTGATGCCGAGCATGCGCTGGATCCCGGCTATGCTAAGAAATTGGGCGTGAACTTGGACGATCTGCTCGTTTCCCAGCCGTCTTCCGGCGAAGAAGCGCTGACTATTTGCGAAACGCTCGCGCGCTCGAACGCGTTGGACGTGATTGTCGTAGATTCCGTCGCCGCGCTCGTGCCGAAAGCCGAACTCGAAGGGGACATGGGCATGGCCACGATGGGCATGCAAGCACGTTTGATGTCGCAAGCTTTGCGCAAGCTCACGGCGATTTTGAGCAAGTCCAAGACGACGTGTATTTTCACCAATCAATTGCGCGAAAAAGTGGGCGTCATGTTCGGCAGTCCCGAAACAACGCCCGGCGGCAAAGCGTTGAAATTTTATGTGAGCGTGCGTTTGGACATCCGCCGCAAAGATCAGTTGAAAGACGCGACCGGCGCGGTTTACGGCAATCACACCCGCGTGAAAGTGGTCAAAAACAAAGTCGCGCCGCCGTTCGTCGAAGCCGAATTCGACATCATCTACAATCACGGCGTGGACAAAGAAGGTAGCATTCTCGATGTCGGCATCACCTGCGGCGCGGTGGATAAAAAAGGCGCGTGGCTGCAATTCGACGGCGCGCTGATCGGCCAAGGTAAAGACGCCGCGAAAAAAGCGTTGGTGGAAAAACCCGAGCTCGCGAAGAAAATCATTGAAGCCATCATGATCAAACGCGCGGCCGCCGTGGCGACGCCGGAAAAAGCCGAGAAATAATCGGCAAAGTTTGGATCAAAATTGTCGGGCGAATCTGGAACGAGATTCGCCCGATCTTTTTTTGCGAACCGGAAACAACGCGCACAAATTCAAAGCCGTGAAGCCGATTTTCGAAAGCTACCGACGTTTTGATCCCGCTGTTCGCTTTCCCACTTTCTACTTTTGATTAACGCGCTTGGGGCTTTCCAAGTCGCCTCAAACCATGATATGCTTTGCCTTCACCCCTGCGTGTCGTAGGGAATAATTTTACATGAGCACTGTTTCTGACATCAACTTGGATTTGGAAAACCTGTTTCAGCCCGCGTGGACGCAGGCGAAAACCGAGTCCAACCGTTTTGCAAAATTCACCGGCAACGAAGGTGTTAAACCCGAACGCAGCTTCAGCGGTAAGCCCGGTGAACGTCGCGGTCCGCGACGCGATGGCGGCGGCGGTTTCGGCGGTGGGGCTGGAGGTGGCCGCGGCGGTGATCGTCCGCAACGCGCGGGCGGCTTCGGCGGCGCTCCCAAATTTGGCGGCGGTGATAAAGGAAATTTTGGCCGTCGCGATGATCGGCGTGACGAACGCCGCGAACCCGCACCGGCCCTCGCGCCGTTGCCGGAAATCGGTGTGACGTTTTTGGCCGATGAAAAAGGCGTGGAACAACTCGCGCGCCAGATCAAAGTCACCGGCCGCGCGTATCCACTGTTCCAAATCGCGGAACTCGTGTTGCAAAAGCCGGAACGTTATTCCGTCCAGCTCGCGACCAAGAAAAAAGCGGACGGCACCATCGCGCAACCGTTGTTCATTTGCCAGTTGGATGAATCGCCGTGGTTGTCCGAAGACGAAGCCGTGGCGCACATTCTCAAAAGCCATTTCGCCACGTTTTATCAAGTGGATCGCGTTGCCACGGAAGCACCGAAAGGGGTTTATACGTTCGTCGCGCAATGCGGTTTGAGCGGCGAAATTCTCGGCCCGCCCAATTATCACGCTTACCAAAATCAATTGCGTAAACTGCACACGGAAAAATTCGCGCGCATGCCGTTCGATATGTTCAAGGCGCGCGTGAAAATCGTGAAAGACGAAGCGGTCGTCAAAAAATGGATTGAAGATCAAAGCTTCAAAACGGAATACACCTGCCTCAACGTGCCTGAGCCGCTGACGCTCGCAAGCATGGAAGAAGTGGAAAAACATTTCCGCGCGACGCACAAAGATTCGATCATCAAGTCGGTGGAAACGTTGGTCATCGCCGGTGTGCCCAGCCGCAGTTTGCGCAATAGCGGATTGCAACGGCTCGTGCGCGGCGAATGGGAGCATCAAAAACATTTCCCGTTGCAGCTCGCGACGAAGTTGAGTCATCAGTTCGCGTCGCACGGCCTGCAATTTTTCAAGGTCAACAAAACGGTCACGCACGTTTCAGTGGCGCGTCCGCAATATCTTGATCTCGAAACCACGCCGGTTTCCGAGAACATCAAGCGCATCGTGGAATTCATCAACACGACCGCGAAATGCTCGCGCAAAAAATTGCTCGAAGCGCTCGCGCCGACGCCTAAACCGGCGACGATTATTCCGGTTGCAGCCAGCGAAGGAACCCCGAAAGCTGAAGCTCCGAGCATTCCCGCAGCGGCGGAACCGACCGTGGAACAGACCGCCATTGTTTCCGATTTGCATTGGCTGGTGCACCAGGGCCACGTTTTGGAATTCGCCGACGGACGTTTGGAAACGGCCAAAAAGCCCGTGCCCAAGCCGGTGAAACAAGAAAAGAAAAAAGCCGACAAAGTCGAAAGCGCGGAAACGGTTCCCGCCGAAACTGCCTCGGCCACTCCGACGGAAGTTCAATCCACCGAAGCCTTTCAGCCGACGGCTGAAGTGGTTACGGAAGCGGCACCGACCGCCGAAGCCCCGGCTCCGGTTATTGAGCCGGTTGCCGAAGCCGAAAAACCGGCGGCCTAATTTTGTAAGCGTTATTTTTCAAAGCGCGGCTGTGATTAAAACACAGCCGCGCTTCTTTTTTCGCCTCATTCTATTTGCTTTCGAGCCGCCGGTTTCCTGTTAGACTCCAAACATGAGTTTTTCCGCATTGGGCCTTTCTGAGAAAATCCTCGAAGGCGTCAAGGCGATGGGTTACGCCGAACCCACGCCGATTCAGTTACGCGCAATTCCGTTGATTTTGTCCGGCAAGGACGTTATCGGCAGCGCACAAACCGGCACCGGCAAGACCGCCGCGTTCGCGCTGCCCATCTTGTCAAAGCTGGTCGCGCACAATGCCGTCGGCCCGCGCGCGCTCATCCTCGAGCCCACCCGCGAACTGGCCGCGCAGGTCGAAACCAGCGTGCGTGATTATGCCCGTTTCACCGATTTAAAAACCACCGTCGTGTTCGGCGGCGTCGGTTACGGCAAACAAAACGACGAATTGAAAGCCGGCACGGACACCGTCGTCGCCACGCCCGGACGTTTGCTGGATCATTTGCAACAAGGCACGTTGCGCTTGGACAAAGTAGAATATCTGGTGCTCGACGAAGCCGACCGGATGCTCGACATGGGTTTCTTGCCGGACGTGCGACACATCGTCGAAAAATGTCCGCGCGCGCGCCATACCGCGTTATTTTCCGCAACCGTTCCGCCGCAAATCGAAACGCTCATCCAATGGGCGATGCACAGTCCGGAAACGATCGAGATCGGTGCGCGCCGCACACCGGCGGAAACGGTCAAGCACGTCATTTATCCCGTTTCGGATTCGCAGAAGACCGACCTGCTGCTCGAATTGCTCAAGCGCGTGAATTACGATTCCGTCATCATTTTCTGCCGCACGAAGCACGGGGCGGATCGCATCGCGCACACGCTTAAACGCGAGAACCACGCGGTTTGCGTGTTGCATTCCAATCGCACGCAACGCGAACGTGAACAGGCGCTGGAAGGTTTCCGCAATGGCAAATTCGAAGTGCTCGTCGCGACGGATATTGCCGCGCGCGGTTTGGATATCGCAGACGTTAGCCACGTGGTGAATTACGACGTGCCGCAACATCCGGAAGATTACATCCACCGCATCGGCCGCACCGGTCGCGCCGAGGCGAAGGGCGACGCGTTCACCATCATGATCGCGGAGGATGCCGCGCATGTCTTCGCCATCGAACGTTTTATTAGTCAGAAAATCCCGCGCGTGAAGCTGGAAAATTTTGATTACCGTTACACCGCGTTGTTTGAAGAAGCCAAACCCGGCGCCCCGCAAGGCTTCCCCGGCAAAGCGAAAGCCGTGCGCGTGCGCGGCGGCTATCACTTCGCGCCCGGTGGACGGAGACGGTAAATCATCTTAAAAGCTGTCGGCGCAGGATTTGGAAAACGTCCGTGGATTCAATTTCCTTCGCGCGCAAATCTGCAGGCGATTCGGTGATGAACACCGGCCAATCTTTTTTATCCGCCGGTCGGCGGCCGTGCGAACCTTTTACCAGTGTCGCATCGAGCGGAATGACGTCCATCAACATGCGGAAGCCGAGTTTTTTTTGCAGCAACCGCCACGCAATTTTTAATTTCGGCAGCGGGATTTTTGGATCGAGAAATAATTCCACCGGGTCGTAGCCGGGCTTACGGTGGATGTCCACCGTGCGCGCAAAATCCGGCGCGCGACGCTCATCGTCCCAATCGTAGTAAGTAAACCATGCGCTTTCCGGCGCGATGGCGATGAGGTCGCCGGCGCGTGAATGGTCAATGCCCGCCGCGATTTTCTCTTTGGCACCGAGCACGGTCGCACCGGTGTATTTCTCCACAAAATCGCGAACCTTGCCCGCCAGCGCGGGATTTTTGAGATAGATATGCGCGATCTGATGGTCGGCGACGGCGAAGACTTCGCTCGCACCGGGATTCATGATTTCGCGGCCGGCTTCTTCGCGCACGGCAACATTGAATTTTCCAAATTTCCATAGCAACCGGTTCAAGTGAATCGGCTGGCTGACGTTCGTGATGCCGTATTCGGAAAGCAAAATCACTTTGACCTCCCGCTTGTTAAAAAAATCCAACAGGTCGCCGACGATCGCGTCAATCGCGCGCAGGTCAGGAATAATTTTTGGGTTTAATTTTCCCGCCGAGTCGTAAGGTCCGTGCCGTTGCAGATTATAATCCAGATGCGGCAGGTAAATCAGATTGAGCGTCGGCGAATGCTTATTCTCAATCCACTTCGCAGACTCGGCGATCCACCGCGTTGCGCAATCGGCGGAACCTTGAGGCGTTTTAATGCCGGCCGCCGGACCCCAAAAGCCGAAAAATGGAAATTCACCGAGATCCTTTTTTATGTCCGATCGGATTTTTCCCGGTTGCGTGTAGATATCGAAAACTTTCCGTCCGTCCGCCGGATACATCGGGCGCGGCGTGATGGAATAATCCACGCTGGAATGCATGTTGAACCACCAAAAACAATTGGCGATGGTTGATGGCCGGTTGCCGGCGGCCGGACGTTCATGCAGTTCGTCCCAAATTTTATCCGCCGTTACGAGGTGATTTGACTGTTTCCAGAAATGCACTTCGGACAGTTCGCGATTATACCAGCCGTTGCCAACAATGCCGTGCTGACTCGGCGGCGCGCCGGTGAGATAATTGGATTGCGCGGTGCAAGTGACCGCCGGAAACGCGGGAACGATTTGCGCGAGCGCGCCCCGTCGTCGAAATTCCGCGATGCGCGGCGTGTGTTCGCCGATAAGCGCTTCGGTGAGACCAACGACATTGATGACGGCAAGACGTTTCACAAACGTGAATTGCTGCAAAAAATCGCAGGAAACGCAAAGGAATTTTTAGCGGCGAAGCGTTTTTACAAAATCACCAAGTCGTCGCGGTGCACGAGTTCTTCCTTCGGCAATTTACGTTCGTTCACGGCGGCGGAACTGAAGCGGGCAATGCCGCGCGCGAATTCCATGCCGTCCAAGTCACAGATGCGAACCACGTCGTCCGCCGCAAATTCGCCCTCGCAACGCGCGACGCCGGGCGGGAGCAAACTTTTGCCACCTTCACGCAACGCCTTTTTCGCGCCGTCGTCCACAAATAACGTGCCTTGGGGATGATGGAAAAAAGCGATCCACCGTTTGCGGCCCTGCAAACGCGTGGGCGGCGCGACGAATAACGTGCCTTCGTTTTCACCCGCCACAATTTTGGCGAGCGTATCGGTCTTTTTACCCGAAGCGATGACGAGAGGAATGCCGGAGCGGATGACGATTTTTGCCGCGTCAATTTTTGATTTCATACCGCCCACCGCCGTAGCGCTCGTGGTGCCGCCGGCCATGTCTTCAATCGCGGAATCAATCTGTTCGATGACGGGCAGGAGCTGGGCATTGGGTTTTCCAAAATGTTCGATCACGCCGTCCACGGTTGTGAGAATCACCAATAAATCCGCGGGCAAAAGCGACGCGACGAGCGCGGATAATTTATCGTTGTCGCCGAATTTAATTTCGGTGAACGAAACCGCGTCGTTTTCGTTGATGATGGGAATGACGCCGCGATCCAACAGCGTGACGAGCGTGTTGCGCGCGTTGAGATGGCGTTCGTGATGTTCGAGGTCGTCGTGCGTGAGCAACACTTGCGCAACGACGAGGCCGTGCGTGGAGAATAATTTGTCATAAACCGCCATCAAGCGCGATTGACCGACGGCGGCGCACGCTTGTTTTTCGGCGAGATTTGTCGGCCGCGCTTCGTAACCCAGCGCGCCCATGCCCGCGCCCACCGCGCCGGAAGTGACGAGCACGACTTCTTTGCCGGCCTTTTTCAACGCGACGACTTGCGCGACCAATTGTTCCAACTGCGCCGGATCAATCAGCTTCCGAGGGTCGGTAAGGACGCCGGTGCCAAGTTTGACGACGAGACGGGAAACCGATTTGAGCGAATCACGATGCACGCTTGAAGTTAGGAAAGAATTGATTTTATGTCGAGCCGAGGAAGTGCGTCAGCGTTTCAACTTTTACCAAAATAATTTCATCGCATCGGACTTGGACGCTTTGGGGTCGACGAACAGGGTGAAAAAATCGCCGCTGCGCAGCCCGATCAGGACGGCCAGACCGGTAAGATCGTTGGGCGATTTCACGTTTTGAATGACTTGATTTTCCACCTCTACTTTTTGCGTGCGATTATTCCGCTGATCTTTCAAATCAATATATTTCAAGGTGCCGACGGAAACATTCAGCGTGTCAATGCCGGCAAAATCCAGATCGGTCCGGCGTTTTAATTCATCCTTCAACTGCGTGCCGTTGCCGCTGGGATTTTTCGGAATGGCGAGCCCAAGCGAAAAAATATTCGTTTGACCCGCTGCGTTTCTCACGATGTCGAGTTCGCCGAGATTGAAGCGGACCAGCGTGAGGTGCAGTTGAGAATTCGCAAACGCGTCACGATCGTATTCCACGTGGATTTCGGGAATGCTCAAGAACAACGTGCCGCCAAATGTTTTCGCCGGATTATAAATTTTCAAATCCTGAATCGTGATGGTCGGTTCCAGCAGGCCGAGTTTGAAACGGCCAATCTCCGCGTCCATACCCGTTTGGGCGCGGATGTTATGTTCGATGAGAACGCGCAAAATGGAATTGAGGGACAGCAGAAAAATCATGATGAGCACAACGCCCGCAATGAACAACCGCAGCAACCATTTGAAAATGAATTTAATCATATCTGCACGTCTTCCGGGCGCACTTCCAGACATTCGTCCGCGTCTTCCCAGATCACGGCGGCGTAGGATTCCAATAGTTTTGGCGCCAGGTCGCGGCCGTTATAGGCGAGTAATTGTTCCGCTTGTTTCGCGGCGTTTTCGTAGGCGTCGTCGTAATTGCCCGCGCGCCGACGTTGACGATCATCCCAATGCGCGACGGCGTGGACGGGTTCGTAATTTTTCGCCCACGCTTCGAGCGCCGGCCGCAGTTCCGCAGAAATCTCCTCGAACGGCACGAGCGTTTCGCTGCAATGTTCGCAGATGAGTCCGGCATTGTGGACATCGCGCGTGAGCAACGGTAAAAAAGGGGCGCGACAGCACGGTGATTCCGCATAGCCAGCGGGCGGCGTGGCGAGTCGCTTGAACCAGATTTGCCGGTCGTGCGCGATTTTCGCGGCGAGCAAATACGCGCCGACTAGCGGATGCGACGAACGCCACGCGCGACCTTCAAATTGGCCGAGCGTTTGGGCCAGCCAACGCGCGAGCGTGAGGTCGTCCCAATCGCGGAACACGCGGGAATATTCCTGCATGAGCGAGTCGAACGGCGAAGCGGGTTCAAATGCCATGAAAACAAGATGGCGCGGGAAGCAAACTTTGTCGAGCGGCGTTGAACGACTTGGGCAATCGTATCATCGTCTTTCTCACTCTCACCCTCCTCGTCATCCTCATCCTCCTCGTCATTTCCAAACCCAAACTCAGTGCGGTGAGGATGAGGATGAGGATGAGGATGACGAGGAGCCGGATGAGCCGGAGGCAACCAATATGGTTTTGAACGAAATCAAATAATTTGTGGTCGATATAACCAAAATCAGCCAATGAAATCTCCTGAAACCAAAATGCTCGGCCTCGCATTTTTAATTGCCGGCCTAGTGCTTTGCGGCATTGGCGTATCGTGGTTATCGCGTCCGCCACAATTTAAGGCGACGGCGAGAATCCAAGTAGAAACCGGGTTCGACGAAAACGGTCAGGCAGATGCTTCTTTTGATCCTTACTTCATCCAGACCACGTTTGAAATCATGCAATCAGAAGTGGTATTGAGCAATGTCGTTGCGTCTTTAGATTTGAATCATGAATGGGGCGTGAAATATAACCGTGGCGCGCCGCTCAAGTTGAGCGAAACGCTGAAAATCCTTAAAGGTAAATTAATATTAGAGCCAGTGCCCAACACGAAACTCATTACCATCACTTTTTTTAGCGACGATCCGAAAGATGCGGCGAATATTGCCAATGCCATTGCTGATTCTTATAAAAATTATCGGGAGGAATCACATCGACAATTAATGATTGCGGGAATGAAATCTTTAGAGGAAGGCTATCAAACCGAGGAAAAGAAAATTCAAACCTTGCAGACGAATGTAGATGAATTGCGGAAAAAGTTGAGAATCAAAGATTCATTAGATTCCACGACTATTACGCAGTCCGAGGCCGCGGATCAGGTGCAAGCGGAGCGCGATTATCTACAATCTTCCAACCAACTGGCCAAGCTGAAAACGGACGATGCCAACCAATTGCGTGCGGATTTGCCATTGGTCGTTCACGACGCGGCATTGATGGATCTGCTAAAGAAATTATCCGAAACCGAGCAAGCGTATGAATCGTTGACGGATAATTATCTACCCACAAATACTGAAGTGATTCAGACGCAAACGAGCTTGAATACGTTGAATCAACAAATTGATGACCGCGTTGCCGGCCTTATGGCCGGTTTGGAAAGTGAATTGAATTCTAAAAAGGCGGCGCTGGATTCTATCCGCCAGTTGAGAGATAAAAACGCAGAGGAACACGACCCCAAAAACCAGCCTTATTACGACGCAAAAATCCAACTCGACCAACAGCAAGACCAACTGCGATTAATCCGGGCGAAAATCGATGCAATCAAAATGGGCGCAGGAATTATAAGCGATTCTACACCTCAAATCGTGGATCTAGCCGAACCGCCAAAATTTCCCGCCGGCCCGAACCGTTTTCTGGGCGCAATCTTACTGACGATTGGTTTGATCTCCACGCTGAGCGGAGGGCTCCTGCTCAAATCAGCACGTCAGCAATAATGCAAACCGGAAGGCAGGAATCAGATTTTCCTGAATTCCTGCCTTCCTTATTAATCGCCCGTTTTACTCGCTAACGACAATCTGCTTCGGTTTGGCGGCTTCCGCTTTCGGCAGCGTCACGGTGAGAATGCCGTCTTTGTAAGCGGCCTTCACTTGATCGGTCGCGAGGGCGCTCGGCAGCGTGAGAGTGCGGGAAAATTTCCCGTAGCTTCGCTCGCGCAGATGCACTTCAGTGCCTTCGCCGACAGTCTCCGCTTTGCGTTCGCCGGAGATGACGAGTTCGTTTTCATTCAAAGCGACTTCGATGTCTTCGCGTTTCAAGCCGGGCAATTCCGCGCGCACGCTGAAAGTATCCTTATCTTCCTGCACTTCCAGTCGCGGAGCCCAAGTGCGCGTCGCGCCGAACAATTGATCCAATTCGGCCTGCAGGCGTCCGTAGTTCACTGATCCGGGGCGTTCACATTGTGTCAGTATCATAATATTTTTTCTTTTGGTTATTCGGTTAATGTTTCCAACGAACTCTACTTAGCTTGCGCGATGCCAACCTTGCACTAGGCGCAAAACCCTTGAAAAAAAGGGTTTTTACGTTTTCCGCAGTTGGATTGATTGGTGACAATGGAAGTTTTGGCACAAAGAGTGTGCCAATACGGAAATTTTCTGGCGCGGTTGGCACAGTGCCAGCCCAAGCCGGATGAACTAAACCCGAACTACGAATGGCCGTGGATCAGAAAAGAAAGTTCAGCGCCAATGACGCTAGTTCCGCGAATTTATTAATTCACTTCAAAAGCCTTGGCTTTAGTCTGTGCCTGTCCTAGTCGAGCTCCGTTTGAATTTTAGCGTTCTAATTCAATCGCCCACTTACGGCAAAACCACAGCGGAATCGCGCCGAATACGCCGAAGGAACAATCAATCAGTCGCCACCAAAACGGAATTCCGCGCAGTCCGCCGAAAACCAGCGCGAATGGAATCACCAGCACACAGGCGATCAAACCAAAGTCGAACAACCAGCGATTGCGGACTGGATCGCGCAACGCGCCGACAAAAACCAACGCGATGATAAAATGCCCGAACGCCAGCCAATCCGTGCCGTAGAAAAGAAACGGTTGCTGCGATTGTGTTTGCGCCAACGCCTCGCGGACGCGCAGCAGCCAATGGGAAATCTCCGATGAACCGTTCTGCACGCTGAGAAATTTCGTCAGCCAATTGACTTCGCCCAACAACGGAATCGCCGTCGCGCCGCTCACTGCCAGGCCGATAATGAACAGCCACGTCAGTAATTTGATGCGGTGACGCAGAGTTTGTTCGCGATTCATAATAAATGTGAGAGACACGTAAGGAGTTTTAATGATTATCTCCATTCGGCTGACGGAACGTAGCCATGATTATTACACCAAATTTTGCATAGCGGCTGAAATACGACAAAGGGCCATTCTTTACCCTCAAAATTTACACCGTCATGGGTGCGCTTACAAAATAACAATCGAGGACGTGGGCCAAGAGCGACTTCGTGTCCATTAAAATTGTCTTCGTCATACGGAAACGCTGGTTGGCTAAACTCAAAAACAACTACAGCCATGACAAAATAAATCAGAACCAGCAGCAAAGGCGCACTCAAAATTAAAATTTTGGTCTTACGATTTTTCACAAACATTTGAGACTCGTTCCCTCGTCTCCTGTAAAAAATTTAATTCAATCACGCGCATTCGTTTTTGCCTTGTCGTTGGAGATGCTGATGCACTCAATCCAATGGCTGAGGAAAAATTGTTTCTCCGTTGGCAAAACTGGGTCAGCTTTGCCAATGATCGGACGCAGCGCGGTGGTCATTTGCAGCGCGACGAGCAGGAAGATAATGATCCACGTGTTCAAGCCGGCATGGGATTTGGCATCGGCATAATTAAAGCCGGATTTCATAAAGCGCACGCCGAACAGCGTCGCTACGAACCAGAAAATCAGATGCAACGTGCCCATCCACGCGAGTGATTGAGTGGATTGCGAAAAAATCCACGCGACGGGCGCAAAGCCGATGAGCAGGATCGTCATCAACATCAATAATCCGGCGAGCAGGCCGACGACTTCGATCAGCCGCGCCTGTGAACCGCTCAAGCAGGTGAAGATATAAAGACTCGGCAAACAGATTGCCGCCGAAATGAATAGTCCCGCCGCGATTTTTACCGGCGCGATCCACAGTTGTGTCCCGCCGGAAAAGGTTCCGGCCACCACTCCGTAAATCGCACTACAGATCAACACGGTGAACAACATCGAGACGATGAGTTTGCCCGCACCCGGCTGGCGCAGTTGAAAGAGCAGTCGTCGCGGCTGTCGCAATAACGCTTCGATGGCGGCAAACGTATGCGGAATGGCGATGCGCTCCGCCGGATCATCGCCCAACGGGCGCGGGCCGGAACGCGGCGGCGGTGGCGGCGAGTTGGGGATGTTCGCCGTGAAGTTTTGTGTCGAATCGCTTGGCGGGATCTGCGGTGGGATCGGATTATTTTCGTTCATATATTTTATTGGTTAAAAGAGATGGCGGACGGTGTTAAAAACGGTTTCGTAAAAATTGCCGTGAAAGGAATCGGGGCGGAGAAATTGCACGGGCAACGACGGCGCGCCGATGAACGGACGCAGAATCCACGAGAGCTGGCTACCAAGAAATAAATTACCCGCGAGCCATGCGCACAGAACGCGACGGGCGATTGCGGGGCCGTGTGCGAGTTGCGTGAGCAGTTGCAGCAGACGCAGATTTCCCATCGTCCCCGCCAGCGCGATCACGGCGACATGCGTGAGCAAAATAAAATTGTAAGCGGTGTAGGAAACAACTTTCGCGCTCATCTCCGGCGCATTCCAGACCATGAAAAAAATCAACGGACTGAACGCACCAAGAATGGTGGCCGTGACGGTGTTGCTCATCACAACGGCGGAAAAAGATTGGCGAAACGGAATGTTCAATCCCAGCAATGGCGCGAGCATGGCGTTGAGCAGCGCATTGCCGAAGGTGGTGAGCAGGATGATGAGCGGAAATTTTAGCGCGACATAAAATGACTGTTGCGGATCACGCCACCAACCCATCGCCGCGCCATAGCTGCCCGCGCCCAGAATAATAATGATCACGTGCCAAGCGAATCGTAGCGCGTTCCAATTTTCACTCCACGCGGAAATGGCTTTCGTCTCACCGCGCAGCAGCGTGGCGATTTCCGATGGGCATGGCTTTAGTTTTGCAGCGGACGCTTGCATAAAATTTCATCGGCTGGTTCGCCCGCTTTACGCTTCAAGGATGCGAAGGTCAAATATTCATGGATTTTTTGGAGCATAGGTGCAGACATCAGCCCCAGCGCGATGATGAATAGAGGCCAGTTAAATTTCTCCGGCAGCACAGTGCGGACGGCATCAAATCCGTAATATGCAGCGGCAATCGTATCGGCCATAAAAACATAAAGCGCGAGCGCAACGCCAATGAAATTCAGCAGCCACCCGAACGCGCCGCTGGTTTTTCGCTTTCCGCCTTCCCGCTTTTCGCTTTGCCCTTGCGTGGCCAGCGTGCCCCACGAAATCATTAGCAAGGAAATCAAAACCGGCGCCAGCACCGGGCCCCACCAAGGCAACGGGAGTAAAAACAAAACGTCCCAATCCAGCAGTGAGTGCGGCCAGTCGCAAATCATTTTCAAGAAAACATAATAAAAAATATCCCACACGCCGAACGCGATGACAGCTTAGCCGAAGCGTGCGCGCCAGTTCCGTCCCGCCAGCGCACCAACGGCAGCGAGCATGATCATCGTGGCCAGTTCACGCGGCAATTCCACCGACGCAAAGCCGCCGATGATCGGAAAGGGATTTGTCTGATGCGGTTCAATGCGGTGGATCATCGAGCGCAGATAAAAGACCACGGCAGATTCCACCCACGCCATCGCCGCCGCGTAAATCACCACCAACCACCAACGAGTCCATTGCGATTCAGATTTCATTTTTGTTTTGGGATATTTTTTACACCCATTTGCAGGGCAAGTCTGGCCGTTAATTCAATCGGTTTGAGAGCAAGATGAACCAGGTCCGCCTGCCAAGGTGATTTGATTTGCCGCGCGATGAGCGGGCCGAACCGATTGTAATACTGACGGAAAATTCGATGGCTGCAGGACGAGCGATTCTGCCACCGATTTTCTAATTCCCAGAAGGTAAGCAACTGCTGATTAGCTCGGCGTTTGTAGCCGTGACGAGTGATTTCAACCAACGGGCCGACACATTTTTCATGACCGAGACTGGCGGCGGTGACGATGAAACAGTTTTCTGGCCGTTTGTCGGGCAATGCTGCGTAAACGCTGTGCGACCAAAACCAACTCACCACCCAGAATGGCAGCGAACCCGCGATTGCGCCAAGGTAAGTCCAAAAACTGAAACGTGTTAATTGGATCAATTGCACCGCGCGAATCGAATACCATGCCGCCGTGTAAATCGGCACGAACAACAACCATTTGTCATCACGGACACCTAAGCCGATGCAGAATATGCCGAACACGGAACATGTCGTGGCCACGATAACACCAAGAAAAATTCCGATGACGATCAAACGGTCCGTCCGATTTTTAACACGAACTACTTCCAACGCATATAAGGTTATCGTGGCCACGATGACCAGCGGCAACAGCGCTAATTTGCCGACAATAAAACAATCCACCCAGCCGTGCACACAATCGCCTTTCCATTCAGGCGCGCGAAATCCGCTGAAAACAAAGACGAACAGAGGAAATACAACTCCCGTAAACGATAAAAACATTCCAAGCAAAAGTCGCCACCACGAATTATTCCCTACGACGGCAGGCGCGGCCAAAGCCAACGAGAGTAAAAAGAAAATTAGAAAAAGCGGATTCATGCGAAAATTCTTTCGCGTTGGACTGAAACTGAAAGTGCCTCAAACCACGCCGTCACTTGTTCGATCAATTCGTCTGGCGTTGAAGTTCCGGCGGTTATGCCGATGGTTTCCGTTCCGCAAAACCATTCGGCGCGCAGGTCGGCGGCGGTTTGGACATGGTGAACGCGTTCGCAAAATTGCGCACAGGTTTTTACCAGTTCATGCGTGTTATTGCTGTGCGCGCCGCCGATGACGACCACTGTGTCGCATTGTTTTGCCAGTTCAACCGCTGCGCTTTGACGTTGCTTGGTCGGCTGGCAAACGGTGTCTATGAAGCGCACTTCAGATTTAGGAAAATGGTCGCGCACTAGCTGCACTAATTGCCGGACGCGTTCAATGGGTTGCGTGGTTTGCGCGATGATGCCGAAGCGCGGACGCGCCTGAAGTTTGGTGATGTCGGTTTCATTCAAGACGACATCGAACTCGTTTAAATCTTCCGTCATGCCGCGCACTTCCACGTGATCGCGCTTACCAATGATGATCGGATGAAATCCTTCGCGCACGAGCGTTGCGAGTTTGCGATGCGCGCTGTGAACAAGCGGACACGTGGCTTCCAGCACGTTCAACCCGCGTCTGCGCGTTTCATTCATCGCGCGTTCCGAGGCGCCGTGCGCGGTGATCATGGCCGTTTGCGTTGCTACGCTGCTCGCGTTTTGCGCGAATTGAATTCCTTGCGCACGTAAACTGGCCAGCACCGTTTCGTTGTGAACTAGGTCGCCCAAAATGGTGAGCGGTTCACGTTGGGCCGTGCTCGCGGCCAATGCGATGGCGTCCCGAACTCCAAAACACATTCCCAGATGTTCCGCACGGATGATTTTCATATTAGCTTTGTATCACAAAGTTAAAGACCAAGCGCATTCGTTTTTGTTCAAATTATTTTTTGGAACGCCGAGTATTACTCGGCTCGAACAGGGAAAATTGCCTCCAAGCCGAGCAATGCCCGGCGCTCCGGCAATTATTTCGGCTTGTTCTGGCGGACGATCTGTTCGAGTAGATTGATGTATTCCGCGAAGGCCTTGCGTCCCGCCACCGTGAGCGAACACGTCGTGAGCGGGCGGTTATTTTGATACGATTTAGCCACGGCGACGAAGCCTTCTTGTTGCAGAGCTTTGATGTGCGTCGTTAGATTTCCATCGGTCATCGCCAGCGTGTCGCGCATTTCGGTGAACGATAATTCCGGCGAGGCGGCGAGCATGGACATGATGGCCAGCCGACCTTTTTCATGGATCACGCGATCCAATTGCAAGAACGGTTCCGGGTTCACGCGGCGGGATTTTTCTGCTCGGTCACATAGAGATACGCACCATAAATCAGTTGCAGCAAGCCAAAGAAAACGCCCATGAGCCAATGCGCATTCAAATTCAAACTCGTGTGAAAAACTACTAAAACACCAAAGAATCCGGAACTACCGACAATGAAAATCCAGCCGAGTAATTTCATGCCGCGCGGCATGAAAAATCCGGCGGAATGAATTGCGCAGCCGTAAAAGAGAATCCAAAAAAACGTCAGTAACGTAGTGAAACTAAGGTCATTTGCGCCGATGAGAAACAACGCACTCACAATCGCACCCGCCGTCAATGCGGGCAAAAGCGCCTGCGCCACGCGTCGTGTCGGGGGCGACCAAAAAAGCTCTTTATCTTTCAATGACTGTCGGCGAGCGATCAAAAATGTGCCGCCAATAGCCAGCGCCGCCGTGCTGAGCCACAGCGAACTGAAGGCGCGCATCGAATCCAAATGAAATAAAATTCCGGCGGCGGCAGCGATGATTCCCAACGCGCCGGCAAACAACATGATCGGTGCCAGCGCCCGACGATAAACGGCGGAACGTTCCATCAACGTGCGGATAGTTTGCAGATTTTCTTCGGCCCAATTCGGTTCCATGAGCTCACTTTGCGTTGCAAAGCCTGAATCCGCAAGAAAATATTTACCGGCTTTTTGAAACGTAGAACGGAGAAGCGAAATCTAGTTGAGCCCCGCCTGATGGACTGACTTATTCCACCTTTACAATTTTCGCGGGCTGTTTAGAACCGCCAAGATTTAGCGGCAACGTGTCGCCGGATTTTTTGCCGACGAGTTGTTCGCCGAGCGGCGATTGCGGGGTGATGATGAGAATTTCTTTTTTGCCGTGCAACACTTCCGTGCCGCCGGCGCGCGAGCCGATGAAATAAAAGGCTTGTTCACCGCCCACGGCTAATTCCACCAACGCGCCGATGCCGATGGCCTGGCCGTCCGCAAACGGCTTGCCGGATAGTTTTTCAAAATCGGCGATGGCCGCCTGCAGTTCTGCTACTTGCTTGGATTGGCCGCGCGCGAGATAGGAAGCTTCGAGACCGCGCGTGTCATATTTATTTTCAGCTTTGCTCGATTCATGCGTGGCTTCGGTGCGCGAGGCGAGCGCGGCGCGGAAATAGACTTCTAATTCACTCGTCAGCTTGGCGGTGATTTTTTTGATGATAGCGCGTTTGTTCATGCCGAACGCAAATGATGAATATCCCATGCGCCCGACGCAACCTCGCAGACGAGTTTCCTTTTCGGCTTTTTTTGAAGTGAAGGTTTGGACATGGACGCGCCGGAAGGGATGACACATAATCCGTTGAACTGTATGAAGATGCTTTTCGTCGCTGATCTCCATTATGCGCTCAAGCAGTTCGATTGGTTGGTCGCCAATGCGGCGAACTACGATTCCGTCATCATCGGCGGTGATCTGTTGGATCTCGCCTCCAGTTTGGATTTCGATGTGCAAATTGTCGTGGTCGAAAAATATCTTGCCCGCCTCCGCGAGAAAACCCGGCTGCTGGTCAGCTCGGGCAATCACGATGGCGATTCGCGCAGCGCGGCGGATGAATCCATCGCCCGCTGGATTCATGATTCCAAGGCGGAAAGCTTGTTCGTGGACGGCGACAGTCTGGATTTATCCGGCACGCTCGTGACGATTTGTCCGTGGTGGGACGGCCCGGTGTCGCGCGCGGAATTGGAAAAACAACTTTCTGATCAGGCGCAGAAGCGTCACGGTCGCTGGATCTGGGTGCATCACGCGCCGCCGGCGGGTTCACCGGTTTGTTGGACGGGTAAAAAATTCGGCGGCGACGAAGCGTTGCTCGAATGGATCAAACGTTTTCAGCCGGACATGGTTTTAAGCGGGCACATCCATAATTCACCTTTTTATGCGGAAGGTGCCTGGATTGACCGGATCGGCAAGACATGGGTTTTTAATCCCGGCAAACAAATCGGCCCAAGCCCAACGCACATTTCACTGGATCTGGATGCGATGACGGCGGAATGGATTTCGATTGAAGGCCAATCAATCCGGAAGCTGACCGTGGCTGACAGTTGAATCCTTGGGACGCACACGGGAACTCGGCTGCCGATGGAGCAACGCTTCCAGCTCTTCATCCACCATGCCGAGATGGTCGTGGCCGTCATATTGATGCTTCACGTCCACCAAGTATTTATTAAGCGCATCCAACCGCATCGCCAGCAATTCGCACACATGAACGCATAACGTCGTCGACGATTTCAGAAATTCCCGCGGTTGTTCGACGATGTAAAAACTGCACGGCTTTACTGCCCGCACAGAAGCGGTGTGGGGAACGCGGAGCAATACCGCCATTTCGCCGAAGACTTGGCCGGGCTGTTGGGCGGCGGCAACGCGCACGTCGTCTTTCAAAACTTCAACGACGCCTTCGATCAGAAAATAAAGCTGCTCGGTGGTTTCGCCCTGTCGGATAATGAATTCGCCAGCTCCGAAGCGGCGCGCCTCGCGGCCCTGAAGTGATTGAAGTATCCCTGACATCTTGATGAAACAGTAACGACCGGCAAAGGGACGGCAAAGTCTTTTTTAAATCACCTCGGATCTTTAAAACATATTCCTTACAAATATTTCGCAATAATCGGCTTCAATTCGGCGATGGTTTTCTTCGGCCACACTTTGCGGTCGGTCATGATGGCGTTTTTCAAGGCGCTGTGACACGACCACGTCGGTTCGGTGGGAATTTGCGGAATAACTTTGGCGACGATGGCTTTGGCGGTCGCCGCATTTTTCGTCAGGTTGGCGATCACCATTTCAACAGTCACATGCGCTTCGTCCACTTTCCAACAATCATAATCGGTGATCATCGCCATGGTGGCGTAGGCGATCTCGGCTTCGCGGGCGCATTTGGCTTCGCCCAAATTGGTCATGCCGATGACATCGTAGCCGAGCTTGTGATTGGTCGTAGATTCGGCGCGCGTGCTGAATGCCGGACCTTCCATATTCACATAAGTGCCGCCATCGTGGACTTTCGCCTTCAGGCTGCGCGCGCTTTTCAAAATGATTTGCCGCAACTCTTCGCAGATCGGATCGGCGAACGCGATGTGGCCGACGATGCCGCGGCCGAAAAAGGTGTGTTCAAAATCACGCTTGGTGCGGTCGAGAAATTGATCGGGCAAAACGATGTCGCACGGCGCGTATTTTATTTGCAGGGAACCGACGGCGCTAACGCTGATGATCCACGCGACGCCGAGTTTTTTCATCGCCCACATATTCGCGCGATGATTCAACTCGCTCGGCAAAACACGATGACCGCGGCCGTGGCGCGGGAGAAAAACGACTTCGCGTCCGGCGAGTGTGCCGGTGAGAAATTCATCGGATGGCGCCCCGAAAGGCGTTTTGACTTTCACCCATTTCTGGTTAGTAAAACCCTCGATGTGATACAACCCGCTGCCGCCGATGATGCCGACCTTGTATTTTGACATGGGAAATTTTTAACCACGAAAGACATGAAAGACACGAAAAATAAAAAATAACCACGGATAAAACGCGAACCGCCGCTTTCCTGCATGCGCGTTCGTTTGGGTCGATCGATAATTCCGTGGGTTCATCGTTGCAAGAACTGGCCACCGCATACCGGCGCGTGCGCGGGCGTTTTTAATTCATCATAATTCCACCTTCATCCTTTTTATCCGTTTTCATTTGTGGTTAAATTTTTCCAGTGAATATAACGAATTTGAATCCGGACTCGGATATTGGGGCGAGCTCTTGGCTGGTAGAATTGGAGGAACATCGCATTTTGCTCGATGCCGGGATGCATCCGAAACGCGAGGGTCGCGAGGGCGTGCCGCTCTATAATAAGGCCGGCCAGGGCGAAGTGGATGCGATTGCGATTTCGCATTGTCATCACGATCATATCGGCACGTTGCCGGTCGCGGTGCGGCAATTTCCCAAGGCGCACGTGTTGATGACGGAACTGAGTTATCTGTTGATCGAGCGCGTGCTGCATAATTCCGTGAACGTGATGACGCGGCAACGCGACGAGCGCGGTATCCGCGAATATCCGCTCTACACGCATGACGAAGTGGACGACATCGCGCCGTATTTTCAAGGTTTCAAATGCAATCGTGAAGTCGAATGGGGTTCGTTCAAAAAACAACGCGCGGGGATTCCGTCGCCGACGCTGGAATTTTTTGAAGCGGGCCACACGCTGGGTTCCGCCGGTATTTTATTGCGCGGCAAAAAGGAAACGTTGTTCTTCACGGGCGACGTTTGTTTTCACGATCAAACACTTTTGAAAAGCGCGCAGTTCAACGATGTGAAGGCCGACGTGCTCATCATGGAAACCACGCGCGGCAATCGCGAAGTGCCTCCGGGTTTCACGCGCGAAAAAGAAACCGAGCGGTTGGTCGAAGCCATTCACGCGGCGCAGAAGCGCAAGGGTTGTATCTTGATTCCGTCGTTTGCGCTCGGCCGCACGCAGGAAATCTTGGCGATGCTGGCGTTGTTGATGCGCGAAGATAAATTGAAAAAGCAGCCCATTTATATCGGCGGGCTCGGGCGCGTGTTCACGGAAATTTACGACATCGAGGCGCATCGCGCACATCGGCAACATACGAATTTGAAGTTGAACGAGGCGTTGCAATTGATCGTGCTGGAAAAAGGCCAGGCGGAAAACATGAAGTTGAGCGGCAGTAAAATTTTCGTCATCACGGCTGGCATGATGAGTGAGAATACGGCGGCACACGATTTGGCGGCGCGCATGATCGGCGACGAACGGCAGAGCATTTTCTTCGTCGGTTACGCGGATCCAGATTCACCGGCGGGCCATTTGAAGGCGGCCAAACAAGGCGAGACGTTCGTGTTCAGCCCGAGCGCGGGCGCGGTGACGAAGAAGTGTGATGTGCAGGATTTCGATCTGACGGCGCACGCGAACCGCGAGGAATTGTTGGATTTGGTCGGTCAAGTTTCACCGCGCGCAGTATTGTTGGGTCACGGCGATGAAGCGTCCCGCGCGTGGTTCGAGCAAAAAATCCATGAACGTTGGCCGAAGATCAAAGTTTTCCACCCGCAACCGGGAAAAGTCGTGACGGCCTGATTTGAAAAACAAAACCGCTGGAGAAAAATTCTCCGGCGGTTTTTGGTTTTTAACCGAAGCTGGAAACGAAGGGCTTCGTTAGCTTTATGGCCTTCGGTTAAATTTTTCGGACAGCTCGCGGTTAAAACTCTAACTTTGTAACCGCGAAACACCCAAATTACGCGAACGAGCATAAAAACTGCCCCGTCCGCAATTCGTCATTCGTCATTTCCCCATTATTTCTGCGGGCCGTTGACGATGTTCGCCAGGTTGAAAATCGGCAGGAACATACAAACAACCATGCTGCCGACGGTGATGCCCAGGAAAACAATGAGCAAAGGTTCGATGAGCGACATGAGGCCGGAAAGCGTCGCGTCAATTTCTTCATCGAGAAAATTCGCAACGCGTTCGAGCATGTTATCAATATTACCGGTCTGTTCACCGGCGCTTAACATGCGGATGACCATCGTCGGAAAAATCGGGTGCTTGGCGAGCGCGTTGGAAATACCTTCGCCGCGTTCGATGTCGTCCGATGCGGCCTTGATGGCTTTTTCCATGACGACGTTGCCGACGACCTGCGAGACGATACGTAATACTTCCAAAATAGGCACACCGCTGCGAACGAGCGACGCCAGCGTGCGCGTAAAGCGGGCGAGACAGATTTTATGCGCGATTTGACCGAAGACCGGCAGCTTGATGCGTTGGCGATCCCAAAATTCGCGACCGGGTTTGGTCTTAATATAATGCAGCCAGCCCCAGATCGCGGCGCCAGCGATGAGGATTAAATAGAGCAAATCATGACGAACGATGTCGCTGATATCCATCATGACCTGCGTCGGGGCCGGCAACTTCGCGCCGAAACCAGAATAGACCTCCTTGAACGTCGGGATCACGCGCACCAGCAAAAAGATGGTGATGACGATCGCCACGACCGTCACAACGGTCGGATACATCAGCGCGGTCTTCACTTTTTTGCGAAGCCGTTCGGTGTTTTCCAGATAAGTCGCCAAACGCGCCATGATTTCGGCGAGCAAACCGCCCTTTTCACCGGCGGAAACCATCGCCGTATAAAGTTTGTTAAATGCCTTGGGATGCTTGGTCAACGCTTCGGAAAAGCTTTCACCACTTTCGACCCGGGTGCAAATATCGCTCACGGTATCCCGCATGACCTTGTTCGGCGTCTGTTCGGCGAGCGCCTGCAACGCTTGCACGATGGCGATACCGGCGTCAATCATCGTCGCCAGTTGCCGCGTGAATACCACCAGATCCGCGTTCGATACTTTGCCACCTTTCGTCTGCCCTTTTTTGGCGATCTTTTCGCGGATTTCGACGACGAGCAAGTTACGGTTGAGCAGCGCGGCGATGGCGGATTGCTCCGAGAGGGCCTCAACTGTATTGCGGATTTCCCGGCCTGACGCCGTTTCCCGCGCCGTGTAGGTAAAGACTGGCATACGTTATAGTGTGATGATTTAGGGTTCGTGGCAGGTCAAGACGTGCCACTGCTCTAAAATGAATAAGCACAATCTGTTCCAGCGCCGCATTTCCTTATAAAACCACTTTTTACCAATTCACTATGCCCATTTTATGGTGATTGAAGAGACACGAGCTGTCCGATTTTAAGGGCATTTTAAACAAATAATTGCGTTTTAAGGCTTGGCTCAATCTAAGACACACCCAAAAAATACGTAAAAAATCTATTGTCATTGACCCTCGTTTTCCTTAATTTCGACCTCATAACCACCTTTCAAGGTGATAACGGCAAACTGTTTTTGCCACTCGGTGATAACAAACAACAACAAACAACATCGGAGGAACAGATGAAGTTTAATAAATGGACATTGGGTCTCGCAGCAATCGGCGCAGTCAGTTTGGCTTCAGCCGCGCGTGCAGACGAAACGAAAATAACCCCGTTGCAGACCGCGCTCTCCAACACCACGATCAGCGGTTACGTTGATGTGGCGGCGCAGTATAATACGGGCAGCCAAAGTGACACCGGTGATAACGGCGTTCCGGCTGGAACGAGCGCGTCCAAAATCGACCAGTTCAGCCTCAACAACATCACGGTTACGATTGATCGTCCCCAAGACGAATCGCCTTGGGCGGCCGGTTATCACGTTGACTTGAACTGGGGTGCAGACGCCATCAACGGATTGAGTTCACTCGAAAGCGAGACTGAAAACAAAGACGGCTTCAATAATTTCGGCGTTCGCCAAGCTTACATCGTTATCCGCACTCCGCTCGGCAACGGCATTGACTGGAAAGTCGGCGTGCAAGACGACATCATCGGTTACGAAGGCAACACGGATGGTTTGAATCCGAACTATACCCGTTCCATCGGTTATGCCTTCGAGCCTACGACCCTTACCGGTTTGATCGGCACTTACAAATTCAGCGATTTGCTGTCCGTCTCTGGCGGTATCGCGAATGCAACCGACTCAACGATTTTTGGTGGAGACACAGCTCCCAATCATCTGTCTTCCAAAACCTTTGCTGGCGCAGTGGCCTTCACGGCTCCTGACAGCTGGGGTTTCTTGAAAGGTGGCACCGCGAATGTCGGCACGTTGTTGAATCTGGAAAGCGGCGGCCAGAACAACTTCTACGCTGGTTTGGTTATCCCGACGCCGTGCAGCAAGCTCAAAGTCGGCTCCTCATTTGACTTGATCAGCTTGGCTGACAAAGATACGTATGGAAATGCTCATAACAGCAGCGGCTGGGTCGTTGGTCTGTATGGCAACTTCCAAGCAACCGACAAATTGTCCCTCAACCTCCGTGGCGAATACTTCGACATGCCTTTTAGCGGGTTGACGGCATATCCTGATAGCAACACCAACGGCAAGGGCGAAGAACTCACCGCCACGGTCCAATACAACCTCTGGGCTAATGTCATCAGCCGCGCTGAAGTCCGTTGGGATCATGCTGATTCCGGCACCGCCTTTGGCAATGATTCGAGCCAAGCCAACTCCTTCATCTTGGCGCTCAACCTCATTTACACGTTCTAATCTGATTTAGAACTTACAGCCCCTTCCGGCCAAAACCGGGAGGGGTTTTTTATTTGGCAAAATATCCTTATCCTCTAATTTTTTGGCAGCGGAGATCAGCGCAGATTAGTGGTTGATCCTCCGGCCGATCCCAACGCGGGTATTTTCCAAACGGGCCGCGGTTCCAATTAAATTCTGCGTGTGCTTTGCGGCTTTGCCGTTATTTTATTTAAGCTTTGAAATCGTCGCTGAAACATTTTCCGCAGCGGGAACCTAAAAAAAGTTCCGCGCGCGCAAACGTGCTCGCGCAGTGGCGTGGCGTAGATATCTCCGCGCAGGAAAAAGCGATGGCGGATGCCGCCCGCAATCTGGCCGACGTGCTGCCGACGGTGCTGAAAGATTTGCGGATGGATGCGCGGCAGGGCGAGGCCGAGATCGTCAAAGTTTGGAACGACTTGATTGATCCGAACATCACCGCCCACGCGCAACCCGCAAATTTACACAAAGGCACGCTGTTCGTGAACGTAGACAATAGCGCGTGGCTTTCAGAGATCGTCCGCTATCGCCGCAAGGAGATTTTAGATCGGATGCAGAACAGTTTTGGCAAAACGCTGGTGCAAAAAGTTTCGTATCGCATTGGTTAAACCATCCACTTCATTTGTTTCGGCGTCAGCAACCAAGCCAGCGCGGCGCATTTTCCGACGGATAATTTTTTTACTTCCAGCTTCGCCAAACCGCCTTTTTTTAAATCCAATTCCAGTTTCATATCGCCCGTGGTCAGCCACGAAATCAACTGGCTCAAGCTTGGTTCGTGACCCACCAACAGGATTTTTCCCGGCGACAGCTTGAGTTTCTGTAATTGCCGGATGAGCGGTTCGACCGGTTTTTCCGGCGTCAGGGCTTCGGAAAATTTTAAGCGCTTTTCCAGTTTTAAGTTTGTCGCGACGATTTCCGCCGTTTCTTTCGCCCGCAAAAATGGACTGGATAAAATCAGGTCGAAATCCAAATCCATTCGTTCCATGGCGGCGGAAATTTTTTTCAACTCCTTTTTTCCTTTGGCCGTAAGCGGGCGCGTAGAATCATCGCCCCATTCCAAAATATTGCGTTCGGCGGCCAGACCATGGCGAAGCAGAAAAATTTCCATGGCCGAATTTTAAAGGGAACGGTAAAGAGTGAAAGCGTTAAAGCCGACCCGGCGATCCGGCCAGCAAAGCGCTTTCGCAAAAATACTTTTACGCCCGCACCATGGCGCATCCGTGCCAAAATGTAACACTTTTTTGCTTTGGAATCGCCGGGTTTGTTCCATAGTCTGGCGCAGCATGGGCCATCTTGGGAGCATTCGCCGCGCGGTTATTGATGTCGGCACCAACTCGATTAAGTTGTTGGTGGCGGACGTGCGTGGTCGCGATGTGACGCCGGTGCATGAAGAAAGTCGGCAGACGCGGCTGGGCAAAGGATTTTACGAAACGCATCAACTCCAACCGGAAAGTATCGCGCGCACAGCCGAAGCGGTTTGGGAATTTGGCGAAATCGCGCGCGAACGCAATGCGGACAGTATCCGCGTGATCGCCACCAGCGCCGCGCGCGACGCGATCAATCCACGCGATTTGACGAACGCCATCGAGCGCGCTTCCGGTCTGAAAACCGAAATCATCACCGGCGGGCGCGAAGCCGAATGGGCGTTTCAAGGTGTGACCAGCGACCTCGAACTCGCGAAACAGCCGTTGCTCTTACTCGATGTCGGCGGCGGCAGCACGGAATTTATTTTGGGTCACGGCAAGAAAAAAAGTTTCGCGCATAGCTTTCCGCTGGGCACCGTTCGCTTGTTGGAAAAATTTCCGCACGGCGATCCCCCGACGCCGGATGAATTTGCGCACTGCCACGAATGGCTGAAAGAATTTTTGCACTACAAAGTGCGTCCGCTATTGGAACCGGCGTTGCAGAGCGAAACCGGCGAAATCCGCCTCGTTGGCACCGGTGGCACCACGAGCATTCTCGCGCGCGTGGAAAATAAACTGGATCGCTTTGATCGCGCGAAAATCGAACGCACGGTTTTGAATTTTGAACAGGTGCAGTCGCGCCGGAAGAGTTTGTGGAAATTACCCCTGGCGGCGCGTAAGGAAATCATCGGACTGCCGAAAATGCGCGCGGATGTCATTCTCACCGGCGTGATTATTTACGAGGCGGTCATGGAAGAATTCGGCTTCAAAGAACTGCGCATCAGCACGCGCGGCCTGCGCTTTGCGGCGTTGATGGATTAAGTATTAAATGAGGAAAGCAGGAAGGCAGGAAAACAACGGATTTTTATTCCTGCTTTCCTGCTTTCCTTATAATTAATCTCCTCATGCGCGTTTTAATCGTTGGCTGCGGCTACGTTGGTTTGCCACTCGGAGCGGAACTCGTCCGCCAAGGGCACGAAGTTTTTACAAAGAACTGCGCTTCGGCGCGTTGATGGATTAAGTATTAAATAAGGAAAGCAGGAAAGCAGGAAAACAACGGATTTTTATTCCTGCTTTCCTGCTTTCCTTATTTAATCTCCTCATGCGCGTTTTAATCGTCGGCTGCGGCTACGTTGGTTTGCCACTCGGAGCGGAACTCGTCCGCCAAGGGCACGAAGTTTTTGGGCTGCGGCGCAATGCTTCGGCGGAAAGTGAATTAAAAGCTGCCGGAATTTCTCCGTTATTCGCTGACGTAACGCAGTTGGCTGAATTAAAAAAACTCCCGAACCATTTTGATTGGGTGGTCAACTGCGTCGCGGCGGGCGGCGACGCGGAAAATTACCGGCAAGTCTATTTGGCGGGCACGCAAAATCTGATCACCTGGCTCGCGCCCAATCCGCCGCAGAAATTTGTTTATACGAGCAGCACGAGTGTTTATGGGCAAAACGATGGTTCCGTCGTGACCGAAAAAAGTCCGGTCGAGCCAAACGCAGAAACTTCTAAAATTCTCGTCGCGACGGAAAATGTTTTGCTCGCGGCGGCGAACGGGCGTTCGCCCGATACGGATTTTCCGGCGGTAATTTTGCGGGTGGCGGGAATTTACGGGCCAGAGCGCGGCCATTGGTTCAAACAATTTTTAAAAGGCCAGGCGCAGATCGAAGGCGACGGCTCACGGTTTTTGAACATGATTCACCGCGACGATTTGATCGGTTGCATCATCGCGGCTTTGACCCACGGGCGTCCCGGGGAAATTTACAACGCCGTGGATAACGAACCGGTGACGCAGTTGAAGTTTTTTCAATGGCTGGCGGCGACGCTCGATAAAAATCTGCCGCCCACTAAACCAGAGAATTTAGAACGTCGCCGCGGCGTGACGAATAAGCGCATCAGCAATGCGAAGTTACGCACGGAATTAAAATACGCATTTCAATTTCGCGATTTTCGCGCGGGCTATGGCGCTGAGCTGTTGCGACGAAATGAATTGAAGCCTTGAGACGGCTCGGCAAAGTCCGTTTATTGGTCGCGGCGGTCGGTGGCACTGGGCCATAGGACCGCCGCTACGGGACTTTTGCAGAGATTTCGTTAACGGCTCTCGCCGCCCAATTACACCGCCGCTTCGCCGCGTTCGTCGGTGCGAATGCGCACGGCCTCTTCGATGGCGGAGACGAACACCTTGCCGTCGCCGATTTTTCCGGTCTTCGCAGCTTTGATGATCGTGGCGACGGCCGCATCTTTTTGGCTGTCGGCCACGACGATCTCGATCTTGATTTTCGGCAGGAAATCCACGGTGTATTCGCTGCCGCGATAAATTTCGGTATGACCCTTTTGACGGCCAAAGCCTTTGACTTCGCTCACGGTCATGCCTTCAACACCGATTTCGGCGAGGGCATCTTTGACTTCCGTGAGCTTGAACGGTTTGATGATGGCTTCGATTTTTTTCATAGTTGGTTTTTATTCATTGTAGGCGCTTTCGCCGTGTTGGGAAAGGTCTAGTCCGACACTTTCTTCTTCTTGATCCACGCGCAGTCCGATGACTTTATCCACGATTTTCAAAATGATAAACGTGCCCACGCCCGCAAAAACCGCGGTGAACGCTACGCCGATACATTGATTGATGAATTGATGCGAACTGCCCGCCAGGGAAACGAGCACGCCATTGGCCTTGAAGGTGTTGGCCAGCGCGGGGTTTACTTCTGCGTTGGCAAAAAATCCGAGCATCAACATGCCGATAATGCTGCCGACGCCGTGCACGCCAAAAACGTCGAGGGAATCATCGTAACCGCAAATCGCTTTGAGTTTGGAGACCGCAAAATAACAAACCATGCCGGCGACCAGGCCGATGCAAAACGCGGCTGGAATACTCACGAAACCCGACGCGGGCGTGATCGTGGCCAAGCCCGCGACCATCCCCGCCGCCGCCCCGAGCACGCTGGGTTTGCCTTTTAATTTCCATTCCAACCCCGCCCAACTAAGAGCCGCCGCGGCCGCTGAAAAATGCGTCGCCGCAAATGCGCTCGTCGCCAGCGAACCGGCGTTCAACGCGCTGCCCGCATTAAAACCAAACCAGCCGACCCATAATAATCCCGTGCCGATGAGGGAGAGCACGACGTTGTGCGGCACCATCGGTTCACGTGGAAAACCAGCGCGTTTACCGAGCATCGCCGCGAACACCAGCGCCGACACGCCGGAACTGATATGCACCACCGTGCCGCCCGCGAAATCGAGCACGGGAATTTTTCCGCCAAGCGCCCAGTTGAACAAGCCGCCCTGGCCCCAAACCATATGGCACAGCGGCAGATAAATCAGCGGCAGCCACAACAACATGAAGCCGACATACGCGCTGAATTTCACGCGTTCCGCCACCGCGCCGCTGATGAGCGCGGGCGTGATGATGGCGAACATCATTTGAAACAGCATGAAGGTTTCCGCCGGAATCGTCGGCGCGTATGCCGGATTCGGCGCGGCGCCCACGCCTTTCAAAAATAAATGCGTCAGCGGATTTCCAAAAAATACGTTCCCTTCGCTGAACGCCAGACTGTAGCCAAAAACCATCCAAATCACCGAGACCAGCGCCATCAAAATCAAACTGTGCATCATGGTGGAAAGCACATTTTTCGTCCGCACCAAGCCGCCGTAAAATAAAATCAAACCCGGCGCGGTCATCATCAAAACCAACGCGGAACTCGCCAGTAACCACGCATTATCGCCGGTGTTGATGGCCGGCAATGCGGTTGCGGTGGATTGCATTTGGGGCGCGGCGGAAATGGAATCGGCGGCCGCAGCAGAAAAGTCACTGAAAAACAGGCATAAGCACAATAGAAAAAAATAGCGTCGCCAATGAGGGGAATTCATGAAGCCAAATTTCAACAAATTCGCGTGCCGGTGTCAACGACGGGAGCGGAGCGCGGATCATTTTGTCCGCGCTCGGTCACCAGCCGGCGCCGAGCGACTTGATCAAATTCACCGTCGCGGTCAGACGCGCGCCTTGCAATTGCACGGCGGATTGTTCGAGGCTCAAGGCTTGCGCTTGCGCGGTGACGACATCGAGATAAGTCACGAGCCCGGCCTTGTAACGATTGTTCGCGATCTGCAACGCTTGTTGCGCCGAGACCACGGATTCGTTTTGCGCGGTCGATTGATCGGCGAGCAAATGTTGCGCGGCGAGTTGATCGGCCACTTCACCAAATGCGTTGAGCACGGTTTGACGATAATTGGCAACGGTTTCGTCATAAGTAGCGTGCGCGGCGGCGAGGTTCGCTCGATTTAATCCACCCGTGAAAATCGGGATTTCCAGCGACGGCCCGACCGACCACATGCGGCTCGACCAATTGAACCACGAACTGAAGCTGACGGATTGAAAACCGGCGAGGCCATCAATTCGCACTGTTGGAAAAAAAGCGGCTTTGGCCACGCCGACATCCGCATTCGCGGCGGCCATGCGACGTTCGGCAGATGCGATGTCGGGACGGTGTTCGAGCAATTCGCTCGGCACGCTCGCCGGAATCCCGGGAACGTTCGTCGTCGTCGTTCCGCTGTTGGAAATAGCAAAATCCACCGGCATCTGGCCGCACAAAATCGCGAGGGCGTGCAAGGTTTGGCGGCGGCTCAATTCGATCTGCGGCAACTCGGCTTGCGCGGTGTGCAGTTGCGTCGCGGCCTGCGCGACATCGAGATCCGAAACCACGCCGCCGCGCCGACGATTCTGCGTCAGCGCGAGCGAACGTTGATAAACGTCAATCGTGTTGGTGATCAGATTGTATTCGTCGGTCAACGTGCGCAGGCTGAAATAATCGTTCGCAACCTCGGCGGCGACGAGGAGTTTGGCAGATTCCAAATCGTCGGCGCTCGCAACGAAACGCGCTTTGGCGGCTTCCGATTCGCGACGCACGCGGCCCCACAAATCCAATTCCCAGCCGAGATACAGCGGCGCGGTGAACGTGCCATAAGTATGCGCGGTGCCGCTGGCCTTGCCGGACTGCGGTTGATTGATGCTGGTGCGCTGGCGCGTGAAGTCACCGTTCGGCGTGCCACCGGCCGAGAGTTGCGGATAAAATTCCGAGCGCGTGGCGGCGACCAGATCGCGCGCATGTTCCAAACGGGCGGCGTAGGCCACGAGATTTTGATTGTTCGTGGTCGCGAGTGTTTCCAAGCGGCTCAATTCAGCGTCGTTAAATAATGTCCACCATTCACCGCGCGGCTGATTGGCGGACGGCGCGGCGATTTTCCAGATCGTCGCATTGGTCGGATTATTATCGCTGAATATTTTCGGCAACGGCTGATTCGCGACCACGTCGGCGCGTTTGTAATCCGGTCCGACGGCGCAACCCGCGAGGGCAAAGATCAGCACCAAAGCGCAGCCCGCCGGATGGAACCGGAGGCAACGAAGAAAACGCAGCACTTCGTTACCTTGGTTCGCTTCTGTGAACTGTGATTTTGTTTCCAAAATTTTCATTTGGCCGGAGCGTTGGTTTCGGTCGGCTTCGCGATGGCCACGGATTGGCCTTCGGCGATGGAATCCGGCGGATTGTTGATGACGCGGTCGTCCGCATTGAGGCCCGTCAGAACTTCGACCGTGTTGCCGAAATCGCGACCGAGTTTCACGGAATGTAATTGCACTTTGTTATCGCTGCCAACAATGGCGACTTGCAACCCTTCCGCGCGGAAAATCAGTGCGTTGTCAGACAACACCAACACGGAGGCGGCGGTGCCGGTGTCGTTGAAACGGGCTTGCGCGTAACTGCCGGAAAGAATTTCACCCTTCGCATTATCCACCTGCAACTCTACTTGCAACGTGCGCGAACTGGGATCCACGGCGCCCGCGGTGCGCGTGACTTTGGCCTCGAAATTGCGGCCCGGTAATTCCTGAAACGTCAACTGCGCCACCTGGCCAACCGTGATGGAATGGATGAGCGGCTGCGGCACGCGGACATACACGCGCAACGGATTCACCTGCGCCACGCGAAATAATTCCACGCCGCTATTCGCCGTGATGAGCTGGCCGATGTCCGTGTTGCGCAACGTTACGACGCCGGGAAACGGCGCGGTGAGTTTATCAAAATCCTTCGTCTGTTCGAGCCGTTGCAGATTGGCGTCCGCCGCTTCCGCTTGCGCCTGTTTCAAGGTGAAATCGCTCGTCTTTTCAGCGGTTTCCTGCTCGCTCACGCTGGCCGTCTTAAGCAAGTCCACCCAGCGATCTGAAGTGATTTTTGACAAGGCGAGCCCGGCTTTGGCTTGATCCAATTCCGCCTTGGCCTGCAACAATTGTTGATCCAATTCCGGCGTGTCAATCTCCGCGAGCAACTGGCCGTTCGTCACGGTGTCGCCGATGTCCACATACCAATTTTTCAGATAACCGCTGGCGCGTGAATGAATCGAGGCTTGGATAAACGGTTGCACTTCCGCCGGCAACGGCGTGCCAAAATCCGGCTTCGACGGCACGGGCGCAATGACGTTCACGGTCAAAACAGAATCGGCTTTTTCTTCGGCGACCAGCGCATGCCGCGCTTTCCAACGCGGCACGAGCCCGACGGCCAAGCCGATGATGACGAGCACGCTGACGATGATGACAATTTTGCCCAAGCTCACGGGCGGCGGCGCGGATGAATTAGTATTTGAGTTCATGGCGTGGTCGTTAAATTTTTAGGCTGATGTTCATGGTGCCGGTGCATAAAACTGAAAACTACGGGAACAAAAAACAAGGTCGCAATCGTGGCGAACACGAGCCCGCCGATCACGGCGCGGCCGAGTGGCGCGTTTTGTTCGCCACCTTCGCCGAGGCCGAGGCTCATGGGCAACATACCGATGACCATCGCCATTGCGGTCATCAACACGGGACGAATACGGCCCGCGCCCGCTTCCAGCGCAGCGGCGAGCGGTTTCATGCCGCGATGCAAATTTTCCCGCGCAAAGCTAACGACCAAAACCGAGTTCGCCGTCGCCACGCCAAGGCTCATGATCGCGCCCATCAACGCAGGCACGCTCATCGTGGTCTGCGATAAAAATAATCCCCACGTCACGCCCGCCAACGCGCCGGGCAACGCCGTGATGATGATGAACGGATCGAGCCAGTTTTGAAAATTGATCACGAGCAGGAAATAAATCAGCACGATCGCACCGACTAAACCGACGCCCAAGCCGATAAAGCTGGAGTGCATCGTTTCCGCCTGACCGCGCACGATAATACTGCTACCGCGCGGCAAATCTTTTTTAGCCTTCTCCACAAGCGGCTGGATGCCGTCCAAAACGCTGCCGAGATCGCGGCCGTCAACGCTCCCGAAAATATCCACAACCGGTTGCACGCCGTAATGCGAAACGACGGGCGACACGTTCACGCGATCAATCTTCGCGAGGTTCGCGAGAATCTGCGCGCTTTCGCCTGGTCGACCGGAACTGATCGGCAACGCGTTCAATTCCTTCACCGAATCCATCGCGTATTCGGGCGCGCGCACGTTGATCGTGTATTGCACGCCCATGACCGGATTTAGCCAGTAAGCGGGCGACACCTGCGCGCTGCCGCTCAAACCGAGCAACACGGAATTCGCCACGTTCTGTTCCGTCAAACCAAGGTCGGCGGCTTTGGAACGATCCACCGTGATGCGGAGTTGCGGCCAATCATTCGGCTGCTGCACATGCACGTCCACTGCGCCGGAAACTTTTTTGATTTCCTCAGCCAATTTCACCGCCGCCGCGTGATTGGCAACTTGATTGCGCCCGACGATCTGCACGTCGAACGGTGCGGGCAAACCGAAGTTCAACGTCTGGCTGACGATGTCCGCCGGCAAAAAATAAACCATCACGCCGGGAAATTCGCGGGCTAAACTTTTGCGTAATTCACGGACGTAATTTTCCGTCGGCGCATGACCGGGTTTTAATTGCACAAGAATATCCGCATCGCCCGGCCCGATGACGCCGCTGGTGTTGTAGCTCAAATTAATTGAGGAATTCGGAATGCCGATATTGTCCAGAATACCACTCAAATCACGGGCCGGAATCGTGCGATGAATTACTTGATTCACCTGATCGGCAAGGCGTTCCGTTTCTTCAATGCGCGTGCCGGTATGGGCGCGGATGTGGAGCAAGAATTGGCCGCCGTCCACGCTCGGAAAAAAGTCGCGGCCTAACGCAAAAAACAACAACCATGAAGCGATACAAAATCCGAGAAAGCCCAGCGCGAACGGCGTGCGATGTTCGAAACAGCTTGAGAGCAACGCGCGATAGCCATTGCGAAAACGCTCGAAAAAGTTTTCAAACCCGCGTTGAAATTTTACGAACGGACGCACCAGCCACGGCGTTTTAGAATCGTCCGGCGTGCCGTGCCCGTAAAGTTCGACGTTGCGATAAAACCACATGACGAGCGTCGGCACCAGCGTTCGCGAAATCAAATAGCTCGCGAGCATCGCAAACACGACGGCTTCCGCCAACGGCACGAACAGATAACGCGCGACGCCAGCGAGAAAAAACATCGGCACGAACACGATACAAATACACAACGTCGAGACGAAGGCGGGCAACGCGATTTCCTGTGCGCCGACCAAAATGGATTCTTCCAGCGGTTTGCCCGACGCCATGTGGTGATGAATATTTTCGATCGCGACCGTCGCGTCGTCCACGAGAATGCCGACCGCCAACGCCAGACCGCCGAGCGTCATCAAGTTGATCGTCTCGCCGAGTGCGCTCAACGTCGCGAGCGAACACAACACGGACAACGGAATTGAAAGCGCGATGATGAGCGTGCTGCGCCAGGAACCGAGAAACAGCAAAATCATCAATGCGGTCAGCGCAGCCGCGATCACGCCTTCGCGTAAAACACCACTGATCGCGGCGCGCACGAAGAGTGATTGATCGGCAAATTCTTTGACGTGCAGATCCGATGTGACCGTGGCCATTACGGCGGGCAACGCGGCTTTGACACCGGCGACGACGTCCAGCGTCGAAGCATTGCCGGCTTTCATCACCGTCAGCAACGCGCCACGCACGCCATCTTGACGCACGGCATTTTGTTGCGGCGTGTAGCCGTCATGCACTTGTGCCACGTCGTTCATGTAGATCGTCGCGCCGTTGACGACCTTGATCGGCAAATGGTTCAGGTCATCAATGACGCGCGCATTCGCGTCCACGGCGACGTCATATTCCGTGCCGCCAATTTTGGCCGTGCCGCTGGGCAAGACCAGATTCTGCGCGTTCAACGCATTGACGACATCCTGCGGTAAAAGATTTTTCGCCTTCAACGCGGCGAGATTCAAATCCACCGCAACGACGCGCTGCTTACCGCCGTATGGCCACGGAATCATCGCGCCCGGCGTGGTGGAGAGTCCGACGCGCACCTGATTTGCGGTCACGTCGAACAATTCCTGTTCCGACATTTTCGAACTGCTGAAAGCGTATTGCGAGATCGGCACGGACGACGCGTTGTATTGGATGATCAACGGCGGCTGCATGCCGGGCGGCATCTGGCGCAACACCGTTTGCGCGGAAGCCGTGATCTGCGCGACCGCCGCATCCACGGACGCGCCGTGTTGCAAAAAGACTTTCACCACGCCGATGCCGTTATACGAAGTGGATTCGATGTGTTCGACGTTATTAACCGTAACGCTGATCACGCGTTCGTGCGTGTAGGTGATGCGTTGCTCAAATTGTTGCGAGTCCAACCCGGCGTATTGCCACACGATGCTGATGACGGGAATATTGATCGCCGGAAAAATATCCGTCGGCGTCCGCAGCAGAATCAGCGGCGTCATCAACACCAATAATAACGCGGCCACCACAAAGGTGTAGGGCCGGTTCAAAGCTAAACGGACAATCCACATAAAATTAAATCAAGTCAGACGTTCCCCGGGAAAAGCAGGAAGGTTATTGTAGTTTCGCTCCAACCAGAGCAAACACGCCTTCATCCAGATGGCGTAAAATTTTCAAGTCGTTGTAAATCTTTGCCCGGAGCAACAGGCCGATGACAAACGCGTGCACTAATTCGGCTTTTACCTGCGCGTCGCCTGCCGCGGCATCACCGCCAAGCATGGCATCACCAATGGTGCCAACCAGATATTTTACATGGCGCGTCACGAGATTTTGCGCGGAAGCCCGCACTTTTTTATCTTGGGTCGCGAGCTCACCACCGACGCTGGCATACGGGCAACCACAAACGTGGCCGTATTTTTTCTCGCGCTGTTTCTGCGTCTCGCGAATGTATTCACACCACAATTCCAGCCGTTTTAACGGAGGATTTAGGTTGGAAAAAATGCGTTCGTAATTTGATTCCTTCAGCCGCCAATTTTCTTCGTAGGCGGCCACTACCAAGTCCGCCTTGGATTTGAAAAAGTAGTAAAAACTGCCCTTATTGACCTGCGCACGTTTGCAGATGGTATCCACGCTCACCGTGCCGTAGCTGCTCTCATGAATGAGATCAAACGCTACGGCAAGCAGCTTTTCTTTGGCATCACTGACGCGGCCCATAAAGTTTTATTTTAAACCCACAATGTAACTAACCAGTTACTTCCAACCCGCACACTATTATTCAATTTATCCAACCAGTCAACTATTTTCAGGAGCGCGACTAGCCACCCGCAGAAGCGTGCTCAGTCAGCATGCGTTGAAACCGAATGTAAACTTCTTGAAAATTGAGCCCGGCTGGGGGCGCCGACCCGCGCTGCGTTGCCCTTACCGTTTTTGAATCAGCCAAAGATTAGTGCAGATTAGCGTTGAAAAATTTAGCGCTTCAAAATCTTCGCCAGCAATCCCAACGCGCGATCGGCTTGCGCCACATACGGGTTGGATTTGTCCCAGACATAACCGGCGAGCACCGAACAGATTTGCCGCATGATGTCGGGATTGCGATTAGCAGCGAAGAAGATCGTCGGCAATTTGTCGTCATACCACGCCGCGACGTAGGCGCGAAACGTATTGATGCCTTGCATGACGTGATCGGCATATTCCGTTTGCCAGTCCACGGTTTCACCGCGCAACTGCCGCACTAAAATCTTCGCCGCGCGTTGCGAGGAGGCGAGCGCGAGCGCCACGCCGGAACTGAAAACTGGATCGAGAAATTCCGTCGCGTTGCCAACGAGCACGAAACGTTCGCCGAAAAGCTGTTTCACCGAACACGCATAGCCGCTGATGCGTTGCGCCGGCATGGCAAATTCCATTTTCGCGAGCCGCTTCGCCGCATTGGGATCACTCGTTAAAATTGCGCGCAATTGCGCGTCCAGTTCGCCGGGAAATTGATCAAAAAATTCTGCGCCCGCCACAACGCCGACGCTCGTCTTGCCGTTGGAAAATGGAATGATCCAGATCCACGCGCCTTGCGGATGCAGGCAGACCCAAATTTTTCCTTCCTCGCTGCCCGCCGGGCGAATATCGCCGGTGATGTGCGTGAACAACGCGGCGCGTTGCGGAAATTTCGACGGCGTTTCTAGATCCAACAACCGTGGCAGCACACGACCATAACCGCTGGCGTCGAAAATGAATTTCGCCTTCACTTCGAACTTCGTGCCATCCGGTTTCTCAATCGTGGCGGCAGCGTGAGTGGGTTCAAATTTCACGGTCGTGACGCCGTGACGATATAAAATTTCCACGCCGCGGGCGGCAACCGTGTCAGCTAGCGTCTTGTCAAAATCAGCGCGCGGGACTTGATAGGTAAAATTCCAACCATCCGTGAACTGGCTGGAGAAATCAAAATTGCAGACTTCATCGCCGCGCAAAAAAACCGCGCCGTTCTTGCGCATGAAATTTTGCTGCTGCACGGCTTCGAGCAAGCCGGCATCCGCGAGCAGATTCATGCTGATGGGCAACATGCTTTCGCCGATGACGAAACGGGGGAATTGTTGTTTCTCGACGACGAGCACGCGAAAACCTTCGCGCTGCAAAATTGAAGCAGCCACTGAACCGGCTGGGCCGGCCCCGATGATCAAAACGTCCGTTTCTATCTGATTCATAATTAAAAAAATTGGTGGCACAGGCGTCCCGCCTGTAAAATCCGGCGTCTCGCCGAATTTCGTTTATGACTTACATAGTTGTTTGGCACGCGCCAACCTAAAATCTTTCATGCCACAAACGGTTTCGGGCGGGACGCCCGAAACGACAGGCCAGAGGCCTGTGCCACCCAGCGCATTTGCCGCCTTACTCCGACTCATAATTCTTGTCCAATCCGAGCGTTTTCTGTGCTTCTTCGGATTGCAACATCTCCGTCACGCGCTCAATGTCACCGACGAGCGGACGATCGTTTTCCAGCTTCGGAGAAAGGCTGCGCACAAGGTCATAAAGTTTTTTGTAATCGCCGCCCATGACGTTTTTCGGCGCCCGTAAATCCGCCGCTTGCACGAGCGCGAGGGCTTCGATGGCGAGAATTTTCCACGCGAGCGGCAACGCGGTGCGGGTCATCTTCGCCGCCGTGCAACCCATGCTGACGACGTCCTGATTATTCGCGTTGGTTGAAATGGTCTGGATCGAGGCCGCCGTGCCAAGCAAACGCAAATCCGCCGCGAGTGAGGTTGCGAGCAATTGAGCGCCGCTGAAACCAGAATTTAATCCGGGCGCACCCCCGGCGAGCATCGGCGACAGGCCGCGACTGTAACGCCAGTTCACGAGCCGCTCGATCTGGCGCTCGGCGAGCAGCGCGGTTTTGATCAAGCCAATGCGTTCGTAATCGCTGACCATCGCGATCTGTTGACCATAAAAATTGCCACCGTGGATGACCATTTCCGTGTCGGGAAAAATCAGTGGATTATCCGTGCTGGCATTGAGTTCGCGCGTGATGACTTCCTCGACGTGCCAGTGCGCTTCCTGAAATGCGCCGATGACTTGGGGCGCACAACGCAACGAATACGGATCTTGAATCTCTGCGCCCGGTTCGATCGGCTTGGCCTGCGAACCCCATTGATGCTCGTCAATGCGCTTCGCGAAATCGGGATGCGTGCGGAGCGAATCGCTGATGCGCCGTGCCGTAAGCGACTGACCGCGAAAGCCGCGCGCCTTGTGAATCTGCTGGCACAGAACTTCGGGTTCGCCGTTGAGCACTTGAAACAGACACGCCGTCAGCAATTCCATCCAGCGCACGATCTTTTGTGATTCGTGCGCGGACAACGCGGCGAGACCGGTCATCACGGAAGTGCCATTGACAAGCGCGAGGCCTTCCTTGGCGCGCAAAACGGCGGGTGCGCGATTGATTTTTTCTAACGCGGCGGCGGCGGAAATTTTTTCACCGTTAAAACGGACAAAGCCGTTGCCGACGAGCAGGCCGGCCATGTGTGCGAGCGGCACGAGATCGCCGCTGGCGCCGACGGAACCTTCGCTGGGAATTTCGGGCAAAACATTTTGGTCCAACGCGGTGAGCAACAGCTCGATGACTTCTTCGCGGATGCCGGAAAAGCCGCGTGCCAAAGTGTTCGCGCGGGCAAGCATGATGGCGCGAGTTTCGCTTTCGGAATACAACGCACCTTGGCCGACGGTGAGATGGTGCAGCAGATTGATTTGATGCTGCGCCTGATCATTGCCATCAATGCGAAAGCCGCTCAACGGGCCGAAGCCGGTATTGATGCCGTAGATCGCGCGTGGCTGGGCGGCGAGGGATTCGACGAGTTCGCGGCTGCGGCGGATGAGCGGACGCGCCTCATCGGCGAGCACGCAGGAATTTTTCAGCGAAGCAATCTGCCAGACTTCGGGGATGGAAAGTTGGTGTCCGTTAAGTTCAATCATGGCTGCGTAAAACGCGGGCGCATTCAACAATATATGATGCGAACAAGCAAGCGTCGCCGTGCAGTCGGCGGCAGGAAAGCAACATCCGGCTTGCAAAGTAATCAACTTGGCTAGAGATTTAAGGCCTTAAAAATAAAATTAACCAATTATGAAGAAAATCCTGACCGTTTCCTTATTGCTCCTCTTAGCCTTGGGCGGACTGACGCGCGCCGCAGAAAACAGTTTGCCCCACCCGTTAGTCTGGTGCGGCTTAGATTATTCCAAGGTCAAAATGATCGGCACCTTGGATTTTCGCAAACCGGATCAAATTTTCCCCGGCGCTCTGCAAGAATGGAACGGACTCTTTATGGCGGAGATGATGCCCAAATTGGAAGCCATGGAACCCTCCGTTGAAAGCGACTTGGATGCCGTCAAAGCCCGCAACGACCAAGCCAGCACCAATCAAATTGAACGCGAAGACGGCACCCGCGCTGAAAAAGTGACGCCCACGCACATCACCGATGCCGACATTGCCAGCATCATCGCTTCCTACCAGTTGAAGCACACGCAGGGCACGGGTCTGGTGTTCATCATGGACCGATTGGTCAAAGCCCAGGCAACGGGCTGTTTCTACGTGGTCTTTTTTGATATCAGCTCCAAAAAAGTTTTGCATTCCGAAAGATTGAGTGAGTCGGCGGGCGGCGGCGGATTTCGCAACTATTGGTTCAGACCCGTTAAAACTGGCGTGGGGAAATTGCCAAAGATTTATAAGACGGTTAAACCGGCGAATTAATTTAACTTCCGCGAAAATTTTCATTTCAGGTGGTTGACGGCTCATTCTTTTGGTTTTGAACTGGCCGTTCTTGCGCGTATCTTGAGACGACATGGCCTCAACCACCACTGCTGAAATTGCTCAATTGCTCGCGGGCGAAGTCGTCGGCGACCCGTCCGCCACGCTCACCGGTTTTGCCGATGCCCCGCGCGCGAAAGCGGGCGACCTGACCTTTGCCGAGAACGAAGAATACTTTCTTGCCGCTGAAAAAAGCGCGGCCACCGCGATCATCGCGGAGAAGAAATTTTCATCCACGCAGAAAATTTTGATCCACGTTCCGAATGCGCGCATCGCTTTTGCCAAAGCGCTCGCGCACTTTTTCCCGGAACCAAAATTTGCGCCCGGCATTCATCCCAGCGCCGTCATCGCGGCGTCCGCGCAGATTGATCCGACCGCGCACATCGGCCCGCATTGCACGATCGGCGAACGCGTCATCATCGGCGCACACTGCGCGTTGCAGGCGAACAATTTTATCGGCGACGATGCGGTGCTCGGCGACGAAACGAATCTGTTTCCCAACGTCACGATCTATTCGCGTTCGCAGATCGGCAAACGCGTTCGGCTCCACGCCGGCACGGTCATCGGCTCGGACGGATTTGGTTACGTTTTTGACAACGGCTTTCATCGCAAAGTCCCGCAGGTCGGCAATGTCATCATCGGCGACGATGTGGAGATCGGATCCAATTCTTCCGTGGATCGCGGCGCGCTCGGCTCGACCATCATCGGCAAAGGCACGAAAATTGACAACCTCGTGCAAGTCGCGCACAACGTCGAGATCGGCGATCATTCCATTCTCTGCGCGCAAGTCGGCATCGCCGGCAGCGCGACGATGGGTAAATACGTGGTGCTCGCGGGTCAAGTCGGCATCGCCGGTCATTTGAAAATCGGCAACCAAGTCACCGTCGGTTCCAAGTCCGGCGTGATGCACAATATTCCCGACGGCGAAACCTGGCTGGGCGCGCCCGCGCAACCGGACAAACAAGCGAAACGTGTAATGCTGGCCATGCTACGTTTGCCTGATTTGTTGAAAAAGGTCGCGGCGTGGGAAAAGAAGCTCGGTGGCGAATGACGGATGACGGACGAATGATTTTTTATGTGAATGCGCGGCAGGAAAGGAGTGGGGAGCGCGTAGCCCCAGTTTTCCAACGCCGTTAGGCGCGACATCTCGATAGAAAAATTTCTTAAACAGTTTTCAGCTCCGTCAGGAGCGGCATATTCCGGACATGCCGCTCCCGCTCTCAAACTATTAACTCCCCAACGCTCAACCCGCTTCCCCATCCCCCATCTGCGCTAAATCCGCGCCGGCCTTTTCCCATTCTTTATTGGCCGCTTCCAGTCGGTCAGAAACGCGCACCAACTCGCGGTTGATTTGCGTGGCGCGACCGCCAGAATGGTAGGCTTCCGGTTTTTCCAACTCCACCGCGTAGTCGCGTTCCTTGGCTTCGAGATCGGCAATTTCTTTTTCCAATGCGGCGATGCGTTTTTGCAGATCCGATTTTTTGCTGGAACGCGCCTGGCGCAGCGCGGCTTCCTGACGTTTCTGTTCCCGCCGATCCGCTTGCGAAACCGGTTTCTCAGCGGCTCCGGCCGTGTTTGAAAAGCTGGAGCTCGTCAGCGCCGCGCGGGCGGATTGCGCGGTCTTGTCCAAATAATACTGATAACCGCCGGTAAAATGCCGCAGCGTGCCGGCTTCCACGCGCACCACATGCGTGGAAAGGGCGCGAATAAAATGCACATCATGGCTGATGAAAACCAGCGTGCCCTGATATTGCTTCAACGCCTCGATGAGCGCGTCCACACTCGCAAGATCAAGATGCGTCGTCGGTTCGTCCATCAACAATAAGTTGGGCGGATCGAGCAATAATTTAACCAGCGCGAGCCGGCTTTTTTCGCCCCCACTCAACACTTTCACCGGTTTGTAAATATCATCGCCGCGAAACAAAAAGCTGCCGAGCACCGTGCGGATGGCCTGTTCCGTGATGCGTTGCGGCGTATCCATCGCTTCCTGAAAAACCGTGTTGGTCGGATTCAACATCGCCGCGCGATGCTGCCCGAAGTAACCGTATTTCGCATTGTGACCGAGCTTATGCACGCCGGACTGCGGCTTCAAAACTTCCGCAAGCAATTTCAATAACGTTGATTTGCCCGCGCCATTCGGGCCGACGAGCACGATGCGTTGATCGCGTTCCGCTTCAAAATCAATGCCGTCGTAAATCATTTTTTCGCCGTAGCCGAATTTAATTTTCTCCAACGTGATGACGCGTTGGCCGCTGCGGGGCGGTTGCGGAAAACGAAAACCCATCGTGGATTCCGGGCCGTCCGGCACTTGCACCATATCTTCCTTGATGCGTTCGATCTGTTTGCGTTTGCTCTGCGCCTGCGAGGCTTTGCTGGCTTTCGCCCCAAAGCGGTCCGCGAATAATTGCAGCCGGTCAATGTCGCGTTGCTGCGCCTTGGCGGTGGCGATCATTGTTGCTTCCATGGCCGCGCGCTGCACGAGATACTCGTCGTAATTGCCGGTGTAGCGCATGATTTTTGACGAACGCAATTCCGCGATGTGCGTGCACAGGTTGTTCAAAAATTCGCGGTCATGCGAAATCATCAAGATCGCGCCCGGATAATATTTCAGATAATCCTGAAACCAGATGAGCGTTTCGAGATCGAGATGGTTCGTCGGTTCGTCGAGCATCAACAAGTCCGGTTCGTCCGCGAGCAAACGCGCGAGATGCGCGCGCATGATCCAACCGCCGGACATTTCGCGCGCGGGCCGGTCATAATCCGTCAGCTTAAAACCGAGGCTCGAAAGAATCTGCTTCACCTTGGCGATGAACTGGCCGTCGTGTTCATACTCGGTCGGCACGGCGACTTCCATCACGGTTTCGTTACCGGCGGGTTCGCTTTCCTGCGGCAGATAACCGACGCGTGTGCCGCGAATAAAGGACACCGTGCCCGCGTCCGGCTCTTCCTTGCCGAGGATGATTTTGATGAGCGTGGATTTGCCCGCGCCATTCGGCCCGGTGATGGCGATACGGTCGCCCGACATGATGTTCAACGAAACATCGTCAAACAATTCACGCCCGCCAAACGACTTTTGAAGTCCAGAAACATTTAACATTTCAGTAAAAATAAAGATTAACCAGCCACGCGTTAAAAAACGAATTGAGAGTATCTCAGAGAATGCAACCAGTTACAAGGCGCGGGGAGGAGAGATGTTGATTCCGTTTCGCTTGGGAGCGCCGAGCATTGCTCGGCATGAAGTCGTTGAGCGAACGAGCCGATCAGGAGATCGGCGCTCCGGGTCGCGGAGCGACGGATGGAAATTAGCCAGCTACGCAGTGGCTGGTGATACGATGAAAAATGATTCGTCCCGGCGGGACGATGGATTCCGCCGTCCATTCAGGACGGAAACTTGTTTGCGGTGAACCAGACACTTCGTGTCTGGCTAATTTCCGGTTGTCCCTTTGGGACGAAACGCGGAGGAATTGTTACCTTGCCGCCGATCAGTGGTTGAAATCATTTCACCGTCACCCGCACGAAGCGTGGCCAATAAAGCTGCGCGTTATCCATGAGTTGCCCAAAGTCATACGAATTAGCCGCGTAGGTCACGATCAACTCGTCCGGCGTGGTCGCGAGCATCGGATGCGCCTTGGCGGCGTAGCAGAAAATCTTTTTATCCCATTTCATTTCCGGGCAATGATAAACCACCGTCGCCGCACTCCACGGCCCCCACGGCGCCGGCGCGGTTCGGAGCATGATTTTGTCAGACAAACCATTTTCCGTGCAGATTGAAATGTATTGTTTTAGCGTCGGCAACCACGAGACGGAATATTCACTCCCCATGCGACCGCACAAATCAGCCGCTTCGGCAACGTTGGAGCTCCAGTCCGTTTGCGTCCGAAATTGCCACGTTGAAAAATTCGGCAGCGAATTTTCCGGGGCACGCGCCAGCAGCATTTTCCGGTCGCGACTCCGAACATCGTGCGTGCCAAAAACATAAACGAATCCGTTAGTCACCAAAACAGCCGAACCAAAATTGCGACTTTCATTGGTGCCCGATTGCCAAAAAGGAATTTTAGTCTGCGTGATTTTCCATTGCGGCGGAGGATCCAGCGGGTTCGCAATTTCACCGAGCCATAAACCGACCTGTCGAAAACCGAACGCCGCGCTCTTACTGGTTGCGTGTTCAAATTGCGGCAGAAATAGAAATAATTTTTTGTCCGCCAGCGCCGCGTCAAAAATCCAGAACCAACCTTTGCCATCGGCGGGCGTGACCAGGGATTTTGACTTTCCGTTGGCGGATTGATGGTAGAAAAATTCCACACTGGCATTCGTGGGATTGGTTCCGCGTTGCCAGGCCGCGGAATTATTGATCATCGTCGCGTTTTGACGATGACCCTCCCGCACGTCACCGAGAAACGTATCGCTGAACAGCCAGAGCGTGACGCCATTTGGCAAAGCGACGGTGAAATCGCCGTCCGCGCCGATCCAGCCGTTGGTGCGTTGGAAAAGCTGATCGTTAGCCGGCAAACTTTCTGCGCGCCACCCGGCGGCCCTCAGTGACGATACGATGGTTAATGCGACGAAAATAATTATCGAAAAAGCGCGAGTATTTGCTGAATTGCTCGATTTCATAAAACTTTTTAAAGCTGAAGGCAGGTGTATTTTGTGTAGGCCGCGAATAAATTTCACTCAGTTAGGTAACTGTTCAATTTCGCTGCGCCCCGATGATACTCATGGTCATATAAGTTTTTTCATCGCTCACCTTTTCGGCCAGCAGACTGATCACACCACCGCAAATCAGTAACGGCGGTTGCGGCCGGGTCACTACGAGTGTGATTTTCAGTGCCGGTTGATCGTTCAAATCCATCTGCCACGGAAAATAATAAATCGGGGAAGCCGCGGACACCTTCCAATCCACCGGATTGGCCGGGGAAGCGGACGGGTCATCGCTAAAAAATAAATTCACATGCATGCCGACATTCTTCACCATGGACCACACCGAGGGAAATTCGACCAGCTTCATGAAAAGACGGTCCAACCCTTCGGTATGTTGCACGATATCGACATACGAAAATAGGGCGGGGATGCTGGCGCACACGGCGCGCTCCTCATCCGCCGTTGGCTTCTTCACCGGCACGGTATTGGAACGGATCAAAGCCTGTGAATTGGTTGGCTGGTTCCAGCGCCACAAGAGGGCGGCCGCCCGATCCAGGCCGAGACCCAGAAAATCTTCGTTTAGATAAAATTGCGCATCCTTCTCTTCCACCGGGGATGGTTTCGCGCTGCCGGCGATGGTAAAAGGCCCGAGCAAACGCAGCTTCGCCGCCACCGGTTTGGATTCAAATTTCATCGGCCCATAACCGGATTGGATGACAAACGGTTGCGGCTTGGGGGCCGGCTTCTGTTTGGGATCCGGGGCGACGGCTTCAACATATAAAAGATATTGCGTCCGTTTTTCCTTTTGAACGAAGGTCAGCAGCAGCGTCGCCGAATCGCCGGGATGCAATCCGTTGGTGGTGGATGTGGCATCGAATTGACCGACGGGGATGTGATTCGTCTGCGCCGCCGCCATCAGGGCCGGGCAGGCGGCGATGGCTTTCAGTTTAGGATTAAACGTGGTCGCAATCTCCGCGCCAATGACTGGCGGGATAAACATCAATCCAACGGCAAATAGCACCCACCGCCCCATCAATCCCATTCCACCAATAGTTCTGGAAGTGAACACGCGGCCAGTGAAACCTTATTTCCGCCGGGGCTCCAGCTCTTTCAGCAAAGCATCTTCATGGCCATTCCAACTTTAGCGAAAATCAGCGGAGATTAGCGGTTCAAAATCATTTCGGCTTCAACTGCGGGAATAGAATCACGTCGCGGATGCTTTCCTGGCCGAGCAACATCATGCACAGGCGATCAATGCCGATGCCGATGCCGCCGGCGGGCGGCATGCCGTGTTCCAGCGCGACAAGAAAATCTTCGTCGAGCTTCTGCTGTTCGCCACCGGCTTGATGTTCCAGCGTTGCGCGTTGCGCGATCGGATCATTCTGCTCGGTGTAGCCTGGCGAAATTTCCTGGCCATTGATGCAGCATTCAAAGACTTCAACCGTCGTCGGATCATCGGGCGATAGTTTGGCGAGCGGCACGAGTTCCTTGGGCAGATGCGTGACGAACGTCGGCTGGATGAGCGTCGGTTCGATGAATTTTGAAAACACGGCGTTCGTGACTTCAAAATCTTCAAATTCCTTGCCGATTTCTGCGCCCAGATCGTGGGCGCGTTGACGACGAACTTCCGGCGTCACGTCAAACCAATCCGCACCGGCCTTTTCCTTGATGAGATCGTTGTATTTTGCGCGGCGCCATTTCGGTGTGAGATCAATGGTCTTAGTTACTTTGCCCTCCGCGTCCTTATGTTCGATGACCAACGTCCCCAAAACTTTTTGCGCGATGGTCGTGATGAGCGATTCCACCGTTTCCATCATCGTGTTGTAATCGCCGAACGCCTGATACGCTTCAAGCATGGTGAATTCCGGATTATGCCGGCGCGAAAGGCCTTCGTTACGGAAGTTCTTGCCGATCTCGAACAGTTTATCAATGCCGCCAACGAGGAGCCGTTTGTGATACAACTCAAGCGCGATGCGCAGATAAAATTCGCAGCCGAGCGCGTTGTGAAAGGTCTTGAACGGTTGTGCCGCTGCGCCGCCGGGAATCGCCTGCATCGCGGGCGTTTCGACTTCGACATAGCCGCGACCGTGGAAAAAATTCCGGATCTCGTGGATGATCGCGCTGCGCTTGAGCATCACGTCTTTCACATCGGGATTCGCGATCAAATCGAGATAGCGCTGGCGGTAGCGGATTTCCGTATCTTCCAAGCCATGCCATTTCGCGGGCGGCGGACGCAGCGATTTGGCGAGAATGGTAAACGCTTCCAGTTTGATGCTCGGTTCACCGGTTTTGGTGCGGAACAACGTGCCGGTGACGCCGACGAAATCGCCGAGATCGAGGTGCGTGAAAATGTCGAACGAATCGTCACCGAGCGTGTTTTTCTGGGCGTAAACCTGGATGCGTCCGCTCTGGTCGCGCACATCGATAAACATGGATTTGCCCATGTCGCGGTGCGCCGTGATGCGGCCGGCGACGGACACGCGCTGACCTTCCGGCAACGCGCCGGATTCAAACCCGCTGCGGGCGGCGGCGCATTGGTTGTCCGGCGTGAATTTGTTTTGGAACGGAAAAATGCCTTTGGCTTCAAGCGATTTGAGCTTGGCCTTGCGCTGTTCGATCAATGAATTCGTGTCGTCCATAAAGTCAGAGTTTAAGATTAAAGCGGAAACGGCGCGGGTTTGCACGCGGAAATGAAATTCAACTGAACCACGCTGAACATAGCTGAGGGGAAAAGAACTTTGATACGGATTTCACGGATTTTCATGAAGCACCCTGTCGGATTTGGATTCGGGTTAATTCGTGTCTGTCTTCATCTGTGTTCATCTGTGTTCATCTGTGTTCATCTGTGTTCATCTGTGTTCATCTGTGGCTAAAAATCAGTCTTTCTCTACCGCCTAAATTCGTGTTCTATTGCCAGACTCTATGAGCAAAACTGCACTCTTATTTGCCGGTCAAGGCGCACAGGTAGTCGGCATGGGCAAAGACTTGGCGGAAAAATTTCCGAGCGCCCAAGCGTGGTTCGATCGCGCCAACGCCGCGCTCGGCTATGATCTCGCCGGCATCTGTTTCAACGGGCCGGAAGCCGATCTGACTAAGACCGAAAACGCGCAGCCGGGAATTTTTCTCGTAAGCTGGGTGGCGTTTCAATTGCTCAAGGAACAGGTGCCGAATCTGAAATTCGACGCGACCGCCGGTTTGTCGCTCGGCGAATTCACGGCGTTGACGGCAGCGGGCGCGCTGAGTTTTGAGGACGGATTACGCGTCGTCCGCCAGCGCGGGAAATTCATGCAGGAAGCCTGCGATGTGACCAAAGGCGGCATGGCGGCAATCATCGGCTTGGACGAAGCGCCGACGCGCGAAGTTTGCGCGGAAGCTGGCGTCGTGTTGGCGAATCTGAATTGTCCCGGCCAACTCGTGATTTCCGGCGAAGCGGAAAAAATCACGAAGGCGTGTGAACTGGCGAAAGCCAAAGGCGCAAAACGCGCGTTGCCGTTGTCCGTCGCCGGCGCGTATCACTCGCCGCTGATGGCCAGTGCGCAGCCGAAACTGGGCGCGGAATTGGCCAAAGTAAATTTGATTTCGCCCGTTGTGCCGGTGATTTCCAACGTCACCGCGCAAGCCCACGGCAGCGCGACGGACATTTCTGCGAAGCTCGTGGAACAAGTCTGCGCCTCGGTGCGTTGGGAAGAATCCATGCGCGCGTTGCTGGCGCAAGGCTACACGCGCTTCATCGAGCTCGGCCCGGGCACCGCCCTGAGCGGCTTCATGAAACGCATTGATAAAACGGCCACGATGTTGAACGTGTCGGACGCGGCGAGCTTGGAAGCCACGGTGAAGGCGCTTTCGATTTAGCCACAGATTTTCACAGATGTAACACAGATAAATGAGCAGCCTTACTCCGAAAGCAATCGCCGACAGTTCGGATGATGAGCTCTTCGAGTTGCTGGCGAAAGAACTTGAGCGGCGAATTTCTGTGAGCCGAGAATCGCTTGAATTTGTGGCTGAAATTCAAAAGCTTCCGATTGGCTTGAGAGCCATGGCGGCGACTTATGAATTGGATGTTTCCTTGGCGATGGATGATTTGGGGTGGCATTTTGGAAATTGGCACAATCCCGTTTTGGCTGAGGAAACTATCCGTGGTCTTGACGAATTGGGAGCAACCCAATTGGCGATGATTTTCAAGGCCGCTTTTCAAATTGCGCTTCGATATTGGGATGCGCTGGGAATGAAGGATTGGTCGAAGTGGTATCACGATTCGGCGCTGGAGAAGGAAATCAAACCTTTGAATGAACAAGCGCGGAAAATTCTCGAAGGAAAGAAAAATGGAATTTTCGAATATTGGGTTAGCTACACACGCAAATATCCCGAGCGGATCATTAATGCAAATTAGTGTTTTTAGAGAAATTTGTTCCTTTTCATCTGTGTTCCATCTGTGTTTCATCTGTGGCTGAAAATAATTTTATGAGTCAACTAGCTAATCAAATTGCGGTCGTTACGGGTGCCGGTCGCGGGATCGGTCGCGCCATCGCCTTGAAATTCGCCAATGAAGGCGCGGATGTCGTCGTCGTTTCGCGCACGCAGGAAAATTCCGAGAAGGTCGCGGCGGAAATCCGCGCGCTCGGGCGTAAAGCGTGGGCGTTCGCTGTGGACGTTTCGGACGGCGCGGCCGTGACCGCCGCCGCCGATAAAATCATCGCCGATTGCGGCAAGGTGGACATTCTCGTGAACAACGCGGGCGTGACGCGCGACGGCCTGTTGATGCGCATGAGTGACGCGGATTGGGATACGGTTTTGAACACGAATCTCAAGGGCGCGTTTCATTTCACCCGCGCGTTTTTCCGCACGTTCGCCAAACAACGCGCCGGTCGCATTTTGAATATTTCTTCCGTCATCGGCCTCATTGGTAATCCAGGCCAATCCAACTACGCGGCGAGCAAGGCCGGTTTGATCGGGTTCACGCAATCGGTCGCGCGTGAATTGGCGGGTCGCGGGGTGACGGCAAATGCGATTGCGCCTGGTTTCATCGAGACGGACATGACGTCGGAATTGAACGAAGAATTGAAGGCGAATATTTTGCGCCAGATTCCGCTCGGCAAATTCGGGGCGGCGGATGACATCGCCAGCGCGGCATTATTTTTGGCCAGTCCATCGGCCCGCTACATCACCGGTCAAGTTTTGACGGTGGATGGCGGCATGGTGATGTGATATAATCCTGCTCATGCTCATCGTCATCGTCATCCTCAAAACAAAAAAGTGAGGATGAGAACGAGCCGGACGATGGGGCGGATCAAAATCGAGGCTTGACGGGCATGGCCGTTTTAAGAGAAAATCATTCATATTTATGTCAGACAAACCTATTGACCAACGCGTAAAAGACATCATCGTCGAACAACTCGGAGTTAAACCGGATCAAGTGACGCCGGAAGCCAAGTTTATCGAAGATTTAGGCGCGGACTCGCTCGACACCGTTGAGCTGGTGATGGCCTTGGAAGAAGAATTCGGCATCGAAGTGCCGGATGAACAAGCTGAAAAGCTCCAGAGCGTCGGCGATGTGACCAAATACATCGAAGAAGTTCAAAAGTAATTTGATTTAGAACCCGGGGCAGTTTTGGCTGGACACAGCCCGAACTGCCCCGTTTGATTTTAAATTTCAACATGGTAATCTGGCAATATGGTAAATAACTATACCGAGCGCCGCGTGGTCGTCACGGGCATGGGCGTCGTCACGTCATTGGGTAATGATCTGGACACGTTCTGGAAAAACCTGATCGCTGGCCAGTGCGGCGTGGACAAAATCACGTCGTTCGACGCGTCGCCTTTCGACACCCAGGTGGCGGCGGAAGTGAAAAATTTTGATCCGACGCCCGCGTTTCCCTCGCCGAAAGAAATCCGGCGCACGGATCGTTATTCGCAATTCGGCGTTTACGCGGCGTGGTCGGCTTTGAAAGATTCCGGCCTCGATCTTGCCCAAGAAAATTGCGACGAAATCGGCGTGTTCCTCGGCTCCGGCATCGGCGGTCTGCAAACGACGGGCGAACAACACAAAATTTTGCTCGAACGCGGCCCGAAAAAGTTGTCGCCGTTCATGATTCCCATGTTGATCTCCAACATGGCGTCCGGTCTCGTCTCGATGTATTTCAATTTGCGCGGACCGAACTTCGCGACCTGCTCCGCTTGCGCGACGGCAAATCACGCCATCGGCGAAGCCTGGCGCACGATCAAGATGGGCGACGCGCAAGTGATGTTTGCCGGCGGTGCTGAAGCGACCATTGTGCCCGTCGGTATTGGCGGTTTCTGCGCCATGCGCGCCATGAGCACACGCAATGACGACCCCAAACACGCCTCGCGTCCGTTCGATAAAGAACGCGATGGTTTCGTGATGGGCGAAGGCGCTGGCGTGCTCGTTTTGGAAGAATTGGAACACGCCAAAAAGCGTGGCGCCCAGATTTATTGCGAAATCGCCGGTTACGGCAACACCGCGGACGCGTATCATCTCACCTCGCCGCCGCCCGGTGGCGAAGGCGCGAGTCGCAGCATGAAAATGGCCTTGCGCGGCGCAGGCTTAAATCCGTCTGACATCAGTTACGTCAACGCCCACGGCACTTCCACCCCGGTGGGTGACGTGGCGGAAACGCAAGCGATCAAAACGGTTTTCGGTGAACACGCCAAAAAACTCGCCGTCAGTTCCACCAAAGGTGCGACCGGTCACATGCTCGGCGCCGCCGGCGCCGTGGAAACCGCGGTATGTGCGCTGGCCATCAAACACGGCGTTGTGCCGCCGACGATCAACCTGCAAGTGCCCGATCCCGAGTGCGATCTGGATTACGTCCCGAACGTTGCGCGGGAACTGAAAGTGGATGCCATCATCAATAACTCCTTCGGTTTTGGCGGCCACAACTCGACGATTGCAGCCAAGAAGTTTGTCGGGTAAAACGCGAAACGCGTGGTTAAGTTTATTGAGCGTCGCCTCACGTTGAGGCGACGCACCCTCGGCTACCAGCTAACGAAAAACAAATCTGTTTTCCCGCTTCAAATTTCGTTCACAACCGGATTGATCAACGCGCCAATCTTCTCGATCTCAATCGTCACGCTGTCGCCGGGTTTCAACCAGCGTTGGGGCTTTTGCGCCATGCCGACGCCGTGCGGGGTGCCGGTCAAAATGACCGTGCCAGGCAAGAGCGTGGTGCTACCGCTCAGAAATTCGATCAACGTCGGGATGTCGAAGATCATGTCGTTCGTGTTCCAATCTTGCATCACTTCGCCGTTCAAAACAGTGCGGATCTTTAACGTATTGGGATTAGGAATTTCATCCGTCGTCACCAATGCCGGGCCGAGCGGGCTGAACGTATCGAAGCTTTTGCCGCGACACCATTGGCCGCCGCCGCGTTTGATCTGCCAATCGCGCGCGCTGACGTCGTTGGCGCACATGTAGCCGAGCACATAACTCAATGCGTTTTGGCGCGTGGCGTTTTTGCAAGCGCGACCGATGACGACGGCGAGTTCGCATTCATAATCCACTTCATCGCTGCGCATGTGCGTGGGAATCTCAATGGCATCGCCGGGATTTTGCAAGGTGTTGATGCCTTTGAAAAAAACGATCGGCACTTCGGGAAACTTCGCATTGGTTTCCTCGGCATGCTTGCGGTAGTTCAGGCCGATACAGATGATGGAACTCGGCTGGACGGGCGCGAGCAACTTGGCGACATCGGCTTTTTCCGTCGTAAGTTTGGGCGAACCATAAATATCGCCCGTAAGTTTCAATGCCGAGCCGTCGGCTTGTTGCGCGGCATATCCCACGGAACCTTGCTTGTCTTGATAACGAATAATTTTCATAAATTAATAATTTAAAAATTCTCTGCGCCGCCAAAGTGCTGCCAACATTCTGTTGGCAGTTGTTGCAATAGACGTTTTCTCCGACCGACAAAATGTCGGCAGCACATTGCTTTATTTCCCCGCGCTCCAGCCGCCATCAATCATCAGCGAACTACCGGTGACCATCGCACTTTCGTCTGCCGCGAGATATAACGCGGAGGCGGCGATCTCTTCCGGCTTGGCCATGCGACCATTCAATTGCGTCGAAGCCATGTCGCGATACGCGGCTTGCGGATCAGGATATTCATTCAAACGCGCCATGACGAACGGGGTTTCAACGCGGCCGGGGCAGATGCAATTAAACCGCACGCCGGTGTGCGAATGATCGAGCGCGAGCGCCTTGGTCAAACCGACGACGGCAAATTTCGTGGTCGTGTAAGCGAGCCGCTCACGCACCGCCACGATACCGCCGATGGACGCCATGTTGATGACGCTGCCGTATTTGCGTTCCAGCATCGCGGGCGCAAAGGCCTTGCAGCAATTGAAAATGCCGCGCACGTTCACGGCGTAAAGTTTATCCAGATCAACCGCGGTTGTGTTGAGCAGTGTGCCAACGTGGCCAATGCCCGCAACGTTCGCCAAAATATCCAGCGCGCCGACCGTTTGCGCCGCTTTTTCGCAATCAGCTTCACTCGCGACATCAATGGAAATAAATTTACCGCCGATACGCTCGGCGAAGGCGCGACCATCTTTTTCATTGCGATCGGCGACCCAAACCGTTGCGCCGGCTTGCGCGAATGTTTCCGCAATCGCCGCGCCGATGCCCGAGGCTCCGCCGGTGACGAGGGCGGTTTTATTTTTGAGGCTAAACATGATAAATCCTCTCGGCATTATTACAAAACAACGCTTCCCGTTCGAGATTTTTTGCGCCGAGAAATATTTTATGGGTCGTCGCCACCCATTGCCCGAGTGACGCCGTCAGATTGCAAACCGGCCAATCGCCGCCCCAGAGAACGCGATCCCAGCCGAAGCATTCAATCGCGTGCTCCACCCAGGGCCGCAGATTTTCTGCCGTCCATTTTTCCGCATCGGCATAAGCGATCAACCCGCTGATTTTACAGGCGACATTTGGCAACGCGGCGAGTTCCTTCAGCTCCGTCCGCCACGGATCGAAGGCGTGGCCTTTCACGTCCGGCACGCCGCAGTGATCCAGGATGAATTGGACGTCGGGACATTTTTTGACCAGCGCCGCGGCGAGTGGCAATTGTCGCGCGAGCACGCACAGGTCAAACGTGAGCCGGTGTTCCGCGAGCCGCCGAATATTTTCCGCGAACAACGTGCTTTGTGAAATCTCGTCCGGCACGACGTGTAAGACGCGCCGCACGCCACGCAGTTTTGGTAATGCCAATAACTTTTCCAAGTGCGCGGGAAAACCTGTTTTTTCCGGGCGGCCACCGGCGACGATGCCAGCGATGAGCGGATTTTGGTCGGCCAACTTTTGGATGTGTTGCGCCTCGGCGAGAATGTGCGGTTCATCCACATCACATTCCACGAAGATGGTTTTTTCGATGCCAGTGCCCGCGGCGGCGGCGCGATAATCGTCCAGCGAAAAACTGCGGTTGAGCGCGGGAATGCCGGCGCACCACGAATAAGGAAATTGCGCCAGATCCCAAAGATGTTGATGCGTATCAATGAGTCGCATAGGTCACGAGGTAGGTTTTATTTCCGCGAGATGGTTGCCATAAGTCAGCGCCAGAATCGCACCTGCCAGCACGACGAACGCGAGCCCAAGCACGGTCTTGGTCGCCGGACGCGAATTCCGCCATTCATGCAGCCACACGCCGACGATGATACTGAACAAGATGAGCATGAGCATGTGAATCGCCCAACTGACGAATTGATAATTGCCCATGCGCACGTGGCCGAGGTTATAGAAAAAAAACTGACCATACCACAGGCAACCGGTCAGCACCGCCATCGCCCAATTCACGGGCAGGCGGGCACGTTCGGTGCCGGCAGGCAAACCGATGATTTCACCGAGCGTTTTATGTTTGCGATGCAGCCAGAGACAATAAATCGCCGTGCTTAAAAAAGCGCCGGTGTTGGAGAAAATATAAACCACGTTACCGCTGAAGACGCCCGCGCCGTGAGCGGAAGCGACATTGGCAATCGGTGCGCCGGCTTCCAGCGCGAAGCCGTAAACCGCCGAAAGCACGCCGGCGAGCAGCGAGAGCAATAGTCCTTTCATCAGCGAAAATCCGGCGAGTTGCGCCGACGTGTTCAGGTCGCGTTCCTTCATCCGGCCAGCGACGCCGGAAAAAGCGATGCCGACCACGCCAATGGCAATGCCGCCGATCACCCACTGCGCGCCCGGCCCCGCCAAGGTCGTAGCCAGGGTTCCTTTCACGAGCGGCGGGATCAAGGTGCCCAGCACGGTGGAAAGCCCGATGGCGATCGCATAGGTCAGTGAAAAGCCAATGTAGCGAATGGCAATGCCGAAGGCGGTTCCGCCGATGCCATAGGCGGCGCCAAGTAAAAAGGATTGCCACATCGCGGCGTGCGGGGCTTCGCGCAACACCGTGGCCAATTCAGGAATCGTCAGCCATGCTCCCAAAACCGGCAGCAGCAACCAGCAGAACAGCGCTTGCACGAGCCAGTAGGATTGCCACGACCAGCGGACGACCCGGCGTTGCGGTGTGTAGCACAGGGCAGCGAACATTGCGCCGATGGCGTGCAGGCCGGTGCCGAGGAGCGGGTTGGGAGCGATCATGGTTTTCCAATTTGATCCGCAAACGCGGCGGGGTTGCGATATTTCACCGTTTGCAAATGCTCGCAGTAGAGCACCAGTTCACCATCGTTTTTAAAAATCTCGTAGCTGGCGCGATACAAGCCCATCTCTTTATATTTTGGTGCTTTTTCCAAATCAGTTTTAATGGTGTAAAGCGTATCGCCGATGAAAACCGGTTTAATGAAACGCAGTTTATCGTAGCCATAACTGAACGCATTCACGCAATTGGTGGCGACCAACCCGAGGCCAACGCTGAAAACCATCGCGCCCGCGATCAATCGTTTACCAAAAACGCCTTCGGTCTTCGCGAAAATTTCATCGGCGACATACGGGTGCATGTCCAGCACGAGCGCATTGAACTGCATGCTCTCGCCTTCGGATAACGTGCGACGGATGGAGCGCAATTTTTTGCCGATGACGATGTCTTCATAAAACCAATTCTCGGCGTTCCAGATGGGAATCTCCTTGTGCTTGGCGGGATCAGGATTGGGATTTTTCATGTTACGATGGCGGATTCAGGCGAGGCCAAATTCCTGGGTGATTTGTTCGTTGTGCTGGCCGACCCGCGGCGCCCCGAGCCGGGATTTGTAACGCGCGCCGTCAATGGTGATCGGGCAACGGGTGGTTTTCATCACCGGTCCGTCCTCGCGTTGGACTTCCATGACCCAATCCAATTCGGCGAAGGCCGCGTGTTTAAAAAGCTCCTGCCAGTTCAAAACTTCGGCGCACCAATAATCGGCCGGCACCAAGCGATCCAGCCAGTGTTGGGTGGGTTGGGTCTTCAGATGCTCGCGGAGCAATGCCTTGATTTCATCGCGCTGCGAAAACCATGAATCGGGATTGGCAAAGGTTGCCAGCGCGGGCATTTCCAACAATTCACCAAGCCGCACGACTGAGCCCATCGCCAGCGCGAGAAAGCCGTTGGCCGTTGCGTAAATTCCGTAGGGCGCACCGAGATAAGCGTGGCCGTTATTGATCGTGCTGCGTTGCGGCAATTTTCCGCCGTCATTGAGAAACGTGGTTGTGAGTTCAAATTGCAGATCCAAAATGGATTCAAGCAAACTGACTTCAATCTTACCGCCCTGCCCCGTGGTCGCGCGGCGCAACAGACAGGCGAGAATGCCTTGGACCAGATGCGCGCTGGCCGCGAGATCGCACACGGCGAGGCCCATCGGCGTGGGCGGACGATCCGCATCGCCGCTCAACCACACGAGCCCGCTGCGGCTTTGGGCGAGCAAATCCTGGCCCGGTAAATCCACCCACGGCCCGCTGGTGCCGTAGCCGGTGACGATGCCATAAACGAGACGCGGATTGATTTTGGCAACTTCCTCGTAGTCGAGGCCGATGCGTTTCATCACGCCGGGGCGGAAGTTTTGGATCAGCACATCGGCTTGCGCGACGAGTTTTTTTACCCGCGCCAGATCAGCGGGATCTTTCAAGTCGGCGGCGAAACTTTGTTTGTTCCGATTGATGGAGTGAAACAAGGTGCTGTCGCCATCCAGCTTCGAATTGGAGATGTAAAGTTGACGGCAAATGTCGCCGCCGCCGGGGCGTTCGATTTTAATCACGCGCGCGCCCAAATCGGCCAGCCGCATCGCCGCACTGGGCCCGGCGAGAAACTGACTGAAATCCAGAACTAATAATCCTTCAAGTGGCTTCATAAATTTTTCCGGCGCACGAGCAATAAATGCTCGCACGCAAGCACGGTTTCATTGTGTTGATTGAAGACTTCCACCAACTCGCTGACCACGCCATGCGTTGGTTTTTTGTGGTCGTGCTTTTCCTTGATCGTCACGCGAACGCGGATGGTATCGCCAATAAAAACGGGCTTGATGAAACGCAAGCGGTCATAGCCGTAGGAAAACGCCTCGGGATTGATCGCGCCCGCCGTCATGCCAACCGCGACGCTGAAGATCAACGTGCCGTGCGCGATACGTTGCTTGAACTCTTGCGTCTTGCACCATTCGGCATCCATGTGATGCGGGTAAAAATCGCCCGTCTGGCCGGCGTGGACGACAATGTCCGTCTCCGTGATCGTGCGACCCAAAGTTTCCCGCACATAGCCGACAGCGTAGTCTTCAAAAAATTGCGTGATGAACATAAATATTATTCCCGGGAAATTTTAGCGTGGGAAATCGCGAGTGATTCGGCGTAAAGTGAATCCATTTTTTCCAACACCGCATCCGCCGCCGCCTCGCCCATCATGAAGGCGCGCACGCCATCGCCCGCGTGATCTTGAAAATGCAGATAGCCATTGTAACGCGGGCGCAGATACGCGTTGTCCAGCGCGGGCAAGGTGCGGGTAAAATAATTATTCGTCAGCCGGTTATTTTCCGCGTCCAACCACGCGGCGCGATGTCCCGGCTGCCCACCGGCAGTGGTGTAAATAGTTTTCTGAATTTCCGCGCCGGCGACAAATTCGGCGTAGGCAATTGCGATTTCGGGATGCAACGTCTTGGCCGAGATCGCCAAGCCGGTTCCACCCAGCGTGCTGCGGAGCCGGTGTTCGCGGAAGACCGGCACATCGCCAAACGTCAGCAGTTTTCGACTGTAACCGGCACGCGAATAATTCGAATAGCCATATGCGAACGGGCAATAAACAAAATCATCCGTCCGCGACAACGCTTCGTAAACGGCGATCGGATTCATCGAAAACATGCGCGGCGAACAAAGCGCGGCGAGTTCACGCAAATGCGCCAGCGCACGGCGGCCAACTTCGCGCGTGACCACGGTTTCCTTTTGCCGGAACGGTTCTTCGCCAAGCGCCCCGCACAACATGTAAAAATTCATCAACGAATCAATCGGAATGCCGGCGAATAAAACTTTTTTATTCCGCGCGAGCGTCAAAACTTCATCCCAGTTTTTGGGCGGCGTGGCATTTAATAAATCTTCCCGCCACGAGGCAACCGGCGTGGCCGCATCAATCGCAAACGCCGTCTGCACCCCGTCAAACGTGTAACTATCGTGCGACGGCCCGACTTGGTGGCGCTGTTGATCGGCGATAAAATGCGGCGGCGATTTTCTTTCCAGCGGCAGCAAGGCGCCGTGCGCCGCGCCGTAGCCGGCCCACGGATGATCAATCACGAGCAGGTCATATTTTTCAATTAAATTAACGATCGGCGCGTCGGCAAATTCCTGGAGCGAACGTTTTTCCCAGATGATTTCCACATCCGGGTGGATTTCCGAAAAACGTTGGGCGGTCGCCACCATCGGCAAAAAACCGCGCGTGTGGTTCCAGGTGATGCCGCGCAAAATTGTTTTCGTTTTCATCACGTCAAAGTTTTTGGAGAAATACCGCCGTGTTCACTCGCCCGATACGCCGCCTCCACACATTCCATGGTGTGGATCACGTCTTCCACGGAGGTGGGCATGATTTTTTCACTGCCCGCCTTGTGCCGTTGCAAACTGGCCATCGTGCCGACAAACGCCTCGGGAAACCATGAGCCTTCGAGCGCAACGGATTTCCATTCCGGTTCACGGCCAGGTTCGCGGACGCAATATTCAAACACGTCCCCGGCGCCGAGCGGATAATCCATCAGCAAACCGATTCGCGCCCAGATCGCGCCGCGCGTGCCTTCCCATTTCAAATAACTTTCCTGGTGGCGCGCGCCGAAGTTATGGTCGTGATTCGTCGTGATCGTCGCCCGCACGCCCGAGGCATATTTCAGGATGATGGTGCTGCGCGTGGAGGCGAGGCCCGGCAAATTCGGATGCGGCAAGGTCAGCGCCTGAATTTTATCCGGTTGACCCAGAAATGACCGGATCAAATCCACATAATGCACGCTATGATAAACGATCTCCATGCGTGGCAACCCCTGCAAAAACGGAAACAGATGCCACGGCGTATCACACGTCAGCCGCATTTCCATATCCGTCAATTCGCCGATGACGCCAGCGTCAATGAGTTGACGGGCCGCCACGACAAACGGCGCGTAGCGAAGCTGACAGTTGATGGCGGCGTGCAATTTTTTCTCACGACAAATCGCCAAAATTTCCCGCGCCTGCGCCAAGGTTTCGCCCATTGGTTTTTGGATGAGCACATGCGCACCTTCCGGCAGCTGCCGCAGCGTATCCGCAAACAAAGAGGCCGGCAGCGCAAGATCATAAACGGCATCGGCCGGCGCGTGGGAGATCGCTTCGGCCACCGTGCTAAAAACTTTTTTGACGCCATATTCCGCCGCGAGCGCCTCCGCCCGTGCCCGCGTGCGGTTCATCAATGTGTCCACCGGCAAACCCGCCAGCCGATACGCCGGCAGATGCGCGTCCTTCACGATGCCGCCCGCGCCCAAAATGACGATGGGAAACCGGATCGTCGGCATAACGGGTTTATCGTTCAAGATCATGGGCACGGGATTTGAATCATTAAGCCATCGTCCGCCGCCGCCGGGCAATGACATTAACCCAAAGTTTTAAGCCATTGAATCCAGTCTAATTCGTATCTATATTGCTGCCCAACCCAGTTAATCCCTATAAATGAGCCTGACGCAACCATTCCGCCATGCGCTGCCAGTGAATGAAGCCTTGTTCCATGAGCCGTTTTATCTGACGCATGCGGGCTGGGAAAAAATCCTGCCGGGTGAACGCTATCCTACGCGAGACGCGCCGATTTTTTATTTTGAATGGCGGGAAGGCCGGACGCTCCCGGAATTTTGTCTGGCCTTGAATGTTGCCGGCAGCGGAGAATTTGAAACCCGCGAACATCGCCAGCACCTCGGCGCGGGCGATGCTTTTTTATTCCGGCCCGGCGAATGGCATCGTCACCGCCCTTCCACCAAAACCGGCTGGACGCTGATGTGGATTCATTTTAATGGCGACCGCCCCCTGCACTGGCTTCATCGCGATGCTTTTCGTTTGGAAAAAAACATCCCGGTCATTGAGCATAAAAAACTATTCCGCGCCCAGTTCGAACATCTGCTCGCTAGCATCCATCAACAACCGTCGGCCAACTCGGCCAATTATTCCCTGCAGGCCGGCGGATTACTGGCTCATTTTCTGCGGGATCAACCCGTCGGCACCGCCAGCAATGAAAGCGGACTGCCGGATGAACTGGTCAAAACCGCCGTGGAATACATCTGGAATTACAGCCACGACGCGGTGGACGTGCCGGCGGTGGCGGAGAAGGTGAAAATCGCTCGACGAACCTTGGACCGGCGTTTCAAAGCTGCTACCGGCCGAAGTGTGTTGGATGAGATTCAATTCTGCCGCGTCTCCCGCGCCGCCAAATTGCTGCAGGAAACCATGCTGCCCATCAAACATATCGTCCACCGCGCCGGCTTCCGCAGCGACGAACATTTTCGGCTGGTCTTCCACAAAGTTTTCGGCAAATCACCGCAGACTTATCGAAAGCAACCTGAAATGCCGGGCCGGGCTGACCGGTAATTCACGGTTTCAGATCACAACTCGAACCAATCTCCTGCGGCGTTTGATAGACACCGCCTTCGACTTTGCACGGATGAATAAAATGTTCGCGCAGGTGCGGGATGTGTTCGAGAAAGATGGCGTCGTGACCAAGCCCGATGTGATTGAACAGCACAAGATGTTGATGCAATTGTCCCATGTCGCCAACGTGTGGCACAACCGGAACGCCAAACTTACGCGACAACAAACTGACCGCAAGAAATTCGCTCACGCCCGCGACGCGCACGGCATCCACTTGAATAAACCCGGCGCACTTGGCTTGCAGATAATTTTTGAAAACGACGCGGTTCGGGACATGTTCGCCGAGTGCGAGTTTTAGCGGCGCGATGGCATCGGCCAAGGTTTTATGGCCAGTCACATCATCGGGATGCGTTGGCTCTTCGATCCAAAATGGATTCATCGCGCGTAGTTTTTGGCAAATGTCCAGCGCCTGCGGCAACGTCCATTGCTGATTCGCGTCCACCATCACGCGGGCTTTGTCACCGGCAACTTCGCGGACGATGTGTGCGCGGCGCAAATCGCGTTCGGCATCGCGCGAGCCGACTTTGAGTTTCATCGCGGTGAAACCAGCGGCAATGGCGCGTTTGCAATTTTCACGGACTTGCGCGTCGTCATAGTTGAACCAACCAACGGACGTGTCGTAACCGGGATAACCGGCTTTTAAAATCCCTTCGCGCGCGCTGCGAGTCGGTTGATGTTCCTGAACAATTTTCAACGCCGACGCCGCAGTGAGTTCGTCTTCGAGATACGAAAGATCGAGCGTGGCGATAACTTGTTCCGGCGTGAGGTCGAGTAACAATTTCCACAACGGCACCCCGCGCGTTTTCGCCCACAAATCCCAGCAGGCATTCGTGACGGAGGCGAGCGCGAGTTGCACGATGCCCTTGTGCGGCCCGAGCCAGCGGAATTGTTGTTCATCGGCCATCGCATGTTGCAACGCACCGAAGTTCGCCATGATTTCTTCGATGGATTTGCCGACGAGCCGTTGCGCGTAGAAACGGGCGGCTTCGCAAACGAGTTGGTTGCCTTCACCGAGCGTGAACGCGAGACCAATCCCAATGCGGCCTTTGTCATCGTGCAATTCCGTGACGGCGTAGGAATAGATCGGATCGTTGTGAATCGCGTCGCTGCCGTGACCGTGACCGATCGGAAACCGCGCATCGCGCGTGGAGATTTTTTTAATCATAAATTAAATATTACGACGATAACCCAGTTCCGCGCCGCCGCTGACGTTCATGATGTGACCGGTGATGAAGCGCGCTTTTTCCGAGAGTAAAAAAACGCACGCGTCGGCGATGACATCGCTTTCCGGGCAATAACCGAGCGGATGAATTTCGTTGAGATAGTGTTCGATGGAGGCAGGATCAGGTTGCTCGCCGCACCATTCGCGGAGCATGGGCGTCCACACGCCAGCGGGACAAACGGCGTTCACGCGGATGCCTTGCTTGGCATAATCCAACGCCATGGATTTGGTCAATGCATTCATACCGCCTTTCGTCGCAGTGTAAGCGGCGTGAATTTCCTGGCCGATCACGCCGACGAGGCTGGAGGTGTTGAGAATGCAACCTTTGCTCGCGAGCAGCGCGGCATAAGCATGGCGCGTGGTGTGCAGAACGCCTTTTAGATTCACATTAAATAGCGCGTCCCACTCGGCGTCGGTGGTTTCGTGAATCGCCTTGGAGGGCGACGCAATGCCAGCGTTGTTGTGCACGGCGTTAATTTTTCCGTAGCGCGCCAAGGTTTTTTCCACCGCCGCTTTTACTTCAGCATCCCGCGTCACATCGCAGACGATCCCAAGATGGTCGGCACCCAGTTCGGCGGCGACTTTTTCAACGCCGTCAGGATCACGGGCGACGATGACCACTTTCGCCCCTTCAGCTGCGTAGGCCTTCGCACAATCCCGACCGATGCCGCACGAACCGCCGGTGAGAAAAATTACTTTATCTTGAAGCAACAAATTCATTTGAGGAAATAAACTTCTTTGGTGTCCGACCAGATTTTCCCTTTCGCCGCCGCATCGGGCAACGGCGATTGGCACGGATCGGTTTCTTTCCACCAGTGAACGGTTTCGGGATCCGCGGCCATGCGCGCCATGTCGGCGTCAAAGTTCGTGCCGGTGTATTCGAGATACGCGAAGAGATATAACTGGCCGTTGATTTCGCGTTCGTGGATGGAAAAATTTTGGATGTGACACGACTTGATCATCTTGTTTACGCCCGGCCAAATGTGCGCGTGTAAATCTTCATAGTGCGCGGCTTGATCCGGTTTCAAACCGGTGACCCAACAATAGCGTTGTGGAGAATTTTGCTGCGCCGATGGTTGCGTCGCACAGCCGGTCAAGTAAACGAGGGCAAGGAGACAAAGTAATTGTTTCATGATTGTAAGTTTAGTTCACGGGGCCGTTGGCGGTGGTCTGGCGCTCGGCCATGATGTTTTTGACCGCACCATTGACGAGCACTTTTACTTCACGCGGTTCTGTTGAAGTGATGTGATATTCTGTGACCAGCCCGTCTTTCCAAGCGATGTCCACGGTGAAATTTCCCCGGGCGCGCAATCCCTTGACCGAGCCGCTGGCCCATTCCTTGGGCAACGCGGGCAGCAGGTGCAAAATGAATTGTTGATCAGCCGGCCCGGAACCGGGCACGCGTTCGTGGCTTTGCAACAGCATTTCCGCCAGACCCGCACAGCCACCGAAATTACCGTCAATCTGGAACGGCGGGCAATTGTCGAACATATCGGGCAGCGTGCTGCGGCGGAGCAACGTCATATAGTGCGATCGCGCGGCTTCGCCATCTTGCAAACGCGCAAACAGATTGATCATCCAAGCGCGGCTCCAGCCGGTGCCACCGCCGCCATGAGCGAGACGATATTCGAGCGACTTGCGTGCGGCGGCGAATAGTTCCGGGGTGGCGGGAGTAATTTGATCGAAGGGATGCAGGCCGATAATGTGCGAATTATGGCGATGGCCCGGCTCGGTTTCCGCATACGGTTCGGCCCATTCAAGAATGCGCCCGTCCGCACCGATCTTGATCGGCGCCAGTTTGGCGCGCGCCGCCGCAATGCGTTGCCGCATGGGTTCGTCCGTGCCGAGAATCGCCGCCGCGCGATCTGTTGCGTCAAAAATCGCCCGCACCAAACTCATGTGAAACGTCGAACCGGACGTGATGCGAAGATGCTGTTTAGTTTCCGGATCAAGGTAGCTATTCTCCGGCGACGTGGATGGTGCGATGACGAGCGTGCCATCCGGCGCGGTCACGAGCGTGTCCAAAACAAATTCGGAAGCGCCGCGCAAAATGGGATAGAGCCGTTGCAAAAATTTCCGGTCGCCGGTGAACTGATAGAAATCAAACAACTCCGCCGCCATCCACGTGCCGCAGAGCGGTTCGATCGAGGAATTGATAAATTGCGATGCGAGCGTGGACGCGCTGGGCGAAGTGCGGCCAAACGGATTCGTGGCGAGATATGCCACCCAACCGTCCACACCATATAATTTTTTCGCAGATTCCTGGCCGCGCTGCGTCAACAGTTCAAACCAGTCCATCAACGGGTCGACGGTTTCCGCCAGATTAGCCACGCCGGCGGGCCAGTAATTCATTTCCAAATTGATGTTCAGGTGATAATCCGACTGCCATGGGGCCGGCAATTTATCGTTCCAAATGCCCTGTAAATTCGCCGGCAACGGCGCGGGACGACGTGAACTGCTCATCAGCAAATAACGTCCGAATTGGAAATGCAACGCCACGAGACCGGGATCATCGCCACCTTTGCGAAGCGCGGCGAGGCGCGCGTCCGTCGGCAGGTTTTCCAACGCCGGATCGGGCGTGCCCAGCTGGACCGAAACGCGGTTGAACATAGCCCGATGTTCAGCGAGATGCGTGGCGAGTAATTGCGCCCACGTTTTTTTCGCAACGTGGGCGAGGATTGCGTCACAGGTTTTTACCGGGTCAATCGCGCGGTCGAAGTTGAGTTTGGCCAGATTGTAATCCGTCGCGGCGGTAAAAATAAGCATGGCCTCGGTCGCGCCTTTGATATGAAGCTGGTTGTCTTCGGCCAAAACGGTTCCACCTTCCACTCGCGCCAGCAAGCGTCCGGCGAATTTCATGTGTGCGCCGCCGGGCCCCTGGCCGCCGGGCTTGCCGGCGTGACCGCCATCCTCATTTTCCACGTCCATAACCTGGCCGTCGAGTTGCAAGCTGCCGTTTGTGGTGGCCGTCACACTGGCATTAAGTTCGCGCGTGAGGTTCACTTTGAAATCAAGCGTGCCCGGTCGGTCCGTCGTCACGCGCAGCACCAGCACATTGTCCGGCGCAGAGATAAAAGCTTCGCGCACGATGGTGGCATCGCCGCGGCGATAGCTGACGCGCGACAGCCCATCGGCCAAGCGCAATTCGCGCCGGTAAAGCATGTTCGTTTCCGCGCCGCCAAAATCCAACCACAAATCGCCCAGCGGCTGGTAGGAACGAAAACACGTCGGCATGGCGGTGAGATGTTCGAGTCCGTAAGCGTTGGCCTCAGCATTTTTGCCGGCGAAAATCAACTGGCGCACGACGGCCAATTGATTCGAAAAATCGGTGGGATACGCTTCCACCGGACAACCCGCCCAGAGACTGTCTTCATTGAGTTGCAAACGTTCTTTCGCCACGCCGCCAAAAACCATCGCGCCCAAACGTCCATTGCCGAGCGGCAACGCTTCGTTCCAATTTGCCGCGGGGTGAGCGAACCACAGCCGCGGTTCGTCGGCGCAGGCGGTTAGCGTAAAGCATGCGCCACTCACCGCCAGCAGCCGGATAACGATTTTTTTAAAACGAAAAATCATGGTTAACGAAAAATAAAATAGAGCGTCACAAAAATGATCAGCACCAGCGCGGACATGAAACGATAATCCGACCAGCCCGAACCGCATTTGACGCGTAATGGCGCGGTCCAATTTTCCCAGATCAACGTTTCCGCGCCGGCCTTTAACGGTTCGCGCAACGCGAGCGAGGCGATGACTTGCACGGTCACGCAAATGCAAAATAAACCGAACGACGCGAGCATGAAATCCGCGAGGCAAGTGTTGTAAATAAAATTGAGCACGGGCGACGCAACGATGGCTTCCTTACTCGCAATTTTATCTTTGAAAAAACCGAGCAAGAAACACGCGGCACCGAGTAACCCGCCAAAAACCATCGTGATAAAGGCCGCCCGGCCACCGGCTTTTTTCCAAAATACGCCCACGAGAAATACGGCGGTGATCGGCGGCGCGATGTAGCAGATCAACGTGTTGAGCCCTTGAAAAATCGTGTCGTAATGACCGAACAATGGCGAGAGCACAATGGCCAAAATCGTGGCCACCACGGTCGTCCAGCGTCCAACGCTTACGAGGCTACGGTCGGCGGTTGACGGACGCCAACGTTTCCAGATGTCGTAGGCGAACAACGTCGCGGCAGAGTTGAGCGCGGCGGAACAGGTCTGCATCGCAGCGGCTAACATTGCGGCGACGACGAGGCCTTTGAGTCCGACCGGCAACAGATGTGTGAGCATGAAGGCGTAAGTATCTTTGGAGGCGAGCGGCCCGATGGCTTGCGTGACGCCGTTCACGACTTCCGTGCCGAAATAACTTTTCTGCACCAACGCGACACACAGCACGCCGGGCAACACGAAGAAAAATACCGGCAGAATTTTCAAAAACGCGCAGAACAAGGGGCCAAGGCGTGCGTGTTTTTCATCCTTCGCCGCGAGCACGCGCTGGACGATGGTCTGATCGCAGCACCAATACCAGATGCCGATGACGGGATAACCGAGCAGCACGGAATACCAAGGGATATTGCCGACGACGGTGTTGTCGCCACTGACGTGCAGCATGTGCAGAAAAGATTTCGTGGAAAGTTCTGCGCCACCTTCTTTACCCAGCAACGGATGCGGCTGCGTGTTAAGCAAATGGTTCAATGCTTCCCAGCCGCCGACCGCGTGATAGCCCGCGACCGTGATGCAAATCGCGCCGATGAGCAGCAAAACGGTTTGAATACTTTCCGTCCACACGACCGCCAGCAAGCCGCCGACAACTGTGTAAATTCCCGTCAAGACACCGAGCACGATGATAAAGAACATCAAGGCGTTGATGCCGAGAATCGTTTGGGTCTCCGAAATGCCAAAAATGAAACACAACACGGCAGCAGCGGTGAATAGCGCGACACCAATGTGGATGACGATGGCCGAGATCAGCGAGACGAAGGAGAGCGCGTCGCGGCAGTTGCGGTTATAGCGACGCTCCAGATAATCCGGCAGCGTCGGCACCTTTGCCCGCAGATAGAGCGGCGCGAAAAACAGCGAGAGCAAGATCAAGGTGAAACCGGCCATCCACTCGAAGTTGCCGTTGAGCAGACCGGAGGTGTAAGCCGATTGCGCGAGGCTGACCAGATGAACGGTGGAGATATTCGCCGCGAACATCGCCAGACCGATGACCGGCCATTTCAGTGAATTATCCGCGAGAAAATATTGGCCACCCGAACCCGCACTTTTGCTGCGACGAAATCCAGCAAACACGCCAATGCCCACCACGACCAATAAATATGCGGCAATGATCGCCCAGTCCAAATGGCTCATCGAGTTGTTCATCGGGGAACTATTACTGCAATTCAATTTCGTTGATCGTCGGCCCGTCGGTGGCGTCGAGGATATTCAGTCGAAATTCTTGCGCCGTGACCGCAGGAAATGACTTGCGAAAATGTTCACCTAATTTTGTGCCAGTGAAAATCATTTTCCACTCGTTGCCCAGGCGATACTGCAATTCAAATTTGTGCACGCGACCGGCATACGCTTCCGAAATCCGAACTTGATGAACTATTTTTGGCGTCGGGAAATTCACCGCAACCCACGCCTGTTTGGTGTCTCCATCCGTCGCCCAGCGTGTTTGTTCATCGCCGTCAAACGCCTGTTGCGCACCGTAATTTTCATTATCATTTTGGTAAACATTCGAAGCCGTGGCCTTGACCGTGGCGGGGATTTTTAACACCGGCAAATCCATCGCGGAGCCCGCCAGCGTCAGCTTAATCACGGTGTCATTCGCATCCCGCACCGCGGTCGGGACGGTGAGCGTCAGCTTGCCATCCTGTTGCGTAAATTTGATTTCATCGCCCCCGAGCAACGTGGCGGATTTTACTTTGGCGGCGAGGTCGGGTAATTCGATCGTTTCCGCCGCGCTAAAAGTATGGACGTAAATCGCATCACCCTTGCGCGTGCTGGCGAAATTTTTTGTCGGTTTCCACGGACCGCCGCGCGTGCCATAAATGCTTTCACCATTCTTCGCCAACCAGACGCCCAATTCTTGCAGGCGCGCAACCTGACGCGGCTCGATTTCGCCGTTGGGCATCGGACCGACGTTGAGTAACAAATTGCCATCGCCGCCCGCGCACAAGACCAGCGTTTGAATACATTGCGCAAGCGATTTCAAATGGTCATTCGGTTTCCACGACCATTGCTGGCAGATTGTCATGCACGTTTCCCATGGCGAATTATTTTGAAAACCGCCGATGCGTTGTTCCGGCGTATCAAAATCGCCCCAGCCACCGGCGCGGGTGGTGACGAGGATTTTGGGCTGCAATTGGCGGATCATCGGGAACAAATCTTTATTGTCCCAAGTTTCCGGCGTGTTTTTACCACCCGTTGTGTCAAACCATAATTCATCCACTTGACCGTAGTTGGTCAATAGTTCGCGAACCTGCCCGTGCATGTATTTGATGTAATCCGCGTGGTTGGTGGTGAAGAAATCAGGATGATGCCAGTCGGGCGGCGAATAATAAAAGCCGAGTGAAATACCGGCGTCATGACACGCCGCCGCGAGTTCCGCACACAGATCGCGGTGAAACGGGCTGTTCATGATCGAATAATCCGTCAGCTTGCTATCGAACATCGCAAAACCGTCGTGATGTTTCGCGGTGAAGACGAGGTATTTCATGCCGGCCGATTTGGCGATCGCCACCCAAGTGCGGGCGTTGAAATTCGTCGGATTGAACTGCTGATACAGCGCGTCGTATTCCGCCGCCGGCGTTCCCTCTTTCACCACCGAACCATAGTCACGCCGTTCCCCGGCCCGGCTCCAACTGATTTCCCGTCCCGTCAAACTGCACGGATCAAAATGGATGAACATGCCAAAGCGATTGGATTGCCAACGCTCCAGCGCACCGGGATTCGCCGCGGGAAAATCTGGCGGATTTGCGGCGGCAGCAACCAGCGTGGTCAGACACAAAAAAATTATGCCGCTGAAAACGGGCAGATTTACGCCTGCTCCCAAGCAACCGCGCCAAATTGTTCGCATGGTCATGTTCCGATAATGAATGATTCTCCCCAAGGAAATCTTGCAAAATCGTTCGGCGAAGAATATTGAACATCCAGTGAGCACCAAGCCGACGTATCAGACCCGCAGTGCACAGTATGAGATTGACCGTTGCGAACCACAAAATCGCGCCATCGAAACGGGCAAGATTCTTTTTCACGCGCTCACCAAAGGTCATTACCCCGGCACGCCCGTCCCGGAAAACATTTTGTCCGGCTTGAGCAGCATCGGTTTTTGGAACGCCGGCGGCGCGCAGGATTGGGGGCTGGATACGCATCGCAACGAAGGCATTGAAATCATGTTTCTCGAAACCGGCACGATGGCGTTTGCCGCCGATGGAAAAAAACACAACCTGCGCGCCGGGCAATTCACCATCACCCGCCCCTGGCAACCGCACAAACTGGGCGCGCCGAACATCGGACCGGGCCGCCTGCATTGGCTGATTCTCGATGTCGGCGTGCGACGTCCACATCAGAACTGGCACTGGCCGGCGTGGATGATTTTGACCCAAGACGATCTTGCTGAACTGACGCGAAAATTGCGGCACAACGAAAATCCCGTCTGGCATGCCACGCCCGCGATCATCCATTCTTTCCGCGAACTGGCGCGCACCGTGGAAGCTTGGGACAAACCGCACGCCGTCTCGCGGCTCGCCACGCATTTGAATCAACTTTTGCTGAACATTCTCGATGCGTTGTCCGAACAACAAACGCACGAAAGTTCCGACCTGACTTCGCGCCAGCGCACGGTGAAATTATTTTTGCGGGAAGTGGAAATCAATCCGGCGACCGGCCGCGAATTGTGGACCATCAACCGCATGGCCGAACACTGCGGCATGGGCGTGACCGCGTTTTCCAAATATTGCCGCGAACTCGTCAACACCGGCCCGATGGAATATCTTAATCAATGCCGCTTGGAATTCGCCGCGCGTCAGCTCCGCGCCGAACCCGCGACTTCCATCACCGACATCGCCTACCAAAACGGTTTCAACGCCAGCCAATATTTTGCCACGTGTTTCCGGCAACGCTTCGGCTGTTCACCGCGAGATTATCGGTTGCGGAAATAACGTAGAAAACTGAGGCCCCGCCTACGGGTTAGCTATGGCATCACCCGCGACGACAAATGCTGGTCAATTAGCAGCTTGGCTTTCCCGCAATTTGAAACTTTGAAATTTTCAGCGAACCGTGCCCGCTTGAACCCGACGCAAATCATCTGAACTGCCCGGACCGGTGTCCGGATCGGCCGGCGCGGGGGTGTTCCATAAATCAGAGTAAGTCAGCGAATTATCGGCAATGATCGCATTTCCGTGCCACCTCCAAACCTCAGCGTGCCCGTCCGCAAAGGTGAATGTGCTGGCTCTTTTGCTGTCGTGCCGGCAGCCCGGAATGTTCCACCAAGTATTGTTCGCCGAACTTTCCGGATAAATTCCAAAGCAGCCATCATCCACGCCATTTTGGGCCTCATCCACAAACACGATTTTTTGCGATACGCCGCCGCTGCTGACTTGGATTTGGCTGAATTTAGCCAGAGTAGTAACACCATTGAACGTGCCGCCACCCACGGCTTGTCCGCCCGCAGCAAGGGTTGGCGGGGTGTATCCACCCAGCGCAAAATCAACGGCACACGTCCGCGTCTGCGGCATAGAGCCGCCATTGCCATCGGGAATCATCAATCGGTTCGCCGGGCAAACGTAGATTTTAACATTTTGGTTATAATGAAAAATCAATCCGTTTTGAATGTTCGTCGTCGTCACGTCAGTTTGCGCGTTGCCCAAGACCCAGGAGGCGTCCAGATCAGGGATGGCTTCGTTGGGCGGCAAATAATCATTATTGTCATCGCCATACATTTGGTAGCCCAACTGCAATTGTTTCATATTATTGAGACAACCGGCGGTCTGCGCCCGTTGTTTGGCCTTGCCCAAAACCGGCAGCAGCAGCGCCGCCAGAATGGCAATGATGGCGATGACCACCAGCAGTTCAATGAGGGTGAAGGCTCGAATCCGATGTCGCTCGTCAAATTTCATGGGATAGGTTTTACCTTTGACAAACCTGCGCCATCGATGGTTCCGGTCGCCGGGCTAGCCCCAGCGATCAGCATGAAACCCCAAATGAGAAATGGAAGGCAATGGGTCATTTTGCTTCTGGTTATTAATTTGCCAGGCTCCAGCGACCGAAGTTAAACCTCGCGATCCGTTTATTCCACAAGGGTTAACTCCAGCGAGTTCGTGTCAATCCACACCTTGCCGCCGCCCCAAAATATAAAGCTGTTTACTATGTTCCCGGTGTTTTTAGGGATCTCGCAGGTCAGTGAAAACTCCGTCCAATCCAGCGTGCCGCTGAGGCTCTGGTCCTGCCCCATGCTGTCTTTGGCCAGCAGTTTATAATTTTTGTCCGTTAACCCGGAGCCCGGCCGGATTTGTGGTTGCAGATAGCCAGAAGCCTTTTCAGTTTTTATCCAGCCGCTCAGGCGCACGGTGTGACCCACATATCTTTCAATTTCCGGATAGCGGAGATGATGACCAAGCCAGATCCATGATTTACCCGCGGCATTGTCCGGGCCAGTGTAAGCCAGACAAAGGGAGGGGTTGCCGCCGTGGGGATTGGCGGGGTCGGTGGTCGTTTTATAGTCGTTGGGCCGATCCGAGTTTCGGCGCCAGGCACGGTCATCGGTGATCGCGGCGTCGGGGGCAGCGAGGCTAATCTGGAAATCGTCGCCCCAAAGCTCGCCCGCCCCGTAAAGATCCGGACCGAAATAAATCTCGCAAGGCTGAGCGGGCAAGTCCGTGACAAATTTTACTGGCTGCCAGTCCGTCGTGCCGTAGATCGGGCGGTCGCTCATGCTATCCACCCGGGACCAGCCTTTGGATTTAAAATCTTCGGTGCCAATGATCAAAAATGCGCCGGCCCATTTTTGCGCGTTGCGTGTTTTGAGCCAGCCGGTGACACAAATACGCTGGCCCAAAAGCGGCGAACCCGGGCCGACCACGCACAAGGCGGAAGCAGAATTATCCGCATTCCCAGACGCCCGAAGCTGGGTTCCAATCGGGCCCTTGATATGAATGGCCGGGGCTGAAGTGCTGGTTCGCCGCATATTCGGATCTAAATCAACGATAAAAGAACCGTCGCGATCACCATCCGGCTGGAACACGGAATTGGTGAACGTCATGGGTAGTTCCGAAGCGACCGTAATGCGGTCCATTTTTTGATGCCAGAGGGAATAAACACTGCCCGCGCCCGCGCCCAGTAGGACGGTGCCAATGATGGCGGTAGCGACCATGGTTTTTGTTTTCATAGTCAGGGTAATAAGTGTGCTTTTGGCAAGCGCCACCGCCGGCAGGCTGGCCGCCGCGCCTTTGGCAATCGCGACGGCAGTGGCAGAATTGGCCAGCGCCGCGGGCGCGGCATGGACGGAATGGCTCGAAATCGTTCCGGCAATGTTCGCCGCCGACAAAACGACGCCGCGTTTCTCAAAGATCGTTCGCAGCTTTTCCAACGCGCGGCTGACACGCTTGCGGGCGGTTACTTCATTCAGCTTCAACGTCGCGGCCAAGTCCGACGTCGTTCTATTTTCAAAGAAGCGCAACACAATAGCGTTGCGGTCCGGTTCACCCAGCCGGCTCATGGCGTCATCCAGCAAGGGTGATATTTGTTCCCAAGGCGCCGCGTCTGGTTCCGTCAAGTTTTGCATATACACCTCCTGTTCGCGGCGCTGGCGGCGGATTTCACGTTTGATCAGACTAGCCGTAGTCAGCCGCGCCGCCTGATAGAGCCAGCCGGACAATACGATCTTGGGACTTAACGATTTTGCCTTCCGCGCGAGCAGGATGAAAACCGCCTGGGTGACTTCTTCGGCATGAGACGGATTGCGAGCTTGCCGCAACGCGGCGGAATAGACCAGATGGACATGCCGCTCAAAAAGCACCGTGAAAGCAGATTCATCGCCGCCGGCATATTGTTTTAAGAGCGTGATATCATCAGGTTCCTGCATTTGTCTAAGGATGTCCGCCGAAAGCGAGTTGTGACAGATTTTTTGCACTTCCGATTTGCGCTAGGCCGCGAGTGTTTTAAGGTCAAGCCTCCCACTATTTGCCTTTTTTCTAGGGCCAGCATTGCGTTAGCCGACGGCGAACGAGCGCGAGCCCGCAGTTTTTAGGCTGTTTCGGATTTGCTTGCCGCCTCGTTGGCAACGCGCATAATGTGTGGCTAACGATTCGAGCCGATCATCGTTAATTCACACAAGTTTGCGCGCGTAGCTCAATTGGATAGAGCGTCGGTCTCCGAAGCCGAAGGTTGTGGGTTCAACCCCCGCCGCGCGCACCATTTCGGGATTTCTATGAGGAGCTACGGTGATGTTGTCGGGAATGCCATAATATCCCAAAAGAACCCAAAAAAGCCCGAATTGTCCCGAATTTAAAGGGTCTCAACGTTGTTTATAGGCATTTTGACTTGTCGGGTTTCTGGAAACATGTCGGGTTTTAGGGTGCAAAGAAAAATGCACTAAAAGGCCAATGATTTGACTCCCTGCACCCCAAAACCCGACATAATCACCGTGGCTCAAATAGGGTGCAGGGTGCAGGGGCTTTTTACGGCGCTTTGAACCTGCATGATGGCCGCATAGTCCATGCAATGTGGCAATAAACTGTGTTCATTGACCAGGCGGATTTAAAGTGCGTGTGATAATTACGCCCTAAAAAAGCCCCAACCATATTGCGATGGTTGGGGCTGGCAAGCAGTCAACTTTCAAATGGGCGGCAAGAGAGGAAAATCCCTCTCCAATTTCTGTAGTAGTTCGGCCTGGCGCGCCGAGACTTCGGAGAATTGCGATTCGGTTTTTTTAATTTGATCTAAAAACGACTGCCGTGTTTTTTCATCCGGAATCAGCGGAGTGGAAATCAACCAGCGAATCAGCGAGTCTTGGTCATTTTTTATTAACAATGCCACCTGCATTGTTCTGGCATTTTGAAGCTCCTGAAGTCGCATTAGGTAAGTTAATTTTTCTTGAACACTGTTCATTTTAAGCACCATCTCTTCAAGAATATCGATTCGATTTTCATTATTTTCCAAGCTCATATTTTTTTATTTCTCAATTTAAGGGAGTTTCGGATGCATAGCACTAAAGGTATCTTTGAAAACCTTGTTTAGCCGATCTTGAGTGGATTGAACCAAAAGATGAATTCCAGAAAGGATCGAATTGCCGTGCGCGCCAGTCCATGGCATGCGTTTACAATTAACGAATTGGTCTAGTTTGTTCGACAAAAGTTCTGTAAGTGCATTCGACTGAGAAACGGCCAGCTCCAATTCGTCAATGTCGAGCACTTCGTTTTTGCCGTAGAGTTTTTGCCGGATTAAATCCGCAATCAACTCGTCAGTATATTTTTTATCGCCAGAAAACTGCAAAGCCCACAAGTCGTAAAATTCTTGTTCTGTAAGTGGTATTTTTTTAGCAGGCCTTTGATTGGCGCGATCAAAAATGGCCAAACAGGCATGATGCTTGGCACCTTTAGGCAGCTTAAATTCTTTATTGAAGCGGGTTTTGACTTGTCGCGAAGTATGCGCCGCGTTACGGTTTTTACGGACTCGGATTGTGTTTTTCATAACTGTTCTTCATGGTTCGGGTCTTCGGCTCTGGCGGTGTTGTAGCACTGCCAGGGCTTTTTTTATTTTTGCCGCTCTCGTTGCTCGACCCAGTGAAGCATCTTGAGCGTGATTTCGCCACCTGGCTCCTGCTTGCCAGACAGCCAATCCGTCACACTTTGCCTATGGACACCAAGCCACTTGGCCAATTCCGATTTGCTTCCGCGTGTTTCAGTTGCACGATTTAAGCGTTGGATCAGTTTTGGGAGGACGGGTTGCACGTTTTCTTTTGTAAGCGAATTAACTTCTATTGTCAAGCCGGTTTCTTCTGGCGCACTCTTTATATTCTTATTAAAAGCATTCATTTCAGAGGCGTGATCACTACAAAACTGTCGAAACGCGATGCGTATTTTACCGTAAAATTCTTGAAACAAATGAGGAGGTGTTTCCCAAACTATCTGATCCAACTGTTTTTCAAGCAAATCAAACAAATCTTTGGCACCGATGCCCCCAATAGCGTGGTAACCGACGCCGTATTCCACCAACGTTTTTGCGTCGAACTTCCCCTTGACCAATTGTTTTATATTAAGAAAATCCTCTTCAATTAATGGCTTTAGTATTGAATCATAAACCTCGCTAAAAAGCTTATTTCCATCGATTCTTTCGCGGGTTTTATGATCAACAAAAATATCAAACTTCACAGGCTCATTCCCGCTTGCCAACCATTGAAGTGATGTTCCTGAAATATTACAAGCCGCCAATGCTATGCTTGCTTTTATTGGCACTCTTGCATGCTCATAACTTGCAAGCCGACTACTGTCTATCTCTAGCAATCGCGCAAATGCAACTTGGGATAAATTTGATGACTGCCTAGCCAATCTAAAACGCTGACAGATTTTAATCTCTCGCGCTGGAATTGGATTTTGCCTGGACACTCAAAAAGTTTAACAAATTGCCCAGCGATGAAAAGGTTGATTGACAGAATCATGAATCCATGATTCTGTGTGTCTGTGAAACGCGCCATTATCAATGCACACAAAATCAAACCGGCGAGGCCGCTGAGCCAGCGGAGCGCGGCGAAAATCCTTCAGGTTTCACCTGAGCATTTGAATCGTGTGATTCGCGGGAAATGGAAAAACAACAGCTTACTTGCTGATTACAACTTTCTTTTCCGCCGCGCAAACGAACTGACAAACCCAAACCAAGCTTGACCATGAAATACGAAATTACACCTACTTTAAATGAATTGGAATTCACGCAACGCGAAGTTTTGAAGTTGAGAAAGGTTGCGTCCAAAGATCGTGAATATGAAATGGCACAACGCGCCATTAAACGCCTCACAAGCCAGCCGGATTTCAAGGAGCCAGAATTGATAATGGTCCAAAACATTTCGGGCCACGTCGTCAATGCTGATGATACCAAGATCGAAAAGGGTGCAACCGGCCAAATCTATCCGTGGCAATTGCGCGCTCTGGCGCGTTTTTTTGAACAAATAGCCTAAAACTTTAAACCCATCCGCTCATTTCAAATTCACCATGAAAAAAATCAAAGAATTAATTTTAGCGCAGGCCACTAATGATAATTTATTGGCAGAGTTTAACACTGCCAAAACCGCTGCCAGTGCTGATCTGGTTTCGGTGTTATCACCATCCACCACCATCGAGACCGCCCGAAAAAAGATTTTGGATGCGCGATTAACCATTGATCTAATGGACGTCAAAATAAGGACTGTAAATCAGGAATGGCAAAAAACAGATGAAGAGTTGGAACATAGGCTCAGTTTGGCGGTGACAAAATGGAATGTCGCCCTGCAAGTGCAGCGGGAACATTCACAAGATCAGATATGCACAGCCAGTTTGCCGAATTTTAATGGTGATGAAGCGGCTTGCCGCAGTTGGTGGCAGGCAGGGCGCATGAATGAGCAGCCCGCTCTTTTTAAATTTGCGCAGGCATATTATGATATTTCAGTTCTGCTTCAGTTCCACCGCAAAGAAACCAAAGATCGTGCCGCGCACTTCCTAAAACACGTTGCAATTCATGCTGAAGGTTGTGGGCTCGAATCATTTCATAAACTGGAAATTTCTTCCGACTGAGCTATGCAAACGCTTCGCCGCACTATTCATCCTCAAGTCCGCGTGCTCGATCAAAAGGCTGGTCTAGTGGAATACATCGCCAGCGACGAAAGCTTGGACAGTTACAACGAAATTGTCCGCGCAGATGGCGCGCGATTTGATCGCTTCCAAAAAAACGCGCCTTTTGTGGACAGCCACAATTACGAATCTATTGATTGCCTGCTTGGTCAAGTAGTCGATTATCGGGTGAATAATCGCCGAGTAATTGAGACCGTAAAGTGGGCAATTGATGTGCCGTCTAATTTATTGGCTCAAAAAGGTTTTGAGATGACGGCGGCTGGTTATTTGAAGGCTGTCAGTATCGGATTTTTCCCGGTGAGCTATGTGTCCAAGTGGGACAACAACCCAAAAGAATTTCAAAACGCCATTGAGGATTTAAACGGCGTTGATCCCAGTGACGTTAATACAATTTATCTGGAATGGCAGCAAATCGAATTAAGTGCTTGTGTCATTGGCGCCAACCCCAATGCCGTAGCTCAAATTAAAAAAGCATATTCAGCCGGAATTTTGAATGATTCCGACATTGAGAAATTTTCACGTATTTCTGCCGATTTCGCGCGTTGCTTTGCCCATCAGAATCATCGTTCAAGGTCTTACAGTTTCAGCAATTCAAACCGTTCCGAAGCCTTAACTAACATGCTTAAAGCGTTAGATCATGGCGCGACATCGGATAAATCCAACTCCACCGCAACCCAATCCATGAAAAAAGAAAACTTCCTCAAAAATTTTAATCAATTGACCGGTCAAACCAAAGCAGCTTTTGAAGATGTCGAACACGCGCGACACGAGGGCGGCCCAGTTGAAATCAAAACCGCTCTTCGCCTGGCAAACGGGGCGTTGATGAATGAACAACGCTCGGCGGGAGATCCGGTTGAAAAGTATTTTCACACCCATCCGGTGGAGCGGTATTATTGGAATGCTATTGCTCGGAAATTGGGCGGCGGCGGAGTTGCCGTTGGATCAATGGAGGATCAGGTTTTTAAAAGTTTGTCGCCAGGGCTAGTGCCTGGAAGTGGTGTTGGCTTCGGATCGCTGCCGGTCGCGGTATCAGAAGATATTTTTGATCTGCTTCTCATTTACGGCGCGTTCAAAGATTTGGGCGTATCTCAAATGCCTACCCAATTCACCAAGTTTGTTATCGTAAATGGGTTGCCGACAATTTTGGTTTATCCCACTGACGATCAGGGCTTTATCACAACACCCGTAGATAATACGTTGTCCGGTTTAAATCTTGGTGGCCCAGGTGTCGCACATGCGTGCAATACATTTATTGGATTGATTCAGGCGAGCCGAGAACTTTTAAGCGATCAGCGAGTTGATCTTGGAGCATTGATCTTTCGATTGTTTTTTCAGGCAATAGCAGGCGCAATAGATTACTGCGCGTTTTCTGGCAATGGTGCAAATGATTTAACCAATGCCTATCAAACAGGCATTTTCATTGATGCAAACATCAAAGCCAACAATCTTGGAGCTGGCCACGCTACGATTGCGTCACTTGCCCGGACAAATTTTATAGATACGGTTGGTTTGGTAAAACCGGCCGCGCTGCAACGCCCGTGCCGCTGGTATATCAATCCCGCCTTCATTCCTGCCTTGATGAAGCTCAAGGAAGGCGACGGCCCTTCATGGCTACTTAAAACACCGGCTGAAACTGGGGGTGAATGGCATTTGGTCGGTTTCCCCGTTACATGGGCGGCGCAAGCGCCGGGAGTTGAATTGCCAAATCAAAAAATCGCCGCTTTTGGAGAGCCGAATAGCTACTGCGTTGGTATTCGGAGTTTATTTGAGCTTATGAATAGTGAGGCCGGTGTCGGATTCGGCTCAAATTCAAACATGATCCGCGCTGTGGCGCGTGGCAAATGTGCAACTCGCGATGCAACTGGTTTTGCAACGTTGCAGCTTTCCGCCTAAAAAATCAAATGGGATCGAATCACAAATCCACTTTTGCCGCGCCAAGGCTTGCGGACGCCAGCCCCTTGCTAACTGCGGCCATGCTCGCGCGCCGGTGTGATCCCTCCGGCGCGCGGGTCAAAATTTCCTCCAGGCAATTAATCAGTTTCGCGGAACAACGATTCGAAGCTTTACAGAAATTTCAATACTTAAGGAAGAGGCACGGATCGGTTAAAGCCGCCGCAATGGTCGGGGCGTCAGTGCCAACATTATGGCGCTGGAAAAAGAAATTGGATGCACGCGGAAAAATCGCGCTACGTCCCCAAAAGCCGAACGGTGGTCGCAAATCACCATTTGGCCATCTTCGACTATCAATTCCTGCTGCGCGCCGTATCGAATTGCTGACAGTCCAGAACGGCAATTCTCGTGCGGCGTGGAAGCAATTCGCCGCCGACCCAATATGTCCGCCAATCATTGCTCGTTACATATTGCAGCACGGTGTGCCTCCAACTCGGTTTTCCCATCTTGGCCGGGTTAATCGTATCCAGGCAGAATGTTTCGTATCTGCCGATGGTCGTCGTTTGTTAGTGCGATTGCCAGAAACAGGTGCGCGCACTATTCCTCTTCATGCGAGCGTGGCTTCGGTTTCAAAAAACGGAGGCACGCGATCATGATAAATCTGCTTTTAACTCTTAAAGTCAGAATTCGATTTAGCGCGTCCAAGATCGGTTTTGGGGACGATGACTCCAAAAATTGCAAGACGCGCGCCAAAGGGGCTGCAACGCGCTGCATTAGTCGAAATTTTTCGCGTGGTATTTCTGGCGAGGTGCCAAATCAGATCAATTTTCCCAATGCTGTCTAATTCTTCAGATCAAATCCTGCCCAGCATCGGATTTGCCGATGACCGCAAAGTATTGACGGTCGGGGAGATTGCGACCCGGTGGCGCGTAACTGATCGGCATGTGATTGATCTGATTGAAGAAGGCAAGCTGACTGCATTTGATATTGCTGGTCGGCATGAATATATGCGAGTGCCAGTAAAAGCCATTGGCGAAATTGCAAACCGACTGAATGTGCCGACTGAGGACGTAATTAAGATTGTCCAAAATTTTAAGCCGAAGCTTCTCAGTAGTAAACGGGCCTTTTATCGCGTGCCAATAGTCGAAGGTTACAACGCGTTTTTAAAGGAAAACCACTCGTTAAATTTGGGGTAATATGGCTGATCAAGAATTTAAAATTAAAGTTGTCAGTGATGCCGATCTGTCGGGATTTAATTCAGCCCAAAATGCGACACAGCAATTAGCTGAAGGCGGGGCCAAGCTGGCTGATGGCACGCATGATCTTGCTAAAGAAACCGAAGATGCGGCGGAATCTGAAAAATTATTTGCGGGTGAAGGCCGTGAGATGCACAAGGTTATCGGCGAAATCACGCGTATCAGTCCGGCATTAGGTGAGGCACTGCGCATCGCCATGAATCCGATTGGCGGAACAATCGCGGCTGCCATTGGGCTCTTTGTGTTGATGAAGGAACACATTTCCGACGTGGAAAAGGAGTTGGATGAGATGGCCGATAAGGCTGCCGAGCCGGATTTCTTGGAAGGCATTCGAGCAAAAGCGGACGCTTTGCGGGAAGCCGGAGACAAAGCGCAGGAATATGCTGCGCAACTTGACTCGGTGGTGGAAGGTGAACATTCCGTTACGGCTGAATTAACGGCGCAACTGACTCTGTTGGCGGCAATCAGTGCGGCACGTGGTGCTCAGTCCAAAGCCGATCAGTCACTTGCCACGGCCAAAATTAGCGCGGATGAAGCGCGTGGTGTCATCACGCCCGAGCAAGCGATTCAAAAAAGAGCGGAAATCGAAAGAAAAGCAATCGCTGACGAGGCAAAAAGCAGACAGGCCGATCAAGATCAACAGTTAGCGGCCAAACAAGCGGCATTGGATAAGGCCAATGCGGCATTGCCGGGCGGCCACGACGCAGCCAAAAAATTACAATCTGATTTAGCCGTCGAAAATGCTCGGCGAATTCAAACAGCAAACGATTTCGGTGATGCTGCGTATGACAAAAAACTAGCTGATCTGAATGATTCCAAACGTCAGGAAAAGATTGCGGCCAGCGATGCTTACCTGGCTCAACTCCAAAGGGAACACGCAGAAGGCGGCGGCGATGCCGCCTGGCTCGCCGAAGTAAAAGGGGCAAACGATGCATTACATTTGCCAGATAAACAATTGCGGCAAGGCCGTGCGCAATACGAGGCGAATGTAAATTCTGAGCCGCAATTCAATGCGCAAAAGATCGCGGCGGAAGAGGCAAAGAAAATTGCAGAATCACAGGATAAGTTAGCCGTCGAGATTAAAGCGCTCAAAGATACAATTGCCGCAACTCGGGATTCCGATAACGCCGCCACACGAAGTCGGATTAAGGCCGTAAGCGAAGGTGAAGTTTCTGAGGTGGCTAAAACTGATTTCGGTAAAGACGTGTCTGCCGAAAAGGGGGATGCTTTTAAAATTCTCGCAGGTCACGGCGATGCGGTTTCTCAATCCAGCCAAGCCTTAATTCAAAACCTCGGAGATATGATGGCGGGCCATGCCGTCACGCTTGCGCAGGCAGCTCAGGCCGTCAGCAAGGCCAATTCGAATCAACAAAGCTACCTTGCGGCATTTCAGTCCTTTAATGCAACCGCTGAAGCTATGAAAAATTACTCAGAAGATACGAACAAAGCATTGGCTAAAGTCATGGGATTTCTTCGAGCGCAAGCAGATCAAATTCGCGCCCTGGCACGCAATCAGTGAAAAGTTTAAATGATTTTGCAACCGTCCAATCAAATTTTGACTACGGCTGCCACCATTAAGAATGGTGCGGTTCAATCATTTACAGCCGCGCAAATCGCTACGGCCTTGAACATGAAACGTCAATCGGTGCAATGGCATTTACGCGATATGCCTTGCACGGGTGTGCGAATCGTCGCCGGAAATGAGACGAATGTTTGGACGGTGTCGCAATTGCCATCTCAATTGCGTGAACGCCTTGCTGCTGCTGCCTCGCAGCAACACTGTCGCACGGCCGACGATTTACTATCCATGCCGCCGGAGCAATGGCGGCCAGCAATCACCTTAGATAAAATTTCTGATGACGGTATTCATGCGGCCACTAAGTTGCGCGAGGCGCTCAAGCCTTGGCTGGCTCAACAACATGATCTGAATTTGTCTTCGGCAGAAATGGAAGCGCGGGGCGTTGACGATTATCAGCGTGTGTTTGGTAATCGAATCACGCCGCGTTATTGGCGTGAGCTGTTCATGCGCACGCTTCGCCGTGATGGGGGCGTGGAAGAATGGAGTCGATTGGAAATTTATTTGCCGGATCGCCTGAAACAAAAAAAATCGGCACAGTCCACGGTCTCGAAAGCCCTGGCTGAAGATTTTGCCGAGCTTGAAAGTTACATCATGGCTTGCGGCAATCCGCAAGCCCCGAGCAAAACAGAGTGTGCTGCCGTGTGGACTTTGGCTTTGGAAAAATTCGTAGCTCTCGTTGTATCTGGCGAACCTGAAAAATCAGCAGCGCGACGTGTGCGTCAGTTCCTTTCTGCACGCGCTGCTTTTTTGACGGCATCGCGTGATGGGCTTTGGGTAGCGTTCAAACGGAAAATTAAAGCTTTAAAAAATCTCGATCGCATTGCCATGGCGGCGGTTGATGGCCGCCGAACCAATGGAGCATCATTTGCGTTGCCGGACAATGATCGTGATTTATTGATTCATCGGGCAGTTTTTTATTATCGCGGAGACATTGCACCGGCATGGCGTGATTTATTGCGTAGTGGCTTTTCACCTGAAGTTATTGAGCGTTACGCCGGGCGAGCGGCCAAAAAATCTCATGTGCCGACGAGCGTGATGGATTCAATCGCCCCAGAAGTGGAGATGCTAACGGTGATGCATCGCGGGCCGCGAGCGTTTGATTCCATCAAAGGCCACGTCACTCGTAGTTATGACGGCATTTCTTCTTTGCAGTGCATCTCTGGCGATGATTTCACGCTGAATACATATTTTTATTTTCCTGACGGCAATGGATGGTTTGATCTCACACGCGGGCAATTAATTCTCTTCATTGATTTTCGCTCGTTACGAATTTTGGGGTGGGCTCTGGAGCCACGCAAATCGTATTCGTCACTGACGATCCGCAGCCTCTGCACGCATGTCTTTGGAGAATTTGGCGCCCCGGAAATTCTATATTTCGAGCGCGGCATTTGGAAAAGCGCAACCTTATTGAAAGGCAAAACGGAACCATTTGGATTCACGGAAATCAGTCAGGGATTGCGAGAATTTGGCATTACGTTTAAACACGCGATCCGTCCGCGCACAAAGGTCGTTGAACGTATCGGCGGCATGTTCCAGGACATTGCCGAGGCAGAGCCCGGCTATTGCGGGCGCGATGAACGACGAGATGCGCCAGAATCATTACGCAAACAAATGGCCGAAGTGGCCGCGCGAAAAGTTCATCCGTCAAAATTCTTTTATTCGCTGGATCAATGGAATCAACGCATTGGCCAGCTCGTAAACGAATATAATGCCGCGCAGCAGCAAGGCCACATTCTGGATGGCCTTTCACCAGACCAAGCTTTTGAAACGCACTTGGATAAAGACAATCCGCCGATGCAATTCGCTGCCGGTTTGCGTTACTTGCTCGCGCATGACAAGCGTTTGGAGCGCGTCACCACAAACGGCGTGACGATTCAAATCGGTAAAACAAAATTCAATTATCGCGGACAGGAAATCGCGCACCTTGTTGGCCGCGAAGTTCTGGCTTGGTTTGATCCCGAGAATCCAGAGATCATCGTTATTACTAACCCAGACCGGACAAATCCCATTTGTGTTACTCGGTCAGAAAACCCAAACGCACTTGAAAGTTTAATTGCTCCTGAATCCGGCACGCTCAGCCGGGAATTATCCAGGATTGAAGGCCAGGCGTCACACATGAAAACCCGTTTTAACGTCGTCAAAGCCAAGTTCCCATTGCCGCAACGTCAGTTATTGATCGCTGCGCGTGTCGCGGAACTTGGCGAGCAAATGGCCGCGCAAAAATCTGAAATTACAGAAGAATCAACCCGGCGGCGCCGGCAGCGTGGGCAAGTGCAACGCATTGCTCAAGGCACTGGAATGGTATTGGCCGAAGATGCTCAGCCTGATGATGCCCGCCGCGTATTTGAATTTTTAAACAAAAAGGAATCGCCATGAGTTCAACTCGGAAAGCTGCCGATGATTCTGTTTTTCACCAAAATCGCTACGCAAGCGATCCGAATTTTGAACGCGGCTTGATTGCAAACCTGGTTGCCCGTCGTTGTTCGGTTTTGAGCGATGCGGCGGATCGAGAACTAATATGGTTTGTTCAGCAATTATCACATGAAGTAGGCGGCCTGGCCGCCGTCGCTCGCCAATTGCTTAGCCTTTTTGATTATCAAATCGGAACTCCAACAATGTTGAAATGCGGCCTGCGCGATTCACAAAAATTCCCATTAGCAGAAATGAGGCAGATTCGCTTGGAGCTGCCTGCTGAAGTGCGGCCGCGTTTCCCACTAAAGGGCGAATTAAAATCTGAAATCCGCGCTCTTCAAACCAGGGTTGACTCGGCCGCGTCGTCGGCAGAAAAAGCGCGGGCGTTACGCGTCTATGCTGATATTGCATTTGATGACATGGTCTCGTTTGAAGAAATTGTTACAGGCGAGCACAAGAAAAAGGGGGAACTGGATTGCACCGAAGCGGCAAAACATCCTGATTCTTATTCCGCATCCACGTTGCGCAAATTGTGTCGTTTCGTAGCTGCCGAAGGTCTGGAGTTATCATCTTCTAAAATACCTAGTCTTGAACATCAATTGGCCGAAATGTGCCTGAATCCTCAATGGGATTTTTCAACGGGTGGCCCCTGGTATTTCGCTGGCTTGATCGTCGCGCTCCGCCAATACCAATCGCAATGGATTGCTGGAAAAAATAAAATCGTAACGACAACCCTAGGGAAAAAAGTATGTGATGCCTTGGACTATTGTGCTGCCAGTCGCAGTTTAGTTTTGTTGGAAGGCAATGCACGTCTTGGAAAATCATTTGCTGCCCGTGCTTGGTGCTTTGGTAATCCCGGAAAATCTCGATTTGTCGAAGTGCCGCCAGGCAATGACGAGGCTTCCTTTTTTCGTGCATTGGCGCGCGGTCTTGGGTTGGGGAATTTCTTAAATTATAAGGTAGTCGAAATTCGCGAACGTGTTGAATCCGTGTTGCGTGAAGGAGACATAATTTTAGTCCTCGATGAAGCCCAACGGCTTTGGCCACAACGGAATCTGCGTTACGGTTTCCCGAGTCGCGTGATTTGGGTAATGACCATGGCAAATTTAGGAGTGCCAATTTTCATGATTTCCACACCACAGTTTGTCGTCGCTCAAAAGGAGATGGAAAAAACTGGATGGAACTCCGCTCAGCTCACTGGGCGGATAGGACATTATGAGTTTTTACCAACTGAGTTAACGCTGGATGATTTGACTGCGGTTGGCCGTGCTGTTTTGCCGGAAGCGAGTGCTGATGTTTTGTTGGCGCTTGCCAGTTATGCGCGAGTTTCAGCCAGGTATCTTGCCGCTGTGGACAGTATCGCGAAGCGGGCTCAATTCATCTCATCTCGGGCTGGCCGCAACCAGTGCACTGCGGAAGATGTTCGCATAGCGATGCAAGAATCCGTCATTCCATCCGACACCATGCTTGTTCGCACACTGGAACGCGTTAAAAACTCGTCTAAAAAAGGACGCAGCTTAATGCCAATGATGCCAACACCTAGAGAAATCGAATCATTGGCACAGCCTCGCGACCCCCAGCCAGATCAAGCGATTTCAGCAAATTTTAACCGCCGAAATAACTCGATGGAATTGATTCAAGCCTGAATTATGCTTTCACGCCCACAACAAATCCTTTTGAAACGCGGGCAACGTGAAGCCGGGCTATCCGATGATGATTATCGCGACGCGCTGGAAATGATTGCTGGCTGTCGGTCGAGCACATCCTCAAATTTGATTGATAGACATTTGGATCAATTGCTTGCCTATTTCGAAGCGATTCACTGGCGCGCCGTCGATGCGGGAACCCTGCAACCATCCTGCAAGGCAAATGCCGTTTTTCAGCAGCGGAACTATTGGGCCTCTAAAAATACGCGACAAGAAACCAGTCGAGACCGCTTTACCGATTTAAACCTAGGGCGATCTATTGCAGATTTAGAACTGAACCTTTCAGCCTTGGGTTTCGGTAAAGGTTATTGTAATGGCATTCGCGTAAAATCTACAAGTGGGCGTAACGATCTCCATGCATTGCATTTATATCGAGCCGCCTTAGAGCGCACTTTGCGGGCAAAATCCAAGCAGGTTTTGAGCGCAGAAAATCCTTTTTGAATTTTCCAGCTTTGCTGGATCGGAAACGGTAAAAACATCCGCCTAATGGATGCGTTATTTTATTACTCTTAAATCTTGGAACTTGGAACCATCACAAACCCGACAAGATCAGCGCGGCTTTACATCTATTTCCGTCGTAAATCATCAATTAAATCAACCCTTTTAGGCGAATCCGCCTTTTTAATTCGGTCGGGTATTGTCGTCGGAAAATGGCGTCCATCACTCCTTAAACCAGAACCGAAACCAGAACACTTGGCCTGCATTGAGGAAAAGGGAATTCGGGCCGTCGGGCGCAACGAGACAGACCCAACTTAACGCGTTGCCCAAAAGAGGCTTCCAGCTTGAAAACGAATCGAATAAAATCCGTTCATGTTTTCAGTGCCCGGCAAACTAAAACCAATTCACTTAATTTCTGCCGCCATCGCCGTTTGCCTGCCGCTTTTGTGCTCCTGCGCGACGCAGAATCCAAACCGTTCCCAACTTCCAGCGGACGTGACGATGAACCAAGACGCCGGGCGTGGTGATTTTTTGGTGATAACGCTTCGATTGGAAAACGGCGAAGAATTGCCATTTTTGGTGGATACCGGAACGGGCCTCACTCTTTTTGACAAATCTATGGCCCCGCAATTGGGCAAGAAAACGGGCGATATCAGTATGGGAAATCCTAAACATTGGGGGCAATACATAAAATCCGACCTCTATCTTGCCCCGAATCTTTATTTAGGGAATGACTTGTTAAAAACGTCCGGCACCAACACGACCACGGTGGATTTGAGCAACCTTTCTTTTGTAACCGGCCATCCCATCAAAGGTATTCTCGGCATGAATACCTTGGAACATTATTGTATCCAATTGGATTTTGACGCCGGCAAAATCCGTTTTTTGGATGACGAAAAAGCGGATCAGAAAAATTGGGGCAAAGCTTTTCCCATCCTTGCGAACGAGGCGGATTCGCGACCCTTCGTCGCGCAAAATCTTTTGGGCGCGCAAGGTCCGCTTTCGTTGATTGATTCCGGTTACATGCCAGCGGATGGCTGGCTGCGGGAAAAGTCCTTTCAGCAATGGACGAATTTGGCGGCGACCCTGACAAATGGTGAAGTTCATTCTCCATATGGCGTGTTCGCTGGAGAAAAATATCCCGGAGTTTCCTTGGATATTCAATATGTTCATGACGCGGATGGAATCGGACTGAGTTTTTTGGCGCGCCATTTGGTTACGTTCGATTTTCCAAAACATACCCTCTATCTCAAACGCACAAGCGCTAATCGCTTGGTCAGTAAAGACAAAGAATCAGCGCATCTGGCGGTTGAATCCGCCATAAAATATTTGCTGCAACTGAAAAACCAAAACCGGTTGCCCGGCGCATCAAAAAGCGATGAAGGACAATTGACGGGTTGTCATTTTAATCACAATGATTCGCCTTACCTTGCTTCGGTGACTATTGATGGCCAGAAAAACGGCGATTCGTTTTTCTACCACTACACCTTCACCCGCACCGCCAAAGATAATCTATGGAAACTGCAAAAAGCATGGCGAACGGATACCCAAGGCCACGTCGTCGAAGAATATTCAGTTCCATAACCTGGCGTTGCGCTTATCGCCAAATTTTCCGGAGCTTGCGTGAGCTGAAACCGTGGTCGCCATTCTCGCGTAGATTCATCAACCAGCCCACCTCACTCTCACTGTCAATGCCGCACGTCTGCGGGTTAAGTTGTCATTGAAGTTTACCCTGAACGATGGCGGTGGAGAGACTTTGGGCGCGATTGGCCACCGCCGTTCCGGGCATAAATGAATCGTCATCCAGCGGGGCATACAGCTCCAGACTCGCTTGCTGCAAATTCCCTTGATACTGAGCATTCACCTCTTCGAAATTCAGCTGGGAACGGTAAACGAACCAATTTTGATAATCGGCCGCCGTCGGGGCCGCAGGCCGAGTCACGGCCTCGCCTCGATCACCCAACCTAAATTCCACGGGCGTCAATCGTTCTGAAACCGTGCCCGCCAGCGTGTCATCCACATAAAAGAACGTCCGTCTGCGCGCCCAAGAATGGGCGAGCACCACTTCATGCCAGACGTTGCTTGCGCGAGCGATATTGGCATAATTCACCACGCCATTAACGCCGGTATAAGTCAATCCGTTCGGCGTGATTTCGATGGTGGGCTGAACCGGCGAAGCGGCCAAAATAATGGACGCAACCGTCCCCGTCGAAACCGACCGCACCCGAAAAGATTCCGTGAACGAATGCAGTCGCAGGCTCGGGGTGAAGCCGAGCGAAGTCGCCTGGCCCGAGCCGGCGGTAAGATGTAAAAATTTTGCGCGGTCGCCCCAGTGCGGTGTCGGCTTACCCGCTTTAACCGCGTCAAAAACACTGGGCACGATCGTCAGAAACATCTCAAAATAACCGGCATCATTCGGATGCGTGCCATCGCCCGAGCCCAGATTAATAAAAGAATTGCTGACCCAATGACCGTAGCCGTCATCGGTGGCGCCGAGAAAATTGACGCCGGGCACGGCCAGCGTGTTGAGCCATAAATCCATTTTTTTAAGATAAACATACTCATTGCTCGAATAGTCATTCTTGGGATATTGGTCACCCACCAGCGGCAGAATATGATTCGCATACGCCAGGGCAATCAGGTTGGTGATACCGGTAAAAAAGTGGTTATAGACCAACTGCGGATTGGCAGATTTGGCCAACCCTTCGTTGCCGAGCGAAAGTCCGATTAAAACTTCGTCTGCGTGGACGGGCACTTCGTCGCGATAAAAACGTTCGATGACCCGGGTCGTCGAATCGCCGCCCACCGATTGATTCACCACCCGCCAGCCGTTGGTTTTTTGCGCGAGGGTCAAGTCTGCCGCATAGCCATGCAAGGCCGAGCCGTTGATCAATTGCTTACTGCTATCGCCGGACGATCTGGCGCCATGCGCCACCGATGAACCCAGCACGGAGAGCACGCCGCGCTGGCTCCCTGATAAATTCCCGGGCTCCACGGAAGTGTTATTGGATTCAATATTTACCCCGGCGGCCGGAACCAGCGGCGACAGTATTAAAGAAGCCACAAAGGTCAGCGGCCACAAATACCGTCTGGATAGTTTTACGCGTTGCCGGGTCATCGTTCGGTGGCAGTGAATGGATTTCCCATAATTCTTGGTGTTGGTGCCGCCATCCTAGCACGTGAACCGAAAGCGTCTAGCCTCACATTTTGCCAGCCGGGTTCGTTTTCAGTTTCATTTCCTGTTTGACGATTTCCTGTAAAGAACGAAACTGCGGGGCGATGAACATTAAACGCTGGTTTGCCTGGGCTTGTCTGGTCTTGATGTTGGTCGCGGAAATGTTTCTTTTCCTCGCCAATCGTGAGAAGGACGCGGCGTTGGTCAGTCTGCATGATACCCAGGTGCAGATGCATCAGACGCAGGTGGATCTGGACGCGTTGAAAAATTCTAATGTCGGTTTGCAGGCGTCGGAAATTTTGCGACTGCGCAAACAAAACGAAATCATCACCAACCGTTTTGCCGCGTTGGAAACAACGATTGCTGAATTAACCGCGGAGAATCAATCCAACGCGCAGCATCTCGGCACGGCGCGGCGGGCGCTCAAATTGCAACAGCAACATTTGCAGGAGTTAGAGGCGGCGAATCAGCAGATTCAAACGGCGAGCGAGCAAGTTCAACAAATCGCGGAAACGAGCGCCACGAACGCCGCCGTCATCATCGCCAAAAAAACGTGTCTGAACAATCTGCGGCACATTGACGACGCCAAACAAGAATGGGCTTCGGACAATTATAAACCGGATGACGCGGTGCCGACGGTGAAAGATTTATTGGTTTATTTACCGGACACAGTTTTTCCGGCGTGCCCGAGTGGCGGAACTTATGCCATCAACGCCGTGAATGAAGTGCCGACGTGTTCCTTTGCCGGTCACGTTTTGCCGTAAAATTCCCGTCGTGGATGGGAAATGGAAAATTGCGGACGGCTTGCAGGCGCGCGTCTTGGCCATGTTCCAGCCGCCCGCTTCGAGCTTCGTTTTTAAGCCGTCGCCGCGCGTTTTGTCGTTGCCACCGGCATCCAGAGGTTTAACTTATGCGCAAGCTTATGAAAACATTTCCGCTCATTCTCGCGCTGACGGTGCTGACGTTTTTCCGCGCTTCGGCGCAAATGACGGTGCAGGTGGTGACGGATCAAAATGAATTTCTGCCGAGCGAAGCCGTGCCGGTTGGCGTCAAGATCACCAATCTTTCCGGCCAACCATTGCATTTTGGCGCCGACGAAGGTTGGTTGACGTTCATCGTGGACTCGGCGGAAGGACGCAATGTTCGCAAAATTTCCGAGGTGCCGGTGCTCGGCGAATTTGATCTGGAATCTTCCCAGATGGGAACCAAGTATGTGGACCTCGCGCCGTATTTTGACATGAGCCAGCCGGGCCGCTACAAAATCACCGCGTTGGTGCACATGAAGGATTGGAAGCAGACGATCGGCAGCGCGCCCAAAACAATTGATGTCGTCACGGGCGTGAAATTCTGGTCGCAAGATTTCGGCGTGCCGACCACCAACGGCGCTCCCGAGATGCGCCGGTTCACGTTGGAAGAAGCGAATAATTTGCACGAACAATTGCGGCTCTATATGCAATTGAGCGACGCGGCGGAATTGCGCGTGTTCAAGGTCCGGTCGCTCGGGCCGATGGTGGCGTTTGGTTTTCCGGAAGAACAAGTGGATCGCACCAGTCATCTCCATGTGTTGTGGCAAACGGGCGGGCTGACTTTCCGTTACAGCGTGGTGGCCCCCGACGGCACATTGATGAAGCGTGATGCCTACGACAATTATCCCACCCGCCCCAAATTGCGCGTGAATGCCGATGGCGATGTGGAAGTAGTCGGCGGCACTCTGCGCGCGACTCCGGCGGAAATCCCCGTAGCGGCGCCCGTAACGGGAATCCCCACGACCTCGCTGGCACCGACGGAAATCCCCGCTGCGCGGACCAACTCAACGCCTCCCGCGGTCCCGGCGAAATAAAAAGGCGGACCGCGGAAACGGATTTTCAAATACCTGTTTTCCGCTTTTCCGCTACTTGACCAAGCTGTCTGCCGACGGACAAGACTGCTCCAACCTTCTCTGGATCATCCGCGCGCGGTTCACTGCGCTGTCTTGTGATTCGGCGAAGAAGGATTTTAATTTCACCCGCATGGCGGCGATGTATTCGCCATTGCGATCGTGCAGCGGCATTGTCAATTCATCCACGCCGTGGGTGCGTCCGTAAGAAACGGTGCCGTTGAGAATCGCCTGCAATTCCGCGTCGGTGCCGACTTGGCCAACTTCGGAAACTTCTTTGCTCGCGAGAATTTTCGTCGTGTTCGTCGCCGTCTGCGTGTAAATCTGCAAGCCGAGAATGCGCGGTTGGTCGGCGAGCAAATTAACGATCATCTGCTGCGCGGCGGGAATGCGCGGCGTAAAATTCACCGTCGCATCGGCAAAATAACTGACCGCGTCGGACTTCGTCCAAAACCCCAGCTTCCCGTCGGTGAACGTATTATCGCCGAGCGCCGGCATCGCCAGTTTGTCATCCAACCAGATCATGATCTGGTTGCCGTCGCATTGCACGGCGAGCGTGTGCCACGTTCCCGGGGCAATCTCCACCGTCGGCCCGATCGGGTCCGAACGCTGACCATCAACCACCTTGTAAAAGCGCACGTTTTTCCCCAGCGCACTGACGCGAGCGACGTAAAAATTGGACGAATTTTGAAACCGAAAAACCACGCCCGCCATTTGTTCCGCGAGGCCGCTGACGATGCTGAACCGCGTGGTGAGTTTGAAATTATTGAACCGCGCGCCGTCGTAGATGAACATCGGAAAACGTTCATCCGTCGCGTCCTCGCTCGTCTGCGCCAGCACCGTGCTATGATTGAGCAGCGGCGTTTTGCCCGCGAATGCCTGAAACGCCGAGGGCACATCCGCGTTGATGATTTTCCAAGCCGGCGCCGGGCCGCCGCCCAGCAGTTCCGCGTGAAAATTCGTCAACGTTGTGCCCGCCGAATAATCGGCAAAATTAAAATGCAGTTCCGCGCCCGAAACCGACAGCGCCAGCACGCAACTAAAAAGCCAGATGAAAATTCGCATCGCCCCAGCGTAGCAAACGCCGATTCGCAGGCAAAATAGTTTTGCCAAGTCGCGTGGGATGCGCAGAATAGAAACATGCAAAATTCTTGCCTCCGAGTTGTGCTGTTCCTGACGAGCGTCCTCTCGTGTTTCCAGCTTTCCGCCCACGCCGAATTAAAATTACCCGCGATCTTTGGTGACAACATGGTGTTGCAGCAACAAATGCGCGTGCCGGTTTGGGGTTGGGATCAGCCGGGCGCAGAAGTGTCCGTCACTTTTTCCGGCCAGACGAAAACGACCCATGCGGATGCGACCGGCAAATGGCTCGTGCGACTGGGAAAAATGAAGGCCTCCGTCACGCCGCAAACGCTCGTGGTAAAATCGGCCGAAACGAAAAGTTTCACCAACATTCTTATCGGCGAAGTCTGGCTTTGCTCCGGCCAGTCAAATATGGAGAAGCCTATCGGCGAGCAGCCGGGACAAAAACCCGTGCTGAATTATGAAGCGGAACTGGCCGCTGGCAATTATCCGCAGATTCGCCTGTTCAAAGTTGAACGTATTTTGGCCGCGAAACCATTGCTCGATTTGGAAAAATTCGACGGCTGGCGCGCGTGTGATTCCCAGGCGCTCGACGATATTAAATTTTCCGCCGCCGCGTATTTCTTTGGCCGCGAAATCCATACCAACCTGAACGTGCCGGTCGGCTTGATTGAATCCTCCTGGGGCGGCACGAAAATTGAACCGTGGACGCCGCCCGTTGGGTTTGAAGAAATTCCGGCGCTCGCCGCTTTGGCGGAAACGAACATCGTTGCTTCCGGTAAAATGCCCAACACGACGCCCACCGTGATTTACAATGCGATGATCGCGCCGCTCGCCGGCTTCGGCATTCGCGGCGCGCTGTGGTATCAAGGCGAATCGAACTTGATGGGCGGCACGAACGATTACGATTATTACAACTACGCCGACAAAATGGCCGCGCTCGTCGGCGGTTGGCGTAAGCTGTGGGATGAAGGTAATTTCCCGTTTTATTTCGTGCAAATCGCGCCCTTCAAATACTTCAGCGGGAAAACGCCGCGCGTGCCGGCCGCAACCGCGCTGCCGGAATTTTGGGTCATCCAATCGCAGGCCGCCCAGCGCCTCAAAAACACGGGCATGGCCGTGACGACCGACTTGGTGAACAACCTGGATGACATTCATCCGCGCGATAAACAAAGTGTGGGACATCGTCTCGCGTTGCTCGCACGCAACAAAACTTACGGCCAAAACCTGGTCAGCTCCGGCCCGACGTTTCGCAAAATGAAAACCAAAGGCGACAAAATCGTATTGTTTTTCAATCACGAGGACGGCGGGTTGATCAGTAAAGACAATCAACCGTTGACGTGGTTTACGATTGCCGGTGCGGATGGAAAATTTGTGCCGGCTGAGGCCAAAATCGGGAATGGGATCCTGGAAGTTTCCGCGGCTGGAATCACGAATCCCGTGGCCGTCCGTTTTGCCTGGGACGAAACCGCGCAGCCGAATTTCTACAATACCGCCGGTTTGCCCGCCGAACCCTTCCGCACGGATGAGCCGGTGAAATGATTTTAAATTTGCGGGGCGAGACGCGGCCAAGTTGGCTGAATCAGGAAAGCCGATTCCATTTTTCTTGTTTCCCTGATTGATTTGGAATTTTCTGAAAGGGAGTTGCAAAGAAAGCTTGGCAACATCGAGACTCACAGGGAGGATGGTTTGGCGGTTTGGGTCATCATTATAAAATATGGACTTGGGGTTCGTTACGGGCGTTTTCCCGCCCTCCGCCAAAAATTGATTATGCAACATCACGCTAAAAATGGTTCGCCTTGTTTCTATTCGTCAGCCTCCTGTTCGGCGGATCCCTCGCCGCCGTGGCGGATAATTGCGCCATTTGCGGCAAACCCATTTATGGCCAGATGTATGTCTGGACCGACAAAATCACCGGCGAAAAAGAACTCGTTTGCGCCGATTGCAGCAAGTTGCCAACCTGCGACATCTGCGGCCTGCCCATCAAAGCAGGGGACGAACTGGTGCTGCCGGACGGTCGTTATTTTTGTGCGCGCGACGCCAAAACGATTGTTGTAAAAACCGACGAAGCCGAACGCATTTGTGCCGGCGTCAAAGATGATTTAGATCGCCAGTTTTCGCGTTTCACGTCGTTCCCGACGAATGTGGAAGTCACGGCCATGGATCACATTGATGCGTATTCCCTTTTTCAAAGTGAAAGTCCCGGACTGCTCGGCTGCACGCAGCCACTGACGGACAATGGCGTGAAACATTACAAGATCAGCTTGATGACCGGTCTGCCGCGCGTTGAATTGAAAGAAACCTGTGCGCACGAATATTCCCACACCTGGGTCGGCGAAAATGTTCCTGCCGAACGTCACGCCCGGCTCGACCGCGATGCGGAAGAAGGTTTTTGCGAAATGATTGGTTACCTGTATCTGGATTCGCAACACGAAGAAGCCGAGAAAAAACGCGTGCTCGCCAACACTTACCACTGGCCGATCATCCGTCTCGATCGCGCCGCTTGAAACAACGGGCTCTTCGAAACCGAATCTAATAGATCC
>JAMFSJ010000042.1 GCA_026225255.1 Methylacidimicrobium fagopyrum | reverse complement strand
GGTTTCGCCATCGTTCAATGGGCTAATATCAGTCCCAATGCCGTCGGCACAGCTTACGCCTATGGTGGCAGCGGCGGCGCGGATCCCGGCAACGGTTCCGGTGATCGTTGGGGTGATACGATGTCCGTGCGGGGCGCGGGTGTGAACACTCAAATTCTGCTTGGATCCGGCAGTGCGAATGTCGTGTTATTCACGACGACGGACGGCAACACTTACACACCGACCTTGATCACGGTGACGAACTTGCCGAGCGGCACGACTGCACCCTTCAGTTCCGGCATCGCGTTTGGCGCGGGCAATACCTTCTGGGCCAAGGGCGGTCATAACTATGATTTGCGTGAAGTTGCTTTCGATCCAGTCGCCGCCACTGGCACGGTGATTCAAGACTTCAGCGCCGGCACGCAGGTTCCCAACGACTTGCCGGGTTTAAGCGTGGATGTGACGAATAATATTCTCGCCGGCGTGTGCTTGAATGATTCACCAAACGATATGCAGTTGTATCTTTTGAGTGGTAATTCCAATGCGCCATCGTTGTTCCATCAAGCCTTCTTCGCGGCGAGCAATGCTAACGCTCAGGACAACGCCGTAACGGTATTGAAAGGTGGTTTAGGTTTTGGTCTGGATGTAAACAATGGGCTGGTTGCGATCCGCTATAGCACTCCCCCCGCACCCGGCGTGACCTTAACGAGTGTGGCTTATGCGCCCGGCAATGTGACCATCAATTGGAATAACATCTTCATCGGCCACGGTTACCAAGTGCAATACAAGAACGCCTTACTAGATCCATCGTGGACCAACATTGGTTCGCCGGTGACTACGACCAATACCACCGCCTCGTTTAATGATATGACGTCGACCGGGGCAACGCGGTTCTATCGCGTGGTGACGCAATGAAGACAAATTGAAACAACCATTCCCGCCGCCGGTTCAACTGGCGGCGGGCTTTTTTAAAAATGCAAACCTTGACCCGAAGAAATTTCATTGGCAAAACCGCGCTCGCCAGTTTGGCGGCCGGTGCTTTTCCTTACATCCGTTCCGCGCGGGCGGATGAGCCGGGCGCAAATGACAAGATCCGTCTCGGCATCATCGGTTGCGGCGGCCAGGGTTTGGTGGATTTGAAATGCTTTTTTCTAAATCCTGAAATCGACTGTGTCGTGGCTTGCGACGTGGACGACGCGCAACTCGCCAAAGCCGTGGCCTTGTGTCAGGAAAAACGTGGCAAAGTGCCGGACACGGTGAAAGATTTTCGCCGCGTGCTGGATCGCAAGGATGTGGACATCGTGTTGATTGCGACGCCAGATCATTGGCACGCGTTGCCGATGGTGATGGCGGCGCAGGCGGGTAAAGATATTTACACCGAGAAACCGCTCGCGAAGACGATTGATGAAGGCCGCGCGATGTTGGAAGCGTCCAAAAAATATAATCGCATCGTGCAGATGGGTTCCCAATGGAGTAGTTCGCAACATATTCTCGAAGCAACGGAAATCATCCGCTCCGGCAAGCTCGGCAAGGTCAGCCTCGCGCGTGCGTGGGCTTTTCTGGATTGGTTCCCGACCATCGGCCACGTAACGGATAGCAATCCGCCTGCCGGTGTGGATTACGAATTCTGGCTTGGTCCGGCGCCGGAACGCCATTTTAACCAAAACCGTTTTCATTTTAATTTCCGCTGGTTCTGGGATTACGCCGGCGGTTTGATGACGGATTGGGGCGTGCATTTGTTGAACATGGTCGAGATGGGAATGTCGGCGGACGCGCCGAAAGCGGTTTCCGCGGCGGGTGGAAAATTTATTTTGGACGATGATTCGGAAACGCCGGATTCGCTCGTCACACTTTACGAATTTCCGACGTATCAACTTATCTGGGAACATCGCGTCGGCTTGAACAACGGTTTGAATAGTCGTCCGTGGGGCGTGGAATGGCACGGGACGGAAGGCAACATCATCCTCAATGACACCGGCTGGCAACTGACGACCGAACCGAAGCGCGCGAACATTCCGTCGCAGCGCGGCAAGTCGAACGGCAAAGATCCGCGCGAGGCGCACGTGCGAAACTTTCTCGACTGCGTGAAGTCGCGGCAACAGCCGATTCTCAATCTGGAAAAGGGTCATCGCATTTCCACCCTCGCGCACTTGGGCAACATTGCGTATCGCACCGACCAGAAAATTTTCTGGGATAGCGAAAAAGAAAAAATAATCGGTAATCACGACGCGGATAAATTGGTCGGCGTGAAATATCGCAAGCCGTGGCATCTGCCGTATATGCGGCGTGGTTGATAGGGGAGACGTCGGTGATAGGCATTTAAAAACATAGTCTAAAATAAAATAATAATTATGGCTCAAAACCATTTGCTTCATCGTCGTAACTTCCTGAAACTCGCGGGCATGACCGGAACCGCCTTGGGACTTGGCCTGACGGGTTGCGCCATAGAAAAGTCTGCACGCAAAAAAATCCCCGTTGGTGTGCAGCTTTATTCCGTGCGCGAAAGTTGCAAAACGGATTTTCCCGGCACCATCGCCGCGCTCGCCAAGCTGGGTTACAACGGCGTTGAGTTCGCGGGTTACTGGAATTATTCCGCCCCCGAAATCCGCAAGTGGCTTGATGCCGACGGCATTGTCGCGTGCGGCTCACACACGCCTTACGAAATGGTTCGGCCTGATAAGCTTCAAGCGACGATTGAATTCAATCAAACCATCGGCAACCATTTTATCATCGTGCCGGACATGACGGCGAAAACGCAGGCGGCGTGGATCGAGCGCGCCAAAGAATTCAGCGACCTCGCGGCCCAACTCAAACCGCTCGGCTTGTCCATCGGTTATCATTCGCATTGGCACGATTTTCATCCGATCGAAGGTCAGATGCCGTGGGATATTTTTGGTGAACACACCAGTGCGGATGTCATCTTGCAACTCGACACGAGCAACTGTTGCGACGGCGGCGCGGATCCGCTGACCGAACTGAAAAAATTTCCCGGGCGCACGCGCTCCATTCACATCAAGCCTAATGGCGGTGGACCTGAAGCCGTCATCGGCGAAGATAAGATTGATTGGAATAGCGTTTTCAACTGGTGCGAAACGCGCGGCGGCACGCAATGGTATGTGATGGAGCATGAATCAAGCGTCAATCCGATGGGCACGATGGCGCGAACCATGGCCGCCTTGAAAAAGTTCGACAAAGCTTGAAGTAACGGCGCGGTCATCATTGTCCATGAATCCAATCGCCTCGCCGAACCGCGCCTTTGCCTTGGACGCGCTGCGCGGCTTGGCGATTCTCGCGATGCTGCTTTCCGGTCAGCTGCCGTTCGGCGAACACGCGCTGCCTGCGTGGATGTATCACGCACAGGAACCGCCGCCGGGTTTTCAGTGGAACGGTTTGCTGCCCGGCATTTCGTGGGTGGATCTGGTTTTTCCATTTTTTCTATTTTCAATGGGCGCAGCCTTTCCGCTCGCGCTGTCCAAGCGGATGGAAAATGGAACGTCGTCCGTAAAATTATTATGGTTCGTTTTGGAACGTGGATTATTGCTCGGCTTCTTCGCGCTGTTCGTGATGGCCATCCGGCCTTACACGTTAAGTTCGCAGCCGACGACCGGCATCTGGTTGCTCGCGTTATTCGGCTTTTTGATTTTCTTTCCGATCCTCACGCGACTGCCGGACAAATGGTCGCGCACCCTAAAACTTTCCATCCGTGGCCTTGGCTGGCTCGCCGCGATCTTATTTTGCGCCTTCGCACGCTATCCTGACGGCAGCGGTTTTAGCGTGGACCGCAGCGACATCATCATCATCGTGCTGACAAATATGGCGGTGTTTGGCTCGCTCGTGTGGATGTTGACGCGCGAACAACTGCTGCCGCGTCTCGGACTGCTCGGTATTATTTTGGCGATCCGCCTCTCAAATATGCCGGAACCGACCGACGGCTGGGTGCACGATATTTGGATGTTTTCGCCGCTGTCGTGGATTTACAAATTGTATTATCTGCAATACCTCTGCGTCGTCATCCCCGGAACCATCGCCGGCGATCTCATCCTGAACTGGGTGCGGAGCACGAGCATCTTCGCTGAGGAAAAATCTTCCTCGTGGCGCTTGATTTCCATCTTCGCGCTGATGTTTTCATTCGTGCTCGTTTTGCTCATTGGTTTAAAAGCACGCTGGCTCGTCGGCACAACTTTCCTGACGTTCGCTCTTTGCTTCGTCGGTTGGAAATTACTCGCCAATCCGCTGAATAAAACCGAGCGACTTTATCAAAAACTTTTTTCGTGGGCGATTTACTGGCTCGTGCTCGGATTATTTTTTGAACCCTACGAAGGCGGCATCAAAAAAGATCATCCAACATTGAGTTATTACTTCGTGACCGCTGGTTTGGCGATCTGCGTGTTCATCGGTTTTTCCATCCTAATTGACGTGTTTCAAAAGAAACGTTGGCTGCAACTGCTGATTGATAACGGTCAAAACCCGATGATCGCTTACGCGGGCATTAACAATTTTATCACGCCGGTGCTGGCGCTGATCGGTGCGGATAATTTGCTGACGCACTTTGCCACAACGCCGTGGCGCGGTTTTTGGAAAGGCGTTATCATCACGCTACTGATGGCCGTGACGGTAAGTTTTCTGACGCGGCGAAAAATTTTCTGGCGCACATAAGCAATGAATAAAATAACGAACCAACTCGGTCGGCGCGATTTTCTGAAAAGCATCGGCCTTGCCGCGCCATTGATTTTGACGGGCGTTTCCGCTGCGGCGGCGGATGAAACAAATTCCGCAGCAACCGTTTCACCCGCGCCGCGCACGCAAGAAATGGCGGCTGATCTCATTGTCATCGGTGGCGGACTCGGTGGTTGCGCGGCGGCGCTCGCGGCGGCGCGTAATGGATTGAAGGTCATTCTCACCGAGGAAACCGATTGGATCGGCGGTCAATGGACGGCGCAAGTGGTGCCGCCGGATGAAAATAAATGGATCGAGACTTTTGGCGGCACGCGTAGTTATCAAAAGTTGCGCAACGGCGTCCGTGATTTTTATCGGCGTAATTATCCGCTCACCGAAAAATCGCGGGCGGATAAATATTTTAATCCCGGCAGTTCCTGGGTTTCACGGATCGGTTGCGAACCGCGCGTTGCGCTCGCCGTTTTGTATGAGATGCTCGCGCCGTATCTCGGCAATGGTCAGGTGCAGATTTTGCTTAATCATAAAGCCGTCAGTGCGGATGTCGGCGGTGACCGCGTGAATGCCGTGCGCGTTGTGGATTTGGAATCACGCCACGAATTGATTTTGCGCGCGCCATTTTTTGCGGATGCGACGGAGCAGGGGGACTTGCTGCCGCTGACTAAAACGGAATACGTCATCGGAGCCGAAGCGCAAAAAGACACGACCGAGCCGAACGCGAGAGCGGAAGCGCAGCCGAATAATCTGCAAGGCTTCACATCCTGTTTTGTGATGGATTATGTGGCGGGTGAAAATCATGTCATCGACCGGCCGCGTGACTATGCGTATTGGCGCGATTTTTCGCTGACGACTTCGGCACAAAAAAATTATCGCTTCTTGAGTTTTGATGAAGCCGATTCCAAAAAAATTGGTTTTGATCCGGAAACGCGCAAAGGATTTTTCACCTACCGGCGCATCGCTGATCGCGATTTATTTCAGCCGGGATTTTATCGCGGCGACATGACCATCGTGAACTGGCCGCAGAATGATTATTCGTTCGGTATGATCTGCGATGTGGATGAAGCGACCGTCGCTAAAAATATTGAGTGCGCGAAACAATTAAGTTTGTCGCTGCTTTACTGGTTGCAAACCGAAGCGCCACGGCCCAACGGCAAAACCGGTTGGGCGGGTTTGCGGTTGCGACCGGACATCGTCGGCACTGTGGACGGGCTGGCGAAATATCCTTACATTCGAGAAGGCCGTCGTATTCGTGCCGAGTTTACCGTATTGGAACAGCATGTGCGGACGGAATTGCGCATGAAGGAAACCGGTTTGTCGCGCGATGAAGTGACGGCGAAAAAATTTGCCGATTCGGTCGGCATCGGCAGTTACCGGATGGATTTGCACATCACGACCACTGGCGATCACGGAGCTTATGGTAGCACGTTGCCGTTTCAAATTCCGCTCGGCGCCTTGATTCCGCAACGCATGGAAAACCTATTGCCCGCGTGCAAAAATCTCGGCGTCACGCACCTCACTAACGGTTGTTATCGGCTGCATCCGATTGAATGGAATATCGGCGAATCCACCGGCGCGCTCGCGGCCTTCTGCGTGGCGCAAAAGAAAATGCCGCGTGAAGTCCACAATAAAACGGAGCTGCTGCAAGAGTTTCAAAAACTTTTGCAAACCGACGGCGTGCGGTTGGATTGGCCGAAGGAAGCGGGTGCGGTTTAAAGATTAAATCTCTTGGCGGCAGACTGGAAGGACTGGCCGTCGGGACGATTTAATCGTCCTCACCTTGTCTTTTTAAGCCGGTAATGGGGTTCTCAACCTTGAGCTGGATGTAAAAACGGACATTGCGAAGCCAGAATGTTCAAATCGGTTGCTTGCGTCCGCCCCAAACTTTTGCGAAATTAACGGCATGCATCGGTTGTCGCTGCCAGACAACTCGGTGTGGAAAATAAAAATTGCCGGTGTGGCGAAATGGCAGACGCACAGGACTTAAAATCCTGGGACCTTAAACAGTCGTGTCGGTTCGAGTCCGACCACCGGCACCAACTTCTTAACCGCCAGTCTTCACATTGGCCTGTTTGTTAAAAAGAGGGTGCTCACCTTGCGGGAATTGAACTCGAATCCAACCGCCGCCAGACCTTGGTTTCTTTAAGCGCCAAACTGAACTTTTGGATGAATGATTTTACCGTTTTTAACCCAATTGTCAGCATCGCTAACGGAGGCAAAGTGCACTGGCTTGCCATGGGCATCGCGTTCACGTTTGCCTAATTTAATGGTGCGGACAGAATTCTGACAAAACACGGACTCATCGTTATAAACATAATAGGTATCACCGACTAATTCGGTAAGGTGACAGTCGCTAATAAAATTAATTTCGCCTCGGGGTATTCTCATTTTTTGTCCTCCAATTATCGGGTTTCATTATTTCCTTTAACTTTAAAATCGCATTGCCAAGCAAGTTAGGCAAACCGCTGCGCTCGATTTAATTTGAATTGTAAATGGATTCTAACTCATCCGATTAGATTTTAACAGCTATGCTTCCGGCTTTAGCGAAGCCGATGGCGGCAGCGTTTGGGGTAGCGGCGGTTGTTTGCGTGATTGTAACCTGGTCGCCCTTGGGCCCGATCCGAAACGGCGTATGATCGTGCGATGCTTGCATTTTTTAAGAATAACCGCTGGTTGATGACGGTTGGCCTCGGCTTTACGATCGTTTTGATCGCTAGCCGCGCGCTGGCCGATAATCAACCATTGCTGCTCACGCAAGCTGGGAGTATCTTCAATTAGTAATCAAGCGAGCGCATGAACAGGGACGGCGCATCCGCTTTTGGGGCGCGCCGGATAACTTGAATGGGTGGCACACCTTGCATGCGGCTTGATCAATACGGACAATCTCCCCGTGGTGGCGAACTTTTTCCGGAATGAATTAAAGAACTAGGTGGCTTCTTGTCGCCCGCGGATAACTTCCGTCATTTCAATTTGCCAATTAGAATTTATAGCTAATCCCGCTGACCAGCTTCGTGTCGTTGCGCCTGAAATCAACGGCCGGCTGGCTATTATAATTGTCGTCCAGATAAACCTGTAAGTTCACACTTCGGTAGAGCGCAGACTCGATCCCGATCTCGAAGTTGACGAGATAATCGCTCGGCTTATCCACCTGCGGCAGGACTTCGACGGTTTGCCAGATCCGAGCGGAATTCTTATTGAATTTGTGTTCAAAATGTTCCCCGAGCCGCAGTGTTGCGTAAGTATTATCGATCGCCCCCGTGCGCTCGACAACCACCCCGGGACCGACTTCAGTTGTGAGCGTGGTGTTCGTTTGCTTGATGAAATAATAACCCATGCCGGCAGTGACGGTGAAACGGTATTTAACTTGGGCGATGCCATCATGCAGGCCTTCATCGCGAACGTAATCATACCATTTTTCTGAAAATAGATGATTCCATTGGCCAAAAGCGTGATAGGTATTGTTGTTTTCAATCCCACTGGCGGAACCGTAGGCGATATCCGCGCCTAAACTGAATTCATTGACCGGCGTTTTTTTGCCCGAAGCAATTTTTGCCGTGGCCAATAAGGTATCGCTATTACCCCGAGTGAGCGTTAATCCCGCCGTGGCCATGCTGTTCCAAGGATATTTGATCGTGGCCGCGAGGCCGTTTTTTGTGGGAGCTTCAATTTTCGACCCACCCTTCGAGTTGGGAACAACAACGGTCGCGCCATTGGTCGTCGCCGTCGAGTTGGTTTGCGCCCAAGCGTTCAGTGAAAAAGCCGTAAAAAACCCGGCGGCCAATAAAAATAATTTATTCCATTTCATGGAGTTCAGGCTGGACATAAAAAGCAATGAGCGCACTCAACGCAAGCTTCAAGTCAGGATATTTCATACTTTCTGGTTTAAGCTGACGTTAAGTCTTTATTTTAAGTCCCCCAAAAAAAACTATGAATTGTCATATTGAAAAATCGTGATGTAATCGTGGGGCGGCAATTATTGGGATTAGGCCACGGTTTTGGGAGATACGCCGCGCGATCAAGTTTTTTAAACAATGAAAAGGATGCTTAAATTGCTTTTAACGGGGGTGACTTTGGTGGCCACCTCAGCCTACGCCCAATATCAACCGTTGCCGGGGGAAAGTCCTTCACCGGATGCGGCGCTCACTTCTGAGCTGTTAAAGTCGCTGGCCGACACGCTGCCGATGACGGCGGAACTGCGGGCTGCTCAAAACGCCTTGGCGCATAACAGTATTAAATCATTGGTGATCAATCCGGATGTGGAGAACCAGAACGATCCGCTCTTTACTCATGAGATCAAAACGCCCGGCTCAATTGCCAACCAAAATAAGTCCGGGCGTTGCTGGCTTTTTGCAGGCCTTAATGCGCTCCGACCGGCCGTCATCGCCAAACATAAAATGAAAGATTTCATGCTCTCCCAAGCGTATGAACAGTTTTATGAAGAACTGGAAGCGGCCAACCGTTCGCTCGAATTGGCCATCAGTCTGCGTCAGGAACCGATTCATAGCCGCCGCTTGGATACATTCCTGCAAAACCTGATCAGCGACGGGGGCGACTGGAACTATGTCCACGCTTTAATCCAAAAATATGGGGCGGTGCCGGAATCGGTGATGCCGGATGATTACGCCGCCGCTCATACGGATGAAATGGATGCCTTACTGGCGATCTGCTTACGCAAGGCGGCAATTGAGATTCGCCAACCGGCTTACGACAGTGCCAGCACAAATAAACTCCAGGAATGGAAGCTGGCCAAGCTGCAGGACATTTATAAGATATTGGTTCTCTGCCTCGGTCAACCACCGACGACCTTCCAATGGCGTTACGAAAATAAAAGCGATAAAGTAACTTCCCTAAAATCCTACACGCCGCAATCCTTTAGTAGAAAATTTCTGGGTGAAGACTTGGATCGCTACGTGAGTTTCGCCAATTATCCCGGGCAGCCAATGCATGCCCGCCTCGAGTGGTCTTGGGAACGGAATATGGCCGATCAGCCGAACATGGATGCGGTTAATATTGATATGCAGGCCATGATGGACATGGTGCTTAAATCAATTTTAGCGGATCAGGCAGTCTGGTTTGCCGCGAATGTCTCAGCCGAAGGCGATGTTAAAAAAGGGCTCTGGTTGGCAGACATCGAGGACAAGTCGGATTTATTTGGCATCGATTTTTCAATGAGCAAGGCCGATACGCTGGCTTTTGAAAATGGCACGCCGAACCATGCGATGGTGATCACCGGGGTGGATGTGCATGCGGGCAAAGCTACAAAGTGGAAAGTCGAGAATTCCTGGGGCAAGGAAACGGGCGATAATGGTTGGTTTACCATCGATAATCAATGGGCGGATAAACATCTTTTCCAAGTGATCATCGACCGCCGCTTCGTCCCGCCTGAGTTGCTCGCGTTGACTAAACAAAAATCAATCGTGTTGCCGCCGTGGGATCCGTTCACCGACTGGCTGAATGATTCGTCATCTAAAAAGCCCTGACGCAAATTTGAATTCTGAAGGAATTAAACGTTGCCGAGAAAACGCTGGGGATATTTGGATGGGTCAAAGTCCATTACCCGCAGATCACATTGATTGCCTTACGCGCGAGTTCGCTTAGTTCAGAACGGGGGATGCCCGCGCGGGCACGGATGGCGATGGTATGCATCGTGGCGGTTGCAAGCACTGCGAGCACGGCCGGATCGGCTTCCGCTTTCAACTCACCTTTCTGCTGGGCGATTCGAAAATGGGCTTCGAAAGCGGCATCGAAGGCGCGAATTCCCTCGGCGAGACTAGCTCGGATCGCCGAAACTTCGACCGCTTCGGTCACCGCCGTCCCAATCACAAAACAGCCGCGTGCCCGGTCGTAACCAGAAAAATAAAGCGATAGCGCCGCTTCATAGACGTCCATTAAAGCCTTGGCCAAGGGCTGGGCGCTGGCGAGCGCCTCACGGATCTCGGCAAAGCGCAATTCCCAATAATGCCCGAGGGCCTTGAGATAGAGTTGTTGTTTGTCGCCGAAAGCCGCATACAGGCTCGGACGATTCATTTTGGTCGCCGCCGCGATATCATCGAGCGAAGTCCCCGCGTAGCCATTCTTCCAAAAAGCATCCATTGCCCGGGTTAGGGCTACTTGTGGATCATACGCCCGGGGCCGCCCCCGCTTCTCGATTTTTTTATTTTGTATCATATCGCATAAAATAAGTTGACGGCCGCTTTCAGATGGTTCATTATATGCGAAACGGTATAAAATACAATAACATATTTTGTTCACGGTGTTTACGGCGTAAAAGCGGATCGCTGGCGCCACTAAATCAAGACCAACCATTGGAGATTATTGATATGAAATCAGATAAAAACGACGGGCAAATAGATAGTGTGGCCGATGTCTCCGGCTCCGGGGGCGGAGCTAAGGTGTCCCGCAAGACGGGCAGGGAGCGGCTGCGGCGGCCACTGATGGTGGCCTTGCCCATTTTGCTGGTGGTGGCGGGTGGTATCTATTATCTCGCTGAGCGGGGACAGGTTTCCACTGACGACGCCTTTGTGCGCGCAGCGAAAGAATCCATTAATGCACGCGTTTCCGGCCAAGTGGTCAGGATCATGGTGCAGGAAAATCAACCTGTCAAAAAGGGGCAGTTGCTATTTCAGATTGATCCGGAGCCTTATCAAATTGCCATCGAAAAGGCCGAGGCGGTGCTGGGCAGCGCCCGCCTGCAAATTGAAGGGCTCAAGGCGACGTATCGTCAGCAATTGGCTGAACTGCAATCGGCGAAGGATTCGGCGACTTTTGAACAGCACGAATACGATCGCAAGAAAGCATTATTAGCCTCTGAGTTTTCGTCCAAAGCGGCCTACGAACGAGCGGAGACGGATCTCAAAATCGCCCGCCAGAATATCGCGTCCATCGAACAGCAAATCGCTAATACGATTGCGGCCTTAAATGGGGATCCTGATATAGAAATCAGCCGTCACCCAACGATTCGGGCGGCGAAATCCACTCTCGACCGGGCGAAGCTGGACTACGCCTACACGGATGTGTTCGCGCCGGATGATGGCATCGTGGCGAAGGTTGATGAACTGCAAGTCGGCGACTTCGTCAATCCCGGCGTGGCCGTGTTTTCACTGATGTCGAGCCGAAGCCTTTGGATCGAAGCAAATTTCCGGGAAACAGATCTCGCGCACATGCATTCTGGTTTAGCGGCGACGATCAACGTGGACGCTTATCCGAATCGCATTTTCCACGCGCATATTGTCAGTCTGAGTCCGGGCACCGGATCGGATTTTTCGGTGTTACCGCCCGAGAATGCCACCGGCAATTGGGTCAAGGTGATCCAGCGCGTGCCCGTGCGACTCGAACTTGACGAGACCGATCCTGACCGTCCGCTATTTTCAGGCATCAGTGTCACCGTGCGGGTGTATACCAGCAATCGGCGCACGGAATATCCGCCGCTATCGGCGAAACTTGCAACCAAGGCATTCAAATGAACGCATCACTTATAACGACTATTTCAGGCGGCAGCCGTCGGCTCATTACTGCTGCTGCGTTGCTGGCAACCTACGTGCAGGGGCTTAATATCTCTATCCCCAATGCCGCCTTGTCACACATCGAGGGATCGCTCTCAATGACCGACGACGAGGTCGGTTGGATCTTTACCTCATATATTGCGGCGAGCGTCATTGTAATGCCGCTGACGCCGTGGCTCGCCGGTCGTTACGGACGGAAAACGGTCCTGCAAATTTCCCTCGTGATCTTCGCGCTTGGGTTGGTGCTGGCGACGCTGGCGACTGGCCCCATCGAGTTCGTGCTCGCGCGGATCGTGCAAGGGGCCGCGAGTGGGACCTTGATTCCGCTGTCTATGGCGATGCTACTTGAGGTGTGGTCGGCCGCGCGTCGCGCCCCGATCAGTCTGGCGATGGGAGCCTGTGGATTGCTGGGCATTAGCAGCGGCGGAAGCGTTGGCGGGTGGCTGTGTGAATTTCACGGCTGGCACGCCATCTTCTATTTCAGCCTGCCGATCGTGGGATTCATTTTCTGGGCGATCGCTTTTTGGTTGCCCGAGAAAAAGGCGGAGCCAAAACCAGCCTTTGATTTCTTTGGGTTCATGACTTTTTCGCTCGGCATGATTGGGCTCCAGATGCTGCTCGATCGCGGTGAACGTCTGGAGTGGTTTGCCTCGAAAGAAATCTGCGTGGAGGCGATCGCCTCGGCGGTTGGATTTTATTTATTCTTCGCGCATGTCCTGACGGCGAAGACGCATTTCTTTAACAAAGGGCTGTTGCGGGATCGCAATTATATCCTTTCCACGATCATGTTTTTCGCCGTCGGTTTTGTCCTGTTGCCGACGCTGGCTTTGACCTCGCCGATGCTGGATGAACTGCTGGGCTATCCGGCCGACACCACCGGCTATATGACCATCCCGCGCGGCCTCACGCTCGTGGGGTCGTTGGTGCTGACCAGCTTGGCTGCGTCTCGCATCGATAACCGCGTGCTCGCGCTGGTCGGACTGGCTCTGGTGGCCTATGCCAATTGGCTGATGCTCGGCTATTCACCTGCGATGGATTGGCGACCGGTGGTCATCACGGGGCTGCTCCAGGGCGCTGGTCTGGGCATGCTGATCCCCGCTCTAACCAAGGTAGCGTTCAGCACGTTGGATCCGAAATTGCATCCGGAAGGTAACATGATCTTCAACGTGTTCCGTCTCTACGGCAGCACGCTGGGCATCGGGATCGTGCAGATTTTCTTCTACAATAATACTCAGGCCATGCATCTGGCACTGGCCAAGGATCTCACTCCTTTTCGCGCCGCGGCTCACTTGGCTGCCCCGATCACCACTCCGGGACTTATGGCGCTGAACGACAAGGTCACTGGTCAGGCCGCGGCCATCGCGATCATTGGCCAGTTCAAAATTCTATTATTCGCCATCTTAAGCGTGAGCCCGTTGGTGCTATTTCTCCGTAAACCGCGTCCCGCCGGTGAGGCTCCGGGTGCGCCTGAAACGACCTTGCTTAAGACCCTCTTAAAAGGTCGTCCCGCCTTGGCAATCATCGCTGCGATGTCGGCGCTGGCGCTCATTTCCGGATGTGCGGTCGGACCCAATTATACGCGTCCGGCCAATGCCACTTCGGAGCAATATGATTCATCCGCTCAGCCACCACTCAGCGCTGACAGCGGGCTGATCAATGCGCCGCACATGACTCTGGGCCAAAAGATCAACGGCAACTGGTGGTCGACTTTTGGCTCGGCCAAGCTGGACCAAGTGATGGCTCAGGCTATTGCCGGCAACCTTGACCTCGCCGCGGCTGACCGCACGATTGCCCAGGCCAACGAAGCGGTTGCGAGCGTCAAGGGCGGCCGGTATCCCCAAATTGATTATGATGCCCAACTCGGACGGCAACGGTCTTTTGCGGGCGGTTCGCCCGCCAGCTCCAGCTTCTATAATGCCGGGCTATTGATGGATTTTGATTTTGATGTTTTTGGCGGCACGAAACGGTCGATCGAACAACAAACAGCGTTCGCCGATTTGTCGAAGCACCACTACGATGCCGCTTATTTGACTTTGACCGGTGATATCGCGAGCCAAACCATCTTGCTCGCGTCCGCCCGGGCGCAAATCAACGCGGTGCAGATATTGCTCGCTGACGACCGGAAGAATCTCGAACTCGTGCGCAGCGCCCGCCTCAACGACAGCGCCTCGGAAGTGGATGTGGCCCTCGCCGAAACCCAGCTGGCGCAAGACCAGACATTATTGCCGCCGCTGGCCCAGCAATATGCGGTGGCGCGGCACGCGTTATCGGTTCTGGCCGGAAAAGGGCCGAACGATTGGGTGGCTCCGGATTTCGACTTCACTGATTTTACGCTGCCGTCAAATTTACCCGTCAGCCTGCCATCGGAGGTTGCCCGCAACCGTCCGGATATTCTTGAAGCTGAGGCTGAACTCCACGCCGCCAGCGCTGCGATCGGCGTGGCGACGGCTGACCTTTATCCGCACTTAACGCTTTCTGGATTCATTAGCCAAGCGGCTTCCGGCGCGAGTTCGCCGTTAGGAGCGGGCAATGCCTTGTGGAGTATTGGAGCTGAATTGGCCGGTCCGCTTTTCCATGGCGGGACCCTCAAGGCGAATCAACGCGGGGCGATTGACGGCTACCAGACATCGCTCGCCATCTACCGTCAGACCATCATCAAATCGCTCGGTCAAGTGGCCGATGTGCTGCAGGCGATCAACCATGATGCCGAGGAATATTCGGCGCAGAACCAAGCCTTGGATTCCGCCGACATGAGCCTGCGATTGAGCCGGGCAGGGTATCAAGCGGGCGAGAACAGTGTGCTCCAAGTGTTGGCCTCAGAACGGGCGCAGCAGCAGGCATTGCTCGGTCAGATCCGGGCGAAAACGGCACAATACCTTGATACCACCCAGCTCTTTGTTGCGCTGGGTGGGAACTCAGCCGGCGTTTTTGAACGGCGGGCGGAGTTTGTTCACGGCGGGCAGGGCGCCCCAACCGGCACTAAATGATGTCAATGTAGCAACCAGCGTAAGGCGAGCCGAACCTTAATTTTTCCCGCAGCAGATTGATTCTTGACAGTCAGCTACATTGATACTACTCATGTGAGTAGTATGAATGAATTGACTGAAAAACAGCGTAATATCTTGGATTTTATCCAGTTAGCGCAACAAGCGGGCGCCCCCGTTCCGACGTTGCGAGAAATTGCGGAACATTTTGGTTTCAAAAGTTCGCGCGCCGCCGCCGATCATCTTGATGCGCTAAAGCGCAAAGGTTTTATTCAATCTGAAATCGGCAAAGCGCGTTCTTTGCGGGTCGTTTCGCCGTTCACCCAAATCCGGAACCAGTTGGCTGATATTCCCATTTTCGGTTCGATTCCGGCGGGCTCACCAGACAACCGCGAGCAGGCGGTTGAGGGATTAACCACGGTGGACGTAAAAAGCCTCGGTTTTACCCCGACGCGAAACACCTTTGCGCTGCGGGTCAAAGGCGATTCCATGATCGGAAAACATATTTGCGACGGCGACATTGTGCTTCTGGAATTCGGGGCGGAACCGCATCATGGACAGGTGGTGGCGGCTTTTGTGGACGGCTTAAGCACGCTCAAAACCTTTCTGATCAAAAGTGGAAAACCATTTCTGCGCGCTGAAAACCCAAAGTATCGCGACATCATTCCGGCGGAAGAATTGACGATTCAAGGCGTGTTGCGGGGGCTGATCCGGCGAACGGACGCGTGAATCGCTCGGGCTGGGTGGTTTTTTTTCAAGGTTTCGCTAAGTTCTAGGATTGGCGCGCGTCACCGAATTGTTACATTTGAAAGGTCGCCAACTTACTGGTAATCGCCTTTCATGATCGAAATGTTTGGGACCAAAGCTCGACCACTTAAAATAATTTTATGGCGGATAAACTGAACCCGAAACATTTCATTAACCGCGAATTGAGCTGGCTGGAATTTAACCAGCGCGTCTTGGATGAAGCGCTGGACCAAACCAATCCGTTGCTGGAACGCCTCAAATTTTTCACCATCGCGAGTTCCAATCTGGATGAATTTTTCGAAGTGCGCGTCGCCGGTTTGAAACAGCAGATCGAAAGCGGCATCAGCACGCGCAGTGTGGACGGGCAGACGCCGGTGGAGATTTTTTCGGCCATCCATCACCGCGTGCGCAAAATGGTGGCGGATAAATACGCTTGCTGGCGCGACGAGCTAAAACCCGCGCTCGCTAAAAATAAGATGCGGATGCTCGAGATCAGCGAGCTCCATAAAACCGATCACGACTGGCTCGAAGAATTTTATCACGACAAAATCCGTCCCGTGTTGACGCCGCTGGCGATTGATCCGGCGCATCCGTTTCCGCAATTATTAAACAAGTCGCTCAACTTGATGGTGCAGTTGGAAATGGTGAAGAACGGTGTGCCCGCCAAATATCTGGCCGTCGTGCAATGCCCGGCGATTTTGCCGCGGCTCATCCAGTTGCCGCGCGCGGATGATCGGCGCGATTATGTTTTTCTGGGTGATCTCATGGGTCATTTTCTGGCCGATATTTTTCCCGGCACGCAGATTCTGGGCTTCTGGCCGTTTCGGCTGACGCGTAATAGCGAATTGTATGTGGACGAAAGTGATACTCCGAACTTGTTGAAAGCGGTGGAAGAAGAATTGCACAAACGCCGTCGCGGTCACGCGGTGCGATTGGAAATTGCGAATCATTGTCCCGTCGAAATCCAAAAAACGTTGCTCAATACGTTGCTGCTTACCGAGCAGGATCTGTATCTGATTGACGGCCCGCTCAATCCCACGCGGTTGATGATGTTGTATCAAGGCCAGCATGCGCCTGAATTGCGCGATGCCCCGTTTCAGGCGTCGGTCGCGCCGGCCTTACGCAATAAGACGGATTTTTTTGAAGCGATCCGGGAACGCGATATTTTGCTGCATCATCCGTTTGAAAGTTATTCGAGCATCGTCGAATTTTTGGAACACGCCGCCGTCGATCGTGACGTGCTCGCGATCAAGATGACGCTTTATCGCACGGGCGGCGACGAACGCATTGTCGGGGCGCTGATGAACGCGGTAAATAAAGGCAAGCAAGTCACCGCCGTCGTGGAATTGCGCGCGCGGTTTGACGAGGCGAACAACATCGAATGGGCGCGTAAGTTGGAAGAAAACGGCGTGCATGTCGTGTATGGTTTGGTGGGATTTAAGATTCACGCGAAATGCGCGTTGGTGGTTCGTCGCGAAGGTTACGAAATTCGCCGTTATGTGCATCTGGCCACGGGCAATTATAACCCGACGACGGCGAAGCTTTACACCGACATTAGCCTGCTGACGTGTCATCCCGACTTCGGCGAAGATGCCACCAATCTCTTCAATTTACTCACCGGCATCTGCCAGTTTCAAGGCATGTCCCAACTGGTCGTGGCGCCGTTCGACCTGCATAAAAAAATATTGCAACTCATCGCGCGCGAAACCGCCCACGCGAAACGCGGTCTGCCCGCGCGCATCATTGCGAAGTTTAATTCACTCGTGGAACCGCAGTTGATCGAAGCACTTTACGTCGCCTCGCAAGCGGGCGTGAAGATTGAGCTCATCATTCGCGGCATTTGTTGCCTGCGTCCCGGCGTGCCCAAATTGAGCGAAAACATTACGGTGCGCAGCATCGTTGGCCGGTTCCTGGAACATAGCCGGATTTATTATTTTGAAAATGCCTGTCAGCCGGAAGTCTTCGTAGGGAGCGCGGATTGGATGCCGCGCAATCTTTTCCGGCGCATCGAAATCGTATTTCCACTCAAGGACGGCCTCGTTTGCGATCGCGTCATCCGCGAGATTCTCGGCACCATTTTAGCCGATAACATCAAGGCCAATTTTTTGGGCGCCGACGGGATTTATCATCGTAAAAAAATTGCCGCCCCGGAAAAACCGCACGATAGCCAAGCGACCTTCATGGCGCTGACGATTCCTAAATCAGCGGATAAATCGAAAGAAAAATTTACCCGTGTGAAAATGGCCGCCTCGCCGTTTCCGAAATGAAGAAATCGTCGGCGGTCTAGTCAGCCAAGTGACTTATAAAAGCGGTGGCTTGATAAGACATGATCGCCCGACCTAGGGGCAAAGTAATTAACCTAGGTATCTATAAAACGTGACTAGGTTGCTAGGCGGAAAGGGGCGTGACTAGCTTCGCGTGTAGTCCTGAATGCCCGGCCATAAAAGTAGCTAATCGAATTTCTTCCGCCGCTGTCAGCGGGGTTACCTTGATCCGTTTAATTTTGAACGGTTTCTCAAATGGTAAAGCCAATTCTAAAATTTGATCCGACTCATCGCCGCTGACGACGCGATAAGTTACTCCTTTATATCGCACATGTTTTCCGGCCAGTGTTGTGGCTTGTTCAACCATAAAAAAAAGCTAGGGGAATCAGGCTGTGATACCAATCAATATTCAGTGTCCGTCGCTGAATTTTCCCAGCCGCAACCAATCTGTTACCTAATCGTAACTTGCCGGAAGCGTTTTGCGTTTTAAGCTTTAAAGCATGAATCCGGCAAACTTATTTGATCTAGAAACAAACACTACCAACCTGGCGGCGGGCGAAACTCTTTTCAAAGTGGGCGATGCTCCTGACGGTATGTATGTTCTACTGGAAGGCGCGATGGATGTGATTATCGGTGAGACAGTCGTTGAACATTCTGTTCGTGGCGCCATTTTGGGCGAGCTGGCCATCATTGATCATTCGCCGCGGGTAGCCACCATTGTTGCCCGGGAAGCGAGCCGGTTGGCGAAGATTGACCAACGCCGGTTCACCTTTCTCATCCAACAAAATCCATTCTTCGCCACCCATGTGATGAAAGTTCTGGCCGACCGCCTTCGCCGCATGGATCAATTGGTTGAAAAGGCAAAACTTCAATGAGTTCAGCGGGTCGCTTCCCAACGACGGGAAGGAAGCGCTCTGCAAATTTTCCTGAAGTCTGGGGCAGAAATTCTACGCGCGTTGGTGGCGGAGAAAGGCCAAAACACCCGTGAGCCAATTGGATGGCTCCGGAACCGAGCGGGCCAAGGCCGGTTGAACTTTGGGATTTTGCCGGACCACGACGGGCAGGGGCTGACGATGCGGCATGGCGTCGCAAATGGGGCAAGGTTGCGGATCCGCATCGCGCAACTCATCCGCCACTTCGCGGGGCACCTGATTGCGAAAATGTCTGCACGTCTGCATGCTCACAATAGGCCAGAACCGAATGACAGTCCGGCGGCAAACAAGTTACGTTTGCGTGACAATCAACCCGGGAACCGGCGGCTGGACCGGAGCGATGCTGAAAGATTTTTCTCTGACTTTTCGATTTTCTTCGGTTTAATACGCGAGGGATGTATTTTTTCCGGCGCATTTTATTTGCAATTCCGCTGTTGCTTGTCATCAGCGCGTTGGCGTTTTTGCTCGTGCACCTCGCGCCCGGCGGCCCGTTTGATACCGAACGCAAACCGGCTTCACCCGAAATCGAACGGAATATTAAGGAAAAATATCATCTGAATGAACCGATCTGGAAACAATATGGACGTTACTTGGGCGACCTGCTGCACGGCGATTTTGGCGTGTCGCTGAAATATCGCAACCACAGCGTCAACGACCTCATTGCCCAAGGTTTACCAGTTTCCATGACGCTCGGTGGACTCGCTTTTTGTTTTGCGATGGCCATTGGTTTGCCGCTGGGTTTTTTTACCGCCGTCCAACGCGGAACGTGGTGGGATTATGGCGGCAGTTTTCTGGCGATTTTTACGATCTGCATTCCGAGCTTCGTGGTCGCGCCGGTTTTAATTTTAGTTTTCGCAATGAAATTAAAATGGTTTCCCGTCGCGCTGTGGAGTTCGCCGTGGCACATGATTTTGCCGAGCGTGGCCCTGGGATTATTCTTCGTCGGCAAGGTCGCCCGGATCATGCGTGAAGGCATGTTGACGGCGGCGCAATCGGAATTTGTCACCGCGGCGCGCGCCAAAGGTTTGCCCGAAACGACGTTGATGGTGAAGCACGCGCTGCGGATTGCGCTGTTGCCGGTCGTTTCCTATGCGGGCCCGATGCTCGCTGATCTGTTGACAGGTTCGTTCATCGTGGAGAATATTTTTCAAATTCCCGGCATCGGCGTGTTCCTCGTGAACAGCTCGCTCAACCGCGATTACACCGTGGTGGTCGGCCTGTCGCTCCTTTACGCGATGCTGCTCATCGGCCTGAATCTGGCCGTGGATTTTGCTTACACCTTGCTCGACCCGCGCGTGAAATATGAATGACGAGAAAGTGGATAGTTCCAAGTTGATCGCTGCTAGCCAAACCACCGCGACGGTGGTGGCGAAGCCGAAACTCTCAACGCTCAATTCTCAACTCCACGCCTCCCCCGGGCAGCGTGCCTGGCGGCGGTTTAAGAAAAATCGCGCGGCGACGTGGAGCGCGTGGTATTTGATATTTTTGCTGGCGGCCGTCATTGCGTGGCCGCTGTTGCTAAAAATTTCCGGCGGTGATTTCGCCAAGCGGCACAATCCCGACCAGCTTTCCGACGCCCAATTCGCCCCGCCCAGCGCCCATTACTGGTTCGGCACTGACACGCACGGACGCGATCTTTTTTCACGCACACTTTACGGCGCGCAAATCTCCCTGCTCGTCGGCATCGTCGGCGCGATCGTCAGCCTGGTCATCGGCGTTCTATGGGGTTCGATTGCCGGTTACGCCGGGGGCCGCACCGATAGCACTTTGATGCGCATCGTGGACGTTCTGTATTCGCTGCCGACGATTATTTTTGTCATCGTGCTATTGAAAACCTTGGGCGAATTGATCAACCAGTCGCACTTCGTAAAAAACTCCCCGATGCTCGCAGGCAAACTGCACGTGGCACTTATCTTTATCGGTCTGGGTGCCGTTTCCTGGCTCACCATGGCGCGGATCGTGCGCGGGCAGGTATTGTCCTTGCGTTCACGCGCCTTTGTCGAAGCGAGCCGCACGCTGGGCGCCGGCACGACGCGCATTCTATTACGGCACATCATCCCGAATATTTTTGGCGTGGCCATTACCTATGTTGCGTTGACAGTGCCCGCCATCATTCTTTACGAATCGTTTTTAAGCTTCCTCGGTCTCGGCGTGCAACCGCCCATGGCCAGTTGGGGAACGTTGATGGCCGAAGGCGTCACGCAGATCAATCCCATCCGCATTTATTGGTGGTTGATCATTTTCCCCGGCGGCGTGCTGGTGACGACGCTGCTCGCCATGAATTTTCTCGGCGACGGCTTGCGCGACGCGTGGGATGTGAAAGCGAAATGACGGAGGACGAATGAATTAACCGCGTCCGTCTGAACGCTTTCGCCTGCCATTCATCATTTGTTATCCGTCATTAATTCCCGGATCCGCCATTGTAAAAAAGGTGCGCACTGTTTTGGCGTCGCCTTGTTTCGCAACGGCCAATAGGTGTTGAAATCGTTTTCCAATTTCTGAAGTTCGCGGACGCCGCGCGTGGCCAGTTTTTTGGCGACGACAGTTTTCTGCCCGACCACGGCTTGCTGCCACAACATGAAATGACACGACTCCGCGGCCATGCGGGCGGCCAAATCTAATTCCTGCGCCAGAATTTTTCCGGCCTGGGATTGGGGTTTGGCGCGGGCCAAAACATTTCGCTGCGATTCAATTTCTTTCAACGTCGCTTGAATTTTCTTCGCCGGAATTTTCGCAAACCATTTCAAGCCGTTGCGACAAAACAATTCTCGCGTCGCTGGTGGCGGCGCGGCAATGACGGTTCCGAGCGGCGTTTCGTTTAAGGCTTTCAAGCCGAGCTTTTGATGCGCGAAACCAAGTTTGAGAGCCGCGTTGGCAATTTTGCCGGTGGCATCTTCGAAAACATCGCGACTCAAAACGGGCGCCAATTTGGATTCGTCAAAATGGGTTGCGTTCCACGCGAGCGCGGCCCCGGCGAGAAATAACGGCCAACTGACGGCGAGCGGTTGCGGATGTCCGCCGTCGCCCCAATCGGTATTCAAATAACCGAGCGCGCCGAATTTTTTTCCGGCCTGCGCCGCCGAACGCAGGTTGGCGAGTGCGTTATCGTGTTTGCCGATCATCGTTTGCCAGGTCGAAGTGCCGGGACAAACGTAAAAAGGAATTTTAGCGTGCGCAAATTGTGCGGCTTCCTTCGCGAAGGGATGGTTGATTTCGTAACCCCAATTTAACGCGATAACGTTCTTGGGCAACGTGCGGATCAGCTCGGGATATTTCAAAATGATGTCGCCCCAGAACATCATTTTTTTGTCGCGGGCGGAAACTTCGCGCTGAACTTTTTTCAGGAAGTTGAGATAGACCACGCCTTTGCCTTTTTGCGCGCACACCTTTTTGCTCTGGCCTTTGCCGAGATCCCACGTTTCGTCCCCGCCGATATTGAAAAAGTCGCTGGAAAAATTCGGCAGCAATTCATCGTAAAGCCCGCGCAAAAAGGGCAGGGTGCCGGGATGATTTGGCGCCAGCGTGGTCGGGCGACGGACAAATTCCTTACTCGCATCTTCGTAAGGCTCGGCGATCTCCGCCAACTTTTTCAATTTCGGATCTTCCAGAAAATAACGCAGATGGCCGAAGGAGTTTTGATTCGGCACGAGGTCAATGCCCAGTTCGCGACAACGCGCATCCAGCTGGCGGATCTCTTCGCCGGTCAACGCGCCCCAACTTTGCCAGACAGATTTGTAATCCCGATAAGCGAAGGTGTGTTCGGTGTAAAGTTGCAGTTCGTTGATTTTGAAATCAGAAAGTTTTTCGGCGAGATCGAGCAGCGTTTCCAGCGTGGGCACGCGTCCGCGCGAAATATCCAGCATCACGCCACGTCGCGCAAAATCCGGCCAGTCGCGGATTTCGAGGCAAGGCAGGCGGTTGCCGTATTCGCGCAATAATTGTCGCAAGGTCGCCGTGGCGGCGCGCGCGCCGCCAGCTTCGCGAAACGAAATCTTGATGCCGCTTTTGGAAATCGTCAGCGCGTAACCTTCCGCTTGCGCGGGCGCAGTTTGCGCGTGGACAATTTTTAGGGCGGCCAGCGGTTTGGTTTTCGGAAAAGTAAAAAATCCCGTGCGCCATTTTAAGGAACGCGGCGCGGGCAAAAGATTTAACGTGGGACGTTTCGACATCGGCGCCGATTAAGCCATAATTTGAATTAAGATTAAATAGGGAAATCTGAGAAGTAATTTTAATAACCAGCAGCCCTCGGCACTCGCCGGCTTCAGTGGAGGTTCGTGGTTTTCCCCAATAGCTGCTAGCGGATCAGGCGCGGGGCGCTTCCGCTTAAATATTTTCTGGTTCTGTCCGGTCGGTCTGCTAGTTTTTTTGGCGTAACTCTACGCGGGTTTGGTTTGATAGGATTTTTAATTACATGAGAAAATTATTTTTGGCACGGGCAGCTTTTTGGGCCACGACCTTTTCGTTGTGCTCGCTGACGAATCACGCGGTTGCCCGCGAAAACACGTTATTAACTTCCGACTGGAGTTTTCAATCCGGCGACGTGACGAATGCCGAACAATCCAGTTTTGACACGACCGGCTGGCAATCCATTTCCGTGCCGCACAGTTGGGGTTATGCCGAGGCGCATCAGGGTAAAGAAGATTTTCGCCATCCGGGTTGGTATCGCCACGAACTCGACGTGACGCCCGCCAAAGCTAAACGCTATTTCCTCAAATTCGATGCCGCAAGCACGGTGGCCGACGTTTATCTGAACGGAGCATTGCTCGGCGAACATCGCGGCGGTTTTGGTGCGTTCGCGTTTGAGATCACCACGAATTTATCGGTAAGCGGCAAAAATGTTTTGGCGGTGCGCGTGGATAATTCGCCGCAACCGGACATCGCCCCCATCGAAGGCGATTTTAATGTTTATGGCGGATTGTATCGGCCCGTGCATTTGATCGAGACGGGCCTGGAAAATTTTGCGGTGACCGATCACGCGTCACCCGGGGTGGCGTGGTTGCAGACGAGCGTTTCCGCCACGCAAGCGGTGCTGGACGTGACGGCGCAGATCTCCAACGGTGCGAAACAGAAACGTCCGCTGACATTGACCACGAAAATTCTCGATGCGGACGGCAAGGTTTTTTTTACCACCAACCAAAGCATCACGCTCGCGCCGCGTTACACGACGCCTTACTTCACGCATATTGTTTTGGCGAATCCGCATTTGTGGAACGGACGCAAAGATCCGTATCTCTACCAAGCGATTGTGGAATTGAGTTCGGACGCCGGCGTGGTGGATTCCGTCACGCAACCACTGGGCTTGCGCTCGTATTATGTGGATCCGGATAAAGGTTTTTTTCTGAACGGCGAAAAATATCCGATCTACGGCGTGTGTCGGCATCAAGACCGGCCGGAAGTCGGCTGGGCGATCACTGCGGCGGACATGGCGGAGGACGTGGCGTTGCTGAAAGAACTCGGCGCAACGGCGGTGCGCTGCGCGCATTATCAACATAGCGATATTTTTTACAGCCTGTGCGATGCCGCGGGCATTTTGGTTTGGGCCGAAATTCCGCAGGTGAACATCATTCACGACACGCCGGAATTTGAAAATACGTCGCGCCATCAGTTGCTCGATTTGATCCGGCAAAATATTAATCATCCGGCTATCTTTGCGTGGAGCTTGAGCAATGAAGTGGGCGGCCCAAAGACGGATGATCCGCACCGTGAATTGCAGGATTTGAACAACGTCGCGCACGGCGAAGATCCGACGCGCCTGACCATTCTCGCCACGAACCACGGCGACCTGACGCAATGGAATAAAATTCCCGACCTGCTCGGCTGGAACATTTATCCGGGTTGGTATGGCGGTAAAGCTTCGGCGACAGGTTTTGGCGCATGGATGGACAAGGCGCGCGATAACAGTCGGCATGGTGGATTTTGTCTGAGCGAATACGGCGCGGGCGCGAACGCTGCCCAGCACGAAGAAAATCCGCAACAGCCCAAACCGAAAGGCGCGTGGCATCCCGAGGAATATCAAAGTTTCGTGCATGAACAAGATTGGCTGGCGATCAAATCGCATCCGTTTGTCTGGGGCAGCTTCGTGTGGAACATGTTTGATTTCTGCGTGGCGACGCGCGATGAAGGCTCGCAACCGGCGCTCAATGACAAAGGTTTGATCACTTATGATCGCAAGACGAAGAAGGATGCGTTCTATTTTTATCAAGCCAACTGGTCGCCGGAACCGGTGTTGCACATCACCAGCCAACGTTTCATTGAACGCACCAACGCGGTGACGGAGGTGAAAATTTATGCCAACGTGCCGGACGTGGAATTATCCATCAACGGCGTTTCGCAAGGTAAACAGAGCAATGATGGCAATGCGGTTTTCGTGTGGCAAAACATCAAGTTATCGCCCGGCGAAAATAAAGTGGAAGCTAAAGCCACGCGCGATGGTAAAGATTTGACGGATAGTTGCGTTTGGAAATTATCGGGGCAATAAGTTGATTGGGCGGCATGAATCCTTATGTGGTCAATCCTGAATATTACCAGAGTTGCACTCATGCAGGTTGGCGTGGTGATCGCGAGCATTCTTGTGAGTGCTCTTTACCACAAATTTAGTTCGATGTCGGAACCGCCCAGCCTTATGCCGCCTTACCAAAATTGGTGGTATGAACATGGCATCTTTGGGTTTGGACTTCCGATCGGTTGGGTTCTGTTTTCAGTGTATCTCTACAGTCGGGATGAAGTTGCTGATTCTGCCAAGCTGCTGACATTTTTGTTTGGTATTTTTGCGGCTGGTATCTTAACCATTCTGGTAGTGAATTCCGTTTTGCACTTATTCGTGCCCGATGTTCGAATGATATGAGGCCTTAACCGTTTAGCTTCACATTAAAAGCGCAACCAACAAGTAAGTAATAAACTTCGTTCAGAGTCAGAAATTCAATTGAAGTCGCGGACAATTATTCCCCCTCCTTTTGCGCTCTGGGCGTGACAGCGCGTTGGCAATTTCATTAAATTGATCAACCGGGTTTTGGCTCGGCAAGGAAAACAAACATCACTCGCGGCGGAAACATCCCGGCGCTTGGGGCAATCATCAATTATGAGCAAAGCATCACAGTTGCGGTCGGAAGAATTTTTAAAGATCAGCGGTCAATTCAAATTAGGCGCGTTGGTCACGGAAGGGTCGCACGCGGTCACGGCGAATTTAAGCGAGGTGGCGAAACGTGACGTGGCGGCAGCGTTGAAATTATTATTCGATGCGGACGATGACGTGGTGAAAAAATTCCACGAGTTTGTGGCCTCGGGTTGCGCGGAAACCATCGCAGCCACGGTCTTGGCGGCGGTGAAAAATGGCGGGCGGATTTTCTTCACGGGCTGCGGTTCCACGGGACGGTTGAGCATTTTGCTGGATTCGATCTGGCGCGATTATTGGCAAACTAAAAATGGCAACGATTTTGAAAATCGCACGTTTAGCGTGATGGCAGGCGGCGATTACGCGCTCATCAAATCGGTGGAAGGCTTCGAGGATTTTACCGCGTTTGGCAAAAAACAGATCGCGGACCTCGGCGTCTCGGCGAAGGATGTGGTCTTCGCCATCACCGAAGGTGGCGAAACCTCGTTCGTCATTGGCACCGCGTGGCAGGGCGTGGCGGCGGGGGCCAAAGTTTACTTCGTCTATAATAATCCCGACGACATTTTGTGCGAACACGTTCAGCGCAGTCGCGAAGTCATTCAGGACGCGCGCATCGAAAAAATCAACCTCACGACCGGCCCGATGGCGATCACGGGTTCCACGCGGATGCAGGCGACCTCCATCCAACTGTGCGTGATGTTGACGCTCTTGGAAATGGTCGCGCGCGATTTGATCGGCCAGGAATCGCAATCCGTGCCGTCGAACTTGCTGGCGAAAATCACGGAGCTGCACGCCAATTTGAAATCGCCAAAATTGCTGGCGCAACTGGCGGCGTTCGTTGAGTTGGAAGAAAAGGTTTATCGCGGCGGCCACAAAAATAATTATTACGCGAACCGTTTGAGCAGCGACGTTTTGACGGACACGACGGAGCGTTCCCCGACGTATTGCACGCCGCCGTTTCGCAAATTCGATGACGTGACGGCGACTGAATCGTGGGCGTTTTTATTTTTGCCGGACGCAGGAACTGAGTTGGCGTGGCAGAATATTTTGAAACGCCAGCCGCGTTGTGTTGAATGGAGTGAAGGCGAAGTCCGCGCGTTGGTTGAGGCGGATAAAATTGAACGCACGTTGGAAACGGTGAAGAAAATCAGTTCGCAAGAATTGCTGCGTTATCATATCGGCAGTAACGCGTTGAAAGATCGCGTGCCGACGGAATCAGGGAGCGCGATCGCCATTATTTCCGAAACGGAACGCAGCGAGTGGCCGAAGTTTCAGTTCCCGCAATTGGCGCTGGCGCGTCAGCATCAGGCCCGGACGGGATTGATTTATTTTGGCGGGAAACCGGAGGCGTTGGATGGCGGCGAAAAGTTGGCCGATCACGTTTTGACCGTGCCGGTGCCGGCGACGGATTTCCTGCTGGATGGCGTCACGCGCGTGGCGGCGAAGCTGGTGATGAACGCGCTCTCGACCTGCACGATGGTGCGGCTCGGTCGGGTGATGGGTAATTACATGATCTGGGTGGTGCCGAGCAATCTGAAGTTGATTGATCGCGCGACGCGTTACATCACGCGGTTGACGGATTTGAATTATGAAGCGGCGAATGCGTTGCTGTTCGAGATCATCGAATACGTCGAGCCGCGCATGAAAACAGATCAGGCGTATCCGCCGGTCGTAGGGATGGCGGTGCTGCGCGCGAAAGAAAATTTGACAAACATGGAAGCCGAGCAACGGTTGAAGGCGTGACAGAAAAAATTAAATATGTTTTTAGCGACCACCAATAAGGCGAAGCAGTTATTGTATTTGAGTTACATCGGCAATGTCAGCGTGGAAGATTTACGATCCAGCGCGCAGGATTTGTCGCTGTTATTATCCGACTTGCCGGCGGATTGTCGGGTTCTCGCCGACTTGAGTCGGTTGGAATCGATGGACACCGCTTGCGTGACGGAAATCGGCAAGTTAATGGAAGCGATGGAGGAACACGGCGTCGGCTTGATCGTCCGCGTGATTCCTGATCCCAGCAAAGACATCGGCCTGAACATCATTGCTGCGTTTCATTACAAACAGCAGCCGCAGACCGCGACGTGCGAGACGATGCAAGAAGCGGCCAAATTACTTTCCTTGTGAGGCCAAAGTTTTTACCGCTTTTGCTTGAACCGGTTTTTACTTTTCCTGTCTGACTGCTTGGCATACTGTCACCTAAACCAGCGTTTTACCGTCTATCACCAACATTATACTTATATGAATAAATTAAAATCCCTCCTCGCGATCGTCGCGATTATCGCCAGCACGCTGCCTTTGATGGCGCAACAAAAACGCGTCAGTCCGCATGAAACCGTCGGGAACGTGATTGATGGCAATCGCGTCACGGTCGTTTACGGCCGGCCTTACACCAAAGATAATCGTAGCGGCGAAATGCGCAAAATCTGGGGCGGCCTCGTGTCTTAAGGCAAAGTCTGGCGCACGGGCGCGGATGAAGCGACGTTGTTCATCACGCAACAACCGCTCGCGTTCGGCGATACGGTGATTCCCGCCGGCACTTACACATTGTGGACGCTGCCGAACGAAGACGGCACGGCAAAATTGATCGTCAACAAACAGACCGGCCAATGGGGCGTCGGGCCGGGTTCGTATGATGAGAAACAAGACCTCGCGCGCATTGATTTGAAGAAAGACGCACTCACCGCACCCGTGGATCAATTCACGATGGTGGTCGGCAAAAATGCGGCGGGCGGCGGCATTTTGAAGTTGTCATGGGAAAATACGGAATACTCCGCGCCGTTCACGGTGGCGAAATAATTTCAACTCACTCCATTTATGAACTTAAAATCGCTCCGTTTATTTTCCGTTTTCACTGCGGCCTTGCTGGTCGTGTCCGGCGTGTTCGCGCAAACGCCTAAGGTGGATTTTCCCGCTGCGAGTCCGGCTTGCACGCTCAAACAACGCGTCGGACTGACGGATATTCAAATCGATTATTCCCGTCCGAGCAAAAAAGGACGCGACATTTTTGGCGGCATCGTGCCTTACGGTCAGGTCTGGCGCACCGGCGCGAATGCGGCCACCAAGATCACGTTCAGCACGGCGGTGAAATTGGAAGGTCACGATATTCCGGCCGGTTCGTATGCGTTATTCACCATTCCGGGAGAAGATGAATGGACGATCATCGTGAGTAAAAAATCCGCCCAGTTCGGTGCTTTTCAATATAGCGATAAGGACGATCTGGTGCGCTTCAAAGTCTCGCCGGTGCAGTTTGGCGCGAGCATCGAGACGTTCACCATCGAGTTCAATCATTTGCGCGACGAATCGGCGATCCTCAATCTGATTTGGGATAAGACGGTGGTGCCGTTGCATCTCGAAGTGGATCTCACGACCAAAGTGGTGGCGCAAATTGAGGCGGCGATGGCGTCGCCCTATAAAAAAGCGGCGGGCTTTTATTTTCAAGCCGCGACGTTTTATTACAACCACGATTTGGAGTTAAGCAAGGCGTTGACGTGGGTCAACACCGGCTTGGTCGGCGATCCGAACATTGCGTTTGAAATGCAGTATCTCAAAGCCGAGATTCTCGCCAAACAGGGCGACAAAACCGGCGCGATTGCCGCCGCGAAAGAGTCCAGCGCATTGTCCATCAAAGCGGAAGGCGCGGATAATTCGTTTGTAAAAATGAACGCGGATTTGATCGCGAGTTTGCAATGATGACCGCCAGACACTTGAAATTTCTTGGGCTATTGGTGCTTGGAGCTGGGCTGTTTTTCATCACGCCAACCGTTTTCGCTGACGATGCCCAAAGTGATGCTGCCCGCGTCATTCTTCAGGATCTCAAAAGTTTTCAGCAAATGGGCAGCGTGCTCTACATCGCCGCGCATCCCGATGATGAGAACACCGAACTGCTCGCGTATCTTTCGCGCGGACGCGATTATCGCACCGCCTATCTTTCGCTGACGCGCGGCGATGGCGGCCAAAACGTGCTCGGCCCCGACTTTGGCGAAAAACTCGGCGTCGCCCGCACACAGGAATTGTTGGCGGCGCGCCGCATCGACGGCGCCACGCAATATTTTTCCCGCGCGATGGATTTTGGTTTCTCGAAAGATTATCGCGAGACGCTACGCATTTGGGATCAGCAAGGTGTTTTATCCGACATGGTGCGCGTGATTCGCGAATTTCGTCCCGACATTTTAGTCACGCGTTTCTCGCCGATTCCCGGCGGCACGCACGGTCATCACACCGCCTCGACGATTCTCGCGCTCGAAGCGTTTAAGCTCGCCGGCGATCCCAAAGCGTTCCCCGAACAAGGCCTCGAACCGTGGCAACCCAAACGCATTCTGTGGAACACTTCCAATTTTCAGCGTGGCCAAACGGCCGGCACCAATCAAGTGCGCATCAACGCCGGCGGCGTGGATTCTGTGTCCGGTGAAACGTTTGCGGACATTGCGGGTCAAAGCCGTTCAATGCACAAGACGCAAGGCTTTGGTAATTACAAAAATCGCGGCGGCACTGGCGAAGCGCGTTATGAATCGTTTCAATTGCTCGACGGTTCGCCCGTGACGAATGATATTTTGGACGGCATTGATCCAACGTGGAATCGTCTTGCCGGTGGCGCGGCCATCGACAATTTGACCGCCGACATCATCGCCAAATTCAATCCGAAAAATCCGTCTGCGAGTGTTCCCGCCTTATTAAAATTGCGTAGTCAACTCACCGCGCTGTCCGCCAAAGATTCGGTCGTCGCCGAAAAGCGCGGGCAGCTCGACCGCATTCTGCAAGCCTGTCTCGGACTTGAAGTGCAAGTCACCATCACGCAAGCCGCCGTCGTGCCGGGCGAATCGCTGCGGCTGCATCACTCGGCGATCGTTCATTCCAAGATTCCGGTGAGCTGGATCGCCGCGCGTTATCCGATCACGAAAGATACCGACAGCCAAGGCATTGATCTGCGCGCGAATCAATCCAGCATCTGGAATTCCACGGAAATGTTGCCCGCCAATACGCCGCTCACGCAACCGTATTGGCTGCGCGCCGAAGGCACGGCGGGAATGTTTCGGGTGGACGATGCCACGTTGATCGGCACGCCGGAAAATGCGCCCGCGTTTCCCATCGAAGAAGTTTTTGCCGTGGGTGGCCAAACGCTCGTTGTTCCGACCGAACCCATGCAGATCACGCACGATACCATCGGTCGCGAAACGCGGCGTCAGCTCGATGTGATTCCGCCGGTCTCGCTGCGTTTTATTTCTGACATCACTTTATTCGCGCCGGGAAAAACCAATTCGGTGCAAGTTGAGATCACCGCCTCGCGCAGTGATTCCAGCGGCACTTTAAGTTTGGAAATACCGGCGGGCTGGACGGTTTTACCCGCTCAACAAGTATTTGAGCTCGCGAATGTCGGCAAAAAAGCGACGTTCACTTTCACGCTGACCGCGCCGCCGCAAGCAGCTACGGCCAAGATTATTGCCAGCGCGGACGTTAACGGTCTGCACTATCGCAACGCGCGTGAAGAAATTAATTATGCACACATTCCGCCGCAATTACTCCAGCCGCTCGCGAGCGCAAAAGCCATCAGCCTCAACCTCGCCACGCGCGGCCACAACATCGGCTATCTGCCCGGTGCCGGCGATAGTCTTGTCGAAAATATGCGACAGATGGGCTACGACGTCACCGTTTTGAGCGACGCGAATGTGACGCCCGAACAACTGCGCGGACTGGACGCGATCGTGATCGGCGTTCGTGCCTTCAATGTGCGGAATAATCTGGCCGCGCAAATGCCCACGCTGTTTGCCTACGTCGAAAACGGCGGCACGCTCATCGTGCAATACAATCGGCCCGACGGTTTGAAGGTGGATAAAATAGCACCTTACGATCTGCATCTTTCCGGTGACCGCGTCACGGACGAGACTGCGGAAATGACCTTTCTCGCGCCGCAAAATCCCGTGCTGAACACGCCCAATAAAATCACGAGCGCCGACTTCGACGGCTGGGTGCAGGAACGTGGAATTTATTTTCCGAACCAATGGGACGATCATTTCACGCCTATCTTCGCGTCTCATGATCCCGGCGAAGCGCCGCTGAAAGGCAGCTTGCTGGTCGCACCATTTGGCAAAGGTTATTACGTCTACACTGGTCTCGACTTTTTTCGGGAACTGCCCGCCGGCGTGCCGGGTGCGTATCGTCTCTTTGCGAATTTAATTTCACTGGGTAAATGAAACCTCCTATCGCTACGGAACCATCCGCGCGTGAAACTGAAAATCCCGGCGTGCCGGGCTTCCGCACTTGGCGCGGAGTTTACTGGTTCGTCTTCAGCGCGTTCGTCGTGGTCGTAGTGTTGCTCACACTCTTCTCGCGGATGTTCGCATGAATTTTCTAAACGCGATCATGCCCTTCGCAATCCCCGCACGCGTCATTGAGTGCGGTGGCAAAGCGGGAGCGGCGACACCGCTTTCGGGCGGACCAAAATTAAACAAAGGAGAAAGTTGCTTGGCGCGCGAAAGCGGTGTGGCGCTGCGCTTCCCACCGCACTCCATGACGCGTCGGAATTATCACCAGCGCTCTCTCCAGCTTGTTTTCGCATGAACTTGCTTGATTGGATTGTGCTGCTCGTGACCATGGTCGGCATCGCCGCCTACGGTGCGTGGCATACGCGCCATACCAATCATCTCGATACGTATCTTAAAGGTAGTAAAACCACGCGCTGGGGCACGATCGGCATTTCCGTGATGGCGACGCAGGCGAGCGCGATCACGTTTCTTTCCATTCCCGGTCAGGGCTTTGAAAGCGGCCTCGGCTTCGTGCAAAATTATTTTGGCGTGCCCCTCGCGCTTATCATCGTGTGCGCCGTCTTTTTGCCCATCTACCGCAAGCTCGGCGTTTACACTGCTTACGAATTTCTCGGTCAACGTTTTGATGGCAAAACCCGTTTGCTCGGCGCGGGACTTTTCTTGTTGCAACGCGGTCTCGCCGCCGGCGTCACCATTTACGCACCTGCCATCATTCTCTCCACTGTCCTCGGTTGGCGGCTCGATTTAACGATCATTGGCACCGGCCTGCTTGTCATCATCTACACCGTCACCGGCGGCAGCGAAGCCGTAAGTCTCACGCAAAAATGGCAGATGGGCATCATCTTCGGCGGCATGATTGCGGCGTTCGTCATCTTACTTGTGCGCCTTCCCGCCGGACTCGGTTTTAGCGGCGCGGCGCACGTTGCCGGGGCGATGGGTAAGCTGCAAGCGGTGGACTTTTCCTTCAGTCCGGACAAACGCTACACGCTCTGGACCGGCCTGTTCGGTGGACTTTTCCTGTCGCTCTCCTACTTCGGCACCGATCAATCCCAAGTGCAACGCTACATCGGCGGTGCGGCCTTGCGCGAAGGTCGGCTTGGTCTGATGTTCAATGCGCTGCTGAAAATACCGATGCAATTTTTCATCCTCCTGCTCGGCGCGTTGCTGTTCGTGTTCTATCAATTTGCACCCGCGCCCGTCTTTTACAATCGCGTTGAATGGCAACACTACGCCGCCGGCCCCAACGGTTCCACGTTTCAAGCATTGGATGAAAAGAACTCTGCGTTGCACGTCGTGGAACAGGAAAAAATCCGCGCTTGGTTGGCTGCCCGTGACAGCGGTGATGTCAGTAAAGAATCCGTCACCCGCACTGCGATGCTGGACGCCGAAGCTGCCAGTCAAGCCGTCCGCACCGACGCCAAGGCCGCGCTGCTCGCTGCTGATCCTAAAGCCAAAACCAAGGACTCGGATTACGTCTTCATCGGCTTCATCCTCGACCAACTCCCGCACGGGCTCATCGGTTTATTGATCGCGGTGATGATCGCCGCTGCGCTCGGCTCAAAGGCCGGCGAACTCAATGCGCTCGGCACTACGACGACCATTGATCTGTGGCGACATTTCCGTCCGCTCGCCGCTCATGACGAAGCGCGCAACGTCCGGGCCGCGAAATGGTTCACCGCGTTCTGGGGCGTCATCGCCATTGCCTTCGCACTCTTCGCCGGCTTCTCGGAGAATTTGATCGAAGCCATCAACATCATCGGCTCGATTTTCTACGGCGTGGTGCTGGGAATTTTCCTCGTCGCGTTCTTCCTGAAACACATCGGCGGCACCGCCGTGTTCTGGGCGGCGGTCATCGCGCAGACGCTTATCTTCGCGCTCTATCTATTGCGTCACCGTTTCCCCGTGCTCGGTATTTCGTATCTCTGGTATAACCTCATCGGCTGCGCCGCCTGCGTGCTGTTCGGTCTCATTTTACAGGCGATCCTAGGCAACGCTAAAAGTCCCAGCAAGCCGCACGCAACATGAATTCCCCGAATCAAAGTTTGGCCATCCAAAGTGCTGCCGACATTTTGTCGGCAGAAGCTAGCGTTCCGACGCCCTCCGCCGACTGCAAGTCGGCGGCACTCTCGCCAAAATCCCCCATCATCTGTTTTGGCCAACAGCCGTGCGGATTTTTCCCGAAACGCTTTCTGTTCGCTAAAATCCTGACCGCACGCCGTCTTCAAAAGGAGATCGGTGGTGAAATTGTTTTCTTCTATCACGACAGCGATCACGACCCGCGCGAAACCCGCACGCTCTTGCGTCATCGCAAAACCAACGAGCCCGCACTCCTCAACTTCGCGTGTGAGAATAAGATTCAACGCAAGTTTTCACCGCTCTCGCTCAAAAAGATTGCCGCCGATTGGCAAAGCAAAACCGCGTTGCAATTGCCGAACTATCTTGGCCAGCCATTGATTGATGTTTTTCAAAAAGTTTCTGCCGTGAATGTCGCGGAGTTTTGCCTGGAGATGTATCGTCAACTTGGTTTGCTCGAAGGCATTCGCGTCGTGCGTTCCAGCGATGTGGCTCTGCGCCGCGCCGCCTGCGATATCGCGGAGTTTTTTGTGGATGTGCCGCACGCGGGCGAAACCGTCCGCGCTCGTTTTGCCGGCGATTCGTTCAAGCTGCATGAAGGCGGCACTCAATTCATCAACTTGCCGTTGACGCCGTTCACCAAGGAACAGATCAGTCCCACGCGCGACAGCCGCCTGCGCTGGATGCAATCCGTTTTGTCCTGCACGCATTACATTGCCGGGGCGGGCGAGCAGGCTTATCTTCGCAAGGAAGATGCGCCGGAAATTAAATATATTGCCCGCGACACCATTGAGCGATCCGATGAAGCCTATATTGGTTAAAAACGTTGGCGTTCAAGCTTCAGCTTGTGTGGCCGACGCTAGTGGTAGGGACATCGCGCTGCGATGTCCCCGTCGCCGAGCGCAGCGTCAGGCGACGGAATTGGTCGAACGTTGTTGTGTGAACACTTTGCCCATTCGTTGCGCCGCAACCCGGCGCGGACCGCGCAGTGCACTGTCCCTACCATATTTAAACTATGTCCAACTCTCCTGAACCAACCCCGCTGCTGGTCTTCGGCGCGCATCCCGACGACATCGAATTCGGCTGCGGCGGCGTCATCGCCCGCGAAACTCGCGCCGGACGCAAAGCCCATTTCGTCGTGTGTTCACGCGGCGAAGCCGGCACGCACGGCACACCCAAGCAACGCACCGCCGAAGCCAAAGCCGCCGCCACGCTACTTGGCGCCACGATTGAATTTCTCGAACTCGACGGCGACGCGCATCTGGAAGTGCGGGCCGCTCACGCCATCAAGTTGGCGGCGATCATCCGTCGCCTGCGTCCCGGCACCGTGCTCGCGCCGAGCGTCGTGGAGAATCAACATCCCGATCATGCGCGCCTCGGCAAACTGGTGCGCGATGCCGCCCGTCTCGCGCGTTACGGCGGCTTGAAAGAGTTGCGTGGCAAAAAATCGCACGCCATCGAACAACTGTTTTTCTACGCCGTCACGCCCGAAGCCGAACCGCGCGACCTTACGCCCATGTTGATTGATATTTCGTCGCCGGAAATCATTTCCGCCTGGACCGCCGCGATGGCAGCGCATGTCTCACAAGTCTCCGCCCGTAATTACATTGAGTTACAATTGACGCGCGCCCGCTTGCTCGGTGCTCGCGCCGGTATCCATTTCGCCAGCGCGCTTTTTCCCAACGAACCGTTGGTGTTTACATCTCTCACGCAAGCGGGCAGGGGAGCACGGCGGTTTTGAGCGGATGACCGTGCGTTCGTTAAATCAATTTAAGTCATCCGCCAAACCAATTTGCTTTGCTCCTCAATGTCCTGTGTTAATTTCCCTCAAAATCACTCTATGAAAACATTCTGTTTAACTCTTGGCCTGTTTGTCTTCGCCACGTTTCATTGCGCCGCCCAGAGCGAGCCGCCGGTGATGCTGGCCGATCCGTTGCAGGGCACGGATTCGAAAGACAGCTTTTCCCATGGCAATGAATATCCCGCCATCGCGTTGCCCTTTCCCATGAATACCTGGGCGCCTTACACGCAGCCGCAGCGCGATTCGTTCTATTACAATTACCGCGCCCACCAGATTCGCGGCATCCGCCAGACGCATCAGCCAAGTCCGTGGATCGCGGATTACGCGACCTTTTCGCTCATGCCGGTTTCGGGGAAGATCGTGGTGAATGAAAATGAACGCGCCTCGGATTTCGAGCACACCAACGAAGTCGCGCAGCCGAGCTATTACAAAGTCTATCTCGATACCTGGAAGGCGACCGCCGAAGTGACGCCCACCGAACGCGCCGCGCGCTTCCGTTTCACTTATGATCAGCCGGGCGATTCCAGTGTCGTGCTCGACGTGTTTCAGAGCGAAACCTTGTCGTCAGTCGAAATCATTCCGTCGGAAAATAAAATCATCGGCATCGCACGCAACAACAACGGCGGTGTGCCGAAAGGTTTTGGTAACTATTTCGTCATCGTCTTTGACCGGCCTTTTTCCGCTTACGGCGTTTGGTCGGATGGAAATATCCATGCAGGTCAGGCCAAGCTTGACGGTAAACACGTCGGTGCATTTTTGAAATTCGATACGAGCAGCGACAAGGTCGTTGGTTGCAAAGTCGCTTCCTCCTTCATCAGCCCGGAACAAGCGTTGCTGAATTTATCAACCGAGATCGGTGACGCCGATTTTGACACGGTGCGCACGCGTGCGGAAAAGGCGTGGAACGATGCGCTGGGTCGCATCCAGATCGAAGGCGGCACGCATGATCAACAGCGCACGTTCTATAGCGCCTTCTATCGCAGCATTTTGTTCCCGCACAAGTTCTACGAATTCGGCGCGGATAAAAAGCCGACCTATTTCAGTCCTTACGATGGCCAAGTGCATTCCGGTTTTCTCTACACGGACACCGGCTATTGGGATTCCTTCCGCGCCGCACATCCACTTTATAATTTGTTATTCCCCGAGGTCAGCGCCGAAGTGTTGCAAGGCGTGGTCAACGCTTACAACCAAAGCGGTTGGTTGCCGGAATGGGCCAGTCCGGGCCATCGTGATTGCATGATCGGTAATCACGCATTCTCGCTGCTCGCAGATGGTTGGGTGAAGGGCATTCGCAGTTTCGACGCCACCAATGCCATTGCCGCGATGACGCACGATGCGAACACGCAGGCGCCCGATTTCTGCCGTTCCGCCGGCCGTGATGGCGCGAACGATTACAACACGCTGGGCTATGTGCCGTATTCCAATGTGAATGGCGAAACCAGTTTTCACGAAGCCTGCGCCAAGACGCTCGAATATGCTTACGACGATTACTGTGCGGCGCAACTCGCGCATAGCATCGGTGACGAAACAAGCGCCGCCGCCTTCGCGAAGCACGCGATGAATTACACGAACCTCTTCGACGCGAGCGTCGGTTTCATGCGCGGTCGGCATGCGAAAGGTTCGTGGAATGAACCCTTTTATGCGGATGAATGGGGCGGGCCGTTTACCGAAGGCGATTCGTGGCAATGGACTTGGAGCGTCATGCAAGACGTTCCCGGTTTGGTTAACTTGATGGGCGGCGAAGCGAAGTTTGCCGATAAGTTAGACGCGGTCTTCACCGCGCCGAATACGTTTCGCGTCGGCACTTACGGTCGTCCGATCCATGAGATGGTGGAGATGGCCGCGATGAACATGGGCCAATACGCGCACGGCAACGAACCGGCGCATCATATCATTTATCTCTACGATTACGTCGGCCAGCCGTGGAAGGCGCAGTCACGCGTGCGTCAGACGATGTCGTTGCTCTATCAAGCGACACCCGACGGATTGTGTGGTGATGAAGACACGGGCCAGATGTCCGCGTGGTTTGTTTTCAGCGCACTCGGGTTTTATCCGGTGACGCCCGGCGATCCCAATTATTTGATCGGCAGTCCGCTCTTTGCGAAAGCGACGTTGAAGCTGGCGAACGGTAAAACGTTTACCATCACGGCCAAGAACAATAATCCGCAGACGGTTTATATCCAAAGCGCGACCTTGAATGGACAGCCTTTTGATAAAACCTTTCTCAGTCACGACCAAATCATCAACGGCGGTGAATTGAATTTCCAAATGGATTCCGCGCCGAACTATAATTGGGGAGCCGCGACGGATAGTCGTCCGACTTCCGCGATGTTGGATCTGGCCAAATAAGATCGCTGTTCACGCACGTTCCCAGCGCCTGTGTTAATGTCTAGCGAACCTACCTTAAAGATCGGCATCACCTGCTATCCGTCGGTGGGCGGTAGCGGCATCATCGCATCGGCGCTCGGCGTGGAACTGGCGCAGCGCGGTCACGAAGTGCATTTCATCAGCTACGAACGTCCATTCCGTTTGCCCGTTGACGCGCCGCGAATCCATTTTCATCCGGTCACCATCAACAGCTACGGCCTCTTCAAATATCCCGATTACACCTTGCCGCTCTCAGTGAAGATGGCGGAGGTAAGTCGCGATCATCAGTTGGATATTCTACATGTGCATTACGCCGTGCCGCACGCGACGGCGGCGATTCTCGCGCGAGCGATGTTGCCGGCCGCGCAACAACCGCGCGTGGTCACTACGTTGCACGGCACGGATACGACGTTGCTCGGCAATGATCCAGGCTACGGCCCCGCCATTCATCACGCGTTGACGCACTCGGATGCCGTTACCGCGGTGTCGGAGTTTTTGAAACATGAGACTCAACGCGTGCTCAATTTCAATGGGCCGATCGAGGTCATCCATAATTTCTTTGAACCGGCCACGCCGCGCCGCTCGCGCGATGAAGTGCGCCGCGAACTGGGATTGCGCGATGAAGTATTGGTGCTCCATTCCTCCAATCTGCGGCCCGTGAAACGCATTGGGCTATTGCTTGAAACCGTGGCGCGCATTCGTCCGCGCGCAGCGTTCAAGCTCGTCATCCTCGCCGGTGGCGATTTCGCGCCGTTCGCCGCTGACGTGCGCCGACTAGGATTAGAAGACTGCGTCATCGTGCGTGAAAATGTTTCGGAGGTGGAAGATTACCTACAGGCCGCTGATCTCGCCTTATACACTTCCGAGACGGAAAGTTTTTGTCTGGGCATTTTAGAAGCGATGTGTTTCGCGTGTCCCAGCATCTCCACCAGCGTCGGCGGCATTCCGGAAGTCATTCAAGATAATCAAACCGGTTTGCTCGTTCCGGGTGATAATCCGGACGACCTCGCCCGCGCGGTCGAAAAACTGATTCATGACAAGTCGCTGCGTTTAACTCTTGGCCAAGCCGCCCAAGCGCGCGCGCGTCAAAATTTTTCTGCGGCGGGAATGGTCTCCCAATACGAAGCCCTTTACCGCCGTGTTTGCGGTCGTTAAACCCAAATAAAAACGGATGCCGATTAAGTCAGCATCCGTTTAAGAAAGTTCAATCTATCTTACTTGCGCGTGTGCCGAAAACGCAGCGCCAAGCCCAGCATACTCAGCCCCGCGAGCGCCAACGTGGAAGGCTCCGGCGCGGGCGTCACATCAGCCCAAGTAGTGCCAATAAGAAGGTTATCAACCAGAAAAGTGCCCGTGCCCGTTTGGGCTTTGAAGCCGACATTGTCAACGGCTGTGGCCGTGATGCCCGTGAGGCTGGCCGTAACCGCCGGGGCCGTGCCGCCAAACGTGCTCGAGTTGGGATTGATCCAGAGGCTGGCAGTCTTCGCCGAGAGATCAATTTCTTCAACGATGAGATAGGTGGTTCCCAACGTCAAAGCGGCACCGGTGCCGGCGGTGGCGGCACCGGCATTGGCGCGTAATTCAATCTTGCCGGTGGAATAGAAATAAGCGTCGATCGCGTCACTGCCGCCATTCGGTGCGGTGGTGCTGGGATTCATGGCGGTGAAATAGTTGTTGGCACCATTGACTATGGTTGGATTAAACAAAAAGGAGTAGTAGACCTGTCCGCTGGTCTGATTGGCGAAGGTGATAACACTGCTGCCCGCCGCGCCATTAGAGATTTGCAGTTCATTGCCTCCCTGATCCGCCAGTCCGGCATAGGTAAGGTTGCCGCTGACGATGTTCAATCCCGAATTGCCGCCCGTCCAAGTGCTGCCGCCGGGATTGGCATTATTCTGCAAGCCACCCGTATTGTAGTTGAATGCTTCGCTGAAAAGTTGGGTGGCTTGGGCGCTTTGCAAAGCCAGACACGCAGCCGCCACGAGTATCGATTTTTTTAAAACAAAACGAAGTTGGTTTTGGGTTTTCATAATTTGTTGTCGACCAATGGGATTGTTAAAAACATAACATGCGGCTCGCATCTGTCATTTCCGTTTACTTGCAAAACAATTTGAAATTTGGGAACTCATGCCTTCCGCTTCCGGGCTTCAATTTTACGGCCCCAGTTGGATGCGATAAAACCGTTGACTGAAGTTACCAGTGTTCGGATCGCTCCAGCTAAACGGCAACGTCGGCGATTGGTTCGTGAAAATGCTGGCCCAATCCGTCACGTTCGTAGAGACCTGAATGATGTAGTCGTGACCGGCGTCGCCGTTGACGGTCAAGCTGAAGGTTCCGTTAGTATAAGTCGCGGCTACTTGGGGGGCGGCGGGCGTCGTCGTGCCTACGTTGAGTAAGGCATTGATACTCGTGGCGGAACCGGCGGAGTTTGTGACGACCACCGAGTAAGTCCCGGCATTGGTCAGTTGGATGCTGCCGATGACCAGCGCCGAGTTGGTCGCATTGGCGATCGGCGTATTGGTATTGAAATACCATTGATAAATCAACGGCCCCGTGCCGCCGGCCACCACGGTGAACGTCGCGCTTTGGCCGATTGAATTCGTCACGTTCTGCGGCGGCGTCACCACGAACGGCGCGGTCGCGGGATACGTTGTCATCAACCAATTCGTTTTCGCCCACGTCAATACCCCCGCACCCGCGCCTACGGTTGGACTGGTGACGATCGCCGATAACTGCGCCGGATCATCCGTGGTGTAAGGGTAGGGCAGTTGGTTGTTCGGTAAGTTCCACGCGAACGGAATGATCGGCGCCTGGAACGGCCCCATGGGATTACCCGCATCCGTGCTGTTGCCGCGCACCGTGGCGTTATCAAATTGATAAATACTATCCAACGCCTGAACTTTTCCGGTGTAAGCAGGATTAGAAGGATCCGTCTGGTTGTTGCGCAAGGGATAGACGCAATTGAGGTAAACCGATTTCTCCACCAAGATCGCGCCGTTCTCCGTCGAGATCGTGCCGTTGATGGGCGGATTAAAACTATAAGTGTTGTTCAATGTATTCTGGTTCGCCGCACTCATCGTCGCGGCGACCCCATCCCGCAGCCGCTTGGCCGCCAGCACCGACGTATCGTCCACATAAATATTATAATCATGCACATTGCCCGCGCGCAGTCGCGGCACACAACGATCCCACACGTTATTCAACCACAGATGATGAAAGGTCATCGAGATCGTCGCGTTATCCGGATCCAAGTCGTTTTGCCCGGCTAAGTGCGTCTTATCATGACCTTGCATGATGGTGACGATGTTCTCCAAGGTATAACCATGCGTGCGCAGAAAGTTATACATGGGATAACTCGCCGGACTCTGTTCCAGATAATTGAGCTGTTGTCTTACCCAGCTATTCGTGTTCGTCGCGCCATCGTCGCCTGTGTATTTGCACCACGAAATCGTGATGCCTGAGCTACCCGCCTTCGTATCCAAGATGCCATCGTAAGACTTGGTGAACGTGCAATGATCAATCCAGATATTGCTCACGGAACCACCATTACCGAGATCAATAAAATCCCAGTCGTTGTCATCGTAATTGCCTTTGCTCGCCTCGTCCCATTCCCACATCTCATCAAACTTCAGATTGCGCACGATGATGTTCGCCGTGCCTTTGATATTGAAGGTGGCATGCCGAATCGTCGCGCCATTCGCCGAAAAGAGCGTCAATCCGCTCTTGCTCTTGATATCAATCAGACTCACTCCCGTGACCAACAAACGCGGATGCAACTTAGGCGTCGCGTGCGAGCGGAAGGGTGACGACGGCAAACTCTGCACCGCCGAACCGACTTCGTTCCAGCCGAGATCCAAGTCGTTCATGATCTCAATCACCTTCACCGAACCCGCCGTCTTGGTGGCCGCGAGAATGGCGTTGGCGAGATCCAGCGCGTTCGTCACTTTGCGATACGCCGGGTCCGTCTCCGCGATCACACCGCCGCCGATCGTCGCGTTCCCGAAGCCAGTCAAATTATAAGCCGAGTTCACCACCGTCACCGTGGCCGACACCGTCAGCACGGCGGGATTACTCGTCACCGCACTAACGCTGTTCGAGGCCGTGACCGTGTAACTACTGCCGCTATCCGCCACTTGCACATTAGTCAACGTCAAGGCCGCCGCCGTTGCGCCGGCGATGACCACGCCATTCTTACGCCATTGATAACTGATCGGTAACGTGCCGTTGGCTGCCGCCGTGAAAGTAACCGTGCCGCCGACCAATGCGACCTGCGACACTGGCTGCGAAATGTAATTCGGCGCGACCGGTGTCGTATTGATCGTCAGGAAAGCGTTCGTGCTCGTGATAGTTCCCGCCAGATTGCTGACGATCACGGAATAACTTCCCGCCACACCCGCTTGCACATTCGTAAGGATCAACGTGCTGCCGGTCGCGTTAGGCAACGACGTATTCGTGTTGTAATACCATTGATAATTCAACGGCTCGGAACCACCCGCCACTACCGAGAACGTCGCGCTATCGCCGGGCGAGATGAATTGATTTTGCGGTTGCGTGAGCACCGACGGCGGATTCGGAATGTTCACCGTCAATGTCGCCACTCCACTCGTCACTGAACCAACAAAATTGGTCACCACCACGAAATAACCATCCGTATTCGTCGTCTGCACATTGGTCAGTGTGATGGCTGAGTTAGTTGCGCTTGCGAGTAGCACCGGCGCGTTGGGATTGCGATACCATTGATAGCTCAACGGCGCCGTGCCCGCCGCGAGCACGTTGAACGAAACGCTTTGTCCGACATAGACCGATTGATCCTGCGGATCGGCACTGATGGAGGGCGCGGTGTTGGCCGAGAGAAATTCCACCTTGAACCGGCTCGTGTCGAATTGCGTCGCCGTCGTGGTCGAAGCCGCTGGCCGCACCGCAAACGTATCGAATAAATAACTGCTCGGCGTGCCGTCGGTATAAGTGATCGTGCTCGTGCCGGTATTATTGTAAGTGCCGCCCGTCAACGTCACGGTGATGTCTAATCCATTCGTCGCATTCCGCGTCAACGTCATGACAAAGGTATAACTCGTGCCGCTATCAAATCCGTGATTGCCACTCGTCGCCCCGTTCGCAAGGCCGGTCCAATTACCCGAGGTGCTCAGTAAGTTGCCCGCGCCGCTAAAAGTCCATTTCTTCAACTGAAACGGCGCGGAATTGCCCAAGGTTGTGCCCATGTTCATATAAACGGCGTAACCCAGATAGGCGGCGCTGGCCGGACTGCCATCGGCCGCCAAGCGCGCACCGCTCGGCGTGTTGACGAGTGCGAGGGGAAAGGCCTGACTCGTGTTGCCGCTGTTGACGCCGGTCGGGGTGAAACTCCACGTCAGCTTCAATTCATCGCCGACATTCGCAAGCGTCACTTCGTTGCCTTCCGGCGTGAAATAAGTCGTGAGCGAAAGCGACGTCGTCGGCTGCACCGCGCGCAAGTCACCGGGCGCTGCCACGGTCAACCCGGCGCTTGAGGAGGAAAACCAGGCGGACTCGATATCGCCATCGCCATCCGTGTCCGTGCCGTTCTCCGAATACACAGGCGCCGCCGGATCCGTCCGCGTGCCATCCGACCAAGTGTCATTCACGATGACCGCCGCCTGTCCGTGCGTGGCCAATCCTGATAGGAAGCCGATCAAAGCGATGCGCTGGAGAAAGTTTGCCATAGTGGTATGAACCAACAATACCGCAAGCCGCCCCGCCGTCAGCCCGTGTGTTCTGCAAAAGTATTTGAAAAAAAAGAACTAGATGGGTGGGGCGAGACTCCGTCGAGCCGTGACTTTTTAGACAGAATGACATAATGACCAGAATGGGAGGCGATGGCGTGGCGAATCGTTTTCTGGGCGGCTCTGCGCCTTGGCGTGAGCCTGCTTCTGTCATGGGTGGGGTGAGACGCCGTCGAGCCCTGATTAAAAAAGCATGGATTGCTCAAACCTCGTAATAATGATTTGTGCGTTCCCTTATTTCACGGCTCGACCGAATCTCGCCCTACCGCAAATAATAATCTTCCTTACGCCGCCCCGGAGCGCCGATTGTGTGATCGGCTCGCTGCTCGCATCCCCCACGTGCCGATCCGGAGATCGGCGCTCCATCGTCCGTAGGTTCTGCAAAAGTATTTTAGAAATAAGAACTTAAGAAGAATTGCGACCACCCGAAGGATCGTTAAGGAGAGCGTTTCCCGATATCGCGGAAAGGCTGCGCGATATCACGGAAAGGCTGCGCGATATCACGGAGAGGCTGCGCGATATCACGGAGAGGTTGCGTGATATCACGGAGAGGTTGCGTGATATCACGGAGAGG
>JAMFSJ010000041.1 GCA_026225255.1 Methylacidimicrobium fagopyrum | reverse complement strand
GAAGATCTCGGCCTCGTGCCCGCGTGCGTGCCGGACGTGATGCGCGACCTCGGTTTTTTGAGCCTCGAAATCCAGCGGATGCCCAAAACTTTGGGGCAGGAATTTTCGCGCCCGGCGGACGCGCCGTATTTGAGCGTTATCACCCCGGCGACGCACGACATGAGCACGATTCGCGGCTGGTGGACGGAAGACCGCGCGTTGACGCAGAAATTTTTTAATCACGAGCTGCATCAACCCGGCGAAGCACCGCACGCAGGCACACCGGAAATCGTCGAGGCCGTCGTGCGGCAACATCTCGCTTCACCGGCAATGTGGAGCATTTTTCAATTGCAAGATTTGCTGGGCAGCGACAACAAACTGCGTCGCGACGACGTCGCAGCGGAACGCATCAACGTGCCCGCGATCCCCAATTTTTACTGGCGTTACCGGCTGCATCTGACGCTGGAACAATTGCAGTCGGCAACGGAATTTAATGCGCGACTGACGAAATTGTTGCGCGAAAACGGACGGTAAAAATGACCGGGCGCCGTTCGCGCTGGATTGCTTTCGGAACGCGCCTGATCTCCATGCCTCCAGTTGCGCCGCGTCCGATTCCATCACCGGACGCTGCGCTCAGCGACGGGGAACATCGCCGCGGGGTGTCCCCACCTTAAAATAAAAAAGCCCCGGTTTTGCAACCGGGGCTGGGAAGTGGCAGAAATTATTTTTTACGGCGCTGGTTGATCACGCACAGGATCGCTAAACCGGACGCGCCGAGGAGCACGGTGGAGGGTTCGGGAACGACCGTGACATAAGTAGCAAAACTGGTTTGAGTGACCGTAGTGCCCCAACCTTGCGAGCCGGTATCATTTCCCGCCAGCGCTTCCGTGGAGCGATAACCGGTTTCAGAAATAAACGTCCCGAATAACCCAAAACTTTGGGCCGCGCCGGGAGTCAAACCTAAATCTACCAAAGGCACGGTGAGAGTGTAAGGCGAAGTCCCAGATTGCGCGGCACCAGTAATAAAATTCAGGCTATTGTTGCCGCCATTATTCAGTCCGAACAAACTGGCATAACCTGATTGCACATCAATGGCGTAATCCGGCAAAAAACCGGAGGCGAAGGTTAAAGTGCTTTGTCCGGAGCCGCCGCCGTTGCCGGTGCTAGTGTAGCCGGAAACCGCACTGCGCCCGCCATCTTGACTGTCATTAAAACCGGACGTGCTCGAAAATCCACCCGTGATTGAATCAATATAAATGACCAAATCATTTCCACTCAATGAACTTGCCGCATTGAAATTGAAAGTAACACTCGTGCCATCGTCGCTGACAACGAGATTACCGTTGCCCACCGGTCCACCGAAGCCAGTATTACCATTGCCGTTATAAGTCGTCTGGGCCAGCGCGGAAGAACTGATTAAGGCTAAAATCGCGCCCGTCGTCAGGTAGTTTTTGGTCGTCATAACAAGTTGTTGCTTAAATTGAGGTTGTCCGTTTGGGTTTGTCAGAAATTAGCGATTTTACCGTTTACCGCCTATCGCATCTTCGTGCGGTGCATGTTTATGTCAAAGCTCACGGAATCATTTGGATTTTGAAATATCGCTCGGCGTTCGTCGGATTATTGGTCAACGTCAACGTCGAGGCGTTGGCGGTTAGGGTGGTGCCGAAGGGCGCAAAGGGTTGCGCCAGATTCGTCGTGGACCAGACTTGATACGTTTTGCCGGTCACACTGGACCAGTTCAATAAATTCGGGGTCACCATGTTCGCCAAGGGAAGCCACGTCGGGTTCAGCAACGAAATCGCCTGACTGCTGCGACCGGCACTGGCGATGCCCGCGTTGTTCACCGCCGTGACGGTGGCGTAAAGATACGCGCCGAAATTATTCGTCACCGTGATCGCATTGGTGGTGATGAGAGCAGCGAAAACATCCGCTCCGCCGGGCGTCGTGCCGATCCTTACAGCGTAACCGCTGATCCCGCCTTGCGCGTCGATGACGGTCGGCCAGGTGAACGTAACGACGTTCGTGAACACATAATTATTCGTCGTGCCGGCGGTGATGGCACCGGGCGCGGGCGGCGGCGTCACATCGTAGAGTTTGAGATATTGCGCCTCAAACGGTGCGGTGCTCCACGCGGCGTCACTCGCGGGCACGGGATTGAGGGCGACATAAACGCCATTCGCCAAAAGATTGCTGCCCGCGATGCCCTCCGGCCACAGCCAGACATTGCGCCGGTTCGGCTCCATTGCAGTGTAAGCGGAAATATTTTTGACATTGTAAATGCGCCCCGGCTGGATACCAAAAAGATTGGAACCATTTTGTGAAATATTTACGTCGAAATTTCCGCCCTGCCCAGTGTTCCGGTCGAGCGTGGTGAAGGCGAAAATGACGTCGTTGAAATTCGGCGCGCCGTTCGCGGTTTCGTATTTTGCCACGGAGAAAATATTTGGCTGCGACGTTCCGTTGCCGACTTGATTGAGGTAATAACGATTCGAACTACGCAACGCCGGGCTGAATTGTCGCGCTGCATTCGCCGCCGCGTAAACCGGCCAAAGTTGATCCAAGCCGTAAGTGCGATTGGCGGGTGCGTAGATGGGTTGCAGCGAATTGTAGACCATGAAATTCGGAATCGTTTTACCGAAATTCTGCTGGTAGGCGTCAAAACCGAACGTCGTGGAAACGCCCAGTTCTTCGCCGTAAAACGTCATCGGTGCGCCGTCAATCGTGGCGCACGCGAGATAGCGGATGAGCGCCTGATACGGATCGGCGTAAGTCTGTTCATCGTGCGACGTATTATTCAGCAGCACGAGACCTTGACCGTAAGCCGTGCGACGCGCGTCAAAGGCATTGCGATAATCATTCGCCGTCGCCGCGTTTTGCAGGTCGAACAACAGGCTTTCGTTCAACACGTCAAAGTGCCGATTCGAGCGATATGTCACCGCGCCGCCGTCGAGCGACTCGGTCATGAACACAAAATCCCATTTGCGCGTGCGGACTTTGTTGATGATGTATTCCCAAGCTTGCGGCGGCAGCCCTTGGCCAAAATCCGCACGCAAACCGTCAATACCGGCGTCCACTTGATTCGCCGGCGTGCCGGACGGACAACCGGTTTTATCGAGCCAATACAAAATGCTGTCGGCAAAATAACGCCAGGTATTTTGCGTGATCGTGTCGAAATGACCGTTGCCGTTGCCCGAAGAATTTTCGTCGCCGATGGAATTATCAAACCAATCCGCTTCGCTGGTTTGATTTCCCGATTGCGCGGCGTTCGGCACGAGCGCGGCGTAACGCCAAAATAAATATCCGCCACGTCCGTCCATTTGCCGAAATCAAAACGATCCGGCGCGGGCGCAATGTTCGCCGCGCTCGACGCGCGTTGATCGTATTCGTTCGTGCGCGAATAAAACCGCGCTTCCGAGTTCGCGATTTCATCCGTCGGCTGCGCGTTGGTCGCAAAATAATAAACGCCGCTCGCATCCAATTCGCAATCCCACGCGGTATGATTGAACGGTTCGTCGAGCATCACGTTGATGCCCGCTGCGTCCGCCGCCGCGACAAAATTCGTGAATTCCTGCATGGCCGCGTCACGCGTATTCGCTTTGCTCAACAGCGGATTCACTTGAAAATAATTTTTCACAGCATACGGGCTGCCGACGGAATACGGCTGGCCGGTGTTCGGATCAATCTGGCGATTCAAAATGCCAATCGGGTGGATCGGCTGAAACCACAGCCAATTCACGCCGAGATTTTGGACGTAATTCAAACTGAAACGGTTCGTCACCGCGTCGTAAGGTCGCGCGCCGGGGCCGCCGTAAAGATCGGTGAACGTGCTCCGCTGCGCCGGCAACGTGCCTTGCGAATTAATGTTCATCGCATTCAATTCATACAAAACCATGTCGCGTGCCCTCGTCGGCGTGACGACGAGACAATGATCGCGTCGGCCATTCGTGGAATACCAAAACCAATTGGTGTTACCGGAAATTTTGTAACGCGCACTTAGGCGATACGCGCCGCAGTTCGTCGCGTTCAGCGTGAATGAGTATTGGCCGGGCGTGCTCGTCGGCGTCATCGCGTAAGCTTTGTAATAATTATGGTCGTCGCCGGTCGGAATCGTATTTCCATCCGGCGGCACAATGCCGTCCTCGATGCCGTCGCCGTTCGCATCCAACGTCGCGCGATTGCGCCGGTTCAAATTGGAAAACACATCCGCCTCGACGACGTTGCTGGCGTTTGGCGAAAACAAAATAGTTAGCGGAATCGAATCGCCTTTCACTTCGTTCACAAAAACGTGCGTCGTGGTGTAATCCGCATTCACACCGTTGACGGTCAGCACCGGCGTGCCGATGGAAAGATTATTTGTGATCGTGAACGTAAACGGATTCGCGGCGGCAACATTCGTATCGCCCGTCGTGCTGCTTGCGCTATCCGTGCCGTAAAGACAAGTGTTACTAACGTTGTTGAAGCCGTCGAATGTAAGCAGGAAATAATATTGCACCACGTCACCGGGACTGAAACCGGCTGGGTTCAAGGTCGTCTGCCAGTATTGATTCGCCGAGGTGTTGCTGTAAAAACTCAAGTTCGTGCGGTTCCAAACGGACTGCGCCGATGTTTTGTAAAAGAGCATGCCGACAGTTTGATTGGCGATTTGATTGCCGTTATTCCATTTCCAGAGCCCGGTATAAAACGCGACCGGCGTCCCCTGCCCGATCGCAGATTCAGGATTACGCATATTAAAACCGAGGTCGCCGTTGTTGTCCGGAATGTGCCAGACGTTCGCCAGCGCAGCATTGGCGCGCGAACTATAATGGAAAAAACTGATTACGAATAATGCGATCAGTAACCAATGGTTGGGGGGAAATTTCTTCATAAAAAGCACAACAATGAAAAACTCACAACCTCACGGCACCAGCTGGATCACATAGAACTTTTGCGAGGTCGGGTTGGGATCGTAAAAATAAGTGGAACCGCCGGAGCCGGGAATCACGCCGCTGATCGACACGAACGGCACGAGCAGATTCGTCGTCGCGAGGACTTGATAATTCACCCCGGACACGCTGTCCCAGATGACGAGTTGATTGTTATTCGCGAGGCCGGAAATTTGCAGCGGCGGCGCGACAATGACCGCGCGGGTGTCGCTGATCGGCGGAATAGTGTTCGTGTAAATCACCTGAATCAAATTCGTGCCGATGCTCGGATTGCTCCAGTTATAGAGAAATGACTTGTAACCCGGGCAGCCCGCGACCGCGCCGACGGCACGCAAAATGTAAGAGGATGGCGGCTGCAACACGCCGTTGATGAGCAGATTAAAATTCGTCGTTTGCGATACCAGCGTGGAACTGAAACACGCTTGGATCAAATACGTCGCGTTGTTGCTGTAAGTCAGCACCGTGCCGTCCATCGCGGGGCTGGCGATGGAAATGGTTTGCGCCGGCGCAAGCGTGGTGACCGGCACGCTCAACGTGGTGAAACGATTCGTATAAACGCTCGTCGCGTAATCATTGAGGCGAATGTTGAGCGTCGCCGTGCCGCTCGACGGGATGTTGGTGTAAACGAAACGGAATTCTTGCAAGTTCGTCGGATATTGCGCGGCGAGCGACGGCGACGGGCTGACGAGCGTCGCGGGCGCAAAGGCGGTCGCGCCATTGGCCAGATAACCATTGCCGTTCGCTTGGCCGGTGAGGCCGTCGTCGTTGTTCGTGTTAGTGTCTTGAATGTTAAAACTCACGCTCGTCACCGAACTATCGGCGCGCACGACGACGGTATAACTGCCGCTGGAAAGCGTGCTGTTCGCGGCGGGAAAAGCCACGACACCCGATGGCAACGGCCCGGCGTAATAAAACGTTTGCGCGAACGTGTTATAAACCGACGACTGATTGGTGCGCGGCAAGAGTGTCCGCGTGCGGATGATGTGAAAACCCGTTTGCAAACCGGTCGTCGCGTTGTTCGGGTTCAGATCGTTGTGCAACCAAACGACGGCGGTGGCGGGATTGAAATTAGTGATCGCATTTTGCGTGAGGCCGAACAATTTCGAGCCGGAAATTTCGGCATCGGAAATGGTCGCAATATTTTGTCCGGCATAAACGCTGCCGCCGTTGAACAGCGCGATTTTGTAGCGCACCGGCGTGCCCGCCGGTTGCGCCGGAAGGGTGACTTTCCACCAATCAATATTATTTTGCACGCGGTCGTGATTCACCCAACCGCCCGGCACCACTTGCGTCGTGCCGTGGCCGATGCCGAACGCGCCTTCGGGATTTGAGCCGTCGGTCGTGTAATAAACGAAGCAGGTATTGATCGAAAATTGGTAGCCGACTTTCACCCACAAATCCACGGACTGGCCCCCGGTGGGGCTGAGCGGATTGCGCTGCGTCGCCGGATTCGCGCTCAACGCCGTCACGCTGTTCGTCGGATCGTGCCACACCCAGCTCGCGGTGGCGTTGGTGATATTATTTTCGTAGCCGGAACCGGCGATGACATTACTCGCGCCGCCGACGGTGTAGTAATACGTTTCCGCGCCGAGCGAAACGAGGTTGTTGCTTAAAATATTTCGCGCGGCGAATTTTTCCGGACCGTTACGGAATTGCAACGCGGTTTGTTCGTAGCCGAGAAAAACGTCGTCCGCGTAACCGGGCGGATGATCGCGCCAATCCATGAAATTGGTGAGCGCACTGGTCGTCGCGCCGAGACCCATTTGATGGTTCAAATCCATGCCGCCATCGAGCTTCATGAGCGTGTTGGCGGACGACGCGTCGCTGCGCGCGAGGATATCGAACGGCGCGTTGGTGACGACGGGAATATCAATCGCGTAAGTGAGATTGGAAACATTCACGCCGCCGATAACGTTGCCGAATTGATCCACGCCGCCGCGCATTTTGAACGGGAACAGCGGATTGTAAGCGGGGTCGCCATTCGGTCCGTCCTTGCGATAAATCGTGACATGCGGCACTTCGACGCCGCCCTGCCGAAACACAATCGCGTTGGTCGAAGGATTCGCCTGACTCGCCTGCGGCCATTGATAGCCATACATCACCCACGCTTGGCTCGGCAAATTCACTTCAATCGCACCGCCACCGGACGGAATCGTCTGGTTACCGACGTAGATCAAACGTTGCGTTGGATTGGAATTATTCGCGGACGATTGCGCGGCGGACAAACTGGAAGTTGCGCCATGCACCAAAAGTTTTTGATACGCCCGGCCACCGGTCGGCGAAGAACTGGCGAGTTGCACGAGCACGGAGCCGGGCGAAAAACCAACGGCGAGGCCGACGTTTTTAGAATTGGAAACCGTGCCGCCGCCGTAATAACCATCGCTCGTGCGCGTGACGCCGTCGTCAAAGGTTTCATCACCGGGATAGCCGGTATTATCGTTCAGCGCAAACAGCACGACGTCCTGCGTTTGCGGGCTGGAACTGCTGCCTTCGCGATAATCGAAGCGCTCAAACGCGACGATATTTTGATCGCTCCAACGCGGCCACGTGCCGCCGCGCGACAGTTGATTGTGCAGACACATCACGTCCGGCATGGAATTATCGCCGAATTCGCCAAGGTAATTGGCGAAGGATTCAATCGGTGTGCCGCCGCCGAGGTTGTGATTAAAGCCGTCGGAATAAACCATCGGCAAACCTTCGTGCATGAAAAAATACGAATCTTCCAACCCCTGATTCGCCGGACAACAGGTGCCGCTGTCTTGCGTTTGCGACATGTTGACGGCTTGTGCGGCACTGAAATTCTCGTTCGCATCACAGTTTTGGCCCGGCGGAATGTAATCGCGGCTGTCCATGCCTAACAGTGAAGAACCGCCGAACGCGCTGTTCATCTGGTTGTAAAGCGGCTGGTTTAACAGACGCATGCCAGAATTAAGATAATCGTAAAAATCATTGCCCGCCGCGAGTGCGGACGGAATGTATTCGCCGAAAATCATCGCGTCGTTGCGCGCCGATTCGGTGTTAAACAACGTGTTGCGGTTACCATCCGTTTCTAAATAGCCATTGTGCGTGACGTTGCTGCCGTAGCCGTGGACGTAATCATACATTGCTTGAATCGCGCCCGTGTAACCGGCGAACGACGGGTCATCCGTCTGCCCACTTTCGTTGCCGAAAAAATTCACCGGCGTGTGCTTCACGGCATCGAGACGGAAGCCGTCGCATTTGGTGATGTAAAGCGTCCACGCCACCGCGCGATGCAGATACATCGTCACATCTTCCGCAACTGGTTGGCCGGAGCCATCAAACGGGTGCCAGCCGCCACCGAGCGCCGCGCCATTCGTGTCGGGATATAAATCCGTGCGACCGGGAAAACGAAAGAATACGGGCTTGGCATTCGTGCCGCCGTAATTCGCGCCGTAATTAAAATTGACCGCGCCGGGTTCATTCGCCAAATCGCATAAGCCGAGCAGCGGATTATTTTGCACGTTCTGCGGATTGCACCAATCGCTGACGGACGACCAGTTTTGATAACCGCCTTTGACGACTTGCAAATGGAAATCTTGCGGGACGAGGCCGGGATAAAAATTTGTCGAGGTGCCGGAGCCGGGATAGCCCGGAACGGTGTTGCCGCGATGGTTCATCACGTTGTCGAAATAAACCCGGAGGCCGAACCGATGCGCGGTTTGCACCATCTGAATCAACTCCGCTTGCGTGCCATAAGCCGTGGCGATGGTGCCCTGCTGATTCACGCTGCCGAGATCGAACGGATCAAACGGATCGTAGCCGGTGGAATATGCGCCGCTGGTGCCCTTGGCTGGATTCGGCAGCCACAAACTATCGTAACCCGCCTCGGCGATCTCCGGCATCTTCTGCGTGATCTGCGTCCACTTCAGTTGAAACAATTCCAACATCGCCTCGCCGTGCGCCGGACGGATCATCGTTAACGTCAGCCAGCAAACTGCCAGCAACAAAACCACGCGCCGGATGCCGATGGGGAAAATAAACGGTAAATGATATTTAACGCTGATGGATTTAACGGCGGCATGGAAATGGGACGGCTTCAAATTTCGATGACGACGCGCCGGTTGCTGTCCGCATGCCGACACGATGCGACGTCGGGACTTGGAGCGGTGGAATTGCATCAAACCAATATGAAGCAGAAAAAAGCGGATTCTATCGCATTTTTGTGCGGTGGCGCCAAGGTCGTTGAATTATTTGAAACCGAGCGAAGCCGGATGCGGGCAAAATAAAACCGCCGCTGGAAATCAATTCCAGCGGCGGTTGATGTTAAAAGCGAACCAACTGTGCTATTAAGACTTTTGACGACGACGAGCGATATATAATCCCGCCGCACCTAAAGCTGCCAACGCATAAGTGCTGGGTTCTGGCATAGCCACGAGTAAGGCATTATCCCAAATATCAGCATTGAGCAATTGGTTAATCGCCGTGGAATTACCAGCAAGACCAGAATCGTCCGCACCAAGTGATATTTGATTGCCAGCAAGTGTCACCGCTGAATCCGGCACGGTGGCAATGGTGTGTCCATCAATCGCCCAAGTCATGGTTGTGCCGTTTTGGACAACGGTCATGGTATGCCAAGCGAAACCGATGATTCCAACGGGTGTGCTGCCACCTTGGGTGGCAGCACTCAAGGATATCTGAGCCGCAGGCGCGGTATGGGAACCAAGAAAGCTATAATATGGATCAGTATAGCTGGCGGAGGTGGCACTGGTTCCAGCGGCATAATAGGAACTGGTGGCTGGGGTTGGGTGCGTATTGCCTGTATATACGCGATACTCATTATTAACCCCGCCACCGTTATCATGGAAAGCTTCTACGAGCAGGCCATCGTTGCCAGCGATATATTGCAGGCTGGTTCCCGCAGTGCCAATACCCACCGCCGCACCAGTGCTGCCATTTGAGCCGCTGGCGGCGATGCTAGTGCCGCCGATGTAATTGCCCCACACATCCACGCTGAACACATATTGGCTAGGGAGGGTGAGATTTTTAGTCACGACTTCAACCGCTCCAACAGTTGTGCTCACTGAGGTTTGGAGGTTATCGACGCGCAAACGTAAACCCAAAGTCGATCCGTCAGTCGTGTTTGGGGCCGAAGGAATGCCCAGCGCTGAATAATCATAACCAAAAGTAGCATCGGACGAAGGTCCGGTGGAACCAGCCGTCACAAAGGTATTATAATTCGCGGCGTCACCGGCACTGCTGAAGCTGTCAGAATAGACTGTTTGAGCATTGGACGTAGTTTTACTTAAAGCGGCAACGGCAATAGCAATAGCTATATTTTTTGAATTCATAAGTTATTTTTTCTCCTAAGTGATTTTCTCCTAACTGGATACTTATTTGACACAACCGTTTTTTAAAGCAAGCAAAATGTCACAAAAATGTTTTTTATTTGTAACGCTTAGCTTTTACAGGCAAAAACCACCCGTGAAACAAGCCTTTTTTGAACAGTAACATTTTTATCCAAAACAGAGCTTGCAAAATAAATCACAGCTGATAGTCTCCGCGCTCTTTTGATATATTTATGGCAGTAAAAATTCGCATGAAACGGGTCGGCGCCAAGAACACTCCGGTGTTTCGTATTGTCGTGGCCGATGGCCGCAGCCCCCGCGATGGAAAATTCATCGAGGAAATTGGCACTTATCACCCGCTCAAGCAGGGCGATAATTTCAACATCAAGCTTGACCGCGCCCAATACTGGATCAGCAAAGGCGCGCAACCGAGCGAAACCGTCGCCAGCTTCATCAAGAAAGCGGTGAAAGCGGTTCCGGCCGCGGCTTGATCTAATAATTTTCGCACCCCATGCAGGAGTTCCTCGAATACGTGGTTAAAGGACTCGTGCAAAACCCCGGCGCCGTCAGTGTCACGCCGGTGGAACGCGCGGGTGCGACCGTTTATGAATTGCGTCTGGATTCGGCTGATGTCGGCAAGATCATCGGCCGTCAAGGCGTGACGATCAATGCCATCCGCTCGTTGCTGCTCGCCGGCAGCGCGAAAAAAGGATTGCGTTGTTCGGTCGAAATTGTTGAAGACCAACCGGCGAAATAATTTTTGGAGTTCGCACTCATGAAAATTGACGTGCTTACTTTGTTTCCGGCGATGTTCGCCGGACCGCTCGATGAAAGTATCATCATGCGGGCGCGCAAAGCGGGGTTGCTGGATCTTAACATCCACAATTTACGCGATTGGACGCACGACCGGCACAAGACCGTGGATGATCGCCCGTTCGGCGGTGGCCCGGGAATGTTGTTGAAGCCAGAACCGATTTTTGAAGCGGTGGAAAGTTTGGCGCGCGCGGAGACAAAAGTGATTTTGCTTTCGCCCTCGGGCCGGAAGTTTGACCAGTCCATTGCGCGCGAATTGGCGCAGGAAAAAGATTTATTGCTCGTCACCGGTCATTACGAAGGTTTCGATGCGCGCATTCGGGAAGCGTTGGCGGACGATGAATTGTCCATCGGCGATTACGTTCTAACGAACGGTGCCCTGCCCGCGATGGTGGTGATTGATGCGGTAGCGCGGTTGTTGCCCGGCGTTTTGGGCGATGACAATAGTTCGCACGATGAGTCGTTCAGTGCGGGCTTGCTGGAATATCCGCAATACACGCGGCCGGCGGATTTTCGTGGGATGAAAGTGCCCGACATGTTATTGTCCGGCAACCACGCCGAGATCGAAAAATGGCGGCGCGAACAGGCGCAGTTGAAAACGCAGACGAATCGACCGGATTTGTTACCGTAAATTTTAAAGATTAGAAATAGAATTTATTATGAACCAGGCATTGTTGAAAAAAATTGAATCGGAACAGTATCGCAAAGACGACGCGGTTTTCGCGGTCGGCGACTCCGTAAAAGTGCACACCAAAGTTGTCGAAGGCGACAAGGAACGCATCCAGATTTTCTCGGGCGTTGTGATGGGCCGTCGCGGTCACGGTTTGAATGCGACCTTCACCATCCGCCGTATCAGCTACGGTGAAGGTGTTGAACGCGTGTTCCCGCTGCACTCCCCCCGCGTGGAAAAAGTCGAAGTGGAACGTCAAGGTGCCGTGCGCCGCGCGAAACTCACTTACCTCCGCCAACGCCTCGGCAAGGGCGCGACGCTGGTGAAAGAAAAGAAAGCCAAAGTAGTCGCGACCAAGAAATAATTTCGCGCATTAACACTCTCAAAAAGCGTCCGGCAACGGACGCTTTTTTTGTTTTTCAACCATGAATGGACACGGATAAGAACCAACCGAGACCTTGGACGCGGTTAACCTTTTTTTGGGAAATGTTCTGCCAGTAGTTCGCCGGCTTTTTGGATGCCGTGGGCGATGCCCCCAGAAAAATCGCCTTGGCGAAAATAGCCGCTCATCGCCGCCGCCAATAGCTGCCAAAACCCGTCGCCGCATTGGGCGTGGACGGCGGCGTCACCGATGACCGCGAATTTTTGGGAGCGCGGTGCCACAAAAATAAGGACGCCGTTGCGCCCGTCAGATTTATCCATGCCGAGACGGAGAAATTCCTTTTGCGCCGTCGCCACCGCGTCATCAACGTGTTTGTGACTGATGAGAACACGGATTTCGCCGGACGTTTTTTGTTCGGCTTCACGAATCGCCGTCACGATATTTTCGTGGTGCAATTGTTTTGAAAAAGTGCGCGGGTGCATACTCATTTACCAGCTTCCTCCCGCGCCGCCGCCGCCGCTGCTGCCGCCGCCACCGGAAAAACTATCGCCGCCGCCGCCGCCCGAGAAGCCACCCCCGCCACCGGAAGATCCGCCGTTGCTGCCCCCGCCGCTGAGAAATCCACCAATTAAACCGCCGACTAAACCACTCGTGAAACCGTCGTTGCGATCATAACGCCGGCCGCGGTTGCCATACGTGACACTGCGCCGATTACCAAAAATGGCGGGCAGCACGAAAATCAGCACGATAAAAAGCGGCACTACGAAGGGCAACACTCCGGAAAACGGACTGCGACCCAAGCCATTGCCGGATTGTTCCGCAACGGTTTGACCGTTGCCTTTATATTCGCCTTTAGTCGCGGCGAGAATGGATTGAACGCCGACCGTCAGTCCGCCCGTAAAATCACCCGCTTTGAAACGCGGCGTGATTTGTTCGTCAATGATGCGTTTACACAGCGCGTCCGGTAAAACGCCTTCCAGTCCGTAGCCGGTCTGCAAAAACATTTTATGATCCGCTACAAAAACGAACAGCACCGCACCGTTGTTTTTATCTTTCTGCCCCACGCCCCACGCGCGAAAGACGCGCACCGCATAATCTTCCACCGACGAATCCGAGAGCAGCTTCGGAAAAACCGCGACGACAATTTGTTCGGAGGTTTGGCGTTCGAAATCCGCCAGCGTGTGGTTCAGTTGCGCGGCGGTGGTGGTGGAAACAACCTGGGCGTAGTCGTTAAAATAGGCCGTCGGCGCCGGCGGAATGACTTCCGCCGCCAACAAGCGGCTGCCGAGCAGCAAACAGAAGATGACGCAAAAGCGCTTCACAAATCAATTCGTGGCGGCCGCGGGCGAGCCGAAATTAAACTGAACTTTCGGCGCCGTTTCCGCACCGGCGGCGGCTTGAAAATAGGGTTTCACCTGAAAGCCGAACAGGCCGGCATAGGTCACGGCGGGAAATGATTTCACTGCGGTGTCGTAATTTTTCACCGCCGTATTGAAATCGCCGCGCTCGACACTGATGCGATTTTCCGTGCCTTCGAGTTGCGCCTGCAATTCGCGAAAACTTTCCGTCGCGGTCAAATTGGGATAACGCTCGACGACCACCATCAAACGCGAGAGCGCCGAGGAGAGTTGACCTTGCGCCTGATCAAAAGCCGCGAGCTTGGCCGGATCGTTGGGCGCGCTGTTGGCATTAATCTTCACTTGGCCGACGGAGGCGCGCGCCTGGGTGATTTCCACCAACGTAGACTTTTCAAAATTGGCCGCGCCGGAAACGGTCGAGACGAGATTGGGAATCAGATCCGCGCGGCGTTGATACACGTTTTGCACCTGCGCCCATTGGCTGTCCACGTCTTGCGACAATTTATTGAGGTTATTATAGCCGCCCATCATCGACAGGCCGATGACCGCGCAAACTAAAACGCCCAATACCAGCAACACCGCGACAACAATCAGGATTTTTTTCATAATTCAACCAAGTCTTCGGAGTGTAATCCGCCCGCCCGCAGTCACAATTATAAAATCGGGCTAAAAGTGGAAGACCCGCCCTGCCCTGAAACGTCGATCCGAAAATCAGCCGCCAAAAGCGGCTGGACAGAACCAGCGACTTTTTCCATTCTTCACGCCCGTTTGCTCCGTTGGGCGGACGGCAAAACAAACATCATTTTAGAAAATCGAAATTATGCAGACGTCGGATTTAGATGAATTGAAACAGTTGGTCGCCGAGTTGCGCGCGGATCACGTGGCGCAGAAACAAAAAGAAAAACGCGATAGCTGGACGAAATATGTTTCGCTCACGATGGTGTGCATCGCGGTGCTCGCGGCGATTGCGACACTGAAGGGCGGCGGCTTCTCCACGCGCACATTGAAGGAAATGAACGAGGCGACCTTCAATCAGGCGGAAGCGTCGGATAAATGGTCGTTCTTCGAGGCCAAATCGATCAAAGAAAACCTTTACGAAATCGAATTGGAGCATCTGCAAGCCGCGCTGCCGATGGATGCGACAGCGGTGGACAAGATGAAAGCCAAAATCGCCAAATACGAAAAGGACAAGGCGGACATCACGGCGCAAGCGAAAAGCTTTGAAGACAAACGCGACGCCTCGCGCCAGACGGCGGTGCGAGTCGCGGAACATTCCAAGCAGATGGGGCTATCCATCACGCTCTTTCAGATCGCCATTGCGCTGGGAGCGATGTGTTTGATCGTGAAAAAGAAGCCGCTCTGGATTGTCTCGACGCTGTTCGGACTGCTCGCGACGGCGCAGATGATCTACGTTCTCTATATCCTGCCGCTGTGATGCGCCAGGCGCAGACGGGAAGGAATTAACGTTTTGCCACAGAGACACAGAGCGCACAGAGGTGTTGGCAACAATTTTTTCTCCGCGCTCTGTGTGGTCTGTGTCTCTGTGGCAAAAATTGTTAAAGCAACACGTCTACTTCCCCGAGCGTTGCTGATTTTGTTCCCAGAAGGAAAAAACTTCGCGCCACCATTGCGGTATCTGCGCCGACACATCGTTGTGATGCGCGCCGGGAAATACTTGCAAACTTTTCGGACCGTCATACCCATGAAACAATCGCTGGCCGGATTTCGCGCCGATGATTTCATCCGCGCCCGCAATGACGATCTTCACCGGCCCATGATAATGCGTCAAACTGTCCGCCGGATTAAAACGGTCGAGCAACAAAAAGTAGGCGGGCAGAAACCACAAGTGTCGCTGCGCCACGGACGCCAGATCGTGATAGGGCACGATCAACGCCAGCCCGGCGATTTCTGTCGGATGATTAGCTGCCAGATCGCACGCCACGCCCGCGCCGATGGATTCGCTGACGATATATTTCGGCAACGCGGCGGCCAGCAATTGAAACGCTTCCTCAGCGGCGGCATCCAAACTGGTTTTGCTCGGTGAACCGGCCCGCGCGCCGTAGCCGGGATATTCCAAAACGTAAACATCCACATTGGTGGCCGCGTGAATTGGCTGTGCGAGATAATCGCGTCCCACCGCGCAACCAGCGTTGCCGTGAACGATGAGCACGCTGCCGCTCGCCGGACCGTTCGCAGGAATTTTCCAGCCGATGATTTGGCCGGTGGAATTAGTCCACGGTAGAAAACCATGATCTGCGGCGACACGGACAATCACGTCCGCCGGAATGTTCGTCGGAATATACAGCAGTTTTCTTTGCAAGGCGCAGCCGCCGATGCAAAGAGCGAGATAAACGATGGCCAAAGTGATCAACACGCGACGGCCTGATTTTAGCCAGCCATTCATAGTCAGGATAGTTTCATTTTACATCCGCGCACGCCACAACCGCGGATCCGGCAATTTCTCGTCATATTACTCTGTTAAAGGTTGTGGTCGCGGAGCGACCGGGGAAATTAGCCAGACACAAAGTGTCTGGTCAAGGAACGTAACGATTCGTCCTGACGGCACGATGTGAAATGCGCTACCAAGTATAATGGGCGCGTTGACGTTGGGTCAGGGTGAAGCCGCCTCACAGCCGCCGCCCTGCAAAAAATGCGGCGCGCCAATAAAGTGCTGCCGACATTCTGTCGGCAGTTCAGTTGCAACCCACGCCTTCTCCTGCCGACAAAATGTCGGCAGCACTTTTCCCGTCGTGCCTCCGGCACGAAGGCAATGAGTGGTGCGTCTTGACCCATTTCTTACCATCGCTAACGAACCAAACTGCTACGTCCGGTGATCCTAACGCGTCATGGAGTGCGGTGGCAGAGCAAAGCGGCGACACCGCTTTCGGACGGGCCGAGACCAACCAGATAAGAAATCGTCTTGGTGCGCGAAAGCGGCGTGGCGCTGCGCTTCCCGCCGCACTCCATGACACGTCAGTGAATAGACATGCCGACACAAGAACGAATGGATTTCAGACGGGACATTCTATACCCAAGCGCGGAGGAGTCCTGCCGTGTCGCGGAGCGACATCGGAAATTAGCCAGACACGCAGTGTCTGGATGAGGAACCACAAAGGATTCGTCCTGAAGGGACAAAGGATGATTCAAGCGATCTCCGCCGTCCCTTCAGGACGTAATTTCCTTATCGGACGCTACCAGACACTGCGTGTCTGGCTAATTTCCCGTTGTGCCTTCGGCACGATCTGAAATACGGCGCTACAATAAAGTGCTGCCGACATTCTGTCGGCAGTCCGGTTGCAACCCACGGCTTCTCCTGCCGACAAAATGTCGGCAGCACTTTGACCCGCAAGACGGCCGGCCTACTACGCTGCCGGCGGCGTGGCCGTTTCCGGTTTCTTCACCTTCACTTCGATGTAGAGATCGCGCAATTGTTTGGCCGAAACACTCGACGGCGAATCCGTCATCAAGTCCGTGCCTTTCGCGGTTTTCGGGAAAGCGATGACGTCGCGGATGCTCGGCGTGCCGCAGAGAATCGCAATCAAGCGATCAAAGCCCAGCGCAATACCACCGTGCGGGGGCGCGCCATATTTGAACGCATCCAGCATGTAGCCGAAACGCAGCTTTGTTTCTTCCGGCGGAATCGCCAGCAGTTCTTCGAAAATGGTTTTCTGCACGTCCGGCTGATGGATCCGGATCGAGCCGCCGCCGAGTTCCACGCCATTCACGACAATGTCGTAATGCTGGCCGCGCACTTTCTTCGGGTCGGTCTTGAGAAACGGAATATCATCGGCCACCGGCGCGGTGAACGGATGATGACTGGAATACCAGCGGTTCTGTTCGCGATCGAAACCGAGCAGCGGAAATTCGATGACCCAAAGGAAATTGAATTGATCCGCGGGAATCACCAGCTTGCCTTGCGTCTTCAACACCTCGGCGCAATACAAACGAATCTTGCCGAGAATTTCGCAAGCAGTGAGCCATTGATCAGCGGCGAAGAGAATCAAATCGCCTTCCTGAATCGCGAGCTTGGTCGTGAGCGCGGCTTTTTCCGCCTCGGTGAAAAACTTCACGATCGGCGACTTCCATTCGACCGTAGCACCGTCGGCCCCTTTTTCCACCTTGATGAACGCCAGACCTTTTGCGCCAAAACTCTTGGCGTATTCCGTCATCGTTTCGAGCTGGCCTTGCGTTGCGCCCGCGAGACCTTTCGCATTGAGCGCCTTCACCACGCCGCCATTGGCGATCGCACCGGAGAAAACTTTGAACGTGCTCGCCTTGAAATCTTCCGTGAAATCCACGAGTTCCATGCCGAAGCGCGTATCCGGTTTATCAATGCCGTAGCGGTTCAACGCTTCCTCGAACGAGATGCGTTTGAACGGCGTCGGCACGTCCAGGTTCAACGCGGTCTTCCACACCTTTTTGATCAAGCCTTCGATGAGCGCGTAAATATCTTCGCGATCAATGAAGCTCATCTCGATGTCCACCTGCGTAAATTCCGGCTGGCGGTCCGCGCGCAAATCTTCATCGCGATAGCAGCGGGCGAGCTGGAAATATTTTTCAATGCCGGCGACCATCAAGATCTGTTTGAACTGCTGCGGCGATTGCGGCAGCGCGTAAAAAGTCCCGGCTTCGCGACGGTTCGGCACGAGAAATTCGCGCGCGCCCTCGGGCGTGGATTTGAATAGCGTCGGCGTCTCAACTTCCAGAAAACCTTGCTCATCCATGAAGCTGCGCGTGGCGATGGCGACCTTGCTGCGCAGTTTCAGATTGCGCGCCATTTCCGGACGGCGCAGATCGAGGTAGCGATATTGCAGGCGCAATTCTTCGTTCACCTTGCTGGCGATTTCCGGATCGTCCACGGGGAACGGCAACACTTCCGCCATGTTTAACACTTCGAGCGCGACCACGCCGACTTCGACTTCGCCCGTCGGAATTTTCGCATTGTTCGTGCCGGCGGGACGTTGCCGCACTTTGCCCGTGACGCTGACGACGCATTCGCTGCGCAACGACGCGGCTTGAACAAAAAGTTCCTTCGGCAGATCCGACGGATCGAACACCGTTTGCGTGCGGCCTTCGCGATCGCGGATGTCGATGAAGATAAGGCCGCCGAGATCGCGGCGGGAATGAACCCAACCGGACAAAGTGATCGTCTGCCCGATATGTGCCGGGCGCAGTTCGTTGCAATGATGCGTGCGTTTCATGTAAAAATTTTTCGCGGCGGAACCAGAATATGGAATCCCAAGCGAACGGACATTCTGACGCAGGCACGAATGGATTTCAAACGTGAAATTCAATACTCAAGTGGAGGAGTCCAGCCGTGTCGCAGAGCGACGTCGGAAATTAGCCAGACACGCAGTGTCTGGATGAGGCACCTCAAAGGATTCGTCCCGAAGGGACGAAGGATGATTCAAGCAATTTCCGCCGTCCTTTCAGGACGTGATTTCCTTAGCGGACGCTACCAGACACTGCGTGTCTGGCTAATTTCCGGTTGTGCCTTTGGCACGATCTGAAATGCGGCGCTCCAATAGAGTGCTGCCGACATTCTGTCGGCAGTTCAG
>JAMFSJ010000040.1 GCA_026225255.1 Methylacidimicrobium fagopyrum | reverse complement strand
GCCTGCCGCCCCAGCGCCACCTGCTTGCGCACAAACTCCCACACCTCGGACGCCCGCTCCTCGGGCATTCTCCGCGTGCGAATCGGCGTCCGACCCGGCGGCAGCTCATCGATGATCGAAAGCTCAAGATCTCCGTACAGAGTCAGCGCGAGCGTGCGCGGAATCGGCGTCGCCGTCATCACCAGCAGATGCGGATAATTTCCTTTGCGGACCAAAGCTTCCCGCTGCGTCACACCAAACTTGTGCTGTTCGTCAATGATCACCAGACCGAGTTTGGCCATGTCAAAGCCGCCGGTGAATAACGCATGCGTGCCGATGAATAAAGTTGAAGGTTGAAGGTTGAGGGTTGAAGGTTTTTTTGGCGCCGCGTCCAGAGCTTTTTCAACTTTCAACTTGGAACCTTCAACTAGCAACCCGGCCTCCTTGCGGCTTCCGGTTTGCAATTGGACCTTGATCCTCAAAGGCTCAAACCACTTCGTGAAATTACGGCAATGTTGTTCTGCGAGAATTTCCGTCGGCGCCATCAGCGCCACATTAAAACCACTTTCCAATGCCATCAACGCGGCGCACGCCGCGACGGCTGTTTTTCCCGAACCAACATCGCCTTGTAACAGACGTCGCATGGGATGTTTGCCGCCCAGATCCGCGCGGATTTCCCGCAACACATTCGTTTGCGCGTCGGTTAATTTGAAGCCGAGTTCGGTGAGAAACGGTTTCATCAAATGATTATCGCCGCCGCACGGCAAGGGTTGCGACAACGCTTCAAATTTTTTGCGACGCGATTGGATTTGAAATTGTAGCGCCACAAATTCGTCCAACGCCAAACGCTGCCGCGCGATTTCCACATCCGTCAATTCCTCGGGAAAATGAATCATCCGGATGGCGTTGGCGCGGGCGGGCAATAAAGTTGCAGGTTGCAGGTTAAAGGTTGCAGATTTTTTGCGCGATGCGTCCGCAGTTTTTTCAACCTTCAACTTGGAACTTTCAACTTGGACCTGGCTCCACATCGGCTCTTCGATTTGATTTTCAAATTTGTCCAGCGCGTGCCAGATGAGCGAACGCATCACGCGCGCGGTCAAACCTTCCGTCAACGGATGAATCGGCACGATGCGATTGACGTGAATGATTTCATCTTCGCCCGGCTCGACGAGTTCGGTTTCGGGATAATCAATCTTGCGGGGACGGAGCGAATCCGGTTTGCCGAAAATGAGAAACTCGCGCCCGACCGCATACCAATCTTCCATCCACGGCTGCGCCTGCCACCAGCGACAATGCAATCGCGCCGTGCCGTCATCGAACACGCATTCAAACATCGAACGGGTGCCATGTTTGAAACGCTTCACGCCGGCGGCGATGATGGTTCCGCGCACCGTCGCGGCTTCCTTCAGTTTCAAATCGCGGATGGCGAGAAATTTTCGACGATCTTCGTAACGGCGTGGTTTGTGCAACAACAAATCTTCGAGGGTGAAAATCTTCAACCGCGCCAGCAATCGCGCCCGTTCATCGCCCACGCCCCAGACCGAGGTGATCGGCAAGGCGAGCGGGGACGTGATATTTTCCGGCAACGACATTGAGTGAACGATACAAACGGCAGCGAGTGGTTTCAATCACGGATGGGCAGCGGAAAAACAGGTTTTTGCCATAGAGGCACCGAGAGCACAGAGCAAACTCCTGCCAAAATATCTGTGTTCTCTGTGCCTCTGTGGCAATTTTATCGATAACAATCTGGATTTATTTTTTCTTAGGAATGGTTTTATTGCGCCGGAGAAAAATTTCCGAAAGACTGGTTCAAATTCTATGCCGCGCAAAACTCAAATTTCAAAACCTGCCGTCAAGGTGATGGTTCTTGGCGTTGGCTCGTTTGCCCACAGCATTGGCGGCGCACTAGCGGCTGCGGGCGCGAACGTTTCGACTTATCTAACGCGTGACTACGGACATTTTGCGCCATCACTTGTGGGCAAAACTTTTTCGCGCACGACGTTTGTGAGTCCGGTGCCGCTGATCAAAAAAAATAAAATCAAGGTCGTCATCCCGCAATCCATTGATTGGGCGCAGCAGCCGTGGGCGGATGAATTGCAAAAATCCGGCGTCGGGATTTTTTCACCGACGGGCGAAGCGATGCGGATCGAGCGGGAACGGGACTTCGCGCGGGAACTATGCGTTAAGTTCAAAGTTCCCTTTCCCAAATCGTTCGTCGCGTCGAATCGGATTGAGGCGGAAAAAATTCTCACGAAACATCCACAGCCGTTCGTCATCAAGAATCCGCTTTGCTCACCGACGAGTCCGATTCACACGATTTTATGCGAGACGGTCGCGGACACGCGCGCTTGGCTGCGCAACGTCAATTATGCCGAAGGCGTTTTCTTGCAGGAATATTTGGGGCGCGCCGAGGCCGGACACATCGCGCTGGTCAGCGGCGGCGAGATCCATTCGCTCGTCACGAATCAGGAATATAAATATGCGTTCAACGGCAACCAAGGCATCGTCGCCGGCGCGCCGCTCGGCGGACTCGTCGAACGTGATGAAAAGGACAAATACGGTCTCGCGCGGGAATTATTGCATCCATTGTTGCCGTGGTTTCGCGCCGTGAATTATCATGGGCCGATCCAAGTAACGGCCATCAAACGCGGCGGCACTTGGCACGTCATCGAATACAACATCCGCATTGGCGTCACGTCTGGCCCGATGATTTTGCGGATGTTGAAAAATCCGGTAGAAACGATTTTGCAAACGACGCGAAATGAGAAATTGAAACTCGCGTTTCAGCGCAATGTGAATTTTGGCTGCTCACTCACTTTGGCCGGTTACGGTTATCCGTTCACCCAAGTGCGCGGGCCGCATTTGCCGCTGGAAACAAAGAGTAAATTTGATTGCGACGTGTGGTGGAACGAAGTTGCGCGCGGCACTGATGGCAAGCTGATCGCCACCGGCCATCGCATCGCCGATGTGATTGCTCTCGCGCCTAAGCTGAATGCGGCGATTGCCAAAGCTTACACGAACATCCGCAAAATCCGCGTTGTCGGCAGCTATTTCCGCACCGATGTCGGCCAAAGCCTGTGGCCGCCGGGAAGCATTTGATTAAATAAGGAAAGCAAGCCGGCAGGAAATTCTGTTCCTTACTTCCTGTTTTCCTCATTTAAAATTTTGTTCCGAAATTTTCGTGTGTTTCGCGGATTTCACGGTAAAACTTTTCGCGTTCGATGAATTCGTATTCCGAAAAAATTCCGCAGCGCCCGGCGTGGACCGAGATTGACCTCGGCAAACTGCGTCGCAACCTGCAGCTCATCCGCGCCGACCTGCCGCGCGCGGTGAATTGGCTCGCCGTCGTAAAGGATGAAGCCTACGGCCACGGCGCGCTCGATGTGGCACGCGTCGCGCTCGAAGAAGGCGCGTGGGGATTCGGTTTGAGCACACTGGAAGAAGCGATGCACTTGCGTGAAAATGGCATCACTGCCCCGTTGCTGTTGCTCGGCGAACGGCAAGAGGCCGAACTCGAATGGTGCGTCGCGCATGATCTAACCGTTTGCGTGAACGAACCGCACAACGTCCGCACACTCGCCAAGCTAGCAACGGATTTCGGCAAGCAAGTTCCGGTTCACTTGAAAATTCACACGGGCATGAGCCGTTATGGCGTGCGCTGGGACGAAGCGTGGCCGCTGATAGAAACGATTCTCGCGGAAAAATCCTTATTGCTCGAAGGCGTGATGACGCATTTTTCGCAATCCGATGAAACAGATAAAACCTTTGCCAATCTTCAATTCGCGCGCTTTAACGAAGTGTTGCAAACGCTGGAGCAAAAGGGCGTTTCCGTAAAACTCCGGCATGCGTGTAACAGCGGCGGCTTTCTGGATTTGCCGCACGCGCATCTGGACATGGTGCGCACGGGCATTTTGATGCACGGCGTTTTTCCGTCGCAAGTTTGCCGGCAGATTCCGGGCATCGAACCGGTGATGTCCGTGAAGGCGCGCATTGCCGCGATCCAAAAATTAGAGCCCGGCGAAGTCATCGGCTACGGCATGCGTTATACCGCGCCGACTGAACAGCGCATCGCCATTTTGCCGATTGGTTATGGCGATGGATTTCCGCGCGTGCGCAACGAAGGTTGCGCGCTCATCCACGGCCAACGCGCCCCGCTCGTCGGTGGTATCGCGATGGATGCGTTGATGGTAGACATCACAGATATTCCGCAGGCGCAGATGTGGGATGAAGCCGTTTTGATGGGCAAGCAAGGCCAGGATGAAATCACCGTGCGCGACATTGCGAAGCTGAAAAATTCCGTGACCTACGACGTGCTGACGAACTGGCGGCTCCGCTTGCGGCGGAAGTCCGTGAACGGCAAAATAACCACCCAAAAAGCACAAACCATTTTAGCCACAGATGGGCACAGATGAAACACAGATTCAAAAAACGGTTGAGATGGCTTTCAAAATCCTATTTAGATTTCTTATCTGTGTTTCATCCGTGTCCATCTGTGGCTAACTAAACAATTGTGAAATTCCTTTTCTCCGAACAACACGCTGATTACCAGCAATACCAATACTCCTACGTCATCTGGGCGGTGCCGGAGGCGGGCGAAAAGCCGTCGGATTTTTTCAACGCTGGTTTCATGCCCGGCACGCCGCAGATGGATCGCTTTTATCTGTGCCGCCAGATCCGCGTGGATTTGGAAAAATTTGAACCATCCTCCGAGAACCGCCGAATTCTTCGCAAGGGCGCGGGCATCAATCTGGAACTCGTGCCACGCGCACAATTTGACTACACGCCCGCCCGCCGTGAATTTTTCAAGACCTACGCCGACGCGCGTTTTGGCAAGGATATCATGACTTACGAACGGCTCGATGCGCTGTTCAGTAATCCCGTCATCTCGCACGTGCTGGTTTATACCGACGCAAAAAATGGGGCGGAGATCGGCGCGGCCATCCTTTATGTCGAGGACGCGGCGCTCGCGTTTTATTACTACGCGTTTTACGACCTGAATTATTTCAACCGCAGCCTCGGTTTGTTCATGATGACCTCGGCGGCGGAGTTTTTCTCCGGTCGCGGCACCAAATATCTTTATCTCGGCACCTGTTACTCCGAGCGCGCGCTCTACAAAACGCAATTCAACAGCGGCGAATTTTTCACTGGCTTCCGCTGGTCGAACGATTGGGAAGAACTAAAATTTCTTCTGCGACGCGACCAAGAAACCAATCCCAAACATCTCGTTGTGACCGAGGAATATCGTGAAAAATTTTACGCGGGTGACTTGGGGAAAATCACGAACGCGAGCGGTTTCAATATGAAGTGAATTAATTACGGGATAATTGTTTTACCAATTTGTTTGACCTAACCGTGATCAACGTTCTTGAAAAGGACGCGTTTTAAAAATCTCAGTGTTCGAATCTAATTTTTTCTCAATCGCAATAATTGCATTATCTCGCGTAGCTTCGTTCCAATAGAGTTGAAAGGCGGAAGCATCTTCAATTCGATTAGAAAACAGCCAAGCATAAAAATCACAAGTGCGGAATTTCTTTCCGTCTATGTCAGAACCATCAGCCGGAGACGGCACCGTAAAACCGTAGGGGCGCATGATTGAAAGGCGTTCGTCAAGCCAGTAGCCGTGAGCTGTTTCACCGACTATTTTGCCGCAAGCTGATTTATCATGAAGCAACTGGGCCACAAACTTCCTAAATGGGATTTTGTTTATGAATTGTGTCCCAAAATACTCACCAACATTTATGGTGGGCGAACTCATGCTCGTAGAATTTGGCGTGCTTTGTTGCTGAAGATAATTAAACCATACGGATTGTTCGTCATCGAAGAGATAAGTCCACACCTTGGTCCACGCTTGAGCCTCGGAAAATTGTTTCACGGGACTCAATATTGAGTCAATTTTCATGAAAAAGTGCACTGGGTCTATGGATTGAAGCCATCGGGCATATTCATCAAGCGAGTTTGTATCGCCGACTATTGCTCTGAATTCGACTAATTGCGGTAATTGGCCGACCAGATATTGATGTGAAAAAAGGCTGCTATAATTTGTCGGGGCAAGTTTCTCAAAAGACAAAGCACATAATCGCTGAATAGTTTTTAACGCTGTTTGAGGATCCCATTGAGTCAGACAAAAAGCCAAGCTGCAAGCGCTGTTTAGCGCACTGGCATCGTCTGCCTTGTTTGTCCCTTGGTCGAAAGTATCATCCGCGCGTTTGACAAGTAATTCAGAAATTGAAGGATTATTTTTCGAACGTAGTGATTCGGCGAGCATTGGATTGTTTGTGGTTTGCACGATAATGGTTGCTGCCTCAAGCCACTGACCGTGATCGTCTTTCAATATTCGGTAAAGGCGTTCATCGCGCGAGTAATTGCGATATTTTTTCCAGTAAGTTTGGATTGCCAAAGCCGAAGTTTGGTAGATAGCGGCCTTCTCTGCTATATTTTCCCGGCCAGAAAAATGCGGTGCAAATTGAGCGGTTTCAAGAATGTTTTCCAGCGCTGCATAAGCGACACTGCGAACAGCCACAATACGGCGTTCAGTGTTGAAACTAAAATGATCTACTGGAATGATTCGTGTCAGCCGCTCGTCATGTTCATAACATTGCAACAAAGGTTCAATGGCATCCCAACCTTCATTGACCAGTGACTGAACCGTTGGACTGCCAGACAAACTATCGTCGGCGTAAAACTCATTTTTGGGACGCGCGGAAATAGTTTCAAGTTGGTCAATCAACGCGGCAATTTTCTCCTCCTTATTGGTTGCTGTCGCTGGATCGCGCAACGGTATTTTACGCTGATGCCGCCGTTCTTGATCTCGCAAAAGCATCGGGAATGTTTTGAGAAACGGGAAATAGAATTCACGTTGGGGCTCATCACCCACAGCATGAATTCCTATTGTTTGTGGCACTGGTTAAAATTCAAACCCTCGAGCCTTGGCTTCAATTTCACAGATTTTACAGGCTTGCTCCAAATTAGTAGCCGTTGCATATGCCAATTCATCATCACCACGCGCATGAGCACACGTTGTCCGATCAAAAACGGTCCAGAGGCGGTCGGTGGCTAGCATAAGAAAGGGATCATCATGGCCGAGAGTTCGAGCACACTCATTGGCGAGTTTTGCCGAGGCAAAACGAAGGATTATGACAGCTTTCAGCGGAGTCAACCACTGTGTGTTTAACCCATAATCTTCAGTGACGAAAGCTTGGCCATGCAAATCATGTCCTGCCGTAGCTTGAATCATGGCATAGGCATCATTCTCTGCATTTTTCGGATTTCCCACCGATACAAGTTGATAAATCAAACCGTTCCAACCAATCGCAAAATTAGAATATGTTCCATTTGTTGTTGGAATAACCCAGCCATGCGTTTTTATTATTTTTCCTGATGCGGTCCAAAGATTTCCTGCCACCACCTCTATTTCCCGATAATCACAGCTTCTTGGATCCGCGAGGCCAGTTTGAAATAAAATGTTCACTGAGTTTTGCAGCGCGATTGGCAAGTTTGTGGCTAGTGGCACCCACGGTTGCGATTGCATCGGCGGCGTTGGAAAAACCAAATTCAAATCCTGCGCCCACGCTGGCATTTTTATCAGAAGCAGGCAGCAGCTCAAAGTGATGCAAGTCAGAAATTTCATCCTTGAGGCATCTTACGACTAACAACTAAAAGGTCAAAATTCAAAACTTCTGTTGGGCTACTCAATAGCCCTTTCCACAATAGCCGGTGGCTCCAGATTCATCGGCTGATCGTGGCTCAAAAACTCTTCGCAGATGCGCCAGAATTCAACGGTCGTTTCCACGCGACGGATGGCATGCAAGAACTCGGTTGGCGACGAAATACCTTCGCCAATAAAGTTCATGAACTTTTTCATCCGTTGCACTTGCGAGAGTTCTTTTATGTCGGGCGAGATTTCGTTGTCCCACAATTCGTGGATGTAAGCCAACACGTCGCGACCGGTCGGCAATTTGATTTTTTCGCCCCGAAGTTGGGCGCGGATTTGATCGAACAACCACGGATTACGGATCGCGCCGCGACCGATCATCAGGCCGTGCGCATCGGTTTCAGTCAATAATTGCTGCGCTTGCGTCGCGCTGTAAACATTGCCGTTCGCGAAAACCGGACATTTTAATTCGCGCGCGGCTTGGGCGATCAAATCATAACGCACGCCCGGCCGATACATTTGCAACACGGTGCGCGCATGGACAGTAAGCAGGTCAATCGGATGCTTGGCGAAAATTTTCAGGAGCGCTTCAAATTCGGCAGGTGACTCGAAACCGAGGCGTGTTTTCACAGTGAACGGAATCGTCACCGCGTCGCGCAAGACGCCAAGGATGGCGTCCACGCGTTGCGGTTCACGCAAGAGTCCGCCGCCGGCGCATTTGCGATAAACGATCGGTGCGGGACAGCCGAGGTTCAGATCAATCGCAGCGATGGGATAATGCTGCAATTCCTTCGCCGTGCGGATGAGCGCCGGAATGTCGTTACCAATCAACTGCGCGACGACGGGTCGACCGGTTGGGTTTTTCGTGATGGAATCGAGAATCCATTTTTCCGGTCGTGAAACATCGTGCACGCGGAAGAATTCCGTCCAATAAACTTCCGGCCCGCCGTAACGCGCGATGACACGCATGAACGACAGCGTGGTCACGTCCTGCATCGGTGCGAGCGACAGCACCGGCGCGGGCGAGCGGAGCAGGTTTGAAAATGTTTCGGATGGAGTCACGTCTGGCTATGTTAGATGGGGTTAACCTAAAAAACAAAACCAGTTTAACCGCGAAATACGCGAAAGAGAAAAATTCGGACGGAGCGCCGATCTGGAAATTCTATCCTACCGATTAAACACCCGATGCGCCACGCGGTCGCTCTTTTTGCGATCCTGCCAACCGGCGCGTTTTTCCGCTTCGCGCAGATAGCTGACTTCGTGTTGCAGTTTGACAAAGCTGTCGTAGCGTTCACGCGTCAACGTGTTGGCTGTGAGCGCGGCGAGCACCGCGCAATTTTTTTCTTTCGTGTGGGTGCAATCGCGAAAATGGCAACCGAGCGAAAGCGCTTCGATTTCGGGAAACGTTTCCTTCGCGCCTTCGCTGATTCCCCAGAGATGAAATTCCCGCATGCCGGGCGTGTCAATGACCACGCCGCCTTTCGGCAGAAAAATCATTTCGCGCCACGACGTCGTGTGCCGACCTTTGGAATCCTGCGCGCGCACCTCGATGGTCGGCATCAGATCTTCGCCGTAAAGCCGGTTGATGAGGCTGGATTTGCCAACGCCGGAAGTGCCGATGAAGGCGACGGTGTCGCCGGGCTTGATGAGCTCCGCCATGCTTTTTATACCGCGCCGGGTGAGCGCACAAACCGCGAGCACCAACGTATCGCCCGCCACGCGCTGCGCCTCCGCCAGCTTGGCTTCGAGGTTATCGCACAAATCAATCTTGTTGAGAATGATCACGGGACGCGCGCCGCTGTCGTGCCCCATGACGAGCATTCGTTCCAAGCGCGCGGCGTTGAACGTCGGGTCGGCGGCGGTCACGAGGAAAACCGTTTCAATATTCGTGGCCAGAATTTGCGCGCTAGTATTGCGTCCACTGGTCTTGCGGGTGATTTGCGTGCGCCGCGGCAGAATGGCCTGAATCATGACCTTTTCTTCATTCGGCACGCGTTTCACAGCCACCCAATCGCCGACCTTCGGCAACTTGGAATGATCGCCGCGCGTTTCGTGCATCGCTTTGCCGGTGATCTGCGCGGTGAGTTCCGCCTCCAACGTCCAAACCCGATAAAAATGTTTGTCTTCCACCGCGACGCGCGCGGGGAAAAAACCCTTCGCAAGATACGGCGCGAACTGTTGATCGCGCTCCGCATCCCAGCCGAGCTTGGTCAGGCTCATAATTGACGAGTGAATTGAATCATGCGTTTCAGCGAATAAAATAATCCGACGCGACGCTGGATGAAATGTTTAGCATCCGCCCATCATAGCCATGACGACGCGAACCATCAACGTGCGAATCAATCACCGTTGAATTTCTGACGCTCATTTCACTGCCGCCCCAGGGTCAAAAGCGGGAAACTTGCACTTCATTTGATTCTGTGTATTTTTTTGGCGCGCTGATTTATCGGCTAACCGGACTGGCCGACGCGCAATTTAATTATGTCGCACCCGATTCACGCTGCTGAAATAAATACGACCCTCAAACGCTCGGCCACTTTCGCTAAAATTTTCCGCTGGCAACCCGAACAACCCGGCGGTCCCATGCCGGTGCGCGTCGAAGTCGCGGGTTCATTCAACGATTGGCAGCGCGTGGCGTTGAAGCGCGACCGTGTGTCGGGCGTCTGGCAAGTCACCCTTTCCGACCTTCCCGGTGGACGCACGCACACTTATATGTTGCTGGTGAACGGCCGCCCGGTGAACGACAAAACCGCTGACGGACTGGCCGTGCCGCAAACCGCCGAAGAAAAGCTGCATCAACTGGAAACTCCGCGCGGCCCGCGCGTTTTCATGCTGGCCAGCCAGACCAAGTAAAATATTTCTCCCAAAAACCAGTTGGGTCGGTCGAATAAAATGATCCGATGCGACCCCGCTGTTTTTGATCGACGCCCACAAATGTCCGCCGCAAATTGCCACCATGTTCGAACTCAAGCCGTTGGATGCCGCTGACAAAGCCGGGACTTACACCGCTTTGGAATCACAACTCCGCGCGTTGCTGCATGGCGAACGCGACTTCATTGCGAACTGCGCGAACACAACGGCGTTGCTCTGGCATTCACTGCCAGATTTGAATTGGGCGGGATTTTATCGGCTCGTGGACAATCAGCTTGTGCTCGGCCCGTTTCAAGGCAAGCCCGCGTGCGTGCGGATTCAATTGGGCAAAGGCGTCTGCGGCACCGCGGCGGCTACGCGCAAAACGGTGCTCGTGCCAAACGTCCATGAATTTCCCGGGCACATCGCGTGCGATGCCGCTTCCAATTCCGAAATCGTCGTGCCGCTGGTAAAAAACGGTCAGTTGCTCGGCGTGCTCGATCTAGACAGCCCGCAGATCAATCGCTTTGATGCGGATGATCAGGTGGGATTGGAAAAGCTTGCCGCCGTTTTGCTTGCCGCTTCGGAATAGAAAATTATCACGTGTTTTTGTCCCAGAGGAACAATGGAAATTAGCCAGCTACGAAGTGGCTGGTCTTAATTCGCAAACCAATCTCGTGTTGAAAGCACGATGGAAGCCGGAGTTTGATTCTCCACCGTCCCGCCGGGACGGGTTTTGTTCGGACGCTGAACCCCGCACGCTGTGCCGGGCTAATTTCCAGAGTCGCTCCGCGATCGGAGTGGTGGTCTAATTTCAAGGGTGCGGACATGTCCACGCACCCTAAATCAGGGAAACAAAGATAATTGCGCGCCGCCCGGGCGCCGAAACGCCGCCGTGGAAAGTTCGCCGTCTTCCTGCTTGATGCCCGCCTTGCGCCGCGCCACTTCAAACATTTGCGCGATCTGCTCGGCAAAAATCCCCTCGCCGCTAAAACGTTTGCCCCATTGCGCATCATACAATTTACCGCCGTGCATCGCCCGCAGCCGGTTCAACACCTTTTCTTTACGGCCCGGAAAATGCGTTTCCAGCCATTGCTCGAATAACGGCGCGACCGCATACGGCAGCCGCACCACGGTATACCCGGCGGAAGTTGCGCCCGCTTCCGCCGCCGCCTTGAGGATCGCGGGCATTTCGTGATCCGTGAGGCCGGGAATGATGGGCGCGACGTTCACGCCCACGGGAATTCCGGCGCTGGCCAGTTCCCGCAACGCCGCCAAACGGGCGGTCGGCGGCGACGTGCGCGGTTCCATGATCTGCCGCAATTCGCTGTCCAGCGTCGTGATGGAAAGGAAAACGCCCACCGCCCGATGCCGCGCCAGTTCCGCCAGCAGATCAATGTCCCGCGTGACGAGCTGGTTTTTGGTGACGATGAAGACCGGATTACGAAATTCCGCCAACACTTCCAAGCAACGGCGCGTCAGTTTTAATTTCCGTTCCACCGGCTGATAACAATCCGTCACGCCGCTCAGAAAGATGACCTGCGGCGACCATTTCGGTGACGACAATTCCCGGCGCAATAACTCCGGCGCGTCCTCCTTGACCATGATTTTGCTCTCAAAATCCAGGCCGGCGGAAAAACCGAGAAATTCATGCGTCGGCCGCGCATAACAATAAATGCAACCATGTTCGCAGCCGCGATAGGGATTCAAACTCGCGCCAAACCCGACATCCGGGCTGTCGTTGCGGCTGATGACGCTCTGGCTGTGATCCTTGAAAAATTGCGTGCGAGGTCCGGGCGGACGGCCACCCTCTTCATCATCAGGATTCCAATCCGCGTCCGGCTCGAGAAAAATTTTCTCGAACCGGTTCGGCGGATTATTCGCCGCGCCGCGATGGGCGGAAATCAATTTCTCTGGTGGCACAGAATGACTTTAACACAGAAGAAAAGGCGGCGCGAAAATGAATCAAGGTTTTCTGCAAAAAAAACGCCGACGCAGTTCTGCACGATTAAATCGCATGGTGTCGGTGATGGTAAAAAACTAAGGCAGACAAATAAAAGTTTGTTCGTTTTTCTTTTATTGACCGTCTGAAATCGGCCATTAAGATTTTTGCGTGTCCACCCAACTTCCCTCCCTTGAGATTGATTGGGACGCCGTCAAGGCCGCTTTTACACCCTGGCTACAACGATTCCCTGAATTCAGTAGGCGCTATGCCGAAATCCCAGCCCGCCACGCACAGCTCCAGTCGGCCACACTGGCTCAAGTAAAAACCTGGGGGATCTACACTTTTCCATGCCATGATATTGACCCGTCACATTCTTTGCTGGGCGGCCAGCGAGGAGGACGCCGCCTGAAAACTGATCCCGGCCCGGAGGCAAAGGTAGTTCGTTACGGATTGGATGCCGACGGTCGAAAAGTGATTGAACGCTGGCGGAACGAGGTCAACGTGGGCGAAACCATTTGGGAATATCACGCCGAACGCATTGACGCGACAAAGGTCACTACCAATAAGACAACCGGGGCCTTCGAGCGGCCGGATAGAATCAATTCGCACTACCTTGAAAATGGCCGACCGATATTTTCGGTTCAATATCGTGATTCGGCAACCCACCTTCGCTTGTTCCGTCACGACGCGGCCGGGCGAATTATTCAAGTTTTGCTGGCCGATGGCATCAGCGGGGGCAGCGCGAATCCAAAAGACTGGGTCTATAAAATCGTCGATGCCATTTACGACGACAAAGGCGATGCCTGTCTCCGTAGCGTGGACGGCTGGGGACAAACTCACGAGTTTACTTACAAGGCACCGCGCAGTCGTCGGGCCACGAAAAAAATTCCCGTATTGGATTTACGCAAAGATGTGGCGGATATCGTCGCGTTGATTGACAAGGGCTTGAAGAAATTTTTGAGTCAGCAGCAGTCCGGCGAGGTTGTTTCCGGCATCGGTCTTGGATTTTTTTCGTTCGAAAATCCAGAAGTCGTGATCCAGTTTGATACCCGGTCAAAGTTCGAACCGGACGGCACTTGGACGCATCCTGAATTGGCCCGCCTCAAACGTCCGCGCTGGAGTAAATTCATTGAAGCTTGCGAGCATGGCGAGGGCAAAGGCGCAGTGATTGACGCGCAAGGTCAGCGCCATGAAATCACGGAAATCGAACAGGAAAAACGCCTCGTCAACTGGCTGGGTGATGCGCTGGTCGTCGCGTTGAAAGCCGCCCGCAACAGCGGCGCCTTCAAGTCATTGCCAAAAACTGCCCGTTGCGAACTCAGCGTGGAAGATGCCAGCGAAGGCGCATATGGTTGGCCCCACTACGAAGATCACGGCAAAGAAAATCTCGCGTGAACCAGCGGATCGCCAGAGTTCATTCCATCATACTTAAACTCAAAATAAAAAAAGCCGCCAAGAAACTTGGCGGCTTTGTCCGTTAAATTTGCTTACAGCTTTTTACCCGTCAACTTCTCATACGCTTCCAGATATTTCGCGCTGGTTTTGTTGATGACGTCGGCGGGCAATTGCGGGCCCGGCGGCGTTTTGTCCCAGTCGAGCGTCTCGAGATAGTCGCGGACGAACTGTTTGTCGAAGCTCGGCTGGCCTTTGCCGGGCACGTATTGATCAGCCGGCCAGAAGCGCGAGGAATCAGGCGTCAATACTTCGTCGATCAAAATCAATTTGCCTTCGAACAGGCCGAACTCGAATTTCGTGTCGGCGATGATGATGCCACGTTGACGGGCGTAATCGCGTCCCGCCTTGTAGATCTTCAAGCTCAAGTCGCGCGCCTGCGTGGCGATTTCGGTGCCGGTGATCTTGCACGCTTCTTCGAACGAAATATTTTCGTCGTGGCCAGCTTCGGCTTTGGTGGACGGCGTAAAAATCGGTTCCGGCAATTCAGCGGATTCGGTCAGGCCAGCGGGCAATTGGATGCCGCAGACGGTCTGCGATTTTTTGTATTCCTTTAAACCGCTACCGGAAAGATAACCGCGCACAATGCACTCGATGGCGAGCGGCTTGGCCTTTTTCACGATCATCGAACGACCGGCGAGCTGCGCGGCGAACGGTTGCAAGTTCGCGGGCAACGGATCATTCGCGCCGGCGAGCAAATGGTTCGGCACGAGCGAGGAAAATTTCTCGAACCAGAAATGCGAGACCTGCGTGAGGACTTCGCCTTTGCGCGGAATGCCGTTGGGCAGCACGACGTCGAAGGCGGACAAGCGATCACTCGCGACGAGCAGAAAACTGTCGCCGAGGTCATAGACTTCGCGGACTTTTCCACTACGGACTTTTTTAATACCGGGCAAATCGAGCTGCAAAATAGGTTCGTTCATCGCTTAAAAATAAAGTCCGCGCAGCGAAGTGAAAAGTCCAAAATGAAGGAACCGAGTTTTAGACAGAATTAACAAAATGATACAGAATTCCAAAAATCTGGCGGGAAAGTCTTTAATTTTTGTTCATTCGGTTAATTCTGTCAAAAATCAGGCTGGATCCGGCAGCGGCGTGTGTTTGACCAGCAAGGGAATACTCGCGCGCGAGACGTCATCGAAGCGCACGTCTACGGAATACAGGCCGGCTTCGGGAAATTGCAGGTGCTGAAAACTCACGATGAAACTGCGCGTGAGAAAATGCAGATCTTCCGGCAGTTTAACATCCACCGTAATCTTGGGAAAATTCGGCATGATGGAACGTCCGTCCGCATTGATAAAATTGAGACCCAGCGCGTGCCGGCCTTCATCTTCAGAGGTGAACGTGACGCGCAAGGCAACGGCACATTGCGGATGCGTCGCCGGCAATTTGGGCGCACAAACGGTATCGAACGCGCCGAGCAGATTGAGCTTCTCGTTATCCACCGTCGCCGCGTCGCAAAGAACTGCCACTTGAATATTCATGAGAAAATTATAACTGTTCCAAAATGTTTGTTATCCACTCTGCCCCGCTCAAATCGCGTGGCAATTTCATGCGCGAGTAAAAACTTCGGCGCGCACTAAAGGTCGCCGCCAGCGGCTTCCTGAGTCACGGTAAAAACAATTTCCAGAGAGTCAATATGGTGGCGTTGGGCGGGATTGACAAGTGCTACCATTTGCGCGGCTGGAATACTTACCATCCTGAAAATCAGCGCACTCTTTCAATTCCAATCTTCGCCGGATCATTCACCCCGAGTTGGAGCAACGTGGCGTTGGTGTAGATTTCAAAATTCGTCGGCAGTGGAATTGAGCCGTAAGTTTTCGCTTCGCGGGCGAGTTCTTTGAGCGACAGCGCATCGAGCGCGACGGGGTCGCGACTGAACCAGATTTGATCGAGCACGGTAGAATATTGCAGGAAGCCGGACGGGCCACCTTGATATTGGCCGAGCAACGCGTCAGTGACATTCAACACCACGCGGTCGCCGATACTGGGCAACGCGATGATTTCCGGCAAGGCGATGGCGAGCCGGTCGGGGTCGTCTTCAAAGCGGCGCGTGTTGTCCACGCTGCCGAGCGCGAGGCTGAAGAAATGACCGCAAACGCCCGCGCTGTTTTCGTTGATGAGCGGCGCGACGGAAATGATTTTCGTCATTTGCTGGCTGACGAGTTTGGCGACAAAAGATTTTTTACCGGTGTCACGGTTCGTCCGGCCAAATTCCAGGTCACCCCAAACCAGCGCGCCGATGACGGGCGAATCGGACAGATAGAACGTGTTCGGATCATAGCCGGATCCGGTCGCGCTCGCGATGCGGACGCCCAGTTGTTTGCCCAAAGCGAAAAAGCCGGACGCTTGCAAATCCTCAGCGCGTTTGTCCCAGATAATAATTTTTGACGGCGGCAAACCGGCGGTGATCAGGCCGCGCGCGATGGCGGCGACAACGGCGGGACGCGTGCCATTAAACGGCCCGGGCTCAGAAAAGACTTTAATGCCGACGGTGTCGTTCGTCGTGACGAGGCTGCGCCACGCGGCGGCCACCTCCGTCGTGTGGGTAAAATGCGTGAGGCCAAGATTGAAAACGGTTTCCACGCGCGCATCGTCCGGGAGAAAAGCGTTCAATAAATTATCGCCGGAAGCGATGACCACGCGCGCGACAGAATTGGTCGTAATCGGCGCCCAATAATCCGCCGCCGCCGCGCGCCAACCGAAGGCGAGGAGCGCGAATAATATGAGCCAACGCACTTGGTTGCGGCAGCGACGGCGCACCGTGCCGTCCACGCCGGATGGCGGCGTAACGGACCGGCCAAGCGCCCGCGGAATCACGCTGGTTTCCGTCACTTGACACGGCACTTGGTGACGAGGACAGCGCAGCGCGATGTCCCGCCCTTTCAATCTGACCGGCCTTTGTTGTTTTGCGTTTCTTGACACTTTCGTCGGCGGATGTTACCACCACGGCGGATGCTGGCCAAAAAAAATTCATTTCAGAGCGCAATTATATTGCTTGCGTTGGCGGTCGTCGTTGCTGGCTGCACGCCCGCAGGACCGCGCGCCGTTCAAAACGGACAAAAATATCTGGATCGCGGCGATTACGCGAACGCCGCCGCGCAGTTCAAAACGGCGACCACGCTGCTCGCGACGAACGCACAGGTCTGGAATTATTACGGCGTCGCGTTGCAAGGTGCGAATGATCCGCAAGGCGCGGCAAACGCCTATCAACGCGCGTTGGAATTAGATCGCGACTTGGTCGAAGCGCATTTTAATCTCGGCAATTTGTGGCTCGATCAAAACCAACCCGCCGACGCGAAAACAGAATTCATGGCCTACACGTTGCGGCGCAACAACGATCCTGCCGGCTGGCTCAAGCTCGGTTCGGCGCAATTGCGCCTCGGCGAAACCGTTGCAGCGGAGCGCAGCTTTAGCAGCGTGCTGGCGCTCAAAGCGGGCGACGTGGAAGCTTACAACGGACTGGGGCTCGCGTGCGTCCAGCTAGGCAAGCCGCACGATGCCGCGAAATTTTTTGCGGCGGCGCTGCGGGGGAAACCAGATTACGCAGCCGCCATTTTGAACCTCGCCACGGTGAACCAACAATATTTGCGCGACAACAAAACGGCGTTGGAAAATTACCGGGCCTATCTCGCGCTCGATCCGCGGCCGGCCGATTGGGATCAAGTGAACGCGTTGGCGAACCAATTGGAACAGCCACAATCCTTCGCCGCCGCCACGCCGCCACCGACGGCGGTTGCCCCGGCGATCGTGCGGAGTAATCCGCCCGCGCCATCACCTGCCAAAACCGTTTCGCCAGCGCGTGAAGTTCACGAAGCCAAGGAATCGCGGCCGGCCGTGACCCCGCGGCCACAAACCACGCCGCCCGCCAAAGTGGCGCCGCGCAATTCGGCGCCGCTGACGGTCGCGCAGCTGACGCCGGTAACGACGCAGGTGGTGCAAATTCAACCGGCACCGGAAATTGTCACCACGCCGCGTGCGACGGCACCGGCGAAACCGGTGGTGAAAACCGTGCCGGTCAATCAAATGCCGGCGGAAGATACGGCGGCGACTAAACCCAGTTTGTGGAAAAAAGTTTTCGGTTCGTCGAAAAATGAAAAATCGCCGGATTCGATTTATCTCGAAAAAGGTTTAACGCCGTTGCCCTCAGACGGGGCGGCCTCCGCGCCCGCGCCCGCGCCGACTTTGGTTCCGCTCAGCCATTTTCCACGTTACCAATATATTTCGCCCGGCCATCCGGCCCCGGGCAATCACGGGAACGGCACCCCGGCGGGCGCGGCCTTCACCAAGGCGCAGGTGTTTGAGCAGGATGAAAAATGGTCGGACGCGATGCAATGGTATCAGGCCGCGGCGCTGGCCGATCCGTCCTGGTTCGAGGCGCAATACAACGCGGCGGTGCTGGCGTATCGGTTGCGGCTGTATCCGCTGGCGTTGACGCGTTACGAGAGCGCGCTGGCGATCCAATCCGATTCGGCCGACACGCGCTACAATTTTGCGCTGGCGTTGAAGTCTTCGAATTATGTGGCGGACGCGATCAATGAATTAAAAAAAGTGCTCGCGACGAATCCCAACGAAACGCGCGCGCATTTGGCTTTGGGCAGTATTTACGCGCAGAAGTTGCATGATACGGCCTCGGCGCGGGTGCATTATTTGAAAGTATTGGAATTAGACCCGGACAACTCGCAAGCGTCGGACATTCGTTTCTGGCTGGGAGCGAATCCGGGTTGAATGGGTTAAGAACAAGTTAGACCACCTTGCACGTCTCCATGATTCGCTGGGACACATGCCGACGAGAGTTTGAGCCGGATGGAGCACTTCGCGACATCTACGTTCGCGGCACTACCATCGAGCATTGGCGCACGCTATTCGCTGCGCTGCGTGCGACCTACGCATTGAATTATTCGGTTGACGGCACGGCATGTCCACTGCCAACGGCGGTGGACGAGGCGTTCACGACTCGTGACACTGCCAGCCCGTCCTTGCACTTTCACGTCGGCGGCATAGTCATAGTAAGTCACTTTTTCACCACCGATGAGATTGAGTTCGACATCTCGCCTCGTAAGATTACGTCGCAGGCGACACTCGACGAGTTGCTTGGTTTTTTGCGACTGGTCGGTGACACTCTTGGGAGAGTTGTTATCATGAGTTACGAGAGCGACGAGCAGCATCCATTCATCACATATGAGCCAAGCAGAAGAGAGTTTCAGTATCACGAGGTTGCGGACAACCTGTTGAAACATGACACCTAACCAACCGCAGTGGCCGCTGCGGTTGTAATCCATGCCGCGCGTCGCGATCGCTGAGCTTGGGTCGTTAGGCATCGTTCGCGCAGCTAACAATTCCTGAACAAAGGCAACCACTCATGCTCGACCACGTCTTCATAACCGTCAAGGATATCGACCGCTCCATTGCCTTTTACGAGGCGGCCCTCAAGCCGCTCGGCATCGAACATGCCGTGGATTACGATGGGAAAGATGGACCTAAAGGACATCCCGACCTCAAAGGCTTCGGGCGAGATGGCCGCGTATTCTTCTGGCTCAAGCAAGGCACGGCGGATGCGAAGGCGGCCCATATCGGCTTTATCGCGACGAGCAAGGCTAAGGTAAACGCCTTCTACAAGGCCGCCATGGCGGCGGGCGCAACCGACAACGGCAAGCCCGGCGCGCGCCTGTATTACGATCCCCGTTACTACGCTGCAAATGTTTTTGATCCCGACGGCTACAGTCTGGAAGCGGTCTATAAAAGTTGGCAACATCGCCCATCCTAGCGCCTCGAAATTAGTCCCCTGCCCTTCCCGCATGCCAGATGCTGGTCAACCGCCGTTCAACGTCTTATCCCAAGTGCCGCAACGCCTAACTTGATCACCGGCAACCAAGGGTTTCCGCCCCAGGTCCCGAAATGCTTCAACCACTGCTGTCAATGAAAACAGCCCGATCCGCCTTACCATTTTATGTTGCGAAAAATATTCGCAAAATCCCTCCGTCCAAGCTATTTTGGTCGCGTTTGTAATCAGACCAAAAAATTAAAAAATGAAAAAATATATCGTTGAATTCATCGGCATGTTCCTGTTTGTGCTCACGGTGGGCATGGTGGTTATTGATCCCGGCATTGGCAATTTGGCGCCCATTGCCATCGGCTCAGTCTTGATGGTTTTGGTTTATGCGGGCGGCCACGTTTCCGGCGGCCATTATAATCCGGCGGTCACCCTCGCCGTCTGGCTGCGCGGCCGTTGCAAAACAGCGGACGTCATCCCTTACTGGGTCGCCCAAATCGCCGGCGCCTTCGCCGCTTCGTATGTCGTGCTTTATCTCAAGGGCAATCCCACCGTGACGCCGGCGGAAATCAAAGTGGTGCCGTCACTCATCGCGGAATTCATCGGCACCTTTGCATTGTGCTACGTCGTCTTGAACGTCGCCACGGCGAAAGCGACGGCGGGCAATTCGAATTACGGCTTGGCGATCGGTTTCACCGTCGTCGTCATGGCGTTTGCGCTCGGCGGCATTTCCGGCGGCGCATTCAACCCGGCCATCGCCACCGGCATCACCGTGATGCACATCGAAAAAACGTCGAACCTCTGGATCTATCTCGCCGGCGATCTCGCGGGTGGCGCACTGGCCGCGTTGACCTTCAAGTTCATCAACCCGGAAGATAAATAATTTAACCTCCTTAAAACCTCGTGCCGCCGGCGACTTTCCTTCGTGAAACCGCCGGCGGCACTTTACTTTTGGTGAAGCTCCAACCGCGCGCGTCCCGCAACGAAATCGGCGAACCGCTCGGTGATGAATTAAAAATCAAAGTCACCGCCCCGCCCGTGGACGCGGCGGCAAACGCAGCCTTGCTGGAATTGCTCGCCGAAAAATTGCTTTGCGCCCGCAACCGCGTCGAACTGGTTCGCGGCCAAAAATCGCGTCATAAAACTATTCGGCTTCACGGTTTCACGCCGGAAGACATTTTCAAAAAATTGCAGCAACCCTGAAATACGATCGGCTGCGAATTCACGCCGAGAATTGTGATTCGTAAAGTGATTTATAAACCCCGCCGCGTTGAAGTAATTCTTCGTGCGTGCCGGTTTCAGCAATGCGTCCACCCGGCACCAAAACGACAATCATATCCGCATGCAGGATGGTCGAGAGCCGATGGGCAATGCAAAAGGTCGTGCGGCCTTTCATTAAGCCATCCAAAGCCGTTTGCACGGCGCGTTCCGTTTCCGAGTCGAGCGCGCCCGTGGCCTCGTCCAAAATAAGGATGGGCGCGTTGCGCAAAACGGCGCGAGCGATGGCGAGACGCTGGCGTTGGCCGCCGGAAAGTGTGACGCCTTTTTCACCGATGAGCGTGTTAAACTCTTCCGGTTTTTGCGTAATGAATTCATAGGCGTGCGCGTGTTTGGCGGCGGCCACAATTTCGTCATCCGTCGCCCCCAGCCGTCCGAGCTCGATGTTCCGGCGGATGGTGTCGTCGAATAAAATATTTTCCTGCGAGACGACGGCCATTTGATTGCGCAAGTCGCGCGTAGAAAACTCGCGCAAATCCACGCCCCCGATTTTAATCGAACCGCTCGCGGGATCGTAAAAACGCAGCAGCAGATTGGCGAGCGTGGTTTTGCCGGAACCGGTTTTGCCGACGAAGGCGACAAGTTGGCCCGCCTTAATATTGAGGTTGATGTCTTGGAGAACAGTTTTTTCACCGTATTTGAAACTGACATTTTCAAAACGGATCTCGGCATTGGTCGCTTGCAACTTTTTTGGTTGCGCGGGTTCGGGCACGGAATTTTCCATGGCGAGCATTTCAAAAACACGTTCGGTGGCGGCGCGGGCTTGGACCACTTGATTTTGCAAGCGGGTGAGATTTTTCAACGGTTGATAAATGTAGATGAGCGAGATGATGAGCTGGAGAAAGTCGGTAGATTTCAGATGTTCACCGCCGGGGCGGACGGCGTAGGCGAGCATCAACGCCAGACCGCACGCGCCAAAAAATTCGATGAGCGCACCGGGAGCTTCCGAAGCCCGGGTGATGCGCATGAGCAGACTGACGGCACGGCGGGTGGTTTCGCGAAATTTTTCGGCCACGATTTTTTCGAGGTTATAAGCCTTGATGACGCGATGGCCGGTGAAAGCTTCGGTCATGGTTTGCGTCAGTTCGGCAAATTGTGATTGGGCTTCGCGGCTGGAGCGGCGGATTTTCCGGCTATAAATCGCCACCGGAATAATACACACCGGCAGGACGACGATGGAAAGCAAGGTTAGTTTGGGTTGTTGCAGACACAGCAAAACCAGCACGCCGATGATGGACGCGGGATCGCGGACGATGACGGAAGTGACGTTGGTCAAGATGGCCTGCAACGCTTGCGTGTCGTTGATGACGCGGGAGACGAGTTTGCCGGTGGCGTTCTCGGTGTAAAAACCGGCGGACAAATTCAAAAGGTGCGCAAATAATTTAGTGCGCAAATCCGCCACCGCGCGGCTGCCCGCCCATTGCAAAAAATAAACATTCAAATAGCCCGTGACGCTGCGGAGGAAAGAAATCAATGGGATCAGCGCGATCATCGCATAGACCGCCGTTTGGTTGTGGCTCAGGCCGTGGGCGAGACCATCGCGCGCATTTTGAAACCAGGTTTGCAAAAATGCGGGCGCGTGTTTCAGCGGCCCGGTGGAATCCAAATCATTTATATCGGGAAAAACGGCGGCGTAGATGAACATCGCCGTGCCGATCATCAACGGGCCGACGGCGGCACTGATGATGCCCATCACGACGCCGAGGAACAGCCGAAATTTATACGGTCGCGCCAACTCCCAGATTTTCCAGAGAAACTCAGTCATTCCCATTATTCTGGCAATGGCGGCGGAAAGTGAAAGCCTTTGTTTTTCCGTGATTAATTGGCCGCGCTTAGACGATTGAGCTTGCGGGAAAATTTCTGGATAGGCTGATTGAATTTATGCAATAGATATTGGTAAAAATACCATTTCCACGTCAGCCGGGACATTAATTTAGCGGTTAAAAGCTCAGCGGATTTTCCGTAAATTTTGCGTTTATAATAAATTTGAACAAAAAATAGCCGGTCGGTTGCCCGCTTCCAAAACCAGTCCTTTTCCATCATGTGCTGCAATAATAACAAGCTATCTGAGTTGCGAAAATTTGGCTGGCGCAGTTCTTCGGAGAATTGTTCTGAATGGATGCGAAAGGCCGCTTGCGGTTCTGCCAGCCAGCAAAAAGAACCTTGTTCCAACAAATAAAACCACATTTCGGTATCCATCATGTAGGAGAATTGGGGATTGAACCCGCGCGTCGCTTGCTGGCGACGAAATAGAGACATCGAAGGGCAACCAATATCATTATCGGATTTGCGTTCCAAGCAATCCAGCATCACCCTTTTCCCGTCAGTGACCTGCGAGCGGCCTTGCGGGTTCCAAATGGATATAAATTCGGAATTTTTACTGATTAGTTTGGTTGCCGAAACGACCAATGAAATCTCCGGATCCAAATCTAAGGCAGATACCATGGTTGTTAATGCTTGATTTGAAACCAGCAGGTCATCGTGGTAGACGAATTTCACATATTCGCCCTGCGCCTGCTGCAAACACGCGTTGGAATTGCCGACACAGCCCAAGTTACTCAGATTAGTCCACCACCGAATACGCGCATCACGCGCCGCAAATTTTTTAATCACTGCAACGGTATCATCCGTGGAACAGTTGTCACTTATCAGGATTTCCATGTTTTCAAAATCCTGAGCCAAAATGGATTCCAAACACTCTGCCAGATATTTACCACCATTATAGACGGGAACTAAAACACTTACTTTGGGCATATCATGTTCAATTTTTCCGTGAATTGTTGCTGGGTATCAATTGCGAAACCCATCTGGCCATGCGCGAAAGACGACATAGTGCGGCAATTGCCTTTTGTTGCCGTTCCAATATAAGCAGGCATTACGCCAACACAAGACCGATGAGAATTTGAAAGGGTCACGGTAATAAAGCGTTCAGCGGCTGGATTTTAGTTGATCCGACAACTCATCACGGCAATTTTAATTTTTGCCCATAAAAAAACAATGGCAATTAACCGAATTTACCGGGGCATCCTGCCGCAATCTGTTTTTAACTCCTGCGGTGACGGTGCCAGCGAACGATAGCACGGATAAAATCACCGCCGAATGGGTGTTAAAATTTTCGTGAACCAGGCTCAAGCGCCGGTGCGTAGCGTTGCACTAAATCAGCAAAAACGGTCTCGGTATCGGTGATTTCAAAAATCGGTTTCCGGCGCATTTGCCGCCAGAGTTTTTGGATAAAATTCATCGGCTGGAATTCGCCGGTAGCCGGATCGACCTTCAAGTGGGCCCGCCGCCAAAACTCGTGCCACAAGTGGATCGCATGAGATTTATCGGTGAATACGGGCGCGGACGGATCGTTTTTTTTCAAAAGCAGTTGCCATTTCCAATGGTCGAGCGGACAAAAAACTTCCGGCTCTTTCACAAAATGTTGCCAGCCGGTTTCATGCACGATCTGATTGATAAGTCGCGGGCCGGTCTGGCCCCAAGTCAATTGAGCGGGGGCATTTTGCTGGGCCGCTTCATAACATAAACGGGCAACCTCGTGCCCCGGCGGAATGCGGATGACCGCATTGGTGATTTGGGTGGCATCCCCATTTCGCTCGCTGGCAAAAACCAATGGTTCGGAAAAGTTGAATGGCTGCAAGCAGACAATGTCCGTATCCACCCACCAACCACCGCGTTCCAGCAGCAACTTATAACGGAATAGGTTGGCAAAAGCCGCGACACTGCCTTTGCCTTTGCCGCGTTGATAATAAAAAATTTCGGAAGCTGGTAAAATTTCTGCGGCGTCACGCAAAATGGTTCCGGGGGGAACATTTTTGACTTCGTCGTAACAATATAAATGATACGTATGCCCTTGCTGCAAAAAAGAGTTGATGGACAGGCGTTCAATCAATGACAAAGGCCGGCCAATCCAAAGGCTTTGGATGATGTCTCTCATAAAAACGCGAGGTGACTCATTCTATCCTTTGGCTGTTCCGCCAGTGTATTTTTCATATTCCCCCAGCTGCCCCTATTCCCGCTAGTAAATAAGCATGTTTCCAAGTCTCAAACCAGAACATTGTCGGCGGCATAATCCAACTTATTAATAACGGGTTCGCTCAAAAATTTTAGGAGTGGACAATCAATTGCCAAATCCAGCCCGCCGCGCGCGTTGCCCGGCACAAGGTGCGCACCGCCTTTTTTTGCTGCCCCACGACAAATAGGACCGACGCGAGCGCTAAATTGAAGGCGAGAACGAATGGCGAAATCAACCAACGCTTAAGCCGTAATCGCACCCGTTGGCCGGTTGATTGCGCATTCTTCAACCGATGAATCGCCGCCGCCCGGCCATTGAGAAAAGCCGCCATCGCCATTGACTTGACGGTCAGCCGCTGCGCCGCCACAAAATGTTGCACCGCTGCGCCCGGCAGCCACCAACATTCACCGCCGGCCTTGATGAGCCGATCCTGCAATTCAGATTCTTCGCGGGGAATTAAAAAGCTTCCCTGGTAGCCCAGCTTTTCATCAAAGCCGCCAAGGGCCATCACCGTTTCGCGGGCATAAGCACTATTGCAACCGGACAAGCCGCCACCAGCCAGGTGCAACGGCTGATCGCCCCAATCAAAATGGCATTGTTTCGCGTCCACCCATTGGGGCGGCTGACAATCGTAAAAAGGAATGACGCCACCGCCCACCGCCATGATCCGTGCGGCGGGTGGACTCAAAAAAAAATTTCGGTAAGCCGCCAACCAACCGGGTTCGGCCAACGCATCGTCATCTAAAAACAATACGAATTTTCCCCGGCCATTTCTGATGGCGGCATTTCTGGCCACACTCAAACCCAGTTTCGTTTCCAACAAATAACCGACGGCTCCGTTGACCATGGCCAGCCGGTCACAAAGGTGGCGGGTGTCATCGGTGGATTGATTATCAATCACCAGCAACTCGGTGTCGGGCGTCAGCTGCGGCAACACGCTGCGAATGGCTTTTTCCAAAAAAACTGAGCGGTTACGGGTGCAGATCGCCACGGTGATCAATCGCTCGGCGGCAGAGAATTTGAGGTGGTTAGACGATCCATCTTGGGCGATTTTAAATATCGCCCTTCAAAAAACAATGGCAATCAACCGAAGTTGCTTGGACATCCCGCCGTGATCCGTTTTAAACTCCCGGCGTGACCGCGCCCTTACCTATTTCTGTCTGCCTGATTGCCGGCAACGAAGCTCATCGCCTCCGGCGCACGTTGGAAAGCGTGGCGGGCTGGGCCGGTGAAATCATCGTCGTGTTGAACGCGGACGTGAACGATGGCACGGATAAAATCGCGGCTGAATTTGGCGCCAAAATTTTTCGGGAGCCGTGGTCGGGTCATGTCGCGCAAAAAAACTCGGCGGCGGCCAAAGCCAGTTGCGAATGGCTGTTCGGACTGGACGCGGACGAAGTGGTTTCGCCGGAACTGCGCGCGGAGATCCATCAATTATTTTCCACCGCCGGACGACTCGCCCCGTTCACCGCTTTCAGTGTGCCGCGCTGCTCGTTTTATCTGGGACGCTGGATTCGTCACGGCGATTGGTATCCCGACCGCAAAATTAGATTGTGGCGGTGCGGGCAGGCAAATTGGGGCGGCACCGACCCGCACGACGCGATCATGACTCAAGGCGCAGTCGCCAAACTGCAGGGCGACCTGTTGCATTACAGCATGGAAAGCCTAAACCATCACGTCCGCAAAACCATTACTTACAGCGATATTTTCGCCCAGCAACAACTGGCGCGCGGACGGACCGCCAGCAGCTGGCAATTGTGGTTTCGTCCGTGGTGGCGATTTATGCGCGGCTATTTTTTGCGGCGGGGATTTCTGGACGGCTGGCAAGGATATGTCATCGCCCGCATGGTCGCGCTCGAAACGTTTTTGCGTTACGCCAAAGTGCGCGATGCCCACACCCCACCGGCGGCGACCGATAAAAAAACTTTGTAAACCGATCCGCGCCGGGGGCTGGTTTAACGGATCAATTGGTAATGTTTTTTGTTGAACGTGAAGCCGAACGTTTTTTCCAACCACAACATTCGCCTATGTTTTTTTTCACGCGAAGTCAGTTGATGATCCGGGTTGGCTTGAAAAATATCCTGGGCGGCGGGCAGCCAGGCTTGCACGACTTCAGGATGAGTTTCAGAAAACAATTTCAACACGGATCCGTCGATTTCCGCATAGTTCGTTTTGGGCAGCGCTGCGCCATCCCAATATTTATGGGTCGCGTCCGTTTTCAGATTCATCTGCGCTTCGCTACGCACCCAGCCATAATGAAAAATCGTCACGCCCGTGTGCGCTGCGCGGGGATAACGTGATTTTTTGTGCGCGTCAATCACGTTGAAAAACAAGGCTTCGCTCGACCACGCGGGAATCGTGTTGCGGATGATACGGACTTCGCTGCGATACCAGCCGGGCGACCACGCGATGGTATTTTTGTTGCCGTAAAAATGCAGGTAATCAAACGCCAACGCTTCGACGCGTTCGTCGTTCAAATATTTTTCCATCGCCGCGCGAATTTTCGGCAGATCCTTTTCGTGCAACACTTCATCGGCCTCGAGATAAAAAGCCCAGTCGCCCGTGCAATTAAAAAGCGCGATCGATTTTTGCTGGCCGTAAACAAAACCTTTCACGCTGTAATCGGGGCGCAAACGTTCATTCCATTGCGTGGGAATGAGGCGAATTTTTGGATCACCGATGGCGCGCACCATTTTTTCCGTATCATCGTCACACGGGCCGAGCGCGATGACGAACTCATCCACGAGCGGCAAAATCGAACGGATGGACGCGATAAACGGATAGCCGAGTTTCTGTCCGTTACGCAAAAAAGTGAAGCCGCTGACTTTCATGTCTGTTTAAATTCTAATTCCAAATGGCGTTTGTAAGCCTGGGCCGTTGGCTCACCCCATTTTTCCTCCAGCGAAATCAGCCGGGCCTGGTCTTTGAATGCCGGACGCGGACTTTTCAGGGTGAGCTTAATAAAATGATGGTTGAAAACGCCCAGCGCAACATGCACCGGCTTGATGTCGCCGACCTCGACGTTGCGCTTTTTGGAGCGGAAATAAAGATCAAAATCCGCCGCGTAGATCCGTTCGTCCCACGGCCCGATTTTTTCTAAGGCACTTTTTTTTATGATCACGGTGTTGCCGACGAATCCTTCCATGACGGCCGATTGAAAACGTTCAAACCGTTTTTGGGCAAAGTTTTCCCAATTGCCATACATAAGCTTGTGCATCCAGCGCAAGGTCGTTTCGCTGTGCCCCAGCAGTCCGACGACATTTTTGATCAGACTCCATTTCTTTCGGATGCGCCGCGTTTGCGCCCCCGTTTCCAGCCGTTCCACGCCGCAGCAAGTCGCCACTTCCAGCCCGTTGATGTCCATGGCGGCCAGGAGTCGTTTATCCCAATCGGGAGAAACAATGATGTCGTTGTTCAGAAAAGCAAAAGTGTCGTAACGCGCGACGCGAATCCCTTGGTTCTGGCAAAATGCGTAGGCATAATTTCCGTCATTGCGGATGACGGTGGCGCCGACGGATTCGAAGAATTCCGCACTGCCGTCCTGTGAACCATTATCAATGATGATCAATTCGAAGGGATGGCCGGTGTAACGTTTTAGAAAATCGTAAAATATTTTATTTACGGCTAACTGGTTGTAGATGGCGGTGATGACGCTGATCATTTAAATCAAACAAAGTGATTTCCTGCTTTTCAAACCGTTTAAAACAATGCCGTATTACGACCGCAATTTAAACATGGTTTTGACTCACTCACCAAACAGTTTTTCAATCACGTCCGGCCGGCGACTTCGCGGAAAGGTTGGTTTGATTTGGTTTTCCCCGTGCGCCGGGCAAGGTGTTGGTGGGTAAATTATTTCCGCGCATCACATCCCACCAGCTCAAGGCATGCAATTCGTTGTAATTTAATTCCAACCGATTCGTGGCGAGCGCGGACGGGAAAGGTTCTCCGTGCAAATCTTCCGGGTGCGCGGCGTCGCTGGTTTCCAAAATAAAATTAGTGCCGATCACCGCGCCGATGCCGTAGCCGATTTGCGGTTGGGCTGGATCCAGCATGTCGCGACCCGCGCTGTAATACGTAAAACCGCGCGGTGCCGCGAGACCGACCAACGTCGGCGCAATATCGTTGTGGCTGCCCGCAAAAGCAAATGGGCGCGGGACGGACGCTAAAACTTCGCGCCCCGAAAGCACGAACGGCACGGCTTTGCTCTCAAATAATGTAGGCCGAAAATCTGGCGGATAACGGCGTGAAAAATGATCGCCGGTGATGGCGATCAACGGTTTTTCAAAACGCTGCTCGCAGGCGTCCGCAAACGCGCCCACGGATTTGTCCGCATACCAAAGATGGCCGTAGATGTGCCGTTGCGCGGCGGAAAGTTGCCGGCCATTTTGCGTTGCCAGCATGGCTGCGTCCGAAAAACCTTTCGCCGCCAGATTCACCGAAAACGGCGGATGATACGACGTGGTCATAATCATATCAAACGTCGGCGCGTCACTCGTGTGTTCGAGAATGAAATTAAATAACACGTCGTCGTCCACACCCCATTCGTTGCCGGTCAAATTAGCGCTCATCTGGTCGCCGCCGAAAACGTCGTCAAAACCTTGTTCCTTCGCGAAGGGGCCGAGCCGTTGCCAACTCAGATAGCCGCTGTAAAAAAAAGTCGTGTGATAGCCCAATTTTTTGAACGGCGCGGCGATGTCCGTGGGCAAACCGTGACGGATGGTGTCGCGATAATTCGCATTCACATCGGTGAACGGCAGGCCGGTGATGATGGCGGTCAAACTCGGCATCGTGCCGCCGCCAGCGGATAAAAAAGCGGTCGCGTGCAATCCGCTTTTGCCCAGCCGGGCGAGCTGGGTCGTCAACCCCCACGCGGCGAACGGCGGCTGCGTCGGCCACGCATCATAACTTTCCATCACCACGAGAAAAATGTGTTTGGGCTTTACCGCGGCGCCCCGCGCAGTGCGGAGCAGATAATCATCCAACGTGATGGCGTTCGTTTTTTGCGGAAACAACGCGTGCAACGCACCGGTGATATCGCCCTGCGGTAAAAAACTTTCCAAGCCGGCGGCGGATTGCAAACGGCGATGTTCGATGATCGCTTCCTTCAGCGCCACGAAGGGATTGACCACCACTTTATTTAAAAACTCATCGCCGGTCGTCGCCGCATCTTTTAATTGGATTGGTCGCCGTCCCACCGAACCGCGCGCGCCAAACACAATCAAAGCGATCATCAAAAAAACGGTCAAAAGCCGGAAAATTCCCGTGGCAAAACGCGGCGCAACGTGGAGGCGGGCGCTGGTGACCTGACATAATTTATTAACGCCCCAGACGCTCACCACGAGCGTGGCCAAGATGCCCAACGTGAGCCACACGATCGGATAACTTTTCCAGATCGTTTCCAAAATGGCGCGTTGATCATCGTAAATCAGTCCGAAGATCCAATGATCGAATTGATTTTGATATTCCACGAAATAGCCGACATCACCCACGAACGCAAACGCGCACGCCGTCAGTCCGAAGATCAACGTGACCAGTCGAACCCGCTCCGGCCACGCACCCAGCGAAATAAAAAATCCCACGGCCGTCAGCACCAGCGACGGAATCATTACGTAAGTGGCGATCTGAATGTCGTAACCGAGGCCCGTGCTGAAACAACGCCAGATCGCCGAAGCGGAATCACCGGGCGCCAATTGAGCACGAAAGAGAAACACGAGTAAGCCGCGAAAGGCCGTCAGTAAAAAAACCAAGACGATCCAAGCCACCAAGTCAGCCAGCAATTGATTATAGGCCGAACGGTGTGGCCGCTGAGGGGCGGTGGCGGCTGAGATGTTCTTTTGAACCATGAATAAGGTCTGATGTGTATCTGATTTTGATGAAGATTAAAACAGAAATGATGCGGAACGTGGCCAACGCAAGCCGGTGGAGGCGTGGTCATTGGCGACCGCGTTTCCGCCTTACCGGGAGACGTTTTGGCAGGACGTTTCCAATTAATTGATCGGCGTGTCTGAGCGTCCGGCAACCTGATCGCGCCCAGCTTTCAGGCGATCTTGACTTTCGGCAAAGGCAGCCGCGTTTTTGAAATATTATTCGGCTCGGTCAATCGCCTACTTCGGGTGCAAACGCAATACGGTGAAGGAATTTTTAGGAAAGGTGCGAGTTAAACTCGTGCCCGTAAAATTCACCGCCTCGGTCTGCGGTAGAATATTCGTCGGATTCTCAAACGTATCCTCATCTGTTCTTTGGGCGGAAGTCAGCACGGTCGCGCTCCCCTGCCCGGCCAGGTTTTTAGCACCGGCAAAAACCAATTCCGTGGCCGATGGCTCCGGGCTAGTGTTGATGACTTTCACAATCAAATCGCCCGTCTGGTCATCCTGTGTGGCTGAAGCGAAAAGCGTCGCGAGCGGGCCATCGCCAAGATCCTTAACGTCATGAATCAGTTTGCCATCGAGATAGCATTTCACTCGTTGGCCACTGACTTCAATCTTGATGTCATACCAGCGATTCGGTTCGATACTACCCGTGACGGCTTTGCCAACCGGACTTTTGACGCCGTTGCTGGTTCGTTCGAGACCATACTGGCTATTACTCCAGCCACCGAGATTCCACCAAAAAAAATCCTTACTCCCAGCCACGTTGAAACCGATGAGAAAGCCTTCCTGACCACCGGTCTTGCGCGCTTTGAGCGTCAGCGTGTAAGTGGAAGCATTGATCGGGGTGATGAGTTGTGAAAGATTCGGCTGGCCGCCGATACCTTGCGCATAAACGCCGTCCACGACATTCCAACTACCCGATGTATCCGTCCAATTCGTGGCGGGCGCAGTAAACGGTTCGTCCACCAACGTCTGGGAACCGCTCACAACTTTTAGATTAGAAAATTGCGCCTGCGTATCCCAAGTGCCGAGGAGAAATCCGCGTGGGCGATCATCATTCGCCGTCGAGGTAACCGTGGTCGGCAAATAAACCGAGCCCGCGTTCAGGCTGAACAACTGTTGCACATAGTAATTCACCGAGGGACATACCTTGGTGTTATCGAAATAAATCAAGTTGGGATGCCATTGCATGTGGTTTTCCTTGCCAAGCAGGGGCGCATAGGAAGCCATGCGGACCACGTCGCCATTGCGTTCCAACGACGTCATATAAGCCGCCTCAGCCAGCGCGTTGGACAAGGAGTTACCCCAAGAGGCGTATTCACCAACGTAGACTTTGGTGCGATCGCGATCATAAGTGTCATAGCGGGATAAGTTCGCGAGAAACCAATCAGGCCGTTCGTAGTAATGTTCGTCCACGATATCCACGCCAAGGTCATCGGCGAATTTCCAACCTTCGTTAAAGTCAGGTCCCGAGGGCGACGGCCCCACCGTGCCGATGATCGTAAGGTTCGGATACTTCGCTTTCACCGCTTCGTAAATCATTTTGAAGCGAATCCCAAACGTCGGCGTCTGGGCGTCTTCATTGCCGATGCCAAGATACTCCAAGTTGAACGGCGCGGGATGACCGGCTGCAGCGCGTTTCGCACCCCAAGTGGAATTCGTCGGGCCGTTGGCATATTCGACTAAATCCAAAACGTCTTGCACATAAGCTGACATTTCAGCTATCGGCAAACCATGTTGGCCACCGGGAGAATTTTGACAACAGACACCTGCCGCCAATACCGGCAACGGCTTCGCGCCAATGTCTTCGCAGTATTGAAAGTATTCATAGAAGCCCAGCCCCACTGACTGATGATAATGCCAGATATTAAACTGTTCCTTGCGTTGCTCGATCGGACCGATGGTGTTTTTCCATCGATAGATATTGCCTAAACCGTAACCGTGCGTCAGGCAACCGCCGGGAAACCGCACGAACTTCGGATGCAAATCCGCGATGACTTGCGCGAGATCGGCCCGCATTCCGTTGGGGTGATCGTGAAATGTTTTCTGCGGAAATAGCGAAATGGTGTCGAAACAAAACGTGCCTGCGCCCGCCGCTAAAATAACCAGCCGCGCATCGGCATCGGCGGCATTCGCTGAAATCGTGGCGGTATATTTCGTCCACTCTTTAGTGAGTGAAGTAAACGTGGCTTCCCCGTAAAGCGCGCCGGTTTTACTTTCCAAACGAACTCGGAGGGGAGTTGATTGACCGGCTGTTTGCCGGGCGAAAAGAGTAAGATCATATCTATCACCGCTTTTGATTGAAAGGCCGTCAAAGCCGGAGTTCATCAAACCCACACCGCCCCCGCCCGACTCGACCGTTACCACGGCGTAGTGCGGATTATTTTCATTCAGCGGATCAGCCATCTCGACGGCAATTGTTCCTTGGCCATCACCCCGCGTGACTAACTCCCAAGCCGTTAGCGAATTCCACCCGTTATGATCGGCGGCGGAATATTCAAACGAACGGTTTTGAACTAATTCGGCGTAAAGTCCGCCGTCGGCGGCATAATTGATATCTTCAAAAAAGATGCCGAATAAATCAGGACTGATCTTGGTGCCCGGGGCATCGGCTTGGATCGTCACCGTCGCCAGCGCGGAAGTTTTGGCCGATACGGTTTTTTGCGATAAAGCAATCGTCGCCGTCGCAACCGCGATCACGACCGTATTTCGAACGGATTGATAAGGAAATTTCCCTTTCATAAATATAAAATTGATTCAAGCAGACCTCAGCGTTGCAGCCGAAAATATTGGGCATTATTGCTAATGGGCACGGCCACTTGCCATTGATCACCGAAAATTTGCGGCGATTGCGGCACCATCGCCCACGCCCCGATGGCCAGATTCGTCCGCGACATGAGTGTGAAACTATCCGCCGTCAAGGGCCACGCCAGTGTCAAATAACCGCCGCCGACAGAAGCGTTGATAGCCGGGCTGGCGGAACTTAAAATTTGATTCGGGCCGAGCACTTGCAGCGCGGCGATTTCATTCGGCTGCATGGCTCCGTTGTAGATGCGGAATTCATCAAGCCGTAAATCGGGATACGGATCAGCATTGTAAAGCGAACGGCCAATATAATTCAGCACGCTGCTCACCGAACTCAGCGGCACGGTCACAGAATTATTCTGCGCCGCCAGAACGCCATTCGTGTAAAACGAGAGATAGCCCGCGGGCGGATCGTAAACGGCGACTAAGTGAAGATTCGTTTGCGGGCTAAGATTGCCGGCACCAGTAGCGTTTTGCTCGCCCGTATAACCGGGATCAACGGAGGTGATCGCGATGCGTCCGCCTTGCGGCGCACAGAAAATATAAGCTTCACCCAAACCGCTGCTGTCCGTGTTGCCGAAACCGTAGAAGAAACAGTTCACCGGCAACGCGGCGGGGAAAGTGACCCACGTTTCAATCGTCACCGCGGAATAGTTATTCAAAATTCCCGACGGCAATTGAACATATTGCGAGTTAGCCGCCGCCAATGATAGTTGGCCGCTGGCATAAGTGCCGCCATTTGGCAACGTGCCGTTCCACGCTGTGCCACCAATCGAATCGCTGGCATCCGCCGTAAAACTGTAACGATGCGCCAACACCGGCGGCGGATTGGCAGCGACCGTCACGATCACCGAATTTGTATAAAATGTGCTCGTGTTGCCGCTCGTATAATTATAAACGGCAATTAAATCAGCCGCGCCAATCCCATTGGCGGTGATCAGCCCAGACGCGCTTACGGTAAAGACATTCGAGTTATCCGAACTTAGAGTTAAATTAGGATCGCCCAGAACATTCACACTGCTGGCCAGGGTGAAATTTGCATAAGCCGTCAATTGGCTGGTGCCGCCCAAAATGATCGGCCCGGTTCCCGCGTTCAAAGTGATATTAGTAGGTGTGCCAACATTGTAATTGGTTTGATCCGGTCCGGCTTGATCACTGGCGGCGATTTGAAACTTGTTTAACTCGCCGTCGTAGATACGAAATTCGTTGATCGAACCGTTTAGCCACGCGTCACCCGACCAAAGCGAGTGACCGAGAAAACTGAAGGCATCGGTGATGGAAGCAATATATTTACCGCCGGTCGGCACCGACGCGGCGAGCACGCCGTTTGTATAGAGCCCCAGAAATTGACGCGTTGGCGATGGATTTAAAACGACGACCAAATGAATATTCGTCTGTCCCAGCAGAGTATTCGGATTAAACCCAACTTCGCCGCTGCTACCGGGCATGGTGTCCGTGACGGCCAGGCGCGCACTACCGCCGTTCGCCGCATTGTTGGCCGCGAGAAAAATATAATCGCCACCGGAAGTTCCCGAAATATTTCCAAAGTCGAAGAGCCGCGCCCAAGCACCGTTCGCCGGATTGAACGTCGCCCACGCTTCCAACGTCAACGCGCCGGTCGTAATGTTCGTGGTCGTAACGATGCCCGCTCCTAAGTCCACGTAATCGCCGGACGAGCCGACTAAGTTAAGCTGGCCGTTAGCAATCGAAGCATTGCCGCTGCCGTTGTAAAACGTGCCGTTGGCCGTGCCAATTGAATCGTTGGCCGTGCCGCTGTTAAAACTATAACGATGGATCAAATGCGTTGCCGGCGCGGGCGAAACGGTCACGGATTGCGTCGCAGTCAAACCATTGTAGGTGGCCGTAATGGTCGTCGTTCCTGCACCCGCGCCGATGACTAGCCCGTTACCATTCACGACCGCGACCGTGGGATTCTCCGAGGCGTAAGTCACCGCGTAGTTACCCGCGAAGTTGATATTCTGGCCGGAGATGGTGCCGGTGACCGTCGTCGGGGCTTCCTGGCCGACATAAAGAAACGGCAGAAATTGCAGTTGCAGATTGGTCGCGCTATTAAAGCCACTCCCCTGCAAACGGAAAATGGAAAGTGAATTCGCCGGCAGTGTGACGGTGAAATTCGTGGACGCGGTGACGATGACGTTGGTCACGGGAAAACTATGCGTCGGGGTAGCGAGCGAATTGGTATCGCTGGTGTTGCCGGAAAGTTGAATGACATTGGCCGTTTGACTGATCGAATTAACGCCGTTCACCTTGAACGTCGCGGACAGAGTGCTGTTATTAAAATTGACGGCCTTGATGATGATCTGCCCGGATGATTGAACTAAGCTGGACGAAACATAGAGTGGATTTCCCGACCCAGTGACGGTGGTCGGCAATACGACATCGCCGCGATTATAACTAAACATCTGCTGCACATAATACGAAGGTGTGCCGTAAACTTGCGTGCCATTGAAGTAGATTAAATTAGGCGACCAATCCTGATTATTCACGTTGGCAAATAACGGCGCGTAGCACGCCATCGCGACAATGTCCGAGTTGCGTTCCAGGCCGGTCATCCACGCGGCTTCACCGATGGCATTCTGCAACGTCGCGGCAAAACCGGGGCCGATGTCGTAGGCCACGGCATATTCGCCGACGAAAATTTTCGGTCCGCTGCGACTATAACTATCATAGCGCGTTGAGTTCTGCGCGAACCAAGACGCGCTGTTGTAATAATGCTCATCTAATATCTGCACCGGCGCGGTCGTCGGAATGGTGCCGAACGAATCGGCGATGATGTTCATCGTCGGATAAGCTGCAATGATCGCGTTATAGAACGGCGCGTAATTAGCATTGTAAGCAGCCCCGCTGTTTTCATTGCCGATTTCGATGTATTGCAGATTGAACGGCGCGGGATGACCGTTGGCGGCGCGTTGCGCGCCACACGTTGTGTTCGTGTCGCGGTTGGCGTATTGGAGGGCATCCAACGCTTCCTGCACCCACGGGCCGAGATTATTGGTGGAAACGGATTCGCTGCCAGCGATACCACAGTTGAGACAGAGCAACGGCGCGGTGCCAAGGTCTTCGCACATCTGCAAATATTCGTGATAGCCTAAACCATTATCTACCATGTAACCCCAAACGTTGTTGCGGGGAACGCGATTCGCGGGATCGCCAACCGTTAGTTTCCAATGATATGCGTCGGCCAGATCCGTGCCGTCCACCCAACTGCCACCGGGAAAGCGCATGAACGATGGCTTCAAGTTTACCAACATGTTCGCCAGATCAGGCCGTAAGCCGTTGGTGCGATTATTAAAAGTTAGCGCCGGAAAAAGTGAAACGAAATCCAGATAGACCGAACCGGTTTGCGAAAGACTTAACACCATCTGCGCGTTGGTATCGGTCGCATTCGGGACGAGTGAGAGCGTGAAATGTTGCCAATTGGTCGTCAGGCCACTGACCGTGCTTTGCGCGTAAACCTTATTACCGTTGGTGCTCGCAAGGGCCACCGTGATGCTGCCGCTGAAGCCGCTCGCGGCGCGGGCGTAGAAACCCAAGTTATAAGTCGCGCCATTAGTTAGCGCGATCCCATAATAACCATTGTTGGCCGCGCCGATGCTGCCGGTTCCACTGGTCTTAGTCAGCTTGAGTGACTGCGTATTCGTCGCACTTAATGGCAGCGAGGTATCAATTCCAAATGATCCCGCGGCGGTGCCGTTCGTGACTAAGGTCCACGACGTCGGCGTAGCGGCGTCCGCGAACGAGCGGTTGCGGATTAACTCCGCGTAAATTCCGCCATCGCCCGCCATGTTGATCTCTTCAAAGAAAATCCCGAACAAGTTAGAGCTAATCGTCGCCGCCGGTTGATTGGCTTGAATGGTGACCGTGCTCGTTTGCGCCGTGCCAATGGTTAACGCGGTGGTTAGAAAAATAATTGCCAGAATGAATCGAAGTTTCGTCATCACAGATTTGTAAAGCCATCTTTCAACAAAGCCGCCGCGTGGTTCGATGTTTCTGGAAACCACGCGGCGGTTGTCGATTGGATATTTTCCCGCAGCTTAGCGGACTAACCGATAGAACTGATTCCCGCCGGAGTTAGGCACGGAAATTTGCCAGACGTTGCCGACCACTTGCGCGACAGGAGAAGTAATCGTGGTCCAAGTGCCGCCCGTCAGACTGGAACTGGATTGGAGCGAGAATGAGCCCGCTGCCACGGGCCAAGATAACGTCACACTGCCGCCGGAAATGATGGCGCTTAGAGTCACCGTGCTGGCAAGCACCTGGCTTTGACCGAGCACCTGCGTGGCTTTTACGTCGTTAGGTGCCAACACGCCGTTGTAGATGCGGAATTCAGAAACGGAACCTTGCATGCCGGGATCCGGCCAGAGATCGGCCCCGATTTTATTCAACACGCCCCAAACACCGGCCATTGAAATGGTCGTGGCGTTGTTAATCGCAGCCAAAGCGCCATTCGTGTAGTAAGCCATATAGCCGCCGGGCGGATTGAAGACCACGACGACGTGGACATTCGTCTGGCCACGGAGGTTGCCACTGGCACTGGACTGGTAGTGATTATTGGCATTGTCCGAATCGGAAATACCAAACGTGGTCGTGCCGCCGAGTTGGCCGAGGTGAATATCATACGCGCCATTGCCGCCGCCGTCGGTAAAGCCGAAGTCAAAGAGCGCGGACCAATAACCTTGGGAAGCATTGAACGACGCCCACGCTTCGACGGTGACGGCCGGATCATTGAAGTTCGTGCCAATGCCGTTCACCGAGTTAGTGAGAATGCCATTCGGTAGTAATAAGTAATCCGGGGCGGGCGCGGTTTGCGCCGTATTCGGCAACACCAACTGGCCGCCTGTGATATTAGCGGCGCCTTGCAATGTGCCGTTTAGTCCGCCAATCGAATCCGTGGCGATTGTCGTGCCATTCGGATAGTTAAAGAAGCTATAACGGTGCATCAAAACCGGCGCCACAGATTGCGCCACCGTGATACTTGCGGTGTTGGTGATGCCTTGATAAACCGTGATCACAGAAGCCTTGCCGGGATTAACCGCGGTGAGCACGCCATTCACATAAGTCAGCACATTCGTATTGCTGACAGAAACCGTCAAGCCGGCGGGCGCGAAGATGCTATTACCGATGAGGTCCCAGTTCGTCAGGCTGCTATAATTCGCGAGTAATTTCACCGTGCCAGTTTGCAACGGTTGCAACGTGGTCGGCGCTTGAATTGAAAGTGAAAGCAGCGTGCCCGGACCATTCGTCACCCCGGCCGGAATCGCATTCGCACCGGCCACATCACTGATGGCAATGCCTTGGGGCGTGAGGGCGCCATTGTAGATGCGGAACTCATCCACATTTACGTCCATGTAGGAATCACCGTTGTAGAGTGAACGTCCGATATAGTTCAGCACGCTGCTCACATTATTTAACTGCCAAGTGGTCGCGATATTTTTCCCGGCCAGAATTCCGTTCGTGTAAATCGCAATCCAATTGGCCTGTGGATTGAAGACCGCCGCGATATGGATATTCGTATGGGTGCTCAGGTTACCATAAGTGCCAGCATCCTGTTCACCGGTATAGCCGGGATCGGTGCCGCCGATACCGATGTGTCCCGACGAGGGTTGCATATAGATATAGTTCTGACCGAGTCCGCCGCCATCTGTGTTACCAAAGCCGAAGAAGAAACACGCACCGGGCAAGGTATCCGGGAAAGTCGCCCAAGCTTCGATCGTCACCGCATTATAGTTGCTGATAACTCCCGCCGGTAATTGAACATATTGCTTGGTAGCCGCACTCAATTGCAGTTGGCTGCCCGTCAACGAGCCACCGCTCGGCAACGTGCCGTTCCAGGCGGAGCCGCCGATGGAATCAACAATCACTGAACCGACATTGCCGCTACCGTTATCCGTATCCCCAAAGCTATAGCGATGCGCCAACGCCGAGGCCGGTTGAACGACCGTCACGATTTGCGTGGCTGAAAGGCTGCCATAAGTAACAATGACATTGGCGGAGCCTTGACCAATGGCTTGGATCAAATGATTGGTGCTATTGATCGTGATGACATTGGTATTGCTGGATGAAAATGCGGCCAGCCGCGTGATCGTGATCGGCGAAGCAAAGGCCGTCGTCTGCGCGGTCACCGTGCCTAATTCATTGCCGCCCTGGATTAATTGGAAGAACGGAATGGTTAATTGAACACTCGTCACCGTGCCCGCATCCGCTGCGCCGCCGACAGTGTCCGGTCCGACGACATCGCAACCGGCGACTTGAAATGCATTCAACGCGCCGTTCCAGATGCGGAATTCATTCAACTCGACATCCATATACGAATCCCCGGTGTAAAGTGAACGACCGATATAATTCAGCACGTTGCTTACGGAAGACATCGGCGTGGTAATAGCGTTATTCGCGGAGACCAACACGCCGTTCGTATAAAATTCTTCGTAACCGGCCACCGGATTATAGACGGAGGTGATGTGCAGTGATAAGCCGCTGAAATTACCCGCGCCGCCCGTGCCTTGCTCCCCCGTGTAGCCGGGATCGGTGCCGGTGATCGCGATGCGTCCATTTTGGGGTTGGCAGAAAATATAATTTTGCCCGGCGCCGCCATTATCGGTCGCACCGAAACCATACAAGAAACACGCGCTCGGCAACGTGGCGAAAGTCGCCCAGCAATCAATGGTCACCGCGGTGTAATTGCTCAAAACTCCCACGGGCAATTGGACATATTGATCCAGGCTGGAGGCTAGAATTAATTGACCTGGCACATCTACCAGATCACCGCCACTCGGCAGCGTGCCATACCCATTGGTGCCACCGACGGAATCCACGATGTTAGTGCCGGTGCCATCGTCAGTGAAGCTGTAACGATTGACCAGAGTTTGCGCGGAAACTGACAACTGCGTGAGGGTCAGGATGCTGGCACAGCTCCAAACGAGCGCGGAACGTCCAATACGATTAATGGTTGTTTGCATTTTTTGGTTGAGGGGGGGGTTGGTTGTCTATCGGGCCAAAATGGGGATCAAAAAAAGAATTACCACCAGAAAACCGGAACCGATCCGGCGGGGGAAATCGGATTCATGACCTCGAATTTGCGCCAAGCCACGTGGCCATCCTTGAATCCAATATTGCCGCCGGACGGGAAATTCCCCTTCAAATGCGCGCTTACTTGGGCGGGAAAGCGAACATCCCCGGGAATTTGAGTAAAATTATAAGTATAACGATAGGCGGCAAGCACTGTACCTTGCCCCGGACATAAGGTGGCACAGCCAAACAATTCACGATCGGCAACGCCCACCGTAACTGCCGGCAAAAAAGAACTGACCGGATTGGGCGTTGTTTCCGCCAGAATGATTTTGTTTTGGACGGCGACATTGATGACGCAATTACTGCCGGAGAAGGCAAAGACATAGCCGGCCGTGTGACGGTCGCCCGGTTTCAAATCCCAAAAATCCACCGGCGGATTAGCAGTGCTCGCAAAATTGACAGCATCCGAAAAGCGCGATGCCGTGCCGGGATCAAAAAACGTTTTTTTGGAATTGCCGATATAATCCAACATCATATTTCCAGCATCCCACGGAATGTCCCAAGGCCAGTTAACCGATCCGCCATTATACAAAGGCAATTTATTATTATTACCGTTATCGCCGGCGTAGTTAAACAAGGCCACGCCCATCTGGCGCAGATTGCCCGTGCACTGGATGCGAACGGCTTTATCTTTTGCTTTCGCCAGCGCCGGCAGGAGCATCGCGGCTAAAATGGCGATGATGGCGATGACAACCAATAATTCGATCAAGGTGAAAGCAGATTTCGATTCACGGCCTTTCAGCCGTAAACCAGTTTTAAGTGAAAACATAGTCATTTAAAAACAACTGGGGTTCTATTAAGACATGCGCCAATCACCCGGCCCATTCCGCCAATTATTTTTGAAAAGGATGAAAAATGTTTTTGGACAGGTTAAATAGCGGACGGCGCGCCGGATTCTAACGTGCGGTTTCCCCTCGCCTAGGGAGAAGGATAGAGTGAGCGGAAACGCGCTGGTCAAGACCCGATCCGAGCACGAGTTCGTTTGCTTTTTTGACACCAACCGTCGGTCTCGAAGTTGATTTCAATCGCTAGAACCAAGGTTTTTCCTGGCTCACTTCGCCGTTGGCGGGGCGCCCTCAATATTCGCTCCAGCTTCGCGCTCCAGGATTTGACCCAAGACCCAGTCAAACCAAAATCCTTGCGCGCCGTCGCCGAACGTCAAACCGGCTTTGAATTTGTTATCAATCATTTCGCGGCTTTGCGTCAATTGCGTGCGCGCATTTTCGGTCTGACCCAGTTGATGGTAGGCCAACGCCAGAATCGCATAGACGCTGGCGGCGCGCGGCGGACTGTCATTATTGTAAGTGAGACAGCGGTTGCACCAATCAATCGCGACAGGGAAATTACCGCGCCGATATTCCATCAACGCCAGCGAGAGGCAACGCCACGGCATCATCCACGAATTATTTCCCGTCGCGGCGTTTTCAGGAAACGAAAATGATTTCGCTGCGAGGTCGGCCAACGGCGCGAGTGAGTTAAGCAAATTTTTATCCGCCGGTAATAACAGGCTGTTCTTGACCGTGCGCTCGGCGATGATTGGGTCGGTGGTGTTGCCAAATTGTTTGACCGTATCACGCCGAAAAACTTCATACGCGGTGCGATCATTCAATTCGATCAATGCCACGGCACATTTCGTGTGATCCAGCGTGGAAATTTCCGATGTTTCAAACTGATCCACCTTCACGAGAATGGAAAGATATTCCGCCGCCCGCTGCCAACGACCTTGCAGCGCCACCCAATCGCCCAAAGGCCGAAACACCGCTTCGCCGACTAACGCCGTATCCGCCGAAGCCGCGCCGCCCACGAGTTGATCGGCTTCTTCCAAACGATTTTGTTCCACCAGCAAGATCGCTTGCGCCATTTTTTCGCGCATCTCAGCTTGTTGCCGGAGCAACGTTTCATTCGCGCGACCTTGTTCGGCGGCACGACGCAATTCGCGTTCCTTGAAAAAAAGCTGGGTGGAAGTGCCCAAGCCAATGATCAACGCAGCCGAGACCAAAGCCGCGGCGATAAAGGTGATTTTATTGCGCCGCACTAATTTCTGGAAGCGATACCAGCGGCTCGGCGAACGCGCGACGACCGGTTCATTGTTCAAATAACGTTGCACATCCATGCCCAAACCGTTGGCCGTTTGATAGCGACGATTACGATCTTTCTCCAACGCTTTCATCACGACCCAATCCAGATCGCCGCGCAATAACAACTTCAACTTCGGCGCTTCAACGCGACGATGCACCGCTGTTTGCGTCAATTCATCCAAGCGCAAACCATCGAGCTTCGTCGAGGGCCGGTGCGGCTCCTGTTCGCGCAATGTGCGGCGCATCTGGTCGAGGCCGGACTCCAATAATTCCTTTTGATCAAACGGCGTTTTACCGATGAGCAATTCGTAAAGCAACACGCCGAGGCTGTAAATATCACTGCGCGTATCAATGTCCAACGCGCTCATCTGCGCCTGCTCCGGGCTCATGTAAGCCGGCGTGCCGACAAATTGTTCGTAAGCGGTGAAGATGGTTTTATCCGTCAACCGCTCGCCGCTGGTCGCTTTCGCGATCCCGAAATCAATCACCTTCGGCATCGGTTGACCATCAAGCATCGTCACCAGCACATTCGATGGCTTGATGTCGCGATGAATAATTCCCTTCTGATGCGCGTGCTGAATCGCGTGACACACTTGAATGAACAAATCCAACCGGCGGCGCGTATCCAGACAACTTTCATCGCAGTAAGTCGTGATCTTGACGCCGCGCACGAGTTCCATGACGAAGTAAGGTCGTCCGATTTCGGTCGCGCCCGCATCCAGCACGCGCGCGATGTTCGGATGATCCATCATCGCGAGCGCCTGCCGTTCCGCCTCGAAACGCGCGATCACATTTTTCGTGTCCATCCCGAGCTTGATGATTTTCAACGCCACGCGTCGGCGCACCGGCATTTCCTGTTCCGCCATGTAAACCACGCCGCAGCCGCCTTCACCGATTTTTTGCAACAACTTGTAAGGCCCGATCTGTTTGCCGAGTTCTTCGTCCACGGATAATTCCTCGGCATGTTGGATCTCCGAATTCGCCGCGCTCGCCAATGATTGCTGGCACATTTCGGCGGAAGGTTTCAACGCCGCGCTGCTCTCGAGAAAGAACTGTTCCACCGCCGCTTGCGAAGCCAGCATTTTTTCCACCGCCGCGAGCAGATGCGAGTCGCCCGCGCAGGCTTGTTCCAAAAAGGTGCGCCGGGCCGCGACGCTTTTCATTTCAAGCGCCGAGTAGAATACATCTTCCGCCCGTTGGGTGCTGGCATCAATCATGGGTAGCTAATCATTCATGCGCTTTTGCGCCGCCCGTTCCGCCAAAAAATTTCCCGAGTTACATCTGCGTGCGAACTTTACGGAACAACCATTCCTTCGCGCAGACCCAATGCCGGTCCACCGTGCGTTCGCTGATGCCCAACATTTCCGAAACCTCCTTGTTCGTCAAACCGCCGAAATATTTCAGCACCACCACGCGACCGCGCTCGGGATTTTCCAGTTCCAATTGTTCCAACGCATCATTGATCAACAAAACTTTCTCATCCGGCGTCGTCTCGCCCAATTCCAAATCTGCGATATCTAAACGTTCCTGACCGCCGCCGTGTTTCAACCGCGATTTGCGCCGCGCACTTTCAATCAAAATCCGTCGCATCGCTTCCGCCGCCGCGCCGAAAAAGTAGGCGCGATTTTTCCACGTCCGGCTGCCATCGCTCACCAAACGCAGCCACGCCTCATGCACCAACGCCGTCGGCTGCAACGTGTGACCCGCCGATTCCTGCGCCATCCGCGCCGCCGCCAATTGCCGAAGTTCCTCATACACAAGCGGCAACAATTCATCGAGCGTGCGTTCTTCGCCGCGACCGATGGCTTCCAAGATCAATGTCACGTCACTCATGGTGTTAAAAAATGGCTGGGCAATAGTGTGAATTTTTTCCACCCGTTGTCATGGAGAATATTGGCCCGGCCGCGCCTATTTGGCTGAATTGAGCGACGAATGAACCTGCTCCGCACACACATTCGTGAAAAAAGTCCTTTATATAGCGGGTTGGAAGGGTGGCTGAGTGGTTATAGGCTTTCTGACTCGAAAGTGAGAAAGCTACCTTTTCAGATTTCATCATGCAACATCACCCTTAAGCCATCCCTTCAAAAAATCACCGGACGGTTATCTCGGCAGCTCCTGAATTTTATAATAATAGAATTGCCTCCTCAATTATAAATATTTAGCACCTTAAAAAATAAATAAAGCAGCGGCAGCCAAAAACATAATTACCGTAGTAATCCCCACCAAGCAGCGGTTTAGACGATGGCTCGGTTGACCGTTCATAATTCTTTTGTCGCCAGCAACCATCAGAATGCCGACCAATAAAAAGGGCGCTAGAATTCCGTTCACTACCGCCGACCAAAAGAGCGCTTTGACCGGGTTGAACCCGATAAAATTGAAGGCAATACCCAATATTCCAGAGAGGATGATTACGACATAAAAGGCTTTCGCTGTCAGCGGGGCTTCCGCCAATCCTTGCCGCCATTTGAAGGTATCGGCAAAGGCGTAAGCAGCGGATCCGGCCAGCGTAGGAATCGCGAGCAACCCGACGGCGACTAGGCCAAAAGTGTAGAGCAAGGCGGCAAAAGTGCCGGCAAACGGTTTCAAGGCCTCGGCGGCCTGTTGCGAGGTTTCGATTTTCGTGATGCCATGAGAGTGGAGGGTTACCGCGGTGGTCAGGATGATGAAATACATCACTAAGTTGGAAAGTAAGGTCCCCGCCCCAACGTCCCATTTTCGGATCTGGATTTCTTCTTCCGAGGCGCCTTTGCGTTGAGCGGCGGTGACTTGGCCCTTGGACTTTGATTCCTCCACCTCTAACGAGGTTTGCCAAAAGAAAAGATAGGGACTGATTGTCGTGCCCAGAATGGCCACAATGGTTTGCCACGCTTCGTTATTTTTTGGCCACTGCGGGATGAAAGTTGCCGCCATGACTTTCGGCCAATCGTTGACGACGAGGAAAGCGCAGGCGATATAGGCGAACAGGGCCAAAGCCAGCCATTTGAGCCAAAAAGCAATTTTCTGGTAGGAGAATTTCACCGTAGCCACGGTGACACCGACTCCAAAAAGGATCACAAATATTTTGGAATCTATCTTCGTTAACATGTGGGCCGCGTCACCCATGCCGGCTAAATCGGCCCCAATGTTCAAAATATTGGCCGCAAATAAACTTAGGGCAATGAGGAGGATGATCGGACGTGGAAGTTTCTGTTCTAAACTGCCGATCAAACCTTGGCCCGTCACTAAACCAATGCGCGCACACATCATTTGCACCGCCCCCATTAAAGGCCAAGTGAAGATCGAGGTATAAAGGAGGGACAATCCTTGCGAAGCGCCGGCAATTGAATAAGTGGCGATGCCCGCCGGATCATCATCAGCCGCCCCCGTGATCAAACCGGGGCCTAAAATTCGTAACAGTCGCCTTAACCGTCCTGATTTATTTTTTCTATTTCGCACATCTTAGCCAGTCGGATTTTAATTTTAAATCTTCGCCCTCTTCGGATGTAAAATCCTCCCGGACGTTTCTTACCTGAACATCGCAAGGGCGGTTATGGACGAGGGCTTTCATGATCTTAAAATTAATTGATTTTAGCTAAGTAAGCTTGCCGGATGGAGCTAACTCACATCCGGCATCCCCGCGGGCAGATTTATGCCTCGGCTTAGATTTAGAAGATTATTTTTCGTAATCCCAGCCCTGACGGATATATTTCGCATCTTCATCCCAATCGCGGTCGGGATAAGTTGCTCCCCAATCACTTTGCAAAACACCCTCCACCTCGTCATCCCACGTCGCATAATCTTTTCCGTAATGCGCCCGGGCGCCATGACCAAAACGATAAGCGGGTTCGGCTTTGTCAAAAGCCGGTTGGCCGCGCGGGGGAATCGCTTCTTTGCCGGCGGCTTGTTTTACGGTGTCTTTGACCCCTTGGGCGGTGTCCGGCTCCGTTCCACCCACATCATGCTTGGTTTGATCCCAATCACGTTTGAAAGCGGCTTTGGTCCGTTCCCAAGCGGAATCATGTTCAGTGGTCCACCAGGCAGGATTTTTGATTTGGCTCATAATATTACTTAGTTCTTGGTTATGACTGCGGAATGTTGGTTGCAGTCGGTGTTCAAAGGGTGAAGAGCTTAAAAGCTGCCACTTTGAACTAACTCATATTTATCAATGAAACCAAGGGAACTGATTTTCCCTCTTTACTTGAAATTTGCATAATGCAAACCCGCCAGAGTAATATGCAACGCCAAGGGAATTTTGAATTTCTTTAAAGCGAGCCGACAACCACCTCATTTCATTTCGAGCTCTTTTACCGCGCTTTATTTACTAGCTTGCAGAACGGAATTTCTCGCTGACGATTAAAATGAATAGATTATTGGATATTTGGATGAATGACCGAATCCTCGGTTGTCGGCGTTTGCATTTATCCCTCAATCCACCAATCCATCAATCCGTATTTTTGATAAGCGCGGCTTTCTCGGGCCCGACACTCTTTAAAAATTTAAATTTTTCACCAAAAAGTTGGGGCTGAAGGATGAAGAATTTTTCAAGTTCGCCGAGCCGGAGCTTGGCTGCGGTGAGCTTATCAGTCTTAATTGAGCGACGAATGAGCTTGCCCCGCACAAGAATTCGTGAAAAATAGACGCCCGACGGCCCATAACGGACTCAATTGGCAACGGTGCCAACCGTGTCAAATCGCCGGATCAGAACGTAGAAAAGTCCTTTGAATAGCAGGTTGGAAGGGTGGCTGAGTGGTTAAAGGCATCTGACTCGAAATCAGAAGTAGTCGTAAGGCTACCGGGGGTTCGAATCCCTCCCCTTCCGCCAACCTGTTTTTCCTCAATAAAACCAGCGGTTTTCGGAAACTCAAAGGCGGCGGGCGGCTCAACTATAAAATTGCGTGCAGTTGTAACGCCTCCCGATCCACAAACTCCAGCGCCGAAATGTGACACGCCTCTAAAACAACGGAGGGAGCGCAACCGGCAAGAAAGGCTTCGTGCCAGCGCCGCACGCACAAACACCAGCGATCGCCGTCCACCAGTCCGGGGAAATTATATTCCGGTCGGGGCGTGCTCAAGTCATTGCCCTTGAGTTGTGAAAATTTCAAAAATTCATCCGTGACTTGGATGCATACGGTGTGCAGTCCGTGATCCTCCGGTCCGGTGCGACAATAACCATCGCGATAAAATCCGGTCAGTGGGTTTTGGCAGCAGCCCTGTAATTCTCCGCCCAGCACATTGGTTGGCATGGGGAAAGTGTGCCGCAACCCTCGGGCGGGTCAAGCATGCCGCTGAGCGTTTAAAAAATTCACGCCTCCCAATCGCCGGTTTTCAAATACGGCTTCAACTTTTCCTTGAGTGCCTCGCGGCCGCGGTGGATAAGGGATTTCGTGGCGGAGAGCGAACAGTCTAAAACCTTGGCGATTTCTTCATAGCTCAATTCGTCTTGCCGGCAGAGTAGAATGGCCGTGCGCTGATTCTCCGGCAATTCGGCGAGGGCTTCTTCGATTTTTTTGGCGAGTTCGCGGTGCAAGACGTTTTCCGTCGGCAGAAAAACTTTTTTATCTTCGTATTGGCGCGACGGCTGGTCTTCGTTTTCGGCATGCGTTTCTTCGAGCGATTCGGCGGGATGCCGCGAGCGACGACGAATCTCGTTCAGGCACAGGTTGCGCGCGATGGTAAAAAGCCAGGTAGAAAATTTGGCGGTGCGTTCGTAGCGGTCGCGGGATTTGTAAACTTGCAGAAAAACATTTTGCGCCAGATCTTCGGCCTCGGTTTCGTCGCGCAAAGAGCGATAGACGAAGTTCATCACGGGCTGCTTGTATTTCTCAACCAATTCCGTGAACGCCACGCGGTCGCCGCGTTTCACACGCAGCATCAGGGCGGCATCAAGGTCGGGTTCGTCAGCCATTTCTGAATGGAGTCTATGTAACTCCGCCGCGGTGAAAAAGTTTTAACGGAAAGTGCGATTTCTAAATTCCCCTCGTTCTCGTCCTCGAAAATAATAAAACAAAATCGAAAAAACGCCGGGACGCCGCGAACGCGGAAGCTCAAGCTGATTAAAATTCTTTGCCTTAAAATCGTTTTGCCCGCAATTTAGCGCCCGTGCAGGACTTAATCAGAAAAATCGAAGCCGCCGCCGAAGCGCGTTTGCATTTTCCGCCCAGCAGCACGGCGGCGGACAAGCTCGCCGTCTATAAAAGTTTTCTCAAAGTCCAGACGCACCGCTTAAAGATCGAACATCGCGCCGGCGCGGACGGACGCAAAATCTGCATCGGCCGCGCGGCGATTCTCGACGCGTTGTTGCGTCATCTTTGGAACTCGGCGAAAGCCGAACTTTCACCGCAAGCGCAAAAAGAATTTCCGTCCATCGCCCTCGTTGCCATCGGCGGTTACGGTCGCGCGGAATTGAATCCGCACAGCGACATTGATTTCATGTTTTTGCACGAAGGCCAGGTCCCCGCCGGCAAACCGTTGCCGCATCTGGCCAAGCTGATTGATTGCGTGCTGTATCCGCTATGGGACATCGGCCTGAAAGTCGGCCACGCCGTGCGCAGCGTGGAAGAGTGCGTCTCCGTCGCCAACTCGGACATGCAATCGAAAACATCCGTGATCGAAGCCCGGTTGATCGCGGGCAGCGAAAAATTATTTCTCAAATTTCAAAAAGCCATCGTCGCCCGATGCGTCGTCGGCTACGAAGAAAAATACATCGCCGCGCGCTTGGAAGATCAGACGACGCGCCGCACGAAATACGGCAACTCCGCGTGCATGCAGGAGCCAAATCTCAAGAACGGCTGCGGCGGTTTGCGCGATTTTCAAAATCTATTGTGGATGTCGTTCTTCAAATATCGCACGCGCTCGCTGGCGGATTTGCAGGAACGCGAATTCGTCAGTGCCACCGAACGTAAACAATTGGAAGCCGCCTACGATTTTCTGCTGCGCGCGCGGACGGAATTGCATTATCACGTCAACCGTCCGCTCGATGTGCTCGGCAAAAATCTGCAACCGGCCGTCGCCAGCAATCTCGGTTACAGCGACCGTTCGCCGAGCAAGCGCATCGAGAAATTCATGCGCGATCTTTACACACATACCCGCAATATTTTACTCATCACGCGCACGCTCGAACAGCGCATGGCGTTGTTGCCGCCGGAACAGAAAAGCCGGCTCGCAAAACTGCGCAGCCTGCTGCCGGGCCGCCGGCGCGTGCCGCCGGAACCGGTGGATGGTTTTCTGTTCATCGACGGCGAAATTCATGCCGCGTCCAAACGGATTTTTCGCGATTCGCCGCGGCGCCTGATCCGCGTTTTTTTGCACGCGCAACAACGGCAATTGCAATTGCATCCGGACCTCGCGCAACTAATCCGCAATTCGCTCGCGCTCGTCGACCGCGCCTTTCTGAACGACGAACATGTGCGCGAAACTTTTTTGACAATCCTCGAACGGCGCGGCGAAGTCGCCCGCACGTTGCGCGCGATGCACGAGGTGAATTTTCTCGGCAAATATATTCCTGAATTCGGCAAGCTGACCTGCCTCGTGCAGCACGAATTTTATCATCAATACGCGGCGGACGAACACACGCTGGTCTGCCTCGAGCAACTCGATAAAATCTGGGAGGCGGGCGACGCCCCTTACAAAAATTACGCGCCATTGCTGCAAGACTTGGAACGCCCGGGCATTTTATATCTCGCGCTCCTCTTGCACGATGTCGGCAAAGCCGCACCGCACGATCAAGGCAAACACGCCGAAGCCAGCGCGACGATGGCGAATCGCGCCGCGCGCCGGCTGCATCTCGACAGCGCGGCGGCGGACATTTTGCAATTCCTCGTCGAAAACCATTTGATTCTCGCCAGCATTTCGCAACGGCGCGATCTCGATGATCCGGTGGTCATCCGCAATTTTGCGCGGCAAGTCGGCACGCCGGAAAATTTGAACCTGCTCGCGCTCCTGACCTTCGCTGATTCGCAAGGCACGAGTGATAAATTATGGAATGGATTCAAAGATTCACTGCTCTGGCAATTGCATTCGCGGGCGATGGCGTTGCTTACCGGCGGTTCAGAATTCATCCGCGCCGGCAAAGAGCAACGCGAATCGCTCCTGCAAGAAGTTCGTGACCTCGCACCCAAATCTTTGAGCGATGAAGAGATCACCAAACATTTCGAATCGTTGCCCGACCGTTATTTTGAGATTCATCTCGCCGATCAAATCTTCGACGACATCCAACTGGCGCACCGTTTCATCGAACAACAAGTTTTTGAAGGCACGCTCACGCCCGTCACGCGGTGGCGGGACGAAACCGATCGCGGCTACAATCTGGTCAAGATTTGCACGTGGGATCGCGCGGGTTTGTTCAGCAAAATCGCCGGCACCTTCAGCGCCGTGGGTTTAAATATTTTAAGCGCGCAAATTTTCACGCGCACCGACGGCATCGTGCTCGACAAATTTTTCGTCAACGACGCGCGCACCGGCAAATTAGCGTCGCGCGAACAACACGAAAAATTCGACGCCCTGCTGGATAAAGTTTTAACGGGCAAAACCGTGGACATCGCCGCCCTCATCGCCCGCCAGCGCGAAACCCGTCCGACGTATCAAGCCTACGTTGGTGAACAGATGGAGACGAACATCCACTTCGATAACGAAGCGTCCGAAACGCGCACGTTGCTTGAGATCGAGACCGAAGATCGCCTCGGCCTGCTCTACGCGATTTCCGAAACGTTCGTGGAAATGGAGTGCGATATTTTTGCCGCGCGCATCGTGACCGAACGCGGCGCGGCGATTGATAGTTTTTATCTATGCGAAATTGACGGCAGTAAAATCAGTTCGCCCGAACGGCTTTCCGCCATTGAAAAACAATTGCGCCAAGCCATCGGCCAACTGGAAGCCGCGCCGTAAACGCAGGTCGAAGGCGAAGGGCGAAGCGCGGAAATGAAAGCACCCAAAACGCAAAGCCGTTGCCATCGGCGCGATAGTCTGATAGAAACAACGCATCGTAATTTTTCGGCGGGCTGGCCGCGCCGAAGCGCAACGCAGGCGGGTGTGGTTCAATGGTAGAATGTGGCCTTCCCAAGGCTGAGACGAGGGTTCGATTCCCTTCACCCGCTCCATTATAAATCAAGCACTTACGAAGCAGTGCAGTAAAAGTGCAGTAAATTGCCCTTCTTTTTTATTTCAACCACAAGAGGCGGTTGCCTGTCACAACACCGGCGAGATTGCTCTGGCTGAAATGATAAGAATTGTGCATTCTCACGTTCGTCTTGTTCGGATTCAGCGCCAAGTTTTTGATACACAGGAAAAATTTAAATGGCAACGTTCGATTCTACAAAAACAGCCCTGAGCAAACTGCTTGAGCAGGTTGTGGAAGGAAAAATTCAGCTTCCCGATTTCCAACGCGGGTGGGTGTGGGACGATGAACACATTCGCTCTTTGCTGGTCAGCATTGCTCGTTCATTCCCCATCGGAAGTGTCATGCTGTTGGAAACTGGTGGTTCAGCACGCTTCCAAATCCGTCTTGTGGAGGGTGTCGAACTTGCGCCGGGAATAAATGCGACGGCAGAAAATCTCATCCTCGATGGACAGCAGCGACTGACTTCTTTAACCCAAGTGCTCAAACTCAGCGCACCAGTAAGCACGAAAGACGACAAAGGCCGCGAGGTTAAGCGACTTTATTACATTGATATTGCGAAGGCGTTGACGGGAAACGGCAGCCTTGAAGAAGCGATCATCGCCGTGGATGAAACGCGGACTCTCCGCAAAAATTTTGGCAGGGACATCGCCTTGGACTTGGGATCACAGGCCAAAGAATTTGATGCCTTTTGCTTCCCCTGTAACCAGATTCTTAATTCGGACGGCTGGGAGAATGGTTTGATGGCTCATGATGCTGCGAAATTTGCGCGGTATATGGAATTTCGGAAATTAGTCTTGAACGCATTCCGTGAATACTACGTTCCTGTCATTCAGCTAAAGAAGGAGACGAGCAAGGAGGCGGTTTGTCTCGTTTTCGAGAAAGTGAACACAGGCGGCGTTCCGCTATCGGTTTTTGAACTTGCAACAGCGACTTATGCGGCAGATGGCTTTAATCTTCGCGATGATTGGTTTGGAAGGCCAGCGGGCAATGTTCAGGGAAGGCAAAAAAAATATTTCGCTGCAAAACTTTTGTTGCGAGACATCCAGCCAACAGAGTTTTTGCAAGGTCTTTCATTGCTCCATACCTATGAAAAACGCTGTGCAGACGTAGTTGCCGGCAAAACCGGCAAGGAAGTGACGGCAGTTAGCGCAAAACGCGAGCATATCCTTGCTTTGCCGTTGGATGCCTACAAGAAGTGGGCAGACAAGCTAACTGAAGGATTTCTTCAAGCTGACCGTTTCTTGCGGATGGAAGGTTTCTACAATCCTAAATTCCTGCCCTACCGCAGCCAAATCATACCGCTGGCAACGACAATGGTTCATGTTGGGGAGCGTTGGCTTGAGCCGGTTATCCAGAAAAAGATTGCGCGTTGGTATTGGTGCGGTGTTCTTGGGGAACAATATGGTGGCGCAATTGAGACGCGGATTGCCTTGGATTTGCAAAACCTTTTGTCATGGATTAATGACCCGACGGCGGTTGAGCCGGTAACGGTGGTGTCCGCAGGCTTCCAGCCGTCCCGTCTCGACACGTTACGGACACGAACAAGCGCAGCCTATCGTGGAATCTACATATTGCTTCAACGGCAAGGTTCAAAGGACTTTTTCTGGAAAGCACGTATGATTGATCTTGACCGCGATGAATGCAAAATAGACATACATCATATTTTCCCGAAAGATTGGTGCAAAACGCAAGGCATCCTGCCCAAAGTTTTTGATTCCATTATTAACAAAACCCCCATTTCTTACAAAGCGAACCGGATGATTGGCGGCAAAGCACCGTCAAAATACTTGGTGCAGATTCGAGAAAATGCTCAGGTGCAGATTTCAGAAACAGAACAGGATGAAATCCTAAAATCCCACGTCATTGATCCGAGTCTCTTGCGTGCCGATGACTTTGCAGCCTTTTTCACGGCACGGAAGAAATCTTTGCTGGACATTATCTCGGCCACAATGGGGAAAGCAATTCTCCCGGCTGGAGGCGAAGCCCCCGCTGAAGATGTTGAAAACGAAGCCGAAGAAACGGAAGACTAACGAGTTTCGTTCAACGGAGACGAACTCGCGCTTTTAAAAGAAACATTTTAGGCTTGGAGTAGGCTTCTTGGGTCCCATAATAATTTTCGATAAATCAACCATTCAATCACTGTCAGATGAAGAAGCACGGTGGTTAACCCATCACTACTTTTCAAACATCACGCCAATCTTATTTTTTGAAATCCTAGCTGATCTTAAGAAGGAGTTCAGAGATAAGCGATCTCCAGAAACATTTGTAGCTGGACTGGCTGATAAATTTTCCCCGATAAATTCGGTGGTAAACACCCACCATATTTACTTGTTCATGAATGAGCTTATTGCAGGAATACCGGTAGAAATGGACAAAAGAGCAGTGATTGGCGGCGGCAAAATAATAACAGACGCAACAGGCAAAAAAGGGGTTTTCCTTGATGAACCTCCCGAACAAGAGGCTTTTCGGCGCTGGCAAAAAGGTGAGTTTGCTGAATTAGAACATCTTGTGGCTAAAAGGTGGAGAACTGCCATTCAAGAAATTGACTCGGAGGCATTCGTTAAGCATTGGCATGGTTTGATGCAGGGAGCGCAGATACCAAATTTGGAATATGCAACTCGATTGGTAGATTCCTTTTGCTCTGGTAACAAGACTCGCTTCACCTTGCTTAAGGCACTCATGTTAAGTCTTGGTGTTCCCCCTGCATTCAAACCAGCCATTATTAAGCGATGGAAAGCATTAGGAGGGCCGCCCATAATGGAGTTTGCGCCTTATGCTGCTTGGTGTTTCCGGGTTAATTTATTGTCAAATATTGCTATTGCGCACAATCTTGTGAGAAAACCGCTAGATGCCAATAATAGAATTGACCTCCAATATCTTTATTATCTTCCATTTTGTCAGGTCTTTGTATCGAATGATATTTTTCACAAAACAATTGCTCCTCTACTTTTGAAATCCGATCAATCTTTTATCGCTGGTCTGGATTTAAAATGTGACTTGGCAAAAATAGATGCACATTGGAAATCACTTTCGGAAGAAGAAAAATCTAAAGGTTCTATTAATTATGCAGCATATCCGCCATTGAATCCTGAGCTTTTGACCTGCCAATTGTGGGACAAACACATGACAAGTGGGTGGCAAGAACACGCTAAAAACCCCATCGTCGTGACGAAGGAACTAAGCGAACAAATTATGAAACAATTAAAGCCAATGTTGGATGCAATCGAAAAGCAAACACATTTGCGCCCCAATGGAACGGAATGATTTTAAGCATCCAGAAGAATTTGTGCGGCGCGCGGCGGCAGTTTTGAAGCGGCGATGGCAGTGTCATTGTCGCGTTGCGAAGGCGACGGACTCTTAAATCCATTTTGGCCAGCTCGCCATTGGACAAAATCTTGCCAGAAAATTACGCCCCGAAACGCCGGAAAGCCGGGTGAGTGGAACCATTCTCGCGCCGTTGAATATGAGACGCCAGCGCAGACGGCAAATTCTTTGGCGTTCAAGGCTTGATCCAAACGGCGTTTTTCCATGACGGCCTCAAGCGTGATGCCTTGCAGTTGTTTGTCCTCAGTGTGCCGATTTTTCATAATTTTACTTCCTACTTTCTCAGTCCCAATTCTCACCCAAAATCGAACAAGCAATTTTCGTCAATGCTTCGTCTCACTGGCAGCCGCAGCGTTTTCATTAACCTTGACCTCAATGGACTCAATGAATGGCGCAGTGGCGTCGGTTGGTTCCGGCCACCGCTTGAAATCAAATTCCTGAATGAAATCCGCCATGCCGTTTTCGATGGCAAAAACCACCTTCTGCAAATTCTTTCCACGCACCAGCACCATCATCACGGTATAAGTCAGGATGAAATGTGTGCCCTGTTTATCGTAAAGCAGATTGAGCAGGATATTGTAGCCGGGCGCGTAAATCGAATCATCCGCGCCACGAATCCGCAGCCGAAACACTTTGTCTTTGGTGTCAAACGCCATGTATTTTTCCGGTTCATTCGGGGGTGGTTCATATCCCGGAGGCGGCGGTTTTCTGCGATATTGTGCCAATGGATCGTGCTGCATAAATCACCTCGACATTTCCGGCCCACGGTCTTTTGGTGGAATTTCCTGTCCGCCAGGTTGCCGCGACTGTAGGAGTTTCGTCCAAGCATCCATGACGGCATTGCGCACCGTCTGGCGGGTCTGCGTTGCAAAGAACATTGACCGTTCCAACCATGTCTTGCCGATGCCCTGTTGCGGAACTTCTCCGGCCTTCTCAATGCCGCGCAGCCACGGACGGACGATATTGAGGGATTTTACCCACCGGACGAGCTTGAACCGCTCCGGGTCTTCGACCACTCCCCGCTGTTTCATGCCTACCGCCTCTTTGCCGATTTTCGGCTCAGGATGTTCGTAACTTCGGCTTTGGCAGTATTGGCGATCACGGTCTCGGCAATTTCACTTGGGGAAGTCCGGCTCCAGTCATATTCAAAGCCAACGTGCTCCAGCGTATTTTTCATTGGTTGAATCACGCCATAAGTGTCGATCATCTCGACGCCAAGTTCGGCGAGCCGGTTTTTTATGCCTTCATACGAATAACTTCCGCCTCGAGTAAAACGGTCGATGACTCGGAAGACGAAATAATCGACCTTGCCAGGATTTTTCTCAATGTAATCAAATACTTCATCCAAAACTGGGCGGGTATCTTTGCGCCCGCTAAAAGTCTCGCGAAACACTCTGCCATTAGGAACCACGGCAAAGCCCCTGCCGGCAACGAATTTCCGGCAGATCACGTCTTGCGTATCAAGGCTTTCACCCTCTTGGGCTGATTTCGCCGTGCTAACACGACAATAGATTATGCAATTTTTACGGGTGGTGGTCATAAAACAGAAAAGGGACAACGATGGTGAACACAATGTCGCGAGGGCATTGAACATCGCTGCCCGTCTCTGCATCCAAATGCGGGTAGAAAACGCTTTTCTCGCGATCGTTGGGTTTGGAACGATTATATCAGGAATCTGACGATTCTTCCAACCCCGGAGCCCGATTACGTTTTCTTAGCCATGAGTCGAAAAAGATGTCAGCCAAACGATCCTCCCAATCTCTTAAACCCTCAATCTCGACCTCAGAAAGCCCTATAGCAAAGCCGCCTAGAAGCTGCTTGAATTCAGGAATTGGTATTTTTGAGTCGGGTGACATCGTCATGTAGCCACCCTAGCGTATTAAAATCATTTACACGCAGACGGCAATACTTGCCTCAAATAGCAAGTCAACTAAAACAGAAAAGCACCGCTCGCATTGCGAACGGTGCTTTTATATCTCGAAATAGTTTAAAGCGTATTCTTCCCAGCGGCTTTGACCTTTGCCCACCGAGCTTTTGCAGCGGCGGCGATCTTCGCCCGGCCAGCCGCGCTCATGCCACCTTTTTTGGCCGGCGCTTTAACCGCAGGTTTTGCGTCCGATTTAACAACCTTAGCCTTGGCCCAGCGTG
>JAMFSJ010000039.1 GCA_026225255.1 Methylacidimicrobium fagopyrum | reverse complement strand
TTTGGCACCTCGATGTCGGCTCATCGCATCCTGGGGCTGGAGAAGGTCCCAAGGGTCCGGCTGTTCGCCGGTTAAAGCGGTACGCGAGCTGGGTTCAGAACGTCGTGAGACAGTTCGGTCCTTATCCACTGTGGGCGAAGGAAACTTGAGGGGTTCTAACCTTAGTACGAGAGGACCGGGTTAGACGCACTTCTGGTGTGGCAGTTGTTCCGTCAGGGGCATCGCTGCGTAGCCATGTGCGGAAGAGATAAGCGCTGAAAGCATCTAAGTGCCAAGCTCCTCCCAAGATAATGTTTCCCGGAGCGCAAGCTCCCTAAAGACCACGGGCAGACCACCCGTTTGATAGGTCAGGAATGTAAGCACTGCGAAGTGTTAAGTTGACTGATACTAATCGGTCGTGCGGCTTGATTGCTTATTCCGATTTGGAATAAGAATTTTTAAAGCTCGCGAATTGTAGTAGCTCTAAACGTCTTCTATATGTAGTTTTCAGAGAATTTTCAAAAATTCGGATATGATCTTTATAATTTTGCACGTCATAATCGTGCGTAACAATTTGGTGGTATTACCGCAGTGGTCCGACCCGTTCCCATTCCGAACACGGCCGTCAAACACTGCATGGCCGATGGTAGTGGTTGTATAGCTTCCGCGAGAGTAGGTAGCCGCCAGTCTTTCAAAAAACCCGAAGAATTAGCTTTCTTCGGGTTTTTCATTTTTAATTCAAGCAAACTGAAAACTAAACTCCAATATCTTCATTCCAAAGCTTCGGCCGTGATTTGATAAACCCCTTCATCAACTTAATGCATATTGGATCATTTAAAATTTCCACTTTTACGCCTTGCGAACGAACGTAAGCCTCTGGTCCTTGAAAAGTTAAGTTTTCCCCGACCACGATTTGTGGAATTTTGTAAAGCAACGCTGCCCCACTACACATCGGACATGGCGAAAGGGTGGAATACAAAATACACCGTTGGTAGACCGACGCCCTAAGTCGTCCGGCATTTTCCAGGCAATTCATCTCCGCATGATGAATCACGCTCCCGTGTTGCACGCGTTGATTATGACCGCGCCCGATGATCTTGCCATCGAGCACCAATACCGAGCCGATGGGAATGCCCCCCGCTGCCAATCCCTTTTTTGCCTCCTCAATAGCCGCTTCAAGAAAAATATCCATGCCTGCTTTTAACGCCTTTGGTCGGTTGCCGCCAGATTTTTTTCTTGAACCAAATTTTAATTCCGCGAGCTTTAAGGTGCGTAATGAATTTCCACCCCAGCCATTCCTCAGCGTCCGGCTCCGTTTTTACCGAAAGTCCGATGCGCGATCTCGAAGCAATTGTTCGTTCGCGCACGCCGTTGATCGTGATGGAAAGCACCGAAGAACCGCAGATCGTTCGCATGGCGCGGCAAATTGCGCAACGCCAGCAACTCAAAGCCTTTCGCTGGAGCGTCACCGAAGGTATGCAAGCGCTCGATCCCGCCGATCAACCGCTGCTCGCCGTCGAGAAATCCTACGACGTCTTGAATTACATCAAAAATTCCGCGTCCAATGCGCTGTTTGTGCTGCTCGATTTTCATCCGTATCTGCAAGACGCCGTGCATGTGCGCCATCTCAAAGACATCGCGCTCAACTGTTCCAAAAAATATATCACCGTCATGCTGGTCGGTTATGCGTTAAAAATGCCGGAAGAACTGTTGCCGTTCACCGCGCAATTTCGCGTGCCGTTGCCATCCACCGACGAAGTTCGCGGAATTGTTTTTGATGTCGCCGGCGAATGGGGGGCCGAACACGGCCAGCGCGATGTGCAAACCACGAACAAGGCGATTGATCTTCTCGTGCGCAATCTCGTTGGCCTTTCGGCCACGGACGTGCGTCGCCTTGCCCTCAAAGCGATCAATGAAGACGGTGTGATTTCCGAATCTGAATTGCCCGAAGTCATGCGCGCCAAATACGAATTGCTCGGCCGCGACGGCGTTTTATCCTTCGAATACGAGACTGCGAAATTTACCGAAATTGGTGGCCTGAAACGACTGCGCCACTGGCTCGAAGTCCGCAAAGAATTTTTTCTCGAAGAAACTGAAACTGAACTCGATCCGCCGCGCGGCATTCTGTTGCTCGGCGTGCAAGGTTGCGGCAAAAGCCTCGTCGCGAAAGCCACCGCCGCCATTTTTCGCGCGCCCTTGCTGCGCCTCGATTTTGGCGTGCTCTACAATAAATATTACGGCGAGACCGAACGCAATTTACGCAAAGCCTTCGAGACCGCCGAAGTCATGTCGCCCTGCGTTTTGTGGATGGACGAAATCGAAAAAGGCGTCGCCGTGCAAAACGATGACGACGGCCTTTCTCGTCGCATTCTTGGAACTTTTTTGACGTGGATGTCCGAGCGCAAAAAGCCTGTGTTCATTGTCGCCACCGCCAACGACATCATGCGACTCCCGCCCGAACTCATCCGCAAAGGCCGCTTCGACGAAATCTTTTTTGTAGATTTGCCATCGCCCGAAAATCGCCGCGACATTTTGCTGATTCACCTCCGCAAACGCGCCCTTGATCCGGCGGAATTTGATTTGGATTCGCTCGTCGAAGCGACCCATGGTTTTTCCGGCTCCGAAATTGAACAAGCCATCGTCTCCGCGATGTATACCGCGCACGCCAAAAGAGAAGTTGCAACGCAGCAAGATTTGATTTCAGAAATCCAGCAAACCCGGCCGCTTTCCGTCGTTATGTCTGAAAAAGTTTCCGAAGTCCGCGCTTGGGCTGCCACGCGAACTGTGTCGTGTGATTAAATTTCTTTTCGTGTCTTCCAAGGTTTAATTCACCCGGGTTTACCGCGCGAAAATCTGTCGAATCACGTCCTCAATCGGCACTTCCTGGATATCAATATCGCTCACCGGCAATTCGTCCAGCAAGGCCTTGCACGTAGTGATCACGCGGTCGCGCTTCACTTTCAGGGTGATGGAACCGGCGGTTTTTTCCACCACTTCACCGTAGCGCGCGAGATTTTCCGCCGACACTTCGTTCGCCTTGTCGCATTGGATGCTGACGAATTTGAAATCTGCAAAACGGTCCACGATCTCGCTCAACTTACCGTCAAAAAACAATTTGCCATGATCAATGATGATGACGCGCTGACACAATTCCTGGATGTCCGCCATGTAATGACTCGTCAGCAAAATCGTGGTCTTTTGCTCCTCATTGTGTCGCCGCAAAAATTGCCGCACGGTTTTTTGCGAAATAACATCGAGCCCGATCGTCGGTTCATCGAGAAACAAAACTTTCGGCTGATGCAACAGCGACGCGATGAGTTCCATCTTCATGCGTTCGCCGAGCGAAAGTTCGCGCACGTTGACATTCAACTTTTCTTTGACGTTGAGCAGTTCGGTTAATTCGCCGACCGTGCGTTCAAAGCGATCTTTGGGAATACCATAAATTTTCGCGTTCAACTCCAACGATTCGCGCGCTGGCAAATCCCACCATAATTGATTTTTCTGGCCGAGCACGAGGGCGAACTGCCGGCGATAACCGTCATCGCGTTCCCACGGCGTGAACCCGAGCACCTTCGCCGAACCGCTCGTGGGATAGAGCAAGCCGGCGAGCATTTTCAAAGTGGTGGTTTTGCCCGCGCCATTCGGCCCTAGAAAGCCGACGAATTCGCCGGGTTCGATCTTGAAGCTGACCTCGTTGACGGCGAGCGTCTGTTCATATTGCCGACGAAAAAGACCTTTCACCGCGCCCGCAAAGCCAGGCTGCTTTTTGTAGGTGCGAAACGCGCGGGTCAAACCATTAACTTCAATAACTGCCATAAAAATTTTATAGCAGTTTGCGTTGCGTTTGGCACGACTGAATCGTTGTTTACTCCGGCGGCTTGACGGGTGCCGGAGCGTTGGTGCTGTTTAATAAAATTTCCGGCGCCAGCGAGCTCTCGGTATTTGTGTTCAAAAGCAGCGCGGCCCACGGCGTTGGCGCGGCGTGTAGTTGCAAAGGCGCCGGTGGCAAATCCAAACTTTCGATCCAATTTGTCGCCGCGAACCAATCGTTCTGTGGCCACGCGATGGTTATGTCATCCCAAGTATCGTGGAATAAATCGGGATGTAGCTGGATGAATTGCTCGGCCGCTTCCGGATCACGCGCGGTCCAAGCCGTCATGATCGCGCGGAGAATCGTCTTATCCTGATCGTGGTCGGGAGATTGTTGCCGCTGCTGAATCGCTTGAACGGGATCGTTGGCGACCAGTGCCGGGATAATTTTCTCCAAAGCACGTTGCCGCGCATCCGCGTCCGGCAACTGACAAACCCAGTTGAACGCGCCGGACAAATCCGTCTTTATCCAATTATCCAGCACTGCGAGTTGCAAATAAATATTGGAATCGCTTACGCCCGCGTCGTTCACAATTTTTCCGTCAATGGCGCTCGCGTTGGTCATGGCGGACAGCGGATTCGTCCAACCTAATCGAATCAGCAACCACTTCTGAAAATGACTGCGCTGCTGATCGTTCACTAGCACCGCCGATGCTTTCAGCGCTTCGGGAATTTGCGACTGCGGAATCCACGCCGCCAATTCATCGAGGCTGCGCGCTTGTTCCGCGCCGCCCAGATTTTGCAACCCTTGCCGAATCCGTTCCGCATCGAATCCCATGGCTGTCGGATCAAAGATTCCGGTGGCGGACGCATTCGTTTTGGCCAATGCTTGGTTGGCAACCGTGTGTTGTCGCCACGCCACGCCCGCGCTCAAAATGCCTAACACCGCGATCACCGCAAAAACCTGCGTGAGCCGACGCGCCTTGCGGTTTTTGTCTTGGGTTTGCTGAATTTGATTGCGCGCCGCTTCAATCTGGCGTTGCACTTCTTGCGTGCGGGTTTCCATTTCCGAAACTTTGGTCTGCGCGTCGCGGGCTTGTGACTGCGCGGCCAAAACTTCGCTTTGCGTCACCCGCACTTGCTGGCGAATGTCCTCCAATTGACTCTCGGTCGAGCGGACTTGATTTTGTGCGGACTCAAGTTGGCCCTGCGTTGCCTGCGCTAGATTATGAGCGGCGAGAATTTTGCTTTCGTCAGCGAGTGAGCGGTTGCGAGATTCCTCCAATTGGCTTTGAGCGTTCGAAACTTTATTTTGAAATTCCCGCACTTGTTCTTGGGCCACATGCGCTTGATTTTGCGCGGACTCAAGTTGGCTCTGCGTTGCCTGTGCCAGAGTGTGAGCGGCGAGAATTTTGCTTTCGTCAACGAGCGAGCGGTTGCGAGCTTCCTCCAATTGAGTTTGAGCGTCCGAAACTTTATTCTGAAATTCGCGCACCTGTTCTTCGGCCACGTGCGCTTGGCTCTGCGCGGCCTCAGCTTGGGCTTGCACGGCACGCAGTTGCTGGCGGGCTTCCTCCAATTGACTTTCGGTCGAGCGGACTTGGTTCTGCGCGGACTCAAGTTGACTCTGCGTTGCTTGCGCCAGATCGTGCGCAGCTAAAATTTTACTTTCGTCAGCGAGCGAGCGGTTGCGGGCTTCCTCCAATTGGGCTTGCGCGTCCGAAATTTTATTTTGGAATTCCCGCAACTGTTCATCGGCGCCGCGCACTTGGTTTTGGGCGGCCTCAGCTTGCGCTTGCGCGGCGTGCACTTGCTGGCGCGCTGCTTCCAATTGATCGTATGCGGACTGAACTTGATCCTGAAATTCCCGCACCTGATTGTGCGCGGCGGATAATTTCTCCTCTCCGTTCGCCGGCGGCTCGGGCGGGAGAGTTTCCGTCGGTTGACCTTGCGCGGCCTGCAATTCGCGAATCTGATTTTGTGCCGCCGCCAATTGCTCCTGCGCTTCCTGCGCCAGATTTTCTGCGGCTAAAACTTTCCGTTCGTCCGCGAGCGCGTTGCGTTGCGCTTCCGCCAATTCAATTTGCGCGGCCTGAACTTTATCCTGCAATTCCCACAATTGCTCCTGCGCTTCCCGCGCCTCGTTTTGCGCGGTCGAAACCTGACTGTCCACGTCGGGCGACGCCTGTTGCAGTTCCAAAATCTGCTCCTGCGCTTCCCGCGCTAAAGTCTCCGCCGCGATCACTTTGCTTTCGTCCGCGAGCGCCTGTTCATGCGCTTCCGCCAATTCGATTTCCGTGACGCGAACTATTTCCTGCAGTTCTCGCAATTGTTCCTGCGCGACACGCGTTTCGTTCTGCGCTTCGAGAACTTGGTTTTGCGCTGCCAAAATCTGGTTCGAAACTTCGGGCGCCGGATTTTGGGTTTCCGTTGTTAAACTCGGCGCGGCGTGAGTTTGTGCCGACATTTCCCCGCCGCGGCTCTGGGCTTCGCGAACTTGATTCTGCGCTTCCTCTAATTGCTGCTGCGCTTCCCGCGCCAGCGTTTGCGCGGCTAAAACTTTGCTCTCACCCGCGATTGCACGATTGCGCGCTTCCTCCAATTGGCTTTGCGTGTCCGCGATGGTATTTTGCAACCCCTGCAATTGTTCTTGAGCCACCCGCGCTTGGTTCTGCGCTTCCAAGACCTGCGCTTGCGCTTCGGAAATCTGACTGTGAACGTCGCTCGGCAGATTTTGCATCGCCAACGCTTTGCTCTGCGCGTCGCGGACTTGACGCTGCGCTTCCCGCACCTGCGCTTGCGCGGCGGCGTAGTCAAAGAAATGCCGTTTCTGTTCCCGCTCCCACAAACCATTGAACCCGATGCCCGCGAGCAGCGCGATCAATTGGATCTTCGCCATCTCCAAATCCGCCTCGGCGTGACGTTGATCGTTCGCGAGAATTTCCCGTTTATCCGCGCCATGCCGCGCTTCCACCAACAGATGCCGGCTCGCCCGCCGCGTGTTATACAACGTGCCATCGGCTAAAACCGGATGTCGCAACGCGGGCACAAAACATTCGTCCGCCGCCAATTTACCCGGCTTATCGCCCTCGCTCGCATAAGGTTCCCCTGCTATCACGAGCGGCAAGATATATTGGCCCCGACCGAGTTGTTTGAAGTAACGCACCACTTCATTTACCTGCCGGCTGGGAGCCGAACGCGGCGAGCAGATCACGATCAAGCAAGTGGATTGCGCCAACGCCTGCCGAACCTCGGCGCTCAATTCCGCACCTTCGGCCAATTCCGTTTCGTCCGAAAAAATTGGCTGAATGCGTTCGGGCAGAATTTCGCCACGACCATTCGGCTGGCCGACGAACTCCGCCGGCACCGCAAACGTCTTCAGTGCGTCCTGCAACCATTGGCTCCAACACCGGTAGTTCGCCTCCGCTCCGTCCGCGCGTTGTTCGCGATTGTCCGCCGGACTGCAACTCAGGAACGCCCAAAATTTATTTTCGTTATCGGCCATAATGACGTGCGTGATATTACCGTAAAGTTGCCGACCAGAATCTGTGGCTGAGCGCGACGGGCGACCTGTCGCCAGCCGCCAACGCTCCCGCCCGGCCAGTGGGCTGGCCAATCGTCGGGGCGACGCGCTTATTGATTATGATGGAATTGCTCATGCGCAGCGGATCAGAATAAGTTCTTTGCGCGCAAGAAGCAATTCTCCGCCGCAGAGTTTTAACCGATGATGCGAGATTTTTAAATGCGGGAGCGATCCCGCGTGCGATGGGCCTAGATTTTCCAAATAATCGGCACCCAGTGACGCTGTGAAGGCCGCTAATAATGATTGGCCAAAAAATAAGACGCCGTGCACGGCAATTTTGCCGCGCATTTTTTTTGCTTCAAACAAGTTTCTTGGCTAGATTGAAACCCATTTGATGAAAGCGATTCTAGCTCTTGAAGACGGCTCGGTTTTTCACGGCACCGGTTTTGGCGCCCGCGCGTCGGCCAGTGGCGAAGTGTGCTTCAACACTTCCATGTCCGGCTATCAGGAAATCCTCACCGACCCGTCCTACAAAGGCCAGATCGTGACGATGACCTATCCGCTCATCGGCAATTACGGAGTCAATTCGCAGGACGTGGAATCGTGGCGTCCGCACGCGTCGGGCTTCGTCATCCGCGAACTTTCGCCGGTCGTCAGTAATTGGCGCGCCGATTATTCGCTGGCGCAATATCTGGAACAGAACGGCATTCCTGGCATCCAAGGCGTGGACACACGCGCCTTGACCAAAAAACTCCGGGTGCGCGGCTCGTTGAACGGATTTATCTCCACGGAAGACATTTCCGAAGCGGAAGCCGTGCAACGGGCGAAAGAATTTGTTTTCGTCGGCGTCGATTACGTCAAAGAAGTGACGCACAAAACCGCGTTTCGCTGGGACGAAAAAGATGAACAGAGCGCGGCGTTCGAGCTCGTGCGCGGCACGGAAAATGTGGACGCGCGTCAGCATCGCAAGCCTTTGCCGGCGGCGGATATTCCGATCGTCGCGTTTGATTACGGGATGAAATACAACATCCTCCGTCGTCTGCGCCAGCAAGGTTTTGCCGTGCAAGTGTTGCCCGCAACGGCGACTGCGGCCGACGCGTTGAAATACAAGCCTGCTGGAATTTTTCTCTCGAACGGTCCCGGCGATCCGGCGGCGCTCGATTACATCGTGCGCGAAGTGAAGACGCTCGTGGATACCGGTATCCCGATTTTCGGGATTTGCCTCGGCCACCAATTACTGGGCCAAGCGTTCGGCGCCAAAACATTTAAATTAAAATTCGGCCATCGCGGCGGCAATCAACCGGTGAAAGATTTGGAATCCGGCAAAGTAGAAATCACCTCGCAAAATCACGGATTCGCGGTCGATGGCGACAGTTTGGCGAAAGATGTTTCCGTGAACCGCATCAACCTTAACGATCAAACGGTCGAAGGTTTGCGTCACAAAACGAAACCGATTTTCAGCGTGCAATATCATCCGGAAGCCGCGCCCGGGCCGCACGACTCGACCCCGCTGTTCGGCGAATTTCGTTCGTTGATTGAAAAACGCGGATGAAAACTTTTTCAATTCAAAGGGGTTTCAAAAGATTTCCGTTTGACTTGAAACGGTCAGCCAGCATAATCAACTCACCGTAACTTATGGCAAAACTTGTTATCCTGAACCAGGGAATGACGGGTCGGACGTTCGACTTGATTGTAGAACGCACGACAGTTGGACGTGTCGATGATAATACTTTTCAGATTGTCGATGGTTCGGTTTCCAGCCATCACGCCGAAATTCTTTTACGCGGTTCCGACATCGTTATTAAAGACATTGGCTCGACCAATGGCACCTTCATCAACAACGACAAAATTGAGGAGAAAATTCTCAAGCCCGGTCAAACGCTGCGTTTCGGTCAGGTGGAATTGCGGATTGATGACGGCAGTCCGGTGACGGCTCCGCCGCCCGCGTCCACCAGTTCTTCCGCTGCGCCGGCGCCCGCTCCAGCCGCTGCCAAAAAACAGCCGATTGATGCCACGATGATCATTCCGCGCGGCGTAAGTCTGACGGATTTGGAACAAGGCGGCTCGCGTCTGACCGGCTTCGATACGAACACGGTTTTTTCCAAGAAGAAAAACAAGGTCAATATTTACTTCATTATCGGCGCCGTTGTGGTGGCCTTGGTCATCACGGTTTTGATTATTGTTTTGATCATCAAAGCCAGCGGCAGTCACTGAAAAATTGTAGTGGCGCGGACGTCGCGCCGTGAGCTATTAGGACAGGCGTATTGCCTGTCCTTTTTTTATTTGGAGCGCCGATCTCCTGATCGGCCCGGAGCACGGGTTTGTGACCCGCAGCAACGTCCAATCTTTCAAGCTGCCAAATTATTTAAGGCTTTCGCAAACCGACCGCCAATGTGCCGACCGCACGTTCTTTCGTCCGAACACGGGTTACGAAGACGTCATCGACCCGCGCTCCGAAAAACTTTTCCACATCTTCGCGGGCAACGAACCGAGCGCGATGAATCCAATCTGACTGGCCACAAACAGCACCAGCCATTTGAACGCCGCGTCGGTAAAACCGTAACTGTGCAAGCCGATCCCGAGCATGTTCACGCCAAACCACGACCAGCTCGTGACGATGTTGCCCCCGATCGCGCAGACGACGAGGCCGCGCTCGCGAATCATTCCGCCCCAGCGCAAATGCAAAATCAGTGCGTTCCACAATACGATGATCAGCGCGCCATTTTCTTTTGGATCCCAACCCCAGAAACGTCCCCAGGATTGATCGGCCCAAATGCCGCCGAGCACCGTGCCGACGAAACTGAACAGCGTCGCGAAACACACAATGCCATAAATCATGCGCGCCAGCGATTTGCCCGTCGCTTCATCCAACGTTTTGGTGAACACGCCGCGCACGATATAAATCAGCGCCAAAAATCCCGCGACAAACGTGCTCGCATAGCCGAGCGTCACGACGACCACATGCGTCGCCAGCCAGAAATTCGTGTCCAACACCGCGCGCATCATTTCCATCGTGTCGCCATCCAGCGCGAGATTTTGCGCGATGATCAAGGTGATAAACGCCATGCCCGACGCCACGACGGCACCGATGCCGTTCTTATGAAATTTTTCCAAAATCATTCCCAAAACGACCGCGCCCCAGCCGATAAAAATCGCCGAGGAATAAAGATTCGTCACCGGCGGACGACCTTGCAGCACGATGCGATAAATCAAACCCGTCGTGTGAATCAGGAACGCCAAACCAATCAGCCACACCGCCGACCGTCGCAACATCTCCGACAGATTGAACCACGAAAAAATCGCGAGCAAACCGGCGAGCACGTAAATGACCATCGCGTTGTAAAACGGCTGCATCTGGTTGAAGAAAACTTCGGCGCGCGATTTGGCGAGGGCGCGGGAAAAATTCGGAATGAGCGACGAACGATAATCTGCCAACGCCGCATTGAAGCCCGCGCTGTCGCCATTTTTGAAAGTCTCCGTCATCGTGGCATAATTTTCGACGGCGGACGGAATCTTTTCACCCCGCGCCGCAGCCAGCAAAACACTGCCGACGCGTTGCCAATCGCCGCCGGTATTTTGCGGCGGCAGAATCAGCGGCGGTTCAAATCGCGACATAAAATCGAATCGTTGTAAATCCGTGAGAAAGGCGTTGAACGTCGCTTCGTCATATTTTTGCCCGGCTTGTTGCGCGCGCGCGGCGACCACTCCGGTTGGAATTAAATTTTCATAATCCGCCAACTCCGTTTTCCAATTCTGCGCGTCGCCCGGCTGGATCGTGTTTTTCAACTGCGCATAAAGTTCCAGTCGCGCGTGCACTTTGATCACCGCGCGTTCATAAGCATCGCGATTTTCCGCTGCGCCGTTCGTTTGCACCCGTTCGTTCTCCGCATCAAACGCCTGCAACGACGGCACGATTTGATTCCACGAATAATGTTTGCCGTCCTGTTTTTGCGCCGCATCGTGCGCGGGCAATTTGAGAAACGCGATCAAGTCCTGATTATCCAGGCGAAAAACCGGCCACGCATCGGCGACTTGCGGATTCATCATCACGTTCGCCAGCCATTCGATGGCGGGAATGATTTTCGGATTTTGATACCACTCTTTCCACGGCTCGAGATTCAACGTTTGTTTTTCGCGCAGTTGCAACAGCGAATTGCGCGCGAGCGAATCCATCGGCTTCACGCGGCCATTAGACACGACGGGTAACTGGCCGAATTCTGCGAACTTAAAATCTTGATCCTTTGGCGCGGCTAATTGGCCGAGAAACCACAAGGCCATCACGAGCATCAAAAAACCGGGAAACCATCTTTGGAAAATTGTTTTCATTGCGTCCTCCGCTTTTTCATAAACCCAACGAGGTGAAATAGAAATTGCACGATCAATCCCGCCGCGACCAGCGCGCAACCGAGATACGGCGTGAGCCAGCTGGGATTCCGCACCACTTGCAAAACGGATTCCGGCGTCATGCCGGCCTGCTGCGCCATCTGTCCGGCGTTCATTTGATATTGATAAAACGTCAATCCGGCGTAGCGCAACGGCGCGTTCATGAAAATTTCCACTTCGCGATTGTCACCGGTCCGTGAATTTTTCAATTGCAGGCGACTGCGAAAATCTTTCGGAATATCCGTGCCGTCATAAACTGTGTGCGTCGCTTTCAGCAGCGTGAGCGTGAACGGCAGATAATTCCGCACCGGTCGCAGCGTGAAGGTGAATTTTTTCCCGCCGACGAAAACAGATTGTGGCGACGTCAACTTGCCGACGATCTGATTGGCCAAGCTTGCGCCCGCCATCCGCGCATAATTTTGTTGCACACTTTCAATCATGCCGGCGTCCGCCGTCCAGCCGGAAACGATCCAATCGCCAAGCGAAATAGGAACGTAGTCGCCAGCTTCAATTTCAATCAACGCCGTCGGCACATTTTTATCGTCCATCGTTTTCGCCTCGGCCGTGGGTGAAAAATCAAAATTAACGGCGACGCCGTTGGTCGTCGTCGGGGGCGCATTTTGGGTCATCGGTGCGCGAAAACTGGGCGCAGAATTTTTCCAAAAACTTTTTACGCGGATCGTGAACGGCAAGTTGGCGTTTTTAATTTCACCGCCGCGCGCGAGCATTTTTTGCGGGATGGGGACGACTTGTTCGGTGTTCGTGCCCACATCCGTCGTGAACGCAAGTTCGTAATCCTGCGAGCTTTCGGCATATGATTTGGTTTCGCCTTCGACAAAACGGATCTGCGATTCGTGCGCGAACATGTCGGTCGCGAGCTGGCCGACGAGCAACAAAATGACGCCGCTGTGTGCGAGTTGGATGCCGATTTTTTTGACGGAAAGTTGAAAACGATAAACGTGCGCGAAGATCAGATTCGTTAGCAATAGCGTGCCGATAAGATAACCGCCGGGCAAAATGAGCGGGATTTTATGGCCAAATAAATCAAGGCCGAAGATCATCCATTGATGAAAATAACGTGTCTGCGCGTTGTAAAGACCTTCGTCCACCTGCGCGATCGTGCCGATGAATACGAGAATAATCGCGAACGCCAGCAAGACGACAGTGAGCCGGAGCGAGGTAAAAAAGCGGGCGATTTTTTTAGTGAGCATCGGGATATTTGGCGGATTGGATAAATTTGATGAACGCAGCTTGTTGCGCGGCGACCACTTTTTCATCGCCCATCAATTTGTAAAACCATGTCTGCCCGTTTTGCGGAACAATCGCCGCGACGAGCCGTGCGGGCTGGCCGGATTTTGCATTCGTGCCGGTGAAATCTACGAGTTGCGCTTTGCCGCCCGGCACATCAAATGAGCGGGTCAGAATATCGGCAATCGGCGGCAAACCGAGTTGTCCGCGCCAACGATTGACGTTCGGAGCTAAACCACCACCTTCGCCGGAGAGCTCCGCGATGTTCACGCCCGCTTTGCCACCCGCGTTATCCACGATGGAAAATTCAGCGAACAACATGGGCGACGAGGGCGGCACGGATTGCCAATCAGCGGGCAACGTCCAGATAGAATTGCCGCCGGTATTTGCGTTTTGAGTCGGCGCCACGGGCGAAGCGGCGATCGCCGTCGGCGCATTTTCAACGAACGAAACAGATTTCAAGAAGTGAAGAAAATTTTCTTTTTGCGATCCGACAAAAGTATCCTCACCTGTAAGTTTGAAGAACCAACTGGTTGCGCCACGCGTCAACATGGCGACGAGAACCCGCCCGCGAAATTTGCCGTCGATCAAAGGCTTTTCGCTGGCGATTTCAAATAGTTTCGCCGCTGCGTCACCGATGGAAACGGTTTCGGCGGTCGTCGCATTCGTCAATGCGGGCAATTGCATTTGGTCGCGCCACATGTTGACCAACGCCAATTCATCCTCGCCGGCGGGCAGTGGAATGACGCCGACATCCGCCACCGGACCGGTCGCATTCGTCACCGTAAAACTGGCGACACGCATCTGGCTGGGCGCGATTTGTTGCCATCCGGTTGGCAGAACGAATTGTAATTGCGGCTGGGAATTTTCATTTTGAACCGGCGCGGCCATCGCGCTGGGCGTTGCCATCGGAGTCGGCGCGGGCGCGGGCGCGGAATTTTCTTTCGCGACTTGGTAAACATTCACGTCGTCGCGTTTGCAGCCGGCGACGATAAAGATAACGGCCAATGTCGAGGACGCGATCGACCGTTTTAATAAATGAGGTGACGACGATTTCACTTTAAGAATTCTATTTAGATTTGAGGTGTCAGCAAGGCGTTTGGTTCCTGCACTCCGGCAAATAACTTGAAGTGTAAGGCGTTTTGGCTTAACAACTTCACCGAAAGGAAAATTTTATGAACGCAAACATTGGCATCACGGATAAAAACCGCAAGGCGGTCGCCGCGCAACTCGCGCGTTTGTTGGCCGACGAATTCACGCTCTACACCAAAACCCGTAACGCGCATTGGAACATCGAGGGCAAAGATTTTCACTCGATGCACCTTTTCTTTGAATCGCAATACGAGCAGTTGGATGAGGTGATGGACAGCGTGGCGGAACGCATTCGCCAGCTTGGTCATTATGCGCCTGCGACCTTGAAGGAATTTCTTTCGCTCACGCGACTCACGGAAAAATCGCGCGCTAAAAATGACAGCCAAGGTTTTATCAGCGAATTGCTGGCCGACCACGAAAGCCTCATCATTTTCCTGCGCGAAAACATTAATCCGTTCGCCGCTGATCTGAAAGACGCGGGCACGAGCGATTTCATCACCGGCTTGATGGAAGATCACGAAAAGATGGCGTGGATGCTCCGCGCACATCTCGCGTGATGTTTCCTCGGCGATGGCCATGAGCGTTTAACCCACGGCCATGTTGAGCAAAAATTCGATATTGCTGCGCGTCTTCTTGAGCTTGCCCAGCATCAGGTCCATCGCCTCCACCGGCGGCACCCCGGTGAGGGCGCGACGCAGGATGACGACGCGGCTGGCTTCGTCCGGGTGATAGAGCAATTCTTCTTTGCGCGTGCCGGAACGTTCGATGTTGATCGAAGGAAACACGCGGCGATCCACGAGCGCGCGGTCGAGGTGCGCTTCCATGTTGCCCGTGCCCTTGAATTCTTCGAAGATCACTTCGTCCATGCGCGAACCCGTATCCACGAGCGCCGTCGCCATGATCGTGAGCGAACCACCTTCTTCGATGTTACGGGCCGCGCCGAAAAAGCGTTTCGGTTTGTGCAACGCATTCGCGTCCACACCGCCGGAAAGAATTTTGCCGGAGTGCGGTTGAACCGTGTTGTAAGCGCGGGCGAGACGCGTGATGGAATCAAGCAAAATCACCACGTCGCGCTTGTGTTCGACCATGCGCTTGGCTTTTTCGATGACCATTTCCGCGACCTGCACGTGACGTTCCGGGGGTTCGTCAAACGTGGATGAAATCACTTCCGCGCCTTTGCAAGAACGTTCCATGTCCGTCACTTCTTCCGGACGTTCGTCAATGAGCAGGATGAACAAATACGACTCCGGATTGTTCTTCAAGATCGCGTTGGCAATTTTCTGCATCAGCACGGTTTTTCCCGTGCGCGGTGGGGCGACGATGATGCCGCGCGTGCCTTTGCCGATCGGACAGACCAGATCCAAAACACGGGTGCTCAATTCGTCACCGGCCGTTTCGAGGATGAACCGCTTGTTCGGAAACAGTGGCGTGAGATTTTCAAAATGCGTTTTATCCTTGGCCTTGTCCGGTTCTTCACCGTCCACAGATTCGACTTTCAACAGCGCGAAAAATTTTTCTTTTTCCTTCGGCGGGCGGATCTGGCCCGCGACCAAGTTACCCGTCTGCAAATCGAAACGGCGGATTTGTGACGGCGAAACGTAAATATCTTCCGGGCAGGGCAGGTAATTGAAACTTTGCGAGCGTAAAAAGCCAAAGCCTTCCGGCAACACTTCGATGACGCCTTCGGAAAAGAGAACGCCCGCGCGCTGCGCATTTTTTTCGAGGATGTGGAAAATGACCTCGTGCTTACGCATCGTGCCGAAATTTTCCACGCCCAAATCTTTGGCCATGTTATTCAGGTCGGTCATGCTCATCGCCTGCAATTTGGCGATGTTCAAGGACGCCACGATCTTGTCGCGCTGATAATTGCCCGGCGCACCCGCACCCGCGCCACCGCCGTTGCTGCCGCCGCGACGTTCCTGGCTCCGCGCGTCGTCTTCCGACGTGGAGGTTTCGACCGGTCCAGAGGGCGGACGTAACTGCGCCGAAGCTTTCGGTGTGGTGGATTCCGAGGCCTCGCGTTGCGTATCGGCTTTCGCCGCCGCATTGGCCGCCGCATTGATGCTATCCACCGTGCGTTCCGCTGGTAAAAAACGTTCTTCCAACCGTTCGGGACGCGGCGCTTCTGGCTTGGTGATTTCTGCTTTAACCGGCTCCGGTTGTTTTACAACTTCCGGCAATTTTGCGGCTTCAAGTTTTTCGCCTTCTGGTTTTGCGCTTTCCGCTTTCGGCGTTACGACTTTGACTTTGGAAATTTTCTTTTCAGCGACCGGCTTGGGCGCGGCGATCAATTCGGCTTCCGGCGCGGCCACGGACGCGTCCGTTTCGGTAGCGGATTTGGCAGCTTTAACTTCTTTAACTTTCTTGGCAACTCTTGGCATAAAATTTAATGGTTAATGTGACCCGTGACTCCCAAGACCAGATTTTTTTGCGGGTCAAAAGGACGCGCATTGGACGGCCTGCGTTGGGAAAAGTTCAATTTGTTTAATTTGAATTGGCCGAGCGATTAAGGTTGTCCCTAATTCGACAGGGGGAATCTCGCAGTCAACGGCCAATATGTTTCACCACTTCGCCCGGCAAGTCAAATCCGATTTTGTGACGAATTAAGACGGCAATTCCGTTACGTCTCCCCGTCTTCGGGTTGAATTCCCGTCGCCATTTCTTTTTCGTGTATTTCAGGTATTTCGTGGTTAAAATCTTCGCCGTTATGTTCACTGCCGCCGACCTTTTTGACCTTGCCCAAACCGAACACGCCGCCATTTTTGACGGCTGCCACTATGCGTGGGAAGCGTTGGTGAAAATTCAGGATTATCTGAGCCATATCCCGAAGCAATTGCCGCCAAAACGTTTTCCCGGCGCGACCATCGGCGATCGAGTCATGATCGGCGAAGGCACGGTGATCGAACCCGGCGTGATGATCAAAGGCCCGGCCATCATTGGGAAAAATTGTCAAATCCGCCACAACGCTTACATCCGCGAGAACGTTATCATCGGCGATAATTGCATTGTTGGTAATTCGTCCGAACTGAAGAACGCCCTGCTTTTTAACGGCGCGCAGGTGCCGCATTTCAATTACATCGGCGACTCGATTCTCGGCTACAAAGCGCACCTCGGCGCCGGCGTGAAAATTTCCAACATCAAGCTGCTCGCGGGGAATGTGACGGTGGTCGTTCCCAGTTCCATGTTGGAAGTTGAAAGTTCAGGCGCCCTCGCTGCTACCAGCGACGTTACCCGCCCAGAACCCATCTTAGACACCGGACTGCGCAAGTTTGGTGCGCTGCTCGGCGATCACGCGGAAGCCGGCTGCAACGCGGTGTTGAATCCCGGCAGCATTCTCGGTCGCGGCGCGATTGTGTATCCGAACGTCTTCTGGCGCGGGGTCTTGCCTGCGAACATGATCGCGAAGAACAAGGCGGAGGTCGACGTGGTGGTGAAGCGAGTGAAGGAAAATTAAGTTAATTAACCCCCAGCGGCAAAGCCTTCGCTTCAGCCAAACAATTGTCAGCCATTGATTGTAAATGTGGCTTAAGCCATAAAAGCCGCTAACGAATGATCGGGACGGTTGATGATTCAATGCGCGCCGACCGAGAAACGGCACCGGTTTTCAACCCTAGTTGGGTCCAAATATGGCTGGGCATTGGCCGTGAATCTCACTGGTTTCAATTTGCGGAAATTGGCGAAAATCCTGGTGATTTTCATCAATATCCATAAATGGTTGAGCTGGTTTCGTATTGCGGATCGCGCCAACTATAAGCCGGCACGCCGGAAAACGTCCGTGATTAAAACCGATCCTAAAAATACAATAACGCTATAGTGTGGGATTCCAAACTATGCTGGCGATCCCCTTTTTTTCCATGATCGGCCAAAATCTTAGTGCGCCATTTCGGTCGAAGGTAATTTCAACACTTCGGCGCGCATGTCTTTGCCGGCTTTGAATTTCACCATCGCGCGGGCGGGAATCGGCACATCTTTTTCCGGACGGTTGGGATTGCGGCCGACGCGGGCCTTGCGGATTTTCACTTCGAAAACACCAAAGTTGCGTAGTTCAACTTTGCCACCATCGGCGAGCACTTGGGCAATTTGATCCAACGTCTTTTGAACGACATTGAACACCTGCGCTTGGATAAGCCCAGTTTCTTCGCTGATACTAATTACGAGGTCACGTTTTGTGAGGGTCATATTTTTGTTACTTGTTACTGCTTGCGGTTTATTACCTGAACCAGCTTCCGAATGTCGAAAACACTCGGGATTTTGCTCAGATTTTCATCCGTCTGTGCCAGATAGTGAAGTGACCCTTTAACCCCTCTTCACCACCTCGCACATTACGATAAAAACATCTTATCGCGTTGCGCTTATGATAGCACATAACTGCCTATCCGCCAACGCCTTTAATCTTAACTTTAGTGATCGCCGCCTAAAACCATCTTTTCCCGTCACAACCAATAATGCGGCGATCAACCCTAATTATCAGCTCTCCAAAACTCTTCGGCTTCTTTTTCTCGGCGTAAACCTAACCCAAGATTTTCAAATTCAACGATGACAATATATCATTTTTGCTACTGCATTTTACAATATGTCGATCGGCATATTTTTAAGCGTTTGCCTTTCCACGTCGCCTCTGCGGATGGTTGTCTCGATTAAATTTATTTGCGCATCATCCCTGGCATCGCACCGCCCATTTTCGCCATCATCTTCGACATCTTGCCCATCTTTTTCATCATCTGCTGCATCTGGAAAAACTTATTTAACATCGTGTTCAACTCCGTCACCGTCACGCCGCTGCCCGCTGCGATGCGGCGACGGCGACTAGCATTGAGGATCACCGGATTCAGTCGTTCCTTTTTTGTCATCGCGCAGACCATGCCTTCCATGCGTTGAAATTCTTTTTCCTGCTTGTTGATATCCATGTTTTTCAACGCATCACCGCCGCCGGGCAACATCTTCACGATGCTTTCGAGCGAACCCAATTTTTTCATCGCGCGCAACTGCTCCAGAAAATCTTCGAGCGTGAATTCGCCCTTGCGCATTTTTTCTTCCATGCGCTTCGCTTCGTCTTCGGTGACGGCTTCCGCTGCGCGTTCGACGAGACTGACCACGTCGCCCATGCCCAAAATCCGGGACGCCATCCGCTCCGGATGAAACGGCTCGAACTCATCCAGTTTTTCACCGACGCCAGCGAATTTGATCGGTTTGCCCGTGACCGACTTCATGCTCAACGCTGCGCCCCCGCGCGCATCGCCATCGAGTTTTGTGAGAATGGAACCCGTGATATTCAGTGCGGAATCAAAATGCGTCGCGACATTCACCGCTTCCTGACCCGTCGCCGCGTCGAGCACGAGCAGAATTTCCTGCGGCTGCACCAGATCGCGCAAACGCACGAGTTCCTGCACCAACGGTTCATCAATCTGCAAGCGGCCGGCCGTATCAAAAATCAAAACATTGCGCCCGTTCAGGTTGGCAAATGCCATCGCCGCGCGCGCGATCTTCAAAACATCCGTCTCGCCGCGCTGGATGAAAACCGGCACGTCAATTTGTTTGCCGAGCGTTTCCAATTGATCCATCGCCGCCGGCCGATACACGTCCGCCGCGATCAACAGCGGCGATCGCCCCTGTTTTTTCAGCAACTTCGCGAGCTTGCCGGACGAAGTCGTTTTGCCCGCGCCATGCAACCCGACCATCATGATCGAGCTCGGATTCGCATCTAATTTCAGCGCGGCGTTTTGGGAGCCGAGCAATTCCGTCAGCTCATCACTGACGAATTTGATGATCTGCTGGCCGGGCTGGACGCTGGAAATGACTTCCGCGCCGAGCGATTTCACTTTGACGCGTTCGATAAAATCGCGCGCGACCTTGAAATTCACATCGGCTT
>JAMFSJ010000038.1 GCA_026225255.1 Methylacidimicrobium fagopyrum | reverse complement strand
CTGCGGTCCCATCAACATGCCGTAGCCGCCGGATTCGTTCGCCGCTTTCACGACGAGTTCCGGCAGATGTTCGAGAATATATTTCAGGTCCGCTTCTTCGCTCGCGAGATACGTCGGCACATTCGGCAAGATCGGATCTTGATCCAGATAATATTTGATCATGCGCGGCACGAAATAATACATCACCTTGTCATCCGCGATGCCCGTGCCGATGGAATTCGCCAGCGAAACATTGCCGGAACGATACGCATTCACAAGGCCGGGCACACCGAGCATCGAGTCTTTGCGGAACACCGTCGGATCCAGAAAATCATCGTCAATGCGGCGATAAATGACGTGCACCGGTTGCAATCCCTTGGTCGTGCGCATGAACACGCGCGAATCGCGCACGAACAAATCATGGCCTTCCACGATCTCAATGCCCATTTGCCGCGCCAAATAAGTGTGCTCAAAATACGCACTATTATAAACGCCCGGCGTCAGCAAGACGATCGTCGGATCCGCCACGCCGGCCGGCGCGAGGTAACGCAACGAGGTTAACAGTTCCGCTGCGTAATTTTCCACCGGTCGCACGCCGATGCCTTCGAACATCGCCGGAAACGCGCGCTTCATCGCGCGGCGATTTTCCAAAACGTAACTCACACCGGACGGACAACGCCCGTTGTCTTCCAGCACGAGATAATTGCCATCCTTGTCGCGGATCAAATCCGTGCCGCAAATGTTGATGTAAATTCCCTTCGGCACTTCGAAGTTCACAAACTCACGGCGAAAATGGCGCGCCGACAAAACGTAAAATTCCGGGATGACGCCGTCCTTTAAAATTTTCTGCTCGTGATAAATGTCGTGTAGAAAAAGATTCAACGCCGTGATGCGCTGCACGAGACCCCGTTCGATATAATCCCATTCCTTCGCCGGAATAATGCGCGGCAAGAGATCGAACGGAAAAATTTTCTCCGCGCCCTGCGCCGCCCCATAGACGTTGAACGTGATGCCTTGTCGCAGAAACGCCGTATCAATCGCCTCGCGTTTAGCGTCGAATTCTTTAGGCGTGAGTTTGCTGAAAGATTTGTGAAATTTTTGATAATGCCCCCGCACGCCGATCGCTTTATCGAGCATTTCGTCGAAACCACCGTTGACCTTGTATTTTTTTAACATGGCATCAAGTTGATATTTAAGCGGCATGGACAATTCCCGCCAGTCCGTTTCTGAAATCCCCCTCCGCCCGCCCAGAAGAAAAAAGCACAGATTCCTTTGAAATCAAGAGGTTTCTCGAATAATTGACGAAATTTATCCACTTCAAGCCGCTTCCTGAAACGCAATTTTGATTGAACATGGCAGAGAGATTAGCAACCTGCTTGCCGAGTGAACGATTTCTTGTGAAATATTCCAAAAACCATCGCTGCGGCTTAGGCTTTGAAAAACAAAACCCAGATCACCACCAACATCGGCAGCAAGATGGGCAGCGCATATTTAAAGATGTAACCCAGGAAAGTTGGCGTGCGAATTTTATTTTGATCGGCGATGGCTTTGACCATGAAATTAGGCGCGTTGCCGATATAGGTCGCCGCGCCAAAAAATACCGCGCCGATGCTGATCGCCAAGATATGCGGCGTGTTTTGCGCAACGAGTTCGGAAATATCTTTCGCTCCCGCCACGCCAAACAGCGCGTTCAAAAAACCCAGATACGTCGGCGCGTTGTCCAGCACGCTGGATAAAGTGCCGGTGCCCCAAAAGAAAATTTCGGACGTTGGATTGGCCCCCAATAATTGCTGCGCGTTGGCCTTGAGCCAGCCAAGCGCGGGCATCATCGTCGCAAAAATGCCGGCGAATAAAATCGCCACTTCCTGGATGGGATGAAAATCGAACTGGTTCGCCGCGTGCACGGATTTTTTGGTGGTGAAATAAGAAGCGGCGGCGGCGGCCAGCATGATACCTTCGCGCAAAAAAATGGGTTCACTGATAAAAATGGCACCCAAGATGACCGCGAGAAAAAATAAATTCGGCAGCCCTTCAAATTGCCAAGCTTCGCAGGCCGCCGTCTTTTCGGGCATCACCCGCGGGGTGCGAGCATAATTGATCCGGTCAATCACATAAAAAATCGCCAGCAAAATGCCGACGCCCACCGCCCACATCGGCCAGCAATTTTTTGCCACCCACCCGAACGGAATGCCTTGTAGATAGCCAAGAAATAACGGTGGATCGCCCACCGGCGTCAGGCAGCCACCCACATTCGCGACCAGAAAAATGAAAAAAACGATGTGATACGGCGCAACGCGGGATTGGTTTAACTGGATCCACGGACGGATCAACAGCATGGCCGCACCGGTGGTTCCCAACAGGTTGGCGGCGATAGCGCCAATCAATAAAAAAAGCACGTTCATCAGCGGCGATGCTTGGCCTTTGACCGAAATACGGATTCCGCCTGCAACGATGAAGAGTGAACCCACGAGCGCGATAAAGCTTAAATATTCGTGTGCCGTGTGCGCCAGCGTCGTCGTGTCCCGCAGAAAAAATGCGTAATAGCCCAGCGTAATGGCGCCGAGGCTTAAGGCTACTTTGGAGTAATGCCGTAACCACCATTGGGGCGCGATCAACGGAGCCAAGGCGATGGCCGCCAATAACAGCGCGAATGGAAAAATTAGCCAGAAAGGCACTTGCATCGTGGCCAAGATTGCCTTCGACCGCCGCGTTGAGCAACAGATTAGGGCGAATACTTACCCTGCCCTACATATATATGTCGGCAGGAAAACGATTTTAGGGTGGACGAACTCTATAAAATGAGCGAGAAACAGAACAGAAACTGCGGATTTATTTATCTCAACATGTTGAGGCTTTGCTATTTATGCAAACATCGCCCAAGTCAAAACGTCGGATTCTGGTGGTGGATGATGAACCCGCCGTCGCCCAAGTCATTGAATTAATGCTCCGGTTTGAAGGGCACGAGGTTGAGATCGTCACCAGTGGCGCGGACGCGTTGACGGCGCTCGAATACAGCGCCTTTGACGTTATTGTTCTGGATTATGCCATGCCGGATATGAATGGCGACGAACTGGCCGACCTCATCAAACGCAGCCGCCCCAAGCAAATCATCATCATGTTGTCCGCTCTCGCCGACACCTTGCAAGATTCGGAGCAGAAAATCCGGGCCGTGGACGCTTTTGTGAGTAAACCTTTCTTGCTGGAAGATTTACGGGCGGTGTTGGCCAATTTACTGACGACCGCTTAGTCGTTCAACTGGCATCGTCGGGAATCGTATTTAATCGCTTCTACCATTCACTTAAATGGGTTCACCTTTTCCGGCAGCGCGGCGTGGCGCAGGAAAAATGGACTCACCAACAAATAAACCCAGCCGATGAGAAAGTGCATGCCAAAGGCGAAGCAAAGTTTGATCAGATCAAACGCACCCAGGCCGTAGAACCAAAGCGACAAGGCCATCAGCAATGCGCCGGGCATCAAGGCCGCGCCCGCCACGCGCCAGCTTTGGAGCAGGCTAAGGTCGCGGTTCGCAAAAAAAGCGATCAGCCACACGGGCAAAAAATAAATCGTCGCGAGCAAAAACCACGAGAGCAACAATCCAAAAAAAACGGCGAGCGCGGCGAGTGCGAGAATTTCCGGCGCCCACGCGCCCCACATCGGTTGCAAATCGGTGTGATTAAAATAAAAGGATTGATCGGAGGGATAATCAATTTCCGCCACGCCAAAAAAGGAGAAGATGAGCAGCGAATCGCTGCCAAACTCGAATTGAAATTGCGCGGGCGAACGGATTTCGCCCGCGTGTTTCGGATCCACGATGAACGCGAGAAAACGGCCTTCGGCGAGCAGACGCGGCGTCTCGTCGGGCGTATTGAGTTCGCCGCGAATAATATTACCCGTGTCGGGCAATTGACGGATCGCAGCGTCGACCGTTGGAAAAAATCCGCGCGCAAGCAACCACACGATGAGGAGGGCAACGACCAGCGCGAGCAGGGCTTGCACGACGAATAAGCGCTCAAACGAGGCGCGCGAAAACGACGCAACCCCTCGCGGCGTAACGGGTTCCCAAGCAAATGCTGATTCGGTGAGTGCACTCACGGCGCAGATAATGCCATAAGCGCGGCGAAAAAATCAGCCTTGTTTTTGGAATTTTTAGCCACCCTGCCCGAAAGTAAATGTAACCTTCGCGCGCAAAGACGCATCTTGCAGTCGTCATCGTCGCCAATTTTTTTTACTAAAAGCAAATAAAACACTTTTACCTTGAATGTCTACCCGCCCAGTTTAGCATCCGAATTTCTCACCTACATTTATGCGTTACAAAATTAACCGCGCCATTCGCGCACTCATCTTTACAATTTTTTCCCTGCACGTTTACGACGCTCAGGCCAGCGTGACTGTAAGTCTCCAGCCAAGCACGCAGACGGTTTCGGTTGGCCAAAATGTAGTCCTCGGGGCGGTCGTCACGCGAACCGCTGGAGAAACCATCACGGGTTATCAATGGCTCATGTCCACCAATAACCAAAGCCCGTTCATCGTCGTTGGCAATGCGTCCGCTTTAAGTTTCAACAGCATCCAACTCACTAACTCCGGCTATTATTATGTAAATGTTTCCTACAATACTGAGCCCGGCCAAATTCCGGCTTCCAGTGCGACGTCTCAGATTATCGTAATTCCCCAGCCGGACTTCATCATTCAGCCGACGAACCAGAGTATTCCGAACGGCAGCAATGTGGTTTTCAGTGTTATGGTTGCCGGCACGCCGCCTTTGCATTTTCAATGGCAATATAACGGCACGAATCTGGTGGATAATGGCCATGTCACGGGCAGCAGCGGAACGAATCTCGCGATCCAAAACTTAACGGCGTCGGATACTGGCAACTATAGAATTGTCGTGACCAACCTTTACGGGTTGACGAATAGCCAAATCGCGACGTTGCAGGTTTTTTTAGTGCCGCCGGTCATCACCAGCTCGACCAACGTGATTGGCAAACAAGGTTATGCTTTCAATTATAACCCGACCGCCACCGGCACGGCCCCCATCACTTTTGGGGCGACCGGTTTGCCGGACGGCTTGAATATCAATTCAACGAACGGTGCCATCTCCGGCGTGCCAACCGTTTTCGGTATTTTTAATATTGCCCTTTTCGCCACAAATATCGCGCAGACAAGCAGCACCAACGTGACGTTCACGCTGGCAAACGATATCCCCGTCATCACCAGCGCGACGAATGCAAGTGGCAAGCAGGCCGTTCCTTTTAGTTACACGATCACGGCCACCAATGATCCGGCTTCGTTCGGTGCCGGACCGTTACCCGACGGCTTGAGTATAAATACCACCAATGGCGTCATTTCAGGCACACCGTTGGATAGCGGTCCCTTTGTGATCACCATCGGCGTGACCAACATCTATGGCACCAATCTCGTCAACCTGGCTTTGAACTTGGCGAGCAGTGCGCCGTTTATCACCAGTTCGCTCGTGAAAAGCGGGAAACAAGGCCAGTCCCTCAGTTACACCATCAAGTCCACAAATACAGTAGCGTCCTTTAGCGCGGGACCGTTGCCCGCCGGTTTGAGTTTGAATACGACGAGCGGCCTCATTTCCGGCGTGCCGTTGGTCAGCGGTTCCTTCGCCATCACCATCGGCACGTTGAATCCGTATGGTTCCGATAGCCGGACGCTCACGATGACACTGGCTTCCGCCATACCCGTCATCACCAGTTCACTGAATACCACCGGCTCAGAAGAACAAGTGGGTTTTGATTATAAGATCACCGCCAATAATTCGCCGCTGACGTTTTTCGCTTCCGACTTACCGGTCGGCCTAACCGTAAATACCAACACGGGCGACATCACCGGCACACCGCTTTATGCCGGTAGTTATACCATTTCGCTGTTTGCCGCCAACGCGTGGGGCGTGGGCACAACCAACTTACTTTTGACCATCACGAACATGGTCGTCACCAATCTGGTGATCGCGGATGTGATGACTAATTACTTCTCACCTTATCTGCTCGAGTTCAAGTTTTCATTGCGCGACGGCACGAATGCGACCAGTCACGCCGTGGTTGCCTCGCCGAATTCGATGGCCGTGACCGCCTATGAAGATAATGCTGCGGTCAGCACGTTGGGAACCTCGGTCATTCTCAAAAACCTTAGCGCCCAGAGCGCCAAAGTGCTCAAGGGTAATCTGGTTTTAGACTTCTCGGAAAGCATCGCTTCGCTCTTCAATGGCGATGCCAATGGCAACGGCATTTCGGATTCGATTGATGACGAAGTCGCCAGCGCCCAAAGTTTCGTCAATCAACAACCGGCGGATTCTCAACTCGGCGTTTATGAATTTCATCGCGATGATGAAGCGCCGCAACAAGTCGTCCCTTTGACGATTGATAAAAATCTTTTGGATAGCTCCATCGCGGGCATCTGGACCAATTATGTGCAGAATTTTCCGTCCGGTTCCCGGGCGTGGGATGCTTTGGTCGCCGCCATCGGCAACCTCGGGCCGGCTAATAGCGATGAAAGCCACTATATTGTTTTCATGTCTGACGGGCAGGATGATTCCAGCTTCGCCACCCTTAATAACGTGATCACGGCCGCCACCAACGCCAACGTGCAAATTTACGCCGTCGGCTTCGGCAGCGATGTGAATACGGCGAACCTCCAAAATATCACCAGCGCCACCTTGGGCCGCTATTACGCGTCCACCAATCTGACGGATCTCGCGCTCGCTTTTGCCCAGATCGGCAAGGATCTTAGCAGCGAATATATTTTGCGTTGGGCGACCTTGAAACGTTCCACCAATTCATTCATACCCTCATTCCAGATCAATTACCAAGGTTTGACCGCCCTCTCACCCGCCAATCCGCCGCCCTTCGTCAGCGGCACAAACTTCGTGACGGTCACGAACAACGGCACCGTGAGCACTAACACAGTTTTTCTTTATACGACGAATTACATCATGCCGCCCTACACGCCGACCACTTACGCGAGCAATGTGTTGGCTGGATCGTTGCGCTTGGTGGCAGATTCGGACTTGAATCCCATGGGCATCACGTTACGCACCACTTACGCCCCTCGCTATATCCGCCAGTTACATCTGCATTATCGCGCCAACTGGCCGGTGTCGGTGAGTTTGGAATCGACCAACGCCGGCGAAATGCTGGAAGGCTGGACTCTGACGCAAACCAATGACGGCGTCGGCGGCCAATGGGTGCTTTTGAGCAGTCCAAATCCAGCCCTTTTGACGAATAGCATCACGTTTGCAGACTTCGGCAATCTGCTCTCATTCTCATTCCAAGACCCCATCGTGGCCAGCAACGCTTTCAGCGACTTTGAAGTGGATAACACCATTTACACGAACACCAGCAGCACGAATTTTTATGGCTTTACGCTGCTAAACACGAATAACTTCTACACCTATTATCCCTTGCCGCCACCGAATGGCACGCCGATACCGTGGTTGATCAGCTATGGCTTCACGAATCAGTTTGCCGCTGCGGAATTGCTTGATCCAAACGGAAATGGTCTGGCCGTGTGGCAGGATTATTTGGCCGGATTGAATCCGTTGGATACAAATTCCACCTTCAATGTTCAATTGGCACCCACATCCAGCCCGCCTCAAATCGTGTTCCCGACCGTCATTGGCCGAACTTATCGCATTGACTGGGCGACGAGCTTGAACGGCACTTGGACCGTCTTGCTCGACGGCATCCAAGGCACCGGCAGCAACGTGACCTACACTGACCTGCGCAATCTCAGCGGCGTCACGGGTATGTTCTATCGCGTGGCCGTGGAAATAGCTCCCTGATTTCAGAGCGAACCGATGGCTGATCATCGGCTTCGCTTTTCAAGCAGGCCGGCAAGCGAACACCACTCGCTTGCCGGGATAACCGCAGCCATTGATTTCCATAGGCTTCAATCCCCGCCAAGAATATTTCAGGACGGTTCGCGCCTCTCTTCGTCTAAATAAAAAAGGGACGCCGAGGTGGCGTCCCTTGTGAAATTAAGCTTAATTTTTTACGCAGTCGTCGGTTGCGCTTGGCCGGGTTGAGCCGGCGGCGGCGTGTGGATCACGGCGAGCGGATAACGCAGTTTCATCACGTCATCCACGAGCACTTCGATGTAATACGTTCCCGCCGTTTCAATTTTCACGTTACCGAAAACCATCACGCCAGTCGCGGCGTGGGAAGGATCGCGCAATTCAAATTTCAATTCCGCTTTGCTCACGACCGTCGTCTGATCGGGCGCGATGAGGCGAACGCTTTCGTGGAACTGGCCGATCCCAGCGGTCCAACGGTTGAAAATGCACAAACGACCCGCGACGATGGGCAGTTGCGGCACGCGAATGAAACTCAAGACGCCAATGAGAAATAAATTTCCGTTGGCTTCCTGACGAACTTCTTCGCACACGAGCGAACATTGCAGGTCGGGGAGAATTCTGGTGGGAGTCATATTAGTTGATAGTTAAAAGTTGAGCGTTGAGAGTTGGGAAAATTTAGTGTCGCGCGCTTTTTTAACTGATAGAAAGTTCGGCAGCGCGGACGGTGTTTTGCAGGAGCATGGCAATCGTCATGGGGCCGACGCCGCCGGGATTTGGCGTGAGCATTCCGGCAATTTTTTCGACGGCCGTAAAATCCACATCGCCGACAAGTTTCGTGCCCGTCTTGGAATTTGCATCGGCCACGCGATTCACGCCGACGTCGATCACCGTCGCTCCCAGCTTGACCATGTCCGCCTTCACAAATTCCGCCACGCCGATCGCTGCGACAATGATATCGGCCCGCAGACAATGCGCTTTGATATCGCGCGTTGCGGAATGACAAATCGTCACGGTCGCGTTTGCGCCCCGGCCTTTTTGGCAAAGCATTGCGGCCATCGGTTTGCCGACAATATTGCCGCGACCGAGCACGACGACTTCCGCACCATCCGTTTTCACACCCGAACGCACGAGCAATTCCACCACGCCAGCCGGTGTGCACGGACGAAAACCCGTGGCGTCGCCGAGCATTAATTTACCGACGTTGACCGGGTGAAAACCATCCACGTCTTTCGTCGGCAAAACGCTGGAATAAATGACGGATTCGGAAATGTGTTTCGGCAAGGGCGCTTGCACGAGGATGCCGTGCAGGCGCGGATTGGAATTTAATTGGGCGATGAGCGTGAGCAAATCACTTTCGCTCGTCGCTTCCGGCAAAACGTGAGTTTCGGAAACGATACCGAGTTCAGCGCAGGCTTTTTCCTTGCGACCGACATAGACTTTGGACGCCGGATCTTCGCCGACGCGCATAAATGCCAGTCCGGGCGTGGTGCCGCGCTGTTTCAGACTCGCCACGCGCGCCGCCAGTTCACTTTGGATCTGGGCGGCGATGGCGCGACCATCAATGAGCTTGGCTGGCACGGGGACTCTTGATGGCTTTGGTTGTCAGCACGTTCGAGGAGACAACGTAGATTTTTTGGATCTTCAACATCGGCGTGTTCGTCCAGCGCGCGTCCAACGCTTCTTCGCCGGTCACCGCGATGTGCCGTCCGACGTAATTCGCAAGATTCAAATTCGTCGTCGTCGAGTAAAGATAATTGATCGCCTGCGAGGTGGTCGGATCGAACAGCTCATAATACGTCGGCGCCACGATGCTGACGGATGAACGCACATAACCTTCGTGCGTCACGATGCGCGGCACCGGCGGAACGACATTCGTTTCCACCGTCGCCGCCGTATTCGTGTCGGTCACACTGGGCGCGGCGGGCGTGTTGGTGTCATTCGTGATCGGCGGCGGTAACAAGGTCGTGTTGGTCGCGGTCGGTTCCGTGACCGGTTGCGCTGGAGCCAGCGTTTCCGTCGTCGTCGGCAACGTGTTCGTTTCCATCGGCGGCACGGGCGTCACCGGCACTTCGGTGGACGGCGGCAAATTCGTCGGCACATTGCCGGAAGCTTCTTGCTTCAAATACATGGCGGCTATAAAACCGTAGGCCCCTGCCGGTGCGGAAATTTTTGTCCAATCACCTTTCGTGCCGACTGCGGTCACGACCGTGCCATGTTCAACCACGCCGAGCACGCTATAATCTTCGCTCGGGCCACCGCGTAAATTTAATTTCTTTGGGATCACCGTTTTGTCTTTGGCGTCGATGAACGAAGTGTGAACCCAGACATCTGCACCCGTCGGCAAAGCTATTTTCGCCCACTGCGCCGGTTCATCGGCTTTATGTTTGTCCAAATTGATCTGGCTCAAAACGGTCACTGCATCGCCCTTTTGGACGTGCGCTACGACTTCGCCCTTGAGTCCGGCTTGACCGCGAACGTTCAGATTGCTCACGCAAACTTCCGCCGCGCCGGGCAGCAAAGTGATCGGGGCTTCGCTGAATTCAATTTTTTTAACGGGTTCTTTTTCAGTTTTCGCCGCCACTTTTTTCGGCTCGGATTTTTTTACTTCCGCTTTTTTTGCATCGGCCGTTTTCTTATGTTTGTGAACGGGCTTTTTGACGGGCGCGTTGGTGGTGGCGACAACCGTCGGCGGCGCCGCTGCCGGCACCACAATCGGAGCGGGCACTGTATTCGCCGGCGCCGGAATTGCCGGCAACGAATTATTATTCTGCGCGGTCGCATTCACGGCGACCAATACTCCCAACAAAAAACAGTAATTTATTTTCATAAGTCCGAGACTAAAGTTTTAATTTCCGCCGGCGTCAAGGTGCGCCATTTGCCGAGTTTCAATTCACCCAGCTTGATTTTTCCAATCTGCGTCCGCTGCAATTTTTTAACCGTCAAATTCTGCGATTCAAACAACCGCCGCACTTCGCGATTTTTGCCTTCGCCCAATTCCAGTTCCACCACGCTCCGGGCGCGGCTGCCGGAAACGATGTGCGCTGACAACGCTTTCAATTTTTCGCCGCCAGTGAAAATTCCCTGCACGAACCGCCCTAACATTTCCCGAGTGACCTCGCCCTCAATTGTCGCAATATATTTTTTGACAACGCCGTAGCGGGGATGCGTAAGGCGCAGGGAGAATTCTCCATCATTTGTGAGAAAAATCAATCCTTCGCTGTTGAAATCCAAACGGCCGACGGAACTGACCATCTGCCATTCCTTCGGCAATAATTCGTAAATCGTCGGGCGACCCAATTCGTCCTTGTGCGAACAGACGCATTTAATCGGTTTGTTCAGTGCGAGATAAATCTTCTTTTGAACATAAACCGGCAGGTTATCTAAAGTGACTTTGTCGCCCTCGGGATCCACTTTCGTCCCCAACAAGCGGACGACCTGGCCATTGACCGCGACCCGTCCTTCCAAAATGATCAACTCGGCGGCGCGGCGCGAAGCCACCCCGGCATCAGCGAGATATTTTTGAAGGCGAACCACAAAAAGAATGCGAAGTGCGGAATGCAGAGTGCGGATTAAAATCCGGCGGTCCAACATTCCGCATTTCGCACTCGCTATTCCACAATTAGATTACGCTTCGGGTTTCGTTTTGCGGAGACCGGTAATACGGTCGCCGTCTTTGCGCTGGCCGCGCTTTTTCAGAAGTTCAGTGCGTTCAAAACGCTTGAGGACATTGCGCTTACCACCAAGGGTGGAAGCCGCGCGCAGGCTGCGATGCTGTGACATAAATTATATTTAGTTAGTGATTGCCCGCCTTCCAAAACAAAAAGCGGACGCGAACTGTAACATACTTGCGCCAAAAGCCAATGGTTAATTTACAGGCGAAGCCTTCAACGCCAAGGCGCGGAAGAAATCATGGCGTTCCACCCGCATTTATGGGTGAACCAAGCTTCTTTTCACGTGTTTCGTTTATTCTGTGGTTGAAAAATCACGGCCGCAACTCAATCACATCGCCGACCTCCAGCGGCACGACGGTGCCATTGAATAAAACCTTCGCGTCCAACGTTGCGCTCTCACCCGCGCGCGTGATGATGATTTGTTTTGGGTCATGGGAATCCAAATAATTCGCCGTGGCAATGGCCTGCGCGAGCGTCAAGCCCGTCACCCACGGCACCTGCGCATTTTGCACCGGCCCGATAATCGTGACACTGTTCGTGGACGTTTCGGTCGACACTTGCTGTTGTCGCAACGTCGCGTTTTGTCCCGCCAGGTAAGCGTTTTGCGCCTCCAAACGCGCCCGCGATTTGCTCACGCACCCGATCGCAAACAGGGCGAGGACTATTAAAACTGCGCCGCCAAAAAAATGTTTTTGCACCCGATTCATGTCAGCCGAATTTCTTTAAAATGTTTTCTAAACCACCTTCGCTCGGTTCGATTACGATCCGATCTTTTTCCGACGTCGCCGGATTTTGCGCGGGGCTGGAATTGGCTTTGTAAAATTTAGCCACACTCGCGACCGGCAACAATGGCGCAACGTCAGCCGCCGGTTCCGTTGTTTCATTTTCCAGCGGCTCAGAATTTTGGCTGGGAATAAACCAATTCGTTCGACTCTCCAGCCATTTCGCGTAACGCTGAAACGTCCACATATCGTGTTCCGCGCCCGTTTCAAGCGCCGTGGCAATTTTGAAAAAATCGCGCGTGCGGATAAAATTTTTCACCGCGTGCGTGGCGATTAGGATTTCGCACTCCGGCACACGGATGTTTAAGTCGGGACGAAAACGTAATCGTTGAGAAACGACCGCGACAAGGCAGTCCGCTAATTGCGCACAGACCGCGCCTTGAATCTCCGCAGGAAATGCGGAAGCGACGCGCTGCAACGCCTCCGCGCACGTCGAAGAATGCACGGTCGCAAAAACCAGATGGCCGGTTTCGGAAGCATTCAATGTCAACCGCATCGTCTCCGGCTCGCGCATTTCGCCGACCATCAAAACATCCGGATCTTCGCGCAAAGAATCAAGCAAGGCCTGCTCAAAACTCGGCGTGTCACGACCGACTTCGCGCTGGCGGATGAAAGCGCGGCGCGGACGGAACAAATGTTCGATCGGACTTTCCACCGTGATGACGTGGCGCGTATCCGTCAGATTAATTTCCTGAATCAGCGCCGCCAGCGTCGTGGATTTGCCGCAACCCGTCGGCCCGCTAACCAGAATTAAACCGTGCGGATGGCGGATGAGTTTTTTGAGGTCCGGATGCAGATTCAGTTTTTCCACCGTCGCTTGAAACGAAGTGAGTAACCGGATTGCCATGCCGACACCGCGCGATGATTGCAAAACATTGATCCGACAACGAACGCCGTGGATGGTTTTAGAAAAATCAAACGAGCGACGTTCTAAAAAACTGCGCCATTGTTCCTCGCTCAAAAGTTGCCGCACCATGCCGGTCATCACGCTGGCTGGAATCGCATCGCCCGCCACGCGCAACGTGCCGCGCACCCGCAGCGCCGGTGATAGACCCGATTCTAAATGCAAGTCGCTCGCGCCGTTAGTCGCGGCCAAACTGATTAATGATTCCAAGTCCATGTTCGCTCGTTTTAAACACTCGCGACCGGAAAAAGTTGCTGAATCAAACGGACGTCAGTGAACTTTTCCACGCCGCCACCGCCGACTTGATTTCCGCCGCGACATTCACTTTCGGCTTCACAAACTTCGGCGTAAACCACGGAAAACTGCCGGTCAAATCATGCGTTACCAAAATCTGTCCATCGCAATCCGGGCCGCTGCCGATACCAATCGTTGGAATGGAAATCTTTTCGGAAATCTCCTTCGCCACCGGCGGTGTCACCAATTCCAAAACAATGGCAAATGCGCCTGCATCCGCCAGAGCCACCGCATCTGTCAGCAGCTTCAAGCGGCCCGTTTCATCCCGCCCTTTGATACGATATTTTCCGCCTTCTTCCAAGATATGCTGCGGCAACATTCCCAAATGACCGCAGAACGGAATTCCCGCCGCAATGATCGCCTGCACCTGCGGCAAAATTTCCAGCCCGCCTTCCGCTTTCACCACATCCGCGCCCGCCGCGACGAGTCGTTGTGCATTGGCCACGACCGCGGCCACGGTATCATAACTTTTAAAAGGTAAATCTGCCGCAATCAATGCCTGCGGTTTGGCTCGGGCGACCGCGCGCACATGATGCTCCATGTCCGCCATGGTGACATGCGTCGTGTCCGGATAACCCAGCACAACCATGCCGACGGAATCGCCGACCAGCAAAAACGGCACGCCCGCTTCGTCCAACAGCTTCGCCATCGGATAATCATACGCCGTAAGCGCGGCAATTTTCTCGCCGCGACTTTTCATCGCGCGAATGGTTTCAACTGTGATTTTTGAGGAATTCATTTGGGAGCCACAGATGGACACAGATTAGCACAGATGCCGAAACACAAAAATTTTATCTGTGTCCATCTGTGTTAATCTGTGGCTAAAAACTTTTCAATAATTCCTCCGGCGTGGTGACCGCCGTGCCGACTTTGCCGACGACAATGCCCGCCGCGTGATTGGATAAAATCGCGGCTTCAATCGGTGAAGCGCCTGCGGCAATGGCGAGCGTGAACGTCGCGATCACCGTGTCACCCGCGCCGGAAACGTCGAATACTTCCTGCGCGACGGTCGGAATGTGAAAGGGTTTTTGCCCGCGCTGACAAAGTAACATACCCAATTCGCCGAGCGTGACGAGCAGCACCGCCGGGCGCAATTCATTCAGCAACCGTTCGGCAACCAGCATGAGATTTTTGTCCGCAAACGGATTTTCGTTTTTCGTGTCATCCGCCAACGCCGCGAGTTCAAACGCTTCTTTGCGATTCGGCGTAACGAGCGAGAGATTGCTCAAATTCAAATTGTGCACTGGTTTTGGATCAAGACTCAACCACACGCCGCGCTCGCGGCACAGCGATTTGATCTCGTTCAACAACGGCTGCGTGACCACACCTTTGCCGTAATCGCCCACGATGACGGCATCCGCACTGGCAAGTTGGGCTTTGAATTCGGCGAGCAATTTCGCGGTGGTTTTCGCATCCAACGCGCCGCGCGTTTCGCGATCTAGGCGCACGATCTGTTGTTGTTGCGCAACGATGCGGGTTTTAATGCTCGTGTGGCGCGCGGAATTTTTAACCAAACCGGCGCAACCAATGTTTTGTTCCCCTAAAAGTTTTTGCAACTTGCGCGCGGCATCGTCATTGCCAATGGCGCCAAAAAGTTCCGCCGGTGTCTTGAGCGAAATAAGATTGCGCGCGACGTTCGCCGCGCCGCCGGGCATAAAACTTTCGCGCGCGAAATCTACGACGGGCACGGGCGCTTCCGGCGAAATGCGCGAGACACCGCCCCAGATAAATTGGTCGAGCATCACATCGCCGACGACGAGGACGCGGGTCTTTTGCGCGGCGGACAAAATTTGTTTGGCGCGTTGCGGTGAAAGTTTGGTTGCACTCATTTTATTTTAGCCACAGATGAAACACAGATGAAACACGGATTGAACACGGATGAAAACAAAAACATTTAGCCTGAAAATTTCCGTGTTTCATCCGTGAAAATCCGTGGCTCAAAGTTAATTCAAAAATCCCGTCAGCGGACTCGTCGCACTTGCGGTTTCGTTTTGCGCGCCCAAGCCGATTTCATATGCGGCGCGACCGGCTTCCACGGCCATTTTGAACGCGACACCCATGCGGTTCGCGTCGTGCGCGATGGCGATGGCGGTGTTCACCAGCACGGCGTCGGCGCCGAGTTCCATCGCTTCGGCGGCGTGGCTCGGCGCACCAATGCCGGCGTCGACAACGACCGGCACAGTGGCTTGTTCGATGATGATGCGAATTTGATCGCGCGTTTGGATACCGCGATTCGAGCCGATCGGCGAACCGAGCGGCATTACCGTGGCGCAACCAATTTCTTGCAAACGTTTCGCCAAAACCGGATCGGCGTTGATGTAAGGCAGAACGGTAAAACCTTCTTTCACGAGAATTTCCGCCGCCTTGAATGTCTCAATCGGGTCGGGCAGCAGATAGCGCGGGTCGGGATGGATTTCGAGCTTCACCCATTTCGGCAGACCGGCGGCGACGGCGAGGCGCGCGAGGCGGACAGCTTCCTCGGCATTCATCGCGCCGCTGGTGTTCGGCAGGAGCAGATATTTTTTCGGGTCAATGAATTCCAGGATGTTCGCGAATGGATCGCCTTTCCCCGTCAAGTCCGCACGGCGCAACGCGACGGTGACCATTTGCGTGCCGCTGGCGGCGAGCGCATCGCGCATCGCTTCGGGCGAAGGAAATTTTCCGGTGCCCAAAATCAGGCGCGAACTGAATTCGCGACCGGCGATCACGAGCGGTTTATTTGAAAACGACATGACGGATAATCTAGGAAATTTTAAGTAATTGTCGAGTTTTGGCCGAATTTTAATTGGTCACGGCGATGGCCAGAAGCGATCACGAAAACAAAAGCTCCCCGCATGGATCAATCACCCAAAACTGTCCACCCAAAGTGGCAACGGCTGGAGGGAAAACTATTTTTGCTTCAGCAAAAAACATTTATACTAAAGCGGAAATCATTTCCAAGGGAGCAAAAGTCATTTTTGCTAGAGCAAACGTTATTTTTGTTAGAGCAAAAATGGTTTTTGCTTGAGTAGAAACGATGGTTGTTAGAACGGAAAAGGCTTTTGCTCCAGCAAAAATAACGTCTGCGGGAGCAGAAATAGCTTAATGCTCCTCAGAAACGTCCAAAAAGATGGCTTTTATCGCTAATAAACCTTAATTGTCGTTTTTCAGCCTATCTTTACACGCTGCAGCGTAGAGGAAAAATTGTTCAAGTGGCTATTTCCGCCGGCAGCGTGAAGAAAAAGGTCGCTCCTTGACCCGGCTCGCTTTTTACCCAGGCTTCACCGCCGTGCGCTTGCACGATGTGTTTCACAATGGAAAGCCCGAGACCCGTGCCGCCTTGATCGCGGGAACGCGCTTTGTCCACGCGATAAAATCGCTCGAACACGCGGTCGAGCGATTCCGGAGGAATGCCCGGGCCATCGTCTTGCACGAAAATTTCCACCTTGTCGCCGTCTACTTTCTTGCCGCCGACGATCACCCGACCTTGCGCCCGCCCGTATTTGATCGCGTTATCTACCAAGTTCGCGAGCACTTGGTCAACGCGGTTCAAATCCGCTGTGGCAATGAGTTCTGGCAACTCATTGACGAGCGTCATGCTTTTATTTTCAGCACGCGAATTGAGATCGGCGAAAACTTTTTCGACCAGCGGGCGCAATTTGGTGGATTGCAAATCTAGTTTGATGCGCTCGGATTCCAGCGCCGAGATCGTGAGCAAATCTTGAATCAACAAATCCAGCCGCTGCGTATTGCGCTCAATGATTTTCAGAAAACGCTCGGCCACTTCCGGATTATTCCGCGCGCCATCGAGTAACGTTTCCACGTAACCTTTGATGAGCGAAAGTGGCGTGCGCAATTCATGGCTGACGTTCGCGACGAATTCTTCGCGCGTGCGTTCAAGCTGTTTCAACCGCGTCAGATCATGGAAAACCAGGATCGTGCCTTCGCGTTCGCCAGCGGAATTGGAGACGGCGGCGGCGTTCACCTGCAACCAGCGTTCGCTCAGGTCCGGCAGCTTCAATTCGTAATTCAACACCTGCCCTTTGGCTTCGACTTGATTGACAAGTTCGTCCAACTCGTGAACGCGCAACGCTTCCAAAATGGTTTTGCCGCGCAATTCAGTTTTCAGTCCGAACAAGTTTTTGAACGCGCGATTGGCGAGATAAATTTTCCGATTACGGTCGAGCAGCAACAATCCTTCGAGCATCGAGTTGAACAAAACTTGTTGCTGTGCTTTGGCGTCGACTGAGGTTTGCAACTGGTGACGTTGAAAGCCTTCCAGCTCCGCCGTGCGCTGGCCTTGTTGGGCGTTAAATTTTGCGCGCCACCAAAAGTGAATGGCGACGGCGGCGATCAATGCGAGAATGAAAAGGATAAACCACACAAAAATTATTTACCACAGATGGACACGGATGAGCACGGATAAAAAATTTGCCGGCGGCAGTCGGTGCGCCCGATAATGGCAGTTAAAATTCTTTACAGCTTTTTTGCCAGACCGCAAAATGACGACGTGTTGACTGAAAGTGACTCTCGGACTCAAACGCCGCCCTCCGCCGCGAACGTCCGAATTTCAAATCCAATTTTAAGCCGTGCCGAGGCCGCCATCAAGCGGTCGCAGGATTACCTTTTTTCCATCCAAAAACCCGAGGGCTATTGGGTCGGCGAATTGATCGTGGATTCCACCATCACGTCGGACATGGTGGCGTATCATCATTGGGATGGCAGCGTGGATAAGGAGTGGGAACGCAAGGCGGTCAATCATCTGTTCTCCATGCAACAGCCGGATGGCGGTTGGAATATTTATTACGGCGGCCCGGCAGAAGTGAACGCGACGATCAAGGCGTATCTCGCGCTGAAGTTGGCGGGCGTTTCGGTGACCGATCCGCGCATGTTGCGCGCGCGCGAAGTGGCGTTGCATCTCGGTGGGGTGCCGCGCATGAACACTTTTTCCAAATTGATGCTCGCGCTCATCGGTCTTTATCCGTGGGAATATGTGCCGACGATTCCGAGCGAAGTGCTGTTCCTCGGCAAATGGTTCCACGTGAATTTCTGGGACATGAGTAACTGGTCGCGCGGCATGATCGTGCCACTGGCGATCATCAATCATTTCAAGCCAACGCGTCCGGTCAAGGTGACGCTGGACGAACTTTATCCGCAAGGAATGCACGAACGTGACCTCGCGCTCGCACCCGATCCAGAGCGTATTTCGCTCCGCAATTTTTTCCTATGGCTCGACCGTTTGCATAAATTGGCGGAATGGTTTGCCGAACATAACATTCATCCGTTCCGCAAAATCGCCTTGAAGAAATGCGAGAAGTGGATGCTCGAACGCTTTGAAGGCAGCGATGGTTTAGCCGCGATTTTTCCCGCCATGCTCAATTCCATCATCGCGATGAAAGCGTTGGGTTATAAAAACGACAACCCGATTCTTCAACGCGAATGGAAGGAATTGAAACGGTTGCAGCACGAGGAAAAAGATTCCGTCCGCATTGAACCGTGCTTCTCGCCCGTGTGGGATACGGCCATCGTTTTGATCTGCATGCGCGAATCCGGCGTGCCCGAAGATCATCCGATGATGAAGAAATGCGCCGAGTGGCTGATGGATATGGAAATCCGTTTCGCTGGCGATTGGATCCATAAAAATCCGGCGAAAGTCGAACCGAGCGGTTGGGTTTTTGAATACGCGAACCGTTGGAATCCCGACGTGGACGACACCGCGATGGTGCTGCTTGCGTTGCGGCAGGTGAAGACGGACGATCCTAAAAAACGCGATGAATGTTTTCAGCGCGGCTTGAAATGGATGATGACGTTTCAGTGCAAAGACGGTGGCTGGGCGGCGTTTGACAAGGATTGCACGAAGAACATTTTGGAAAAAGTTCCCTTCGCCGATCACAACGCGATGCTCGATCCGGAATGCGCCGACATCACCGCGCGCATTCTGGAACTGCTCGGCTACGAAGGCTGGAATAACAACGATCCGCAAATCCAGCGCGGACTGGAATTTATTCGCAACACGCAGGAAGCGGATGGCTCGTGGTATGGCCGCTGGGGCGTGAATTACATTTACGGCACGTGGCAGGTCTTGCGCGGGATGCGCGCGCTGAATTGGAACATGGGCGAAGAGTGGTTGCAACGCGGTCGCGCCTGGCTCGAAAGTGTCCAGCACGAAGACGGCGGCTGGGGCGAACGCTGTAACACTTACGATGATCCGGTTTTCAAAGGTCAAGGTCCGAGCACCGCGTCGCAAACCGCGTGGGCGGTCATGGGCTTATGCGCGTTCGATGATCCGGAAAACCCCGTGCTCAAACGCGGTATCGACTATCTCGCACGGATGCAGAACGCGGATGGTTCGTGGACGGAACACGAAACGACCGGCACCGGTTTCCCGAAGGTGTTTTATCTGAAATACGACATGTATCGCAACGCATGGCCGCTGCTCGCGCTCGCGACTTACAAGCAGATTTGTGAACGCGCCATGCCGAAGAATGGCAAATGACGGAGGACGAATGGTTTATCCGCGCGACTGGAGAACTTGGATTCCGTCATTCCCGGCGGGTGGATCAAACCTCAGGCGGCGGCATAGGTTGAGAGATCAATCCTCAGACGACTGACCACGGCGCGGGTATTCACAAAAACCTGAGGAACGGCGCGGCCCTGACGTTTGGCGACTGGACTGGCGGCGGCAAAACCAGTCACCCAAAGCTTGACGTGACTCAAATTATTTTTGACCAATGACGCGCTCGCCACGCCGCTTGATTCCCTATTAATGATGGTATTTTTCATGAACTCAAATTGTTCCGAGATTTCATCCGCTGCCGGAACTTGCCAGCTACTCCTTGATCGAAATAAGAGCAAAGTTTGTGCCTAATTGAGCAAAGTAAAAAAAACCCTTAATTCCTTCAAAAATCAGCGTCAAAGTTTTTGGTTAACTAGCAAGCTAGTGAAACCGCGACAGTTTTTTGGAACCGGACTGTCCATTTTCCAACGCTGCCGACGGCGCTACGTTCGCCGCCAGCCAACGTGAGTTCCCCTACTCGGCTCGACGGCGCCACCGGCTGAGCAATGAAATCAAGCCCATCCCTACCAACGCATAAGTGCCAGGTTCCGGCACCGGCGCCAGCGCGAAGTCCAAACTCCAACCTGTCAGCGTCGCCGGGGCGCTGCCACTGGCCGCCAGGTTCGCGACGAATAGCGACCATTGGCCGTTTCCATTGAGGCCGGTGAATTGCGTAAGATTGGCGGCCGTGGACACGCTATCAAAAGCATCGGGTGACGATTGGGGATCGATATCTCGTCCGTCGGAACTCCAAGTGCCGATCACCTGACCACTATTGTTCGCATTATAATCACCTGCCGCGTAGTTATGGATATTGGGATTGCTCCCACTGTCATCAAAAGCAATGCCAAAGCCAGGATCAGGCGAGCCTGCCGGATTATTGCTATCAACGCCGACCCGATTTAACAGCACCGCCTTTTGTCCAAGCGGTCCGGTCAAGGTGACATAGAGACTGCCATTATAACCACCAGCGATGTTCAGAGAGACTTGCAAGTTCTGCATATCGCCAATCAGACCGCTCACATTAATCGTATCCGTCACGCCCGTCGGATTGCCGTTGGGAATCGTCAGCTGATTATTGGAAAGATAACTTTGGGCCGACACCGGCGCGGCCGTAAGCCATAAGCCCAATGACACCAGGGTGACGCGCACCAACGGAGACTGATGCCACGCTACTGATTCCAGCATGAGGTTATCGTCTTGCCGGTCCAGTTGTCGGAGCAAACCCCGTGTGCGCGGGCGATCCGTGGCCGGTTCCCACCCGCTGACCGTCGTTTTAAATGTATTCATAATATTGCCTTTAAATTTCAGGTAAGTTAGTTGGGAACCAGATTACCGCTCCACAAGAGCCGGTAGAAAGCCGAGGGCTGCGGCGGATTCGGATCAGTGAACTGAAACACGCCGCTGGCCGGCGCATTTGTGATTTCCAACGTGCGCCAATCCGTCAGGTTGGTCGAGACTTGGACTTGATAAGTATAGTTAGCAATGCCGCCGAAGTGCAGGGTCGCCACGCCGTTGGTCATTGCCAGACTAGCGATCTGGCCGCTGAGTGGTTGCGCGGGTGCGGCGGTGAGCGTGATAACGCCAGTGGCATAGAGGCCAAGCGTATTCGTGACCGTATAAGTGAACTGATCATCCACCAGATTGGTATTATAGTATTGAATATAGCCGGAACGGATGACGAGCGGAATGCCATTGGTGCTACCGCTGACACCCGCGAGCGACACAGGGTTACCGAACAAATCAGTGACGTTGGAGAATAAGTCGCTTATTTTGAGCAGCCAAAGGTTCAAGCCGTTCCGGTTGTAAGTCGAGTTGTTGGCAATAATGGTTTCGGGCAATAGCAGAGAGAAAATCGTGCCTTCGCCATTCACACCGCCCTCCTGCGTCATGCCATAGAGCCTGTGGTCCGATAAAATCAAGCCTGCGTCAGGATGAACACCATCACTATCGGAGAAATTATAAAGCGTGGCGAATCCAGTCCCATCCGTGTTGATCGCAAACACCGTGCCTTGGTTATTCACACCGCCATGCCGTGTCATGCTATAGAGCGTGTGGCCCGATAAAATCAAGCCTGCTTCAAGAAGTGTTCCATCGCTACCGGAAAAACTATGAAGATTGGTGAATCCAGTCCCATCCGTGTTGATCGCAAACACCATGCCTTGGTCATTCTCACCGCCAAAATCCGTCGTGCCATAGAGTGTATGGTCCGATAAAATCAAGCCGGCGTCAGGGTTCCCACTACTACCGGAGAAACTATAAAGACTGGTGAATCCAGTCCCATCTGTGTTGATCGCAAACACCGTGCCGAGGTCGCTCACACCGCCCGAAAACGTCGTGCTATAGAGCGTGTGGCCCGATAGAATCAAGCCGGCGTTAGGATTGGCCCCATCACTACCGGAGAAACTATAAAGATTAGTGAATCCAGTCCCATCCGTGTTGATTGCAAACACCGTGCCTCGGTTATTCACACCGCCAGCCGGCGTCGCGCCATAGAGCGTGCGGCCCGATAAAATCAAGCCTGCTTCAGGGTAGGCCCCATCGCTACCGGAGAAACTATAAAGATTGGTGAATCCAGATCCATCCGTGTT
>JAMFSJ010000037.1 GCA_026225255.1 Methylacidimicrobium fagopyrum | reverse complement strand
ATCGCATAATGCGTCGTCGGGCCGACTTCCATCGGCTCTTTCGTGATGTCGAGATTCGCGAGCTGCATGAACTGATGATACATCGAAGGCAATTTGCGTTTGATGTGTTCGGGCGCATTCGGAATTTTTTCTTTGATCCAGGAGATGTCCAGAAACACGCCGCCGTGCGGACTGCCGCGACCGGCTTTCACTTCGCGATTGATGCAACGCGCAACGTGATCGCGCGTCAAAAGTTCCGGCGGACGCTTCGCGTTTTTGTCGTTCTGCGTGTAACGCCAGCCTTCTTCAGGATCGGTCGAAGTCTGCGAGCGATAATTTTCCGGCACGTCGTCATACATGAAACGCTTGCCGTCCTTGTTGCGCAAAACGCCGCCTTCGCCGCGCACACTTTCCGTGACCAAAATTCCTTTGACGCTCGGTGGCCAGATCATTCCCGTCGGATGGAACTGGATAAATTCCATGTCGAGCAATTCCGCGCCTGCGTGATACGCGAGGGAAACGCCGTCGCCCGTGCCTTCCCAAGAATTACTCGTGACTGCATAAGCGCGACCCAAACCGCCGGTGCAAACGACAACGGCTTTCGCTTTGAAAATCCGAAAACGTCCGCGCTCGCGGTCGTAACCAAACGCGCCGACCACGCGGTCGCCATCTTTCAACAGCGACACGATGGTGTATTCCATGTGGACGCTAATGCCTTGATGAATGCCGTGATCTTGCAGCGTGCGGATGAGTTCAAGCCCCGTGCGATCGCCGACGTGCGCCAAGCGCGGATAACGATGGCCACCGAAATTGCGCTGCGAAATTTTACCTTCTTTGGTGCGATCAAACACCGCGCCCCACGCTTCGAGTTCGTGAACGCGTGTCGGCGCTTCCTTCGCGTGCAGCTCGGCCATGCGCCAGTTGTTGACGTATTGCCCGCCGCGCATCGTGTCGGCAAAATGCACTTTCCAACTGTCGCGATCATCCACGTTGCCCATCGCCGCCGCCATGCCGCCTTCGGCCATGACCGTGTGCGCCTTGCCCAAAAGCGATTTGCAAATCAAACCGACTTTGACGCCCGCCGCGCTCGCTTCGATTGCCGCGCGCAAGCCCGCGCCGCCCGCGCCGATGACCAGCACGTCGTATTCGTGAGTTTCGTAATTGCTCATTCGTTAAATCGTTAAACCGTTGAATCGTTACATTGTTAAATCGTTCTGCGCTAAATCTTTTCCGATGTAACGATTTAACGATTCAACAAATTACTCTTAAAAAATCCGCCAATCATGCCAAATGCCCATCGAGCACAGGCGGATATACAAATCGGTGAAGCCGACGGAAAACAAACTGAACCACGCCCACATCATGTGGCTTTTGTTCAGGCAACTGACGCAGTTATAAGTTTTCGCGCAGCTCGGCGCTTTGGATTTTGAATCCAAAAATCCGCCGACCAGATGGCGCAACGAGTGGCAACCCAAAGTGTAACTGCTCAACAGAAAAACATTCGCGACCATGATCAACGTGCCGACGCCGATGCCGAAATGCGCTTTGCCCGTCAACGCATCCGTGAACCACATCGCCTCAAACGCGTCGTAAGCGAGCAGCAAGATGAACGCGAGCGCGATGTAGAGAAAATAGCGATGGACGTTTTGGATGATGAGCGGAAAATAACGTTCGCCGAGATATTTTTTGCGCGGCTCGCCGACGGCACAGTTGATCGGGTCGGCCCAAAACGCTTTGTAATATGCGCCGCGATAATAATAGCAGGTGAAACGAAATCCGCCCGGTGCCCACAAAATCAGCAACGCAGGCGAAAACGGAATGAAGCTCGGCCAGAATTTCGGCAATCCGTGAAAAATCGCGTGCGGCGAATTGCCCCAGATTTCCGGCGAGTAAAACGGCGACAGATAATTCGCGCCGCCCGCATCGAGCCAATAATGATTTCCCTGAAACGCCGCCCACGTCGAATAAACGATGAACACGGCGAAACCGAGAAAAACAAAAAGTGGTTGAACCCACCAAGCATCGGGGCGCAGGGTTTGCCCAAACTTGCGTTGCGGTGGAAGAGTGTCAGCGTAGGCCATACGCATTAAATCTACTAATCATGCGGTCCAGCGTCAACGCAGGAACGAAAGTATAAGCCGCGCTTGGACGTGACTTGCCGAAGGCTTATCTCGGCGCAATCGGTTTTGTCCACTCGTTCAAAGCCCGCTCGCCCGTGCTGTCGGGCGAAAAACCAAGCTGCTCCAACGCCTCGCCGACGAGATAAAGCGAACCGGTGATGACAATCAAATCTTGCGTTTGGTGGGGCGAGCGTCCGCGCGAGCCGCTTTTTTCCAAAGCTTCAATCAACGAAACACACGCAAAAATCTCCGCGACCGGATTTGCGAAACGAAAAGCCGCCGCCAATTCCTGCGCATCCGCCGTGCGCGCACTCGCGACCGGCACGGTGAAAACTTTTGACGCGAGCGGCGCAAGCGTTCTGCAAATCTCCGGCCATTGTTTGTCAGCCAACGCACCGAAAATAAAAACTAATTTTTCGTTGGCGAAATATTTTTCAAGTGCCGCGCGCAAAACTTTTGCGCCATCGGCATTATGCGCGCCATCGAGCAAAATTTTCTGGTCGCCAGAATTTTGGATCAGTTGCAAACGTCCCGGCCAATTCACATTTTGCAGCCCCGTTTGGATTTGTTTTTCGGAAATCGGAATTTGCGTTTGCAAAACATCAACCGTCGCCAAAGCGAGCGCGGCATTTTGTTTTTGATGTTCACCCAGCAGCGATAAATTTTCAATTTGGGAGGGACGGCGTGTCGCCGTCCCTAAATGGCTTTGATTTGGGACGACGACACGCCGTCCCTCCCGGAAATTGATTTTAGTCAACGACGCGTTTTTCTCTCGCGCAATTTTTTCGATGACCGCCAACGCTTCCGGCGCGTCAGTCGCGGTGATGATTTGAATTCCCAGCTTGATGATGCCCGATTTTTCCGCCGCGATTTTTCCCAGCGTGTCGCCAAGCCATTGTTGATGATCGAATCCGATGTTCGTGATGACGCTCGCGAGCGGCGTGACGATGTTCGTCGCGTCCAGCCGTCCGCCAAGGCCGGTTTCCCAAATCACGAGATCACATTTTTGCCCGGCGAAAAATTTCAACGCCATGACGGTCACGACTTCAAACAACGTCAGATGATTATCGGCGGGAAATTCTTTGAGCAAAGGCTGAATTTCTTCGACGAGCCGAACCAATTCATTTTCGGGAATCAACTGGCGATTGACCTGAATCCGTTCGCGAAATGACACTAAATGCGGCGAGGTGAAAAGTCCGACGCGCAATCCTGCCGCGCGATAAATGCTTTCGAGCATCGCGCACGTCGAGCCTTTGCCATTCGTGCCGGCGACGTGGATGAAACGCAATTTTCCCTGTGGATCGCCGGTGAGCGCGGCGAGTTTGCGCGTGTTTTCCAGCCCGAAATTCGCGCCGAAAATCTGCAGGCCGTAAAGAAATTGAATGGCTTCGGCGTAGGTCATTTGACGCCGCTCAATTCACAGCGGCTTGTGATGGATAAACTGGTGCGCGGCGGCGATGAAGCCTTTGAACAGCGGATGCGGCTGGTGCGGCTTGCTTAAAAATTCGGGATGGAATTGGCTCGCGATAAAAAACGGATGGTTTTTCAGTTCGATGACTTCGACCAATTTTCCATCGGGCGAAAGGCCGCTGAAAACGAAGCCGGCTTTCTCAAATTTTTCGCGGTAGGCGTTGTTGAATTCGTAGCGATGGCGATGGCGTTCGTGGATGACGAACGAGCCGTAAAGTTTTTCCGCGAGCGAACCGATCGCGAGTTGGCAGGCCTGTAAACCCAGGCGCATCGTGCCGCCTTTTTTGGTGACTTTTTTTTGCGCGTCAAGCAAGGCGATGACGGGATGCGGCGAATTTTCGTCGAACTCGGTCGAGTGCGCTTTTTCCAATTTCAAAACGTCGCGGGCGAATTCAATCGTCGCGATTTGCATGCCCAAACAGAGACCGAGATAGGGAATTTTATTTTCGCGCGCGTATTTCGCCGCAAGAATTTTTCCTTCGATGCCGCGTTCGCCGAATCCGCCGGGAACCAAAATGCCGCCGAGGCCGCTCAACATTTTTTCCGCGCCGAATTTTTCGATTTCTTCCGCGTCGAGATGCACGATTTCCACGCCGCAATCGTTGCCGATGCCGCCGTGGATGATCGCTTCGTAAACGGATTTGTAAGCGTCTTGCAAACCGATGTATTTGCCGACGACGCCGACGCGCACGCGATGTTGCGGCGCGATGAGTTTGCGGATGATTTCCTGCCAATGCGCCATGTTCGGCGCGGGCGTGGTGAGGTGCAGAATGCGGCAGACGAGGTCGTCCATGCGCTCGCGTTGTAACATCAACGGCATTTCATAAATGGAATGATCGACGTCCTTCGCCTCAATAACCGCCTCGACGGGAACGTTGCAGAACATGGAAATTTTCTGGCGCAATTCCTTGTCCAACGGCTTTTCGCAACGGCACGCAATGATGTTCGGCGTGATGCCAATTTCGCGCAGTTTGGCGACGGATTGTTGCGTGGGCTTAGTCTTTAATTCGCCCGCCGCCTTGATGAACGGCACATAGGTGACGTGGATAAAACAGGTGTTGCCGATGCCGGCTTCGAGCGCGAATTCACGGATGGCTTCGACGAACGGCAGGCCTTCGATATCGCCCGTAGTGCCGCCGATTTCGGTGATGATGACGTCCGCCTTGCTCGTCTCGGCGAGCAGGGTGATGCGCCGCTTGATCTCATCCGTGACGTGCGGAATTACCTGCACGGTTTTGCCGAGATAAACGCCTTCGCGTTCGTTGTTCAGCACCTTTTGATACACCTGGCCGCTCGTCAGGTTGTTCATCCGCGAGAGCTTGGTGCTGGTAAAACGTTCGTAATGGCCGAGGTCCAGATCCGTTTCCGCACCGTCATCGAGCACATAAACTTCGCCGTGTTGATACGGCGACATCGTGCCCGGATCGACGTTGAGATACGGGTCAAACTTTTGCAGCGCGACCTTGAGCCCGCGGTTTTCGAGCAGCGTGCCGAGCGCGGCCGCGGTCAAACCCTTGCCGAGCGAACTCACCACACCGCCAGTTACAAATATAAATTTCATTTAAAATTAAATTTTTTTTAGCCACGGATTGAACACGGAAGAAACACGGATTTTTTGCCCGCAGGTGCCGCCGATTTTCGCAGAAGAAGCAAAAATCTGCGCTAATCTGTGAAATCTGCGGGCAATCTTTTGTCCGTGTTCAATCCGTGTTTCATCCGTGGCTAAGTATCTTTTCCACCCGCGCCACGTCTTCCGGCAGGTCCACGCCGATGCTGTCGTAATCCACTTTTACGACGGCGATCTGAATACCGTTTTCCAACGCGCGCAACTGTTCCAGTTTTTCCGCATCTTCCAGCGGCGAGACCGGGAATTTCACCAATCGCAGCAACGTCTCGCGCCGGTAACCGTAAATACCAAGATGCTTCAAAAAAGGAAACGCCGCCAACTGCTCATTCAACGGACGGCTGGCGGCCTCGCGCAGATACGGAATCGTGCGCCGGGAAAAATATAACGCGCGACCGGCGGTGTTGACAACGACTTTCACGACATTCGGATTGTCGAACTCGGCCAGATTTTTGATCGGCGTCGCGGCCGTGGACATTTCATTTTGCGCCAATGCGTTCGCCACGGCATCAATCACATCGGGATCAATCAAGGGTTCGTCGCCCTGGATGTTCACCATCGCGTCGCCGCCGCAACGTTCTGCGACCTCCGCGATGCGGTCCGATCCGCTGGGATGATTGGGTAGCGTCATTTCCACGCGGCAGAAATTTTGCGCCACTTCCCAGATGCGCGTGTCGTCCGTGGCCACAATGACTTCGCTCAACGATTTCGCGCGCTGGCATTGTTCGACGACGTGCTGAATGAGCGGTTTGCCCGCGATGAGCGCGAGCGGCTTGCCGGGAAACCGCGTTGAAGCAAAGCGCGCGGGAATGATGCCAATGATTTTCACGCGGACATTTTAGCCACAGATGAAACACGGATGAAACACAGAATTGCAAAAACCAAACCAAGCAGCCACGCAAGCCATCACTGGGCTTTTAGTCTTTCAAAATACGGACTGCACAGCGGATCGCCGATGACCACGTCTTCCCAGGCGACAAAATGCGAAGCCGCGTAGAAGCTTTCCGCCAAGGTGAAGCCAGCGGTGTAGCGCTCGAGGACAATCGTCGGCGACGCGATGGCCTGCAACAACGGTTCGTCCGTGTAGCCTTTCACACCGGTCACGCCGTGGGCGATCAAATCCACGATCAATGATTGTCCGCCGTGCGTCGGCAGAAAAGTCCGTGCGCTGGTCGAGACTGCCGTATCCGACACTGCACCCGGTGCGAAATAAAGTGAAAGATAGGCATTGGTGGAATAGAAATCATTACTCTCCCAGGAACGTTCATCGTTGCTGCCCCACGAAAAATAACCCAGCAGATTGGAACGGCTGCCGATAAACTTGGTCGTCAGATCCAGTTCGACGGGAATATCGCGCGACACCAACACATCATTGGCGTGCCGCAGGTCAGCGTTGAACTCACTATAGGCGGATTCCGTTAAAATATTCGTGCTGGTGATGGGCCCAGGTTGCGTCGCCTTGTTGCCCAAACCAAAGATTGGCTCCACATCCAGCAATACGTTTCCACGCGTGAGAATCTCGGTGAGGTCCCGTTCGGCGGCGAGCGAGCGTTTCACCAAAGTCTTGGCATCCGCTTCGGTATAGCCGTCCAAACGCGTGACCAGATAGCCGCCAAATTTTGCATGGGAAAATGGTTCGGTCGCATTCCAATAACGGTTTGAGTAAGCGCAGCCGATGGCGCCGGAACCGGCGATGTCAATCTTCAGCGCATTGGGAAAATTCGTGTAATCCAACGCCGCCAGATAACTATCCACCGACGGATGCCCGCGGATGTTTCTGGGTTCGCGACTGTGTTCATCGCAACTGCCCAGGGCCGCGCCGGTGATGCGGATCGGAATGCCTTTCGTCAGCACGATGAAATTAATGTTCGTATGCGTTGCCAGATAATCGCGGATCGGATTTTCAATCATCCGCGAATAATCCGCCAGGGCGATGGTTTCATTTTTCGTGCTCACGGCGGAATCCTCACATTGAATCCGCACGATGTTCGTTACCTGACGTTGGCTGGCATAATCCGCCGCAACCGCCTGCGAAATCAGACTATTCGCGTTAATCACCAGCAATACTTGATCGGGCGTCCGCCGTTCCATTATTTTGACGGTTGCAGCATCAGTTAAGGCTGATAAAAAACAATAAAACACGGCAAGGAAGGCGGTCGTTTTCATGCGAAAATTTAACTTTTAGTTAATGATGCCGAAATCAGCCGGGAGTGCGCTCTGAAAAAATCACGTTAGCTCTTTTGAACGAAACCGCCACAAGGCCAGTAGTAACATGATGATCACGAAATCCGCCGCATACAGGCTCAAAAAAGCGACGTCTTTTAAATGGATGAAACTGCCTTTCAGCACCTGGAAAAACACATTGAAATCCTGATAGCTTGGCAAAATATAATAGAGTGGATTATTAAGCGAATAAAAGCCGTTGCCGGCAAAGTAAGCCAGCACCGCGGCGATGATGGGATGCATAAAAAGCGAGAGCAGCATGGCCAACGAACCCAGCATGAGCTGGGCGCAGAACATCAACCACGGTGACCATTTGATGGCCGGATTTAAATCGACACCTTGAGATTGAGAAAAAATTAAAATGGCCGCGCTGGCGATCAAGGCATAGCCCGCCATGACGACCACGCCACCTAAATATTTGCCCAAAAGAAATTGCGTGCGCGAAACACGTTTGGAAAGTGTCAGGCGAATGGTGCCTTTGCGGATTTCGGCGGCGACGGCCGTGCTGAAAATAAATAACGCCACGATGTTGCCGCCAAACGAAGTGAGGCCATAAAATCCCGCTTGGATAATCGAAGACGCACTGCTCATTTGTTCGCGAAATTTCCGCTGTTCGAATTTATTGGTCAGACTGGTTCCGGCAAACGTATTGGTTACGAACGGGTCATCTGAAAACGATTCCGTGATGTGCTTACGGGCGGTTGATAGGGTGATTGAAAAAAAGATGACTAACGCGAGCGACACCAGCATGAGGCCGAGCAATAGGCGTTGATGCAGCAATGCCCGGCTGCTGTCGATAGCGATCAGAAAAATGGTCTTCATGATAATTTAGGCGGCGGGGTGATGGTGGAAAAGAAAATCTCTTCCAATGATTGCGCTTCATTTTCCTGACGAATGATCTCGACTTGATTTTGACGCAATAAAGTCTCAACCGTTTGCCGGAGTGCTTCCGTCGGGCAATGAATGGTGATCTGTCCGCCGGCGAAAGTCACTTCAGCGGTCGTGGCCATCAACGCCTCCTGCACCGGTGGCGGAAGACTTTTGACCGACAGTTTCGCGCCTTTGCCGGCGGATAATTCCGCCAAAGTGCCAACGCGTTTGAGTTCGCCATTCTGCAAAATGGCGACCCGATCGCAAATGGATTCTACTTCCGAAAGAATATGCGAGCTGATGAATATCGTCTTGCCCTGCCCTTTTAATTCAACCAGAACATCGCGAAACTCCTTGCGTCCCACCGGATCAAGGCTGGCGGTCGGCTCATCCAGTATCAATAGATCCGGGTTATGCAATAATGCCTGCGCAAAGCCAAGCCGTTGCGCCATGCCCTTGGAATATTTGGAAACGCGTTTATCCGCCGCGGCTTCCAAATTCATGAGCTTTAATAATTCTGTAATCCGGGCTTCACGGGCGGACACTGGCACGCCGCTCAGTGCCGCATAGAAGTGTAACAGCCCGCGGCCATTATAGTAATCGTGCAAATTAACGGATTCCGGCAGATATCCCAGCCGTTGGTGAATTTTGGGATCCGTGATTGGCTGCTCAAATAAATAAGCCGCTCCGCTGGTGGGACGAAGGAGATTGAGGAGCAAATGAATCGTGCTGGTCTTGCCGGCTCCGTTCGGTCCGAGAAAACCAAAAATTTCGCCTTCCCGAACTTCCAGATTCAGCATCCGCACGGCGGCGGTTTCATTGCGGTTCATCCCGCCGCCGTAGGTCTTACAAAGGTTTTCCGTGCGAATTGCGGTCATGAAATTATTTTTTGATTAATTTTTCCACCAATTCCCGCAGGTCGTCTTCGTTTTTTGAATACCCGACCGACAACCATTGCACCACACCATTTTTATCAATTATCACCAAAGTCGGAATCGCTTGAACGCTATATTTATTAGCAATGGCCTGATCCTGATCCAGCACCACGTGAAAGGTATATTTTTGGCGATTGATGAACTGACTCACTTGATCCGCTGTTTCCCCTTGATTGACGCTGAGAATTTCCAAGTCCTGACCTTTGAACTTATCCGCCAATTCCTGCAAGCCGGGCATTGACATGCGACACGGTCCGCACCAAGTCGCCCAAAAATCCATCATTACAACCTTCTTACCTTTATATGACTGTAAAGTGACGGGCTGGCCGGATAAATCCGGCACGGTGAAATCCGGTGCGGGCTGGCCCACCTTGAGATTTCCCATTTCTTGCATCGAGCCCGTGCCAGTTTGGTGCATGGCATATTTCACCTGATACTGGATAGCGATGCTGCCGACGGCAAATAGTAACACTCCGATAATCCAGAAGATTTTGGGCTGTTTCATGGCTATGAATAGAACGCTAATTCATTGTCTCGGGCTTGGCGAGATTTCTTCGTTTAGTTAAAGTCGGCTTAATTAACCCTGTCGCTCCCTATTGCCTTTTCCACATTTCCGCTGTTATGTTCTTCATTGTAATAAATTATGAAAAGGAATGAAAAGACTCCCACGGATCCCGAACTGACACGGCGTATCCAAGAACTGATCCAATTCAAAGGTGGCGGCTATAACGAACACGAAGTGGCTGATATCATTGAAAATGGCTTAAAACTCCTCACCGACGTGAAAGATACCGGCGATGTGCGAGTCATCCAAACGGCGTTGCGCGAACTGCGTTACTCGTTTCGATTGTTCGCGCCGTATTCGCATCTCCGCAAGGTTTCCATCTTCGGTTCCGCGCGGACGAAACCGGAAAGCACCGAATATCAACAGGCGGTTGAGTTTGGCAAAAAGATTGTGAAGGCCGGATTCATGGTCATCACCGGCGCGGGCCCGGGCATCATGCAGGCCGGTCACGAAGGCGCGACGCCCGAACACAGTTTTGGCGTGAACATCCGTTTGCCTTGGGAACAAAGCGCAAATCCCGTCATCGCCGAGGACAAAAAACTCATCACGTTCAAATATTTTTTCACGCGGAAATTAATCTTCATCCGGCACTCGGATGCGATCGTCTTGTTCCCCGGCGGCTTCGGCACGTTGGACGAAGGTTACGAGGCGATCACGCTCATGCAGACCGGCAAGGCGCAACTCATGCCGCTCGTGCTCGTGGAAAAACCCGGCGGCACTTACTGGAAAACGTGGGACATCCACATCCGCGAAGAATTACTGCGTGCGAAATTGATTTCGCCCGACGACTTGAGCCTCTATCGCATCACCGATAGCACGGACGAAGCGGTGAAGATCATCAATCGGTTTTATCGCAATTTTCATTCCACGCGTTTTGTGAAGGACCTGTTCATCATCCGCCTGAAGCACGCGCCAACGGAATCGGCACTGGCCGCGATGAACGAAGATTTCGCCGACATCATCGTCGAAGGCAAAATCCAGACCATCCAGCCGACGCCGGAAGAGATCGAACACAACGACAAGCTCGACTTGAAACGCATCGCCTTCAACTTTAACCGCCGCGATTACGGCCGGCTCCGGCAGTTGATTGATGTGTTGAACGGGTTGTGAGATTGGACAACTAAGTATTATAAAAGTGAAGTTCAGGAGGGATTTATTTCTCCTGAACTTTATTTTTTAGTCGCTCGGATGTTCAACTATTTTGCGTTTTTTGTAATTGGGAAGGATGTGGTTGCGGATGATGTGACTCCGTGACATTAAATTGGTTGAATCCTCTTTCTCCCTCTCCGCCAACGCAGTTGGGGGAGAGGGCTGGGGAGAGGCGGCACTTTTTTCTACGACGGTTTTGGTTTTAATTGAATCAACTTGTCTGCATCCGGCGGAATGAAACGATGATTCTGAACTTTCCGGACCACGGCGACGCAACCGGTTTGTTGATGTAAAGCGTTCCAGATTTCCAACAACACACCCTCCCGATTATTTTTCCATTGCCGATTCCAAAACCGGATTTCCTCAACGCCGTCGGTATTTAGAAATTTTTTACGTTCTTCGTCATGCTGTTGCTGTTCGGGAAAACCGTGATGCGATCCATCCAGTTCAATGGAAAGTTTTGCGCTGGGGCAATAAAAGTCTAAAATATATTTTCCCAGTGGATGCTGGCGGCGAAATTTAAATCCGGCAAACCTTCCCGCTCTTAATGCACCCCATAATTCCTTTTCTTCATCCGTTTGTTCACGACGAAGCCGGCGGGCGTTGCCGATGGAGTTCATGCGGGCAGATTAATTTAACGAGTCCTTAAAAAGCAACCCCTCTCCCTGGCCCTCTCCCCGCGCTTCGCTGGCGGGGCGAGGGAATCTGAGCGTTGGGTGATTTGATGATTTGATTCCAAGATGTCCTGTCAGAGCCGATGTTTTCCACCCGCCAATTTCAACTTTGAACTCGCCGCCGCGAATTGCTACGTTGCGGTATGTCGCAAAAGTCTGGGGCGGAACCAAAACACGGGTGGAATGATGTCATTGGCATTGTGCTGTTAGCAGTGGCGGTGCTGCTGCTGGTCGCGCAATGGTCATTCGACCGGAATGATATTGCGTTTATCACCACCAGCATCAACAAGCCCACAGCCAATTGGATCGGGCCGCTCGGCGCATATCTCGGCTGGTTTTCTTTTTTACCGTTCGGGTTGGCGGGCTATTTATTACCGTTCATTTTTAGCATTTTTGGCGTCGCCTATCTGTTGAATTCATTCAGCTATTTGCGCGACCGCATTCGCTGGTCGTTGTTGTGGGCGGTCGTCTTGTTGGTGGCGGTGACCGGGTTGTTGCACCTGCTAAGTCTCGGGGGCTGGCTCGGAAAAGTTTATGAAACCATTGGGGCCCAGGCGGCCGGCGGCTGGTTGGGTTATGCGACTTACGGCCAATCGCACAATTACAATTTCGGCCTTTCACTGATTGGCCGATTGGGCGCGACGGTTGCTTACGCGACCCTGGGCTTAATCAGTTTACTGTGCCTGACTAATTTCCATCTCGGCGGCTGGATTCGTTCATTGATTACAAAAGCACCCGCGGCCGATGACGCGGAAAAATCCGAGGACGAACTTATTTTGGAACGACGAGCGCGGGAATTGGAAAAACAAAAGCGCAAGTTGGAACAGGAAGTTGAGCGTTCGGAGAAAGCTGACAAGCCCGAGAAAGTGGATAAAACGGACCGAGTGGAAAAACCCGATCGCAGTGGTTTGGGCGCGGATGGTTTGCCGGTGCCGGAACCGACCGTGCGCGATTTGAGCGTGCCGCAGGCGAAAGGTCCGAATTTCCGTAAATCTACTTATCCCGAACCGCCGAAGTCCGCGGCGACGGAACTGATGAAAGAAGGCGAAGTGATTTCCGCCAGCGAATTGCGTGGAGCGGCGACCACTGCGGATATTCTCGGCAAAAAAGCGGAACCAAAATCGGTTGAAGACATTGCTAAAAAATCCGACGAACCGGAAACTGCGGAAGTAGAAAAAGTCGAAGCGCCAAAAGTGGAACCGGTCATCACGATTGCTGATGGTTCGGCGCCAACATCCGCGCCCAAACCAAAATTATTGCCGCGCAAACCGAAACCCATCACGGTCGCATCCACGCCCCTAATCGGAAATTATCAATTGCCACCAATGGATTTCTTGCAGTATCCAGACTTGACGGTCAAACCGACCGAGTCGAAGGAAGAATTGATGGCTAACGCGCGGCTCATGCAGCAAACGCTGTCGCAGTTCAGCATCGAAGTTTCGCTTGGCGACATCACGAAGGGCCCGACGATCACGCGTTACGAATTACATCCGGCGCCAGGCGTGAAATTGGAAAAAATTCTCGCGCTGTCCAATAACCTGGCCGCCGCGCTCAAGGCAGAACGCATCCACATTCTCGCGCCGGTGCCCGGAAAAAGCTCCGTCGGCGTCGAAGTGCCGAACCTCATCAAGACGAAAGTCATCATGCGCGATCTGTTCGAGTCGGACGAATGGCGCAACACGAAGGCACGCATTCCGATCGCGCTGGGCAAGGACGTTTACGGTCACCCGATCATCGCCGACCTCGCGGAAATGCCGCACTTATTGATCGCCGGCAGCACCGGTTCCGGCAAATCGGTTTGTATCAATTCCATCATCGCGTCGCTGCTGTATCGCTTCTCGCCGGATCAATTGCGCTTCGTGATGATCGATCCGAAAGTTGTCGAAATGCAGCAATACAATGCGTTGCCGCATCTCGTGGTCCCTGTCGTGACCGATCCGAAAAAAGTGCTGCTCGCGTTGCGCTGGGTCGTCAACGAGATGGAAAAGCGTTATCAGATTTTCGCGCGTGTCGGCGTCCGCAACGTCAAATCGTTCAATGATCGCCCGAAAGACAAACCGTTGCCCACGCAAGAACTGGAATTGCCACTATCCGCCAAGAAGGAAAAAGTCGAGCCGGGCGCGGATGGTTTCGCGGTGGAAGTGGATGAACAAATTGTCGTGCCGCGCGAGGACGACATCATCATTCCGGAAAAACTTTCTTACATTGTTGTGATCATCGATGAGTTGGCAGACTTGATGTTGGTTGCGCCAGCCGATGTCGAAATGGCCATCGCACGCATCACGCAGATGGCGCGCGCGGCGGGCATTCATTGCATCGTCGCCACGCAACGCCCGTCCGTGGATGTCATCACCGGTGTTATCAAGGCGAACATTCCGGCGCGGATCGCGTTCCAAGTGGCGAGCCGCGTGGATTCGCGGACGATTCTCGATGCCATGGGCGCGGATAAATTGCTTGGCAAAGGCGACATGCTTTACCTGCCGCCCGGTTCCGCGAATCTCAAACGTGCCCAAGGCGCGCTCATCACCGACCAAGAATTGCAAAGCGTCGTGGACTTCATAGCGGCGCAAGCCAAGCCGAGCTACGAAATGGAAATCCACAAGCAGCTTTCCAAACCGTCTCCCCCGACGGACATCGAAAGCGGCATTGATGAGGACGAAGAAATTATCCAACAGTGCATTGAAGTCATCCGCAGCGAACAAAAAGCGAGCGTGTCGCTCCTCCAACGGCGCCTGCGTCTCGGCTACGGTCGTGCAGCGCGCATCATGGACGAACTGGAAAATCGCGGCATCGTCGGCCCGAGTAACGGCGCCGAGCCGCGCGAAATCCTGATCGATCTCGACGGCGGCGGGGCGGATGGCGGCGGCCAAAGCGCGGTGTGATCAGGCAAGCGCCAGATCTATTCACCCAGTTTCGGCAATGACTTTTTCCAAGCCAAAGCCGCGTCGGTCAGGCGTTTGGCCAGTTCTGGATTGGTAGCTGCAACATTATTGGTTTCATTCGCATCGATTGTCAGATCATAAAGTTCTGCCTGCGAACCGTCGACGTTCACGAGCAATTTCCATTTCCCTTCACGAACGGCCAGGTGCGGACTGCGATCGTAAACCGGTTCGGGGTAATGAAAAAATTTCGACTGGCGGCCATATTCCCAGAAAATGGTTTTGGTGTGGGCCATTGTTTGGTTGTCAAACGCCGCCGTCATATTTTCGCCGTCAAAGGCGAACGCCGTCGGCAACGGGGCTTGGGCGATGGCGCAGAAGGTCGGAAAGAGATCGACCATTTCCAGCACGGCCTGTTCATCCACCCGCCCGGCGGTGGCATGACCGGGCCAGCGCACGATGAACGGCACGCGGACGCCACCTTCGTAGAGACTTAATTTGCTGCCGCGCAATCCGCCGGTGCGCGTATGCTTGAGATTGGGTAAGGGGCCGTTGTCACTGGTAAAGATCACCAGCGTGTTGGTCTCCAAACCGAGTGCTTTCAAGCCGTCAAACAAACGGCCCATCTGCCGATCATATTCGGCGAGCACCTGGCAAAAATCTTGCCGTTGCGCTGAACCCGGTGCTTTCATCTCCCGCTCAACATTCGGCACCCAAGGCGTATGGACGTCATCGGGCCAGATCTCGACGTAGCAGGGATTGCCTTGATGGCGGCGCAAAAAATCAAGAGCGTGATCCACAAAATAACCGGTGCGCTCCCAGCGTTTGACCGGATCTTTGGGCGACCAGATCCAGTGAGTGGCGGTGATGTTGGGATCCGGTTCCGGGCTTTCGTAAGTCCCGATATGTTCATCGTAACCATAAGCGCTAAACGGTGGCGCGTTGGTGACATCGCGACCGCCGCCAAGATGCCACTTGCCAAAATGAGCCGTGTCGTAACCGGCGGCCTTCAGCACCCGGGCCAGCGCGGGTGCGTTGGTGGTCAGAAAATTGGTCTGCTCGCAGTCGAGGTTTTGAGCGCGATTATCGAGATAAGTGGTGAAATTCCAACGCGCCGGAAACATGCCGGTGATGTATGACGCGCGGGAGGGCGAACAGATTGGGGCATCGTCGTAGAAATGGGTAAAGCGAATTCCTTCCTTCGCCAGCCGGTCGATATTTGGCGTCGGAACAAAAGTGCCGCCGTAACAACTTGGATCGCTGTAACCCATATCATCCGTGAGAATGAAAACAATGTTGGGACGTTCGGCGGCCGGGATGTTGCCCGCCGCACCCGAGGTCAACGTGAACAGCATGAAAGTTCCTAACATCGCCACCGCGGTCAGCCGGCGGAAACCTGCCGTGAACCATTGATTGTTTGGATCACAAAATTCTCCGTCGCCGAGAGCTTTAAGAGCTACAATATGGTTCATCAGCTTGAGCATGGCGCTCTTTCTAACAATTCGCTTCCGACATTTCAAGGCTGACACCGCTTGCTTTGTGCTTCGGCTTTATCTTTACAAATTACTTTGCCGGATATTGCCAGACCCAGTCGCCTTGATCGCGGTCCACTGAGCCAGCTTTAGTCAGAACGGCTTTCCCGCCGTCATCAGTTTCATTCCAGCCCATGGAATAAAGGACAAATTGCCCGTTTGCTTCTCTCCGATAATGCAACGGCTGGCCGTTGATGATGTCGTGTGGCAGCGTGGCAATAAATTGTGGTGCCAGCACGTCAAGCGTTTCCGGATATTCGCCATGCGCTAGACGATAGCGTTCCAATGCACAAGCGACGCGCGCCATATCAATGCTGGATTGAATCAGAGCGAATTTTTTCACGGCACCGCCAATCGCCGGAAACACCATCATGGCTTGAATTTTGTAAGGTGAATAATGTTTGAGGCCTGCGTCAGCTGCGGCATTTGCTCGCCGAAGAGATTCAGGTGAAATGATGTGCGCATTCGTATCGACGAGCGGTAAAATCCATTGTTGGTGCATGCGCGCGAAATTCAGTTCGTTTTGATAGAAATACGCACTAGGCATCAAAGTCAGCTTATTGGTGGTTCGAATACCATTGTCATCACTCGAAATCTGCACACGCGTTCGTCTTTCATCTTCGAATGAAGCGAGGGCGAATGCCCGTTCACCACGCATGGCAAAGCCGTAATCCGCCAAGAAATCCATTTTCCCCAATTCAGCATCCAATGCGATAAGTTGTTCGTCCGACCATTCATGCTTGGCCAAGCCTTCCCAAATGGGATGCAAGGCAATGTTTACAATGGCGATGCGCACCAGATACGAAATCAAAAATGGCGAGCTGCGGAGGTTATTGCCCAAAAATAATAACAACTTCACGTCGGCCAATGCTTTGTCATTTTGTCCGTCCGCCAGTTCTGCCGATGACCGCAGTGACATCAGTTGGCTGCTTCGCTTTAAGTCGGCTAAACGAGGTAACAACGGCGCATGAAATCCATCTTCGTATTCTAATGGGATATTTGCATAAGGACGTTGACTGGCTTGGCGCAATGCTTCAACTGCGGAATCAAATTGGTTCAAGACAAATAAAATCTCGGCGGCAGGCGTTTGCTTCTGCGGTGAAACCGGAAATCTTTTCAGCATGTCCACGTTCGTTTGGTGGCGATAATAATTCTGCCAACCGGGCAGATCGGTCATCTGCATTCCATAAATGGCATAACCACTTTGGCTGGCGTCCGGGTGAGAATCAGGTCCGGGGCCATCACCGTAGGGCGAGAATTTGATTTTGCCATTTTGAATATTTGTGAAAACGGCTGACGTGAAAAAATTCTGATCGTCTGGCACAGTGGCCGGAACGAAGGACTCCCAGTCAAATTTCTCACCCTTGGCCGCCCATTCACGCTGATAGTTTTCCCAGGCGCGTTTGCCGCGCCAGTTTTCTTCGGTGACAAAAAGTCCGATCAACGTGACGAAAATGGCCGCGCCAATGAAAAGTCGGCGCAAGATTCGCCAGCCACGATTATTTTTTGGAGTTTCATTCATAATTGTTTTCGGGAGGAAAGGCGTATCGCTGCGCCATTTTTTGAATTTAAGTTTGATCAGGATCGCCGCCACGGCGTCCATCCCGGAATTTACGTCGTCAAAATTTTAATGCGTTCCGTGCGCGGACGGGGTGAAAACGTTTTGGGCCGTTCGGCCATGCGCCATTCATCCGGGCCGGTCAATTCCGTCAACAAGCGTTCTTGTTGTTGAAATGTAAGCATTGGACCGGGTGACGAAACTTTTTGGCCGCCGGATTGCGAGTGGTCGCGCAACGAAAAGTTCACGATGAAAATCAGCAGCCACGCCGTGGCCAAACCCGCCCACGTCCGGCGGCTCGGAAAAATCAATTCGCGCCAGAGTTTGTTTAAACCACCAAGACACCAAGACACAAAGTGAAAGCCCCAACTTGGTGTCTTGGTGTCTTGGTGGTTCAATCCCGCCACGACTTCGCAACGCAACGCATCCAGCTTTGGCGCGGCGGCTTGATGGCGGGCTAACAGAATTTCACGCGGCGTTTTCATATTTTTTAAAAAAGGATTCACACGGAGGCACAGAGGGCACAGAGAGACGGCAAAGAAAACAATCAGTATTTCTGCGTGTTCTCTGTGCCTCTGTGTGAGTCCCCGCCTTGAGTGTTGTTTTCAATTTTCCGGAGGCGTTAACAATTTCCTCAACGATTTCTTGGCGTAGTGCAGTCGCGATTTTACCGTGCCAAGTTGCGCTGCGGTGATGCCGGCAATTTCTTCGAGCGAAAAATCTTCGACATAATGCAGCAACAAAACGGCACGTTGCGGCAACGGCAATTGTTCCAGCAATTTCATAAATTCAACTTCTTGTTCGCGGCGGATGAGCAAATTGTCCGGCTGGCTTTCCCATTCGTCCGGTGCTTCCGGAATTTCATCGAATAGAATTTCCCTGCGTTTGCGCCAGCGTTGGATACATTTCTGATGCGCGATGCCGAAGAGCCAACTGCCGAATTTCCCATCCTCGCGCAAACCGCCAAGGTATCGCGCGGCGGCAATAAACGTTTCCTGCACGAGATCGAGGCTCGGTTGTTCTTCGCGCACGAGTTCATAAACATAAACGTAAAGCGGTAATTGATAGCGTCGGAAGAGCGTGTCCCAAGCCGCCGGATCTCCGGCGCGGGCTTGCGGCACGGGCAATGTTTCGATGTCGGCCACTTCCGGCATTTTCAGTGAGTGGAATGCGCGAGGCGAGCAAAGGTTCAAATAAATTTTAAGTTTTGAGTTTTAAATTTTTAGTTGCGGACTCGAATTAGAGGGCCGTTTTTGAACTAAAAACTTAAAAATAAAAACTAAAAACTCCTTTGCTCGATTTCGAACATTGCCAAGCGTGTAATAAAACCGCTAAATACATGAAATGCCAACGGTTGCAGAACAACTTCGCGCAGGTCGCGAGGCGAGAAATTTGACGGTGGAGCAGGTTGCCGAAGCGACCAAAATCCGCACTGATTACGTCCGCGCACTGGAAGATGGGAATTTCAGCGCGTTTTCGGCGACGATTTATATTCGTGGCTCGGTGAAAAGTTACGCGATGTTTCTCAAGCTGGATGTGCCGTTGCTGAGTGCCACGCTCGAAGCTGAACTCAAGGGCACGCAGCAATTCAGCGAACCGCCGCCGTTGACGGAACAGAAAACCACGATCTTGGACACGCTCACGTTGTTCATGGCGCGGGTCAATTGGAAAATGGGGTTTGTCGGCCTCGCCGGGTTGGGATTAATCATCCTGGTGGCGGTGATTTTCTTTTCTTTCCGCCACCATAAGAAGAGTGATCCGCTGACGAATTTGAAACCGGCCGTCTATCAACCCGCGCACGCGAGCGATACCTTGCCGCTGCCGAGACGTTGAGCGCCCCGGAAAATTATCTTAACCGCGGCCACGTTCCGGTCTTATAAATTACGGACGCCCACCATGCGCTGCGTTTCCACGCACCACACTTTCAAGCTCAAGCAGCGGAAAATATCACGCGGATGCAATGAAGTAATTTTCGGTTGCTGCAATTCCGGGATCGCTTTCAACACTTCGGGCAGGCGATAAAACGGCACGCGGGCGTTCAGATGATGGATGTGATGATAACCAATGTTAGCCGTGAACCACGCCATGACCCGATTGGTCGCTAAAAAACTGGACGATTCCAACGCCGCTTTTTCGTAGGTCCAGCCCGCGTTGTCATTGAAAGAAACGTCTGGAAAATTATGCTGCGCGTAAAATAAATAGCTGCCGATGGCGCACGCGATAAAACGCGGAATCAATAATGCGAGCACCATGGCCACCCAACCAAAAAAATGCACCAGCACGATGCCCATCAAAAGGTTGACCACGAAAGAAAGCAGACAATCAAAGTGTTTTCGCGGCGCATTTAAAAACGGGCAAATGACCATGCCGTAGAGAAAGATTGAAAAAAGGCCGAACAGAATCGTCAGCGGATGACGCATGAACAGATATTTGAAACACTTTCCACGCGACGAACTTTGATAATTCTCCTTGGTCATGATGGGAAAAGAACCGATATGCGAGCCGCGTAATTTGGAATTGTGCGCGTGATGATGGTTGTGCGAACTACGCCAGATGCTGCTCGGGCTCAAGGCCCAGATGCCGAAGAGCCACATAAAAACCCCCGCCAGTTTGGATTTTGGCAAGATGGCGTGATGCTGTTGATCGTGGTAAATCACGAACAGCCGCAGGCTTAATAAGCCCGCGAACAGGCTGCAAACGACTTTAGCGGCCAGCGGCAAGTTAAGCAACGGGCCGACCGTGGTCAGCGCCAGTAAAAATGCGGTGGACAGCACGCACCACCAACTGGTCCAGAAAAAATCCTTGGCGTAGGCCTTGGTTTTCAAAATAAGCGCAGGCGAGTTTTTCATTAAAAATTGTGCACTGGAACTGTCCGGCATGGTTGCGGCCAAGTCAAAGGATACTTCAAGCATTTTCATGTTAATGTTGGTGTCATCCGCTTTCACGCGCCGTCAGGATGAGGTGTATTTAACCACCGCCAAATGTTTACCGCATGAATGTGAGGTGACGATTCTGTCATTTTTTAAGCGCCGAGTATTCGCTTAACTAATTTAAAATCACGGTGGGATGCCTGCACCACCATAAAAAATCCAGCGTGCCGCATTTTCACGCGGGCGCGCTGGATGGAGGAAGATGCGTTTCGCTTATTTGCTGGCGGCGGGCAGGACGGGCGACAACGCCGCCGCTACGTCAGTGTAGTTCGCTTGCAATGCCTTGATTGAATCACGCACGGGCACGGCATCCAATTTGGTCTTGGCCACCACGTCTTTAATTTTATCCAGACCGGCAGCGGTCAGGTCCGTATCGAGATACGTCTTGATGTCCGTCACGTCATCCGTAAACGACTTGAGTGAGCCTTTGACGTCCGTATAGCTGCCCTTCAGGCTGACGAGCTTGGCACTGACTGCGTCCTTGCGGGATGCACTCAACGCGCGGATGTCCGGATTTTGGATCGTCGCAATCTGATTACTCCAGTTAACGAAGTAAGCATCCGACTTAGCCTGCGTGTCCGCGATTTGGCTGTCCAAGCTGCTGGACGCCGACTGCAAACTTTTAACGGCGTCGGTGAATTTGCCGTATTGATCGCGCAGATCGCCTTGCGGATTATAGGTCAGCTTGTTCAAGGCGCCGAGCGTGTCGGTCACGCTTTGCGAAACCGCCTGAGTTTTGGCCGCGTCCGACTGTAATGCCTTCGCGGTGTCTGCTCCCTTATCATAACCTTTGGAAGCGCAGCCGGCGATGAAGCCAGTTAATGCAACCAAGGCCAGACCGTTCGCCAATTGTTTGATGTTGATTGTTTTCATATTATGTCGGTTTGATTTATTTGTTTTTAATTTACCGCAACGATTTGAAACACCAGCAGCTATATTGCTATTTCGAGAATTTCAATTTTCGAGATTTTATACAAGCAAAATTCCGCGCCGGTTTCACCCTTTGCATTTGGGCGTCGAATTCATTTTTAGCATACGCGGCTGGGTGATTTCAGCTTTCGTCCGGCATCCTTCATCCTTTTCTTTCTGATTGCCCGCTTGCGCGTTGGGGCGAACCTTGTATTTTCTACAGACGGTTAATGAAACAAAAAAGGCATGGAATTTGATTCACACAGCGGGCCGTCTAAGATTTTGCTGATCTCCAGCGACGACGCTCTGACGCAGCAGATCAAGGATTTATTGCCGCTCGCCATCGTCACTGTCGCCCCGACGGTGGATGCGGCGCTGGTCATGATCTCGGTGAATCCTTGTCACGCAGTGCTGTTCGAGGTGCCGCAAGCGAATGCCGCCGCGCTGTTTCAAATCACGTTTCTCACCACCAAGATCACGCGGTTGCCGGTGCTGGTCATCGGGCCGGACGGTGATAAAGATTTTCTCGCGGAAACCATCTACAACGGCGCGCAAGAATATCTCGGTCGCGGCGAACTCGCGACGCTGGCATTGCGCCACGCCATTTATTGCGCGCTGGCGCGGCAGGAAGAACGCATTGCGTTGATGACGGAAAAGGAAAATTACTACAGCCTGTTCGACCATCTCGTTGAAGGTATTTTTCGCACCACGGTGGACGGCCGTTATCTGTTGGCAAACATCGCGCTCGCACGGATTTACGGTTACGGCTCGCCGGTGGAACTGATGGCGAACATCAAAGATATCGCCAGCAAACTTTACGTCGAACCCGGTCGCCGCGAGGAATTCGTGCGGCTCATGCAGGAGAACGACACGTTGAGCGGTTTCGAGTCAAAAATTTTCCGCAAGGACGGCAGCACTATTTGGATTTCCGAAAATTGCCGCGCCATCCGCGACCCGGCGGGAAAAATCCTTTACTACGAAGGCACGGTCGCAGACATCACCCGCGAACGGCAGGTTGAAGAAGCGTTGCGCAGCTCGGAATCGCTGTATCATTCGCTCGTCGAAACGATGCCGCAGAACGTTTTTCGCAAAGATTTGCAAGGCCGCTTCACATTTGTGAACCGCCAGTTTTGCGAACATTCCCAATCCAAACCGGAAGATATTCTCGGTAAAACAGATTTTGATTTTTTCCCGAAAGAACTCGCCGAGCAATATGCCAAAGACGACCAAACCGTGATGACCACCGGCCAGAGCCGTGAGATCACGGAGGAACATCATCCGTTCGGCCAGGAAAAAACCACGGTGCAAGT
>JAMFSJ010000036.1 GCA_026225255.1 Methylacidimicrobium fagopyrum | reverse complement strand
GTGGAAATGGGCCGGAGCGCTGATCTCCCGATCGGCAAGTCGCCATCGCTCGTCGCCAAAAATAGTAACGAGCCGATCAAGAGATCGGCGCTCCAAACATTGGTTGAACGCAAACTCGGACGTTTGCGTCCGTGGGCGTGGGGTGCGGATAGCGTAGAATTATTCGCGCCGCTCTTCGCCAATCTTAATGTGGAAAAGCGCACGGCTAACCAAAGTTTTAATCCCAGCATTGCGCAACTTTATTCCAAAGCGTGGAGCGCGGAGTTGTTGCGAAAAGTTTTGGAAAATCCTGGCACTCCTCACGCTGCCCTCTCCCCTCTGCGGGGAGAGAGTGACCGATGGCCGGGTGAGGGGTGGCTTTGCACCGAAAGCGAAGTAGGCGTCGCCGTGAGTTCACTCGACGAAGCCCTCGCTGCCATCGCAAAAATCCGGGCGCGCGGTCATCACAAAATTGTCGTGAAGGAAGCACTCGGTCTCGCGGGCAGCAACGCGATGCGATTGTTTGAACCGGAAATTTTAGAAACGCACCGGCGCTGGCTGACGAATTCCGTTGTTGGCGGACGTCAACTCGTCGTCGAACCGTGGCTGGAACGCGAATTGGATTTCTCTATCCAACTTGAAATGACGTCCGACGGTTTAAGGCTCTGCGGCTACACTAATTTGCTCAACGACGCCAAAGGCCAATTTCAAGCGAACATGGCCGCGCCGGGTTATCAAAAGAAAATTCCCGCGAACATCCTCGCGCTCTTCCGAGAACCGCCGGACATCGCGCAACAGTTGCATCAACTCTTTGCCGGAATTTTCTCACGACTAGAAGCTGAATTGCGGCAGGTCGATTACATTGGCCCGGTTGGGATTGACGCTTTTGTCTACCGCGATGCGGCGGGCAACTGTCGGCTCAAACCGATTGTGGAAATCAATCCGCGTTACACGATGGGGCGTTTGACGATTGAACTGATGCGGCAGACGCATCAAGGCAGTCACGGGAAATTCGAGCTCGTGAACCACGCAAAATTGCGCGCGGAAAATTGCGATAACTTTCAAACTTACGCCGAGAGATTGCGCGAAAAATTTCCACTGCAACTGGCCGGTGAGCCAGCACCTCGAATTCACAACGGCGTGCTTTGCTTGAACGATCCGACGCGCGCACAAGTTTGCTTGGCGACGTTTCAAGTCACGCGGAATGGCTTTTAATTTAGGCGGAGCGGCCGCTCCGCCCTGCCATTTATTCAGTAAAATCCGCCGGCAATTCCATTCCCAATGCCTTCGTCAAAAATACGAGCAAGTCAGTTTGTTCTTCGATCTGCTTGGAAGTCGGTTTGCCTGCGCCATGACCGGCTTTGGTTTCGATGCGGATGAGCGTCGGATTTTTACCGCTGTTATCGGCCTGCAAACGCGCAGCGAATTTAAAACTATGCGCCGGCACCACGCGATCATCGTGATCGCCGGTCGTGATGAGCGTCGCGGGATAATGCGTGCCCGGCTTGAGGTTGTGATACGGCGAATACGCGGATAGCCATTTGAAATCTTCCGCATTGTCCGAACTGCCATAATCGTTGCACCACGCCCAGCCAATCGTGAATTTCTGGAAACGCAACATATCCATCACGCCGACGGCCGGTAACGCGGCGGCGTAAAGTTCCGGACGTTGCGTGAGGCACGCGCCGATGAGCAGGCCGCCGTTGCTGCCGCCTTGAATCGCCAATTTTTTCGGCGACGTATAATGATTTGCCTCGAGCCATTCCGCCGCGGCGATGAAGTCATCGAAGACATTTTGTTTATGCGCTTTGGTGCCAGCTTGATGCCACTCCTCGCCGTATTCGCCGCCGCCACGAATGTTGGCGAGCGCATACACGCCGCCCATTTCCAGCCACGCCGCGCGGCTCACGCTGAAACTCGGCGTGAGGCTGATGTCGAAGCCACCGTAGCCGTAAAGCAGCGTCGGATTTTCACCGTTGAGTTTCAGGCCGCGTTTATAAACAAGAAACATCGGCACGCGCGTGCCGTCTTTGCTGGTGTAAAAAATCTGCTTCGTCTCGTAAGCACTCGCGTCGAAATCTACTTTCGGCTGGCGGAAAATTAAACTCGCTCCCGTAGTGGCATCATAACGATAAATGGCGCCCGGCACGGTGAAGCTGGTGTAGGAATAAAAACTTTCTGTGTCCGCACGTTTGCCGCCAAAGCCGCCCGCTGTGCCCAGACCGGGTAATGACACTTCATGCGCGAAGCTACCATCAAGGTTGAAGATTTTCACCAACGTGTGCGCATCCTTGAGATAGCTCGCGACAAATTGATTATTCAACACGCCGACGCCTTGCAACGCATCGGGACTTTGCGGAATCAATTCCTGCCAGTTCGCGCGCTGTGATTGCGCGCTGTTGATGGCGATGAGTCGGCTGCGCGGCGCTTGCAGATTCGTTTTAAACCAAAACACCGGACCGTCGTTGCCGATGAAATCGTAGCTCGCATCAAAATCCATCGCCAATTCGACCACGGGCGAATTCGGCGACGACAAATCTTTGTAAAGCACGCCATTCTTCGGGTCGGTGCCCACCGTGACGGAGATGATCAGATAACGTCCGTCTTCCGTGACTGCGCCCCCAAACCCCCAGTCCGGCTTGTCCGTGCGCTCGTAGGTCAATTCATCCGCCGATTGTTCCGTGCCGAGTTTGTGAAAATATAGTTTGTGAAATTTGTTCACGCCCTTGAGGGCATCGCCAGCTTTCGGGGCATCGTAACGGCTGTAAAAAAATCCGCTGCCGTCCTTTTTCCACGCGGCGCTGCTGAACTTGACCCATTGCAGATGATCCGGCAAATCGGTGCCCGTGCGCACATCGCGGACACGCCACTCTTCCCAGTCGGAACCGGAAGCGGACGTGCCGTAGGCGAGCAGATTGCCATCATCACTCACCGACAAGCCAGCGAGCGCGACCGTGCCGTCCTTGGCGAGCGTGTTTGGATCGAGCAACACACGCGGCGCGGCGTCCAATGAATCCACGGTGTAAAGCACGCTCTGGTTTTGCAAGCCATCGTTGCGCGAATAAAAATAACGTCCACCTTCCTTGAACGGCACGGTGTAACGTTCGTAATTCCACAGCTTCGTCAGTCGTGCCCGAATCGCCTCGCGCCCGGGAATGGCGTTGAGATAGGCGAACGTGACTTTATTCTGCGCTGCCACCCAAGCCTTGGTTTCGGGTGAATTATCATCCTCCAGCCAGCGATACGGATCGGCAACCAACGTGCCGTGATAATTGTCCACTACGTTGGTGGTGACGGTCGCGGGATAATTAATTTTAGAAGACATCGTCGAACAGCCAGCGGTCAACAACGTAACCGCGGCGAGTTTGATTAAGTTTTTTCCGTTTAACAAAAACATCCCCGCACAATGGTTTGATGCAGAGAAAGCGTCAAATCCCAATTCGGGGGAGTTCGTTGATCAATCTAATCGTCTTCACGGATCAATCTTTGCGCCCTGATTTCACCTCGATTACAGAAACGGCAATGGCAGAAAGGCTTTTTCCCTTTTGCATCAGGATAGTAACGCCAGCCAGCTGTCTTGGGAGCGGAATAAATGCGTTGGATTTCAGTTGGAAAAATTCTTCGTTGAAAGACGACTTCTAATCCCATTGGAGCTTTATGTTCTGCTACCGTCGCTACCGATTCGGCTGCGGTCATAGAAATCTTCTCTCCGTTATACTTCCCGACCAAAACTATTTCGTCATCTGGAACACGAAACTGAACACAAATAAATAACTTAACTCCGTTGCGCCTTAATTCACGAGACCATTGGTGCGTGACCAAGAAGTCTTTTGTCACCGGCACACCAAACACGCCTTTCTTCCCAGCTTTGAGGCCGTTCTTTTCAATCAGTCGCTGGTTCTTTGCATCTGCAAGATGGATGAACGAAGCCATATTAAATTGGCCATCATGAAGTCGCTGCTGCCTTGATCGCTTCCAGTTCTTCCCAACGCTTATAAAGTCTCGCGACATTTTCTTTCGCCGCATCCAACTCATGCGTGAGGTCGCTCACCTTCGCGGCATTTTTGCGGAAGAATTCCGGATCGGCGAACAAACCTTCGATGCGCGCCACGTTGGCCTCGACCGTGTGAATTTGCGCTTCGATGCCTCCGAGTTCATGCGTTTCTTTGAAGGACATTTTACGCGCTTTATTGGTCTTAACCACGGGCGCAACGACCACAGTTTTCTTTTGCTCTTCGGCTTTGAGCGCGAGCGCGGCACGGCGATTTTTCTTCTCCAAATAATAATCGTAGTCGCCGACGCTGTGATGAATTTTTCCATCGCCTTCAAACGCCAGAATGTCCGTGCAAACGCGATTCAGAAAATAACGATCATGGCTGACCACGCACACCACGCCGGGAAACGCGATCAACGCTTCTTCCAAAACGCGCAACGTCGGCAAGTCGAGATCGTTCGTCGGTTCGTCGAGGATGAGAAAATTTCCGCCGCTTTTCAAAATGCGCGCGAGCAACAAACGACTGCGTTCGCCGCCAGACAATTTTTTGACAAACGTCAAAATCCGGTCGTCCGCGAACAGGAAGCGTTTCAGGTAGGAACGCACGGAGATTTTCGTGTCGCCCCATTGCACGAATTCCGTGCCGTCCGCGACTTCATCGAGCACCGTGCGTTCTTCGTTCAACTGCGAACGGCCTTGATCCACGTAATTAAACTTCGTGAGCTGCCCGATTTTTACCGTGCCTTCGGTCGGCTGGAGCTGGCCGATCATCGTCTTGAGCAAGGTGGATTTGCCCAAGCCATTGCGCCCGCAAATGCCGACGCGTTTGCCGTTTTCAAAATTAAAACTGAAGCCGGAAAATAATTTTCGGCCGGCGATTTCCATGCCGAGATCAGCGACATCCACCGTGCGATTGCCTAACTGGGGCGGTGGCGGAATGACGAGTTCCACGTCTTCTTCGATCACCGGCCCGTCCTTCGCGGCCTCGTCGTAGTAACGCTCAAAACGATCTTTCTGTTTGCTGCGTTGCGCGCGCGGACCTTGCCGCACCCACGCGAGTTCCTTTTTCAGGAACATCTGGCGCTTGTGTTCCACCGTCGAATCGGCGGCCTGACGCTCCGCCTTGGCGAGCAGGAAATCGGTGTAATTTCCGTTGTGCGAAAAGAACGCGCCGTCGGACAACTCAATCATTCGTTGCGCGACGCGATCGAGAAAATAACGATCATGCGTGACGACCAAAAACGTGCCGCTAAAACCATCCAAAAATTCCGCAACCCACTCGATGGATTCCGGATCAAGATGGTTGGTTGGTTCGTCGAGGATCAACAAATCCGGCTGCGAAACCATGGCGCGACACATCGCGACGCGGCGTTTTTCACCGCCGGAAAGCGTATCAATGTGGCGATCGCCCGGAGGACAATTCAAATGCGCCATCGCGATTTCAATGCGACGATCCAGCGTCCAGCCGTCCAAAACCTGAATGCGTTGTTCCAACTGCTCGTGACGTTTTGAGTCGTGCGGCAACGATTCAAATTCTGCGATCAAATCCAAAACATGCTGGGCACCGTCGCGGATGTTTCCATAAACGGTCTTCGACGAATCGAGCATGAAATCCTGCGGCAAATAGCTGACCACAAGATCACGTTGCCGCGAAATTTCGCCGCTATCGGGCGTTTGCAAGCCGGCGAGAATGCGGAGGAACGTCGTCTTGCCCGCGCCGTTGCGTCCGACGAGCCCAATGCGTTCGCCTTCCTGAATGCCGAGCGTAGTGGCGTCGAGCACCGTGCGGTTATTATAGCGAACGGTAACGTCGGAGGCGGAAATGATGGTGCCCATAAATTTAACGGCGAACTGTCAAACGCGGATCAAAAATCAATTTTTTCAAGGGGCGAATAATATCACAAAACATCGGCGTAACAAGGCACATCATGGGAAAGTCCCAAGCGGCCTGCCTTCAAGCTCCAGAGCACATTCAAACTTCAACCGCCTAGACGGAACGCACCTTTGGAAATATTAAATATGTCTTACAAACGGCCATTGTCTTACAGTTGGTCCGGTGGTAGATTTTATCACGAAATAAAAATCTATGAATAGCGCTTACGTCACTTCCAAGGGCCAATTAGTGGTGCCTTCGCACATCCGCCGCCGTTATGGCATCAAGCCCGGCACGCGCATCAATTTTGTAGAAGAAGGCGACCGCATCATTTTTCAGCCCGTCACCAAAGAATACATCAATTCCTTCTGCGGCATTTTCAAGCAAAAGCCTGGCGAGAAATCCATCGTGCAGGAACTTCTGGAGGAACGGCGCGCTGAAAAGGAAAAGGAAGACCGCGAATGAAGCCTGTGGTTCTAGACACTTCGGCTTTGCTGGCAATGTTCTTTGGTGAGCCGGGCATGGAACAAATGCGTGACCTTTTCCACAAGGCTTCCGAAGCTGATCGTCCGATTTTCATCAGCGCCATTAATTGGGCAGAAGTGCTTTATAAAATAGAACGCAAGCACGGGAATGCTGGTTTGGAAACTGCGCGCCAGTTTGAACGCACAACCCCGTTGGAAGCCGTGCCGGTTGATCGCGAACTCGCGGAATCCGCCGCACTGTTGAAAAACTCACATAAGTTGGGTCTGGCAGATGCTTTTGCCGCCGCATTGGCCAAGCAGAAAAAAGCCGAACTCGTGACGGCTGATCAGGAATTCAAAGCTGTGGAAAAAGAAATTAAAATTAACTGGTTAAAGGAATAGCAACGTTACGAAAAATCCACGAACGGCAATCGTTCTTTTTGCTGTCGCCATTTCGTCGGAATGTTTTCGCGGCCAGCCGAAAGCGCAACGATGCCGCCTACGATCGCGGCGTTAGTATCACAATCGCCGCCCGCAAGAATTGCCTGTTTCAATGAGGCTGCATAATCATCTAAATGCTTGGCAGCCACCCAAAGTGCAAATGGAACGGTATCAGGTGCGGTGACCAATGAGCCATTTCCGAGAGCTTTGGCAACCGTTTCAATCTCAATGCTAGGGCTGGTTTGAGACGCGATGACAATTCCACGACGGGTTTTACTTTCCGGTGTGAATTCCAAGACCGCATCAAAAAATTGTTTGCGGCGTTCATCTCCCAATGAGTTTCGTGTCAGCCACGCACTCGCAGCCGCAATCGCCACGGCAATTGTGCCGGCCACACCTTCGGGATGAGTATGAGTTACCAGTGCTGAGGCGCGAGCTTCATCGGCTGTCCGTTTCAAATCATCGGCAAAATATGCGCCAATTGGTGCGGCGCGCATCGCACCACCATTGCCCATAGAACCTTGCCCGCCAAATGCATTTGCCGCGCCTTGACGCCAATCGCCACCGCGATTTATCTCGTTCAGTTGCATCCGTGTCATGCTGCCATAACCACGATCGGGTTCTTTTTCGTAACGCCAAGCGAATCGCCGTGCCAAAGCATCTTGATGAACATATCCGTAAAGTTTTAGTCCTTCGACGATTGAAATGGCCATTTCAGTGTCGTCGGTGCGAAACCACGGCCCGGCCGGCAATCCTCTTTCAATGATTTCCGAAGCTTGGTAATGCCGATAGGCAAGCATTTCTCCCACCGCATCGCCAATCGCAATGCCTTCGAGTGAAAGGAAAGCGCGTTGCATTCGTTCATGGTGATTTTCCGGGAGTTGAAAAATATCCGCACGGGGTGAATTTTTTAACATCTCACGTGCTTTTGGTAACCACAGCTTCTTGACCCAGTCCTCCCCAATCGGCCCAACGCGTTCCACCGTCCAACCGCCAAACCGAAGCTCATTGTGCATCGACCAAGCGCGGTCTGCGTTAGTCGAATGAATAATGATCGGGCAAAATGGAAAGTGACTGGCAAATAATTTTGCAACTTCGACGCCCGTGCCCGGATCGCGCGTTGCTCCCGGTTGTGGATTTAAGTCGTGATCGAGAGAAATGAGGTGTGTATCGCCAAAATGGTCTTCGCATTCAGCAATCATTGAATGGGCATCACGCCAAACGCGCATTTGCCAGTCATCTCCAAGTTCGCGAAGCGTCGCTTCAAATGCTTCGATGCGTTCAGAATTATCTTCAAGCAGAAGCAGTGTTTTCATTTCGACTAATTTTATTCCCGCGCCGTTTGCACCGGCTGCGCCGACAACGGATAACTCTTATTCATCTCGTTGAAATAATTTGCGGACCATTCGTTCTGGAAAAGCACGACGGGATTTTTACCAATGTCGTAGGCGAGCTTCGCGCCGGTGGGCAAGGAGAGCGCGCCGAGCACCGTGCCATTATTATAACGAACGGTGACTTCGGAGGCGGAAATGATAGTGGCCATATTCTTAACAACGAATGGTCAAGCGCGGATTTAAAATCAATTTTCCTAGGGGCGAAGCGTATCACAGAAAACGGCGGTAACAAGGCGCATCACATGGGAGCCAGCAAGGTGATTTAATAAAATCCATCAAATGCGAATTGAATCGCCCGTCGGAATTTGGCAGGTTGCCCCGCCAAGTTTAATTTGCGGAGGAATACCAGAAAATATGAAAAAGCTATTCACCACTATTTTAGCCATCAGCTTCACGCTTTTCGCCCAAGCGGAAGACACGACGAATGCGTCGCCAGTGTTCGCGACAACGAAGGCAACGGTTCAAACCATTGTCGCTATCCGGCATGGCGAAAAACCAAAAGGCGGGCTGGGGCAATTAACCTGTCGCGGGCTGAACCGCGCGCTGGCGTTGCCCGATGTGTTGCTGGCGAAATACGGCACGCCGCAATTCATCTTCGCGCCGAACCCGGCGGAGAAATCGGACGGCAATAAATATTATTACCTCCGGCCGCTCGCGACCATCGAGCCGACGGCGATCCATTGCGGCCTGCCGGTCAACACGAAGTTTGGCTACACGCAGATCAAGGAGTTGGCAGCGGAATTGCAAAAGCCGGAGTATCAGAACGCCACGACGTTCATTGCGTGGGAACACGGTTTGCTCGATGAATTTGGCAAAAACATGGTCAAAGACAATGGTGGCAATGTGAAGGATGTTCCCGAATGGCCGGGCAGCGAATACGACATGATTTTTGTGTTCAAGATCACCACCGAAAATGGGCAGAAAAAAATTTCCTTCACGGTAGAGCATGAAGGATTGAACGGCTTGAGTGATAAATGTCCGTGAACGGAGCGCGGAGCAGCGCGCGGCAGGGGCCTTTTATTTCCCCATCTGCCCGCGCGTGACGCCGATTTGATTGAATAATTTCAATTCGCGCCACAATTGCGTGCCGGAAATTTCGCCCCGCAATAACTGACGATATTTCGTGATCGTCCGTTCCACTTCTTCGGCGGATTCATTGAGGAATTCAATGCGGAAATTTCTGACACCGAGCGTGAGCAATTTATCCACAAACTCTGCGCCGGTCTGCGCTTGCGAATTGAAAACCGTATTGCGGCAGCCGGCGTCGGCCTTGAGCGGATGTTCGGCGCCGACGCGATCTTTCAATTTCACGTCGTGTTTGTCGCACGGACGACCGCAATCGTGATAGTCTTTGCCTTTCGACAAAAACGCGCAGAACACGCAATGCTCCATGTGAAACATCGGCATATGCTGATGGATCGTGATCTCGAACCATTCCGGCGGCGTGGCTTGCAGCAACGCTTCGAGTTGCGTGACGTTCAGATCATAGCTCGCCGTGACGCGTTCGAGCTGGAACTGATTCTTGAAATAATCCGCCGTGATTCGGTTCGCGACGTTTAGCGAAAAATCGCCGACGCGGCGCGTGTTCGCGAAAATTTTTAGATGCTCGTAATTGCGAATGAGATAGCCGTCGGCGTTGCTGGATTTGACGAGGTTCAAAATCCATTCCTCGCCCATTTTGAAAATGCGCGGAGGAGCGACGAAGATGCCAGGTTGCGCGGCTGTAGGCTGTGGGCTGTGGGCTGGAAATGAGCAGCCATGCGCGGTGTGAAAAGTCGTCACGGCCTCGCGATATTTTTTCGGGTCTTCAAACTCACAATACACCGTCGTGGCACCGCATTTCAGCGCGGCATCAAGCTGCGTGAGATTGCGCACGAGCACAATCAGTGCCGCATCTGAACCGCCGAGACGTGGAGACGCGGAGAAATCAGAAACCAATTTTTCACTCGGCGTCTCGGCGTCTCGGCGGTTATTCAAAGCCCACCGTTTCGGCAACGCGCGTAGGCGTTCCAGTTCAACGGCGAACTCGCGGCGTAGACGATTTAATTCGCTGACGGGAACCATGACTTCGCCGGCCAGAAAGTTTTTCAACGTGCCGAGTTTGAACGGCGTGCCGCCGAGGCGACCGAGCTGTTCGCGCAATTTTTCTTCGGACAACGGCACTTTTTCCGCCTTCGCCAGCGGCATGGTAGATTCCACTTTCGCCACGTTCCCCGTTTCGTCGCGGGCGATGAGCGTCAGCGGTTTGCCAACTTCGCCGTGAACTTCGATTTCAATCGGTCGCTGAAATCTCGGCGCATCGCCTTCAAAACTTTGACGCAAACGTTTGTCCAGATCAGGATCATTGGTTTTCCAAATTTTATCGCCCGTTTTGACGCGGGAAAAATTGATATGGCCATAAGCAAAACGCAGTTCGACGACGTTTTCGTTTTGCACTTTTTGGCGCGGATGTTGAATTTCGTAAACGCGTCCGCCTTCTTCTTTTTCATCCGGGCGACCGGCGTCGAATACGATACCGTCGCCGAGTTTGAGCGGCGATTGCAGGCGGATCGTCACGGTGTCGTTGTAAATTTTTGCGACTTCGCCGAGATAGACGCCGCGTTTTTTTCCGAAACGCGCGTGGACGAGTTTTTGATTATCAATGCCACTGAACCAGCCGGTGGACAACCCGCGGGAGAATGTCATCTCCATGTCGTAGTGATCTGAATTTGAACTGCCAAGGCGCGAAGCCACCAAGTTTTTATTCTCGCTTGGTGCCTTGGAGTCTTGGTGGTTGGAAAGTTTATCCAGCGCCTGACGATAAATGCGCGTGATGCTCGCGACGTATTCCGGTGCTTTGAGACGACCTTCGATTTTCAGCGAGGAAACGCCGGCGCGAACGAGTTCGGGCAAGACGTCGAGTCCGGCCAAATCTTGCGGGCTGAGTAAATATTTTTTGTCCCCGAGCGCCACGGGCAGTCCGTCGGAAATTAAATCGTAAGGCATGCGGCAGGCTTGCGCGCATTCACCGCGATTCGCCGACCGGCCACCAAGCGATTCGCTCGTCAGACATTGGCCGGAATAGGCAACGCACAAGGCGCCGTGGACGAAAACTTCGAGCGGAAGTTGAGAGAACTTTTGAGTTGAGAGTTGGGCGGCGTCCGCGTCCGCGACGCGCATTTTTTCAATTTCCGCGATCGAACATTCGCGCGCCAGCACGGCGAGATTGCAGCCGAGATTGCGGGCGAATTCGATGCCCGCCGCGCTGGTGATCGTCATCTGCGTCGAGGCGTGAATGGGAAAATCGGGCGACAATTCGCGGATGAGACGGCAAATGCCGACATCTTGCACGATGGCCGCATCCACTCCCGCCGCGATGATCGCGCGCAGATAATTTTCCGCATCACCCAGTTCGTTTTGAAAAACGAGCGTGTTGAAAGTGACGTAGCCGCGCACGCCGCGACGATGGAGAAATTCCATCAGCTTTGGCAGATCCGCTTCGGTAAAATTATGCGCGCGCATCCGCGCGTTAAATTTTTCGAGCCCAAAATAAATCGCGTCCGCGCCATTCTCGACGGCAGCCTTGACGCATTCCCAATCGCCCGCAGGCGCAAGCAGCTCGGGCAAATTGAGGATTGCCGATTGCCGATTGCCGATTGCCGGTTGAGTTTGGATTGTGCTAGCCATTTCGGCATCCATTTTACCACGAAATATCCGAAATACACGAAATGAAATTAGGGTTGGTGAGGCGAACGTCCTTGCCGGCCGTAGTCTGGTTGCGGGCTTTGGAAAATTTACAGTTTTCAACGGCGTCCGTCTGTGTTCATCTGATGGTCGAAAAATGATTCATCCAACAGCCATTATTCATCCCGCCGCGAAACTGCATCCGACCGTTCGCGTCGGGCCTTACGCGGTGATTGATGCGGATGTCGAATTGGGCGCGGATTGCGTGGTCGGGCCGCACGCTTACTTGACTGGCGTTACGAAAATCGGCATCGGCAATAAATTTTTTGCCGGCACCGTCATCGGCGAAGCCCCGCAAGATTTGAAATATAAGGACGAACCGACGCGCGTCCAAATCGGCAATAATAATGTTTTTCGCGAACACGTCACCGTGCATCGCGCCACCAAACCCGACGGCCTTACAATTATCGGCGATAATAATTTTCTGATGGCCAACGCGCACGTCGGCCACAATTGCGATGTGGGAAACCATGTCATCCTCGCGAATGGCGCCTTGCTCGGCGGTCACGTTACGGTGCAAGATCGCGCGTTTATTTCCGGGAACGCCGTCGTGCATCAATTCGTCCGCATCGGCACGTTGGCGATGACCCAGGGCGTCTCCGGTTTCAGCCAGGATTTGCCACCGTTCACCATCGGGCTGAATATTAATATCATTTGCGGACTGAATATCGTGGGCTTGCGGCGCGCGGGCATTGCGGCCAATGAACGCCTGGAATTGAAGTCGCTTTATAAATTATTATTTCGCAGCGGCAACGGACTGCGCGCCGCCGTGGCCGAAGCGCGTGAAAAATTTTCCACGCCTGCCGCGAAAATCTTGACGGAATTTGTGGCAACCACCAAACGCGGCGTGTGCTCGGATCGCAACGCGGGCGCAACCGAAAACGAAGAGGAATAAAATGAACTATCGAATTGTCGGTAATGACGGAAAAGTTTACGGGCCGGTCAGTGCGGATCAAATCCGCGCCTGGATCGCGCAAGGCCGCATCGAGAGTCGCACCCCCATTTTTGTGGAAGGCGCGACGGATTGGTCATTCGCGGGCATGCTGCCAGAGTTCGCTGGAAGTTTTGCCGCCACGCCGCCGCTCGCGACCCCGCCCAAATCGTGCACGCTGTCGTCGCAAAATAATAATTCGCTCGGGATGTGGAGTCTGGTCTGCGGCGCGCTCGCGTGGGTTTGCTGTTGCTGCTGCATTCCCTTTAATTTGCTCGGTTTAGTTTTCGGCATCATCGCTCTGGCGCAAATCCAGTCGCAGCCGGAACCTCGTCCCAGCCGCAGCCTCGCCATCACCGGCATCGTGCTTTCCGCGACGAATCTGCTGTGGTGCCTCGCCATCACGCTGATCAATCTGGCGACGAACCGGGCGAATTTTAATATGAATTTTCATTGAATGAATGCCGTGCCGCCCAGAATTTCCAAACCCTTATCCGCGAATGGAGTGTTCGCGGGGGTCGTTTTGGGTGCGGTGGCATTAGGCGTTGGCGCGATGGTTTTCTTTTTCAATCCCACGACGCACGCGTTTTATCCGATTTGCCGCTTTCATCAATTGACCGGCTTGAATTGTCCCGGTTGTGGCGCGACGCGTTCGCTTTACGCGTTGTTGCACGGAAATTTTTCCACCGCGTTGCGCGATAATGCGCTGTTTGTTTTCGTCCTCGTGGCGGGGTTGATTTATGGAATCAGGGTGACGATCAGAAAATTTCGCGGGCAGCCGACGGGCGAGATTTTGCCGGTGAATTTTTTATGGCCGGCATTGGCGGTGGCACTTGTATTTACCGTTTTGCGGAATCTCCCGGCCTTTTCATTTTTATCACCGGCGTAAGATTTGGCTGCAACTTAGCCGCTGGCGATTCGTAAAACTATTTTCAAAACTGGCCTCGGTTGGACAGTTCCTGTCCCGTCCATGAGCCATACTGGCGGCATGAAATTTAACGACCAATTTTTCAAGCCTGACCTGATTCCCAAAACGCAGCGCGCCGCTGAAAATCCTTTCCGCTGCTTTAACGTTCGGTGCGTTTACTGCGGTGATTTGCGCGTCATCCTGATCGCGAAATTTGATGACAGCAGCGGCGAAATTATCGTGGTGCGGCGAATTGCCAGCCGGAAAATGTGCGAATGTCAGCCGTCGGCCAAGCGCTTTGAGCGCAGGATTTGAAGGCGGGCCGCTGGAATTCGCGCGTCATTTGGCGTCGCGGACGCTTTCCTTTTTATCTTCCAGATCGGACTGAAGTTTTTTGCGTTCGTGAACGAGCTGTTGGCGGGCGGCTTCGGCTTGCTCGAAATCTTCAGCCAACGTGAATTTGGCAACTTCCGCTTTGAGCGCGATTTCACGGGCGGCAATTTTGGCGGCGTATTGAGAATCTAATTCGGCCAACTCTTTTTTCTTCGCGGACGTCAGTTTGACCGTCGGCGCCGTTTTGTTCAAACGTTCCATTGCTAATTCGAAAGCAGATTTCATAGTTTGATTTTGAACTACGGAAGACGCGAAGGACACGAAAAAGAATTTAACCACGGATGGTCACGGATTAATCGGAAATGCAGGAGGAAGAAAGCAGCAAGATAAAACGTTTTGATCCCCGCGCCTCGGTCATTTCATCATTCATTATTCTGCCTGCTGGCTTGGTTTTTTCTGGGCCCATCCGTGGTTAAAAATCCGCGTAATCGCATTGCCAAACGAGGTGTTTTTTGGTTTCATTTTGCATGGAGAAATTAAGCGCCTGCATCGTCGAATTACACTTTGTTAACCCGTGGAAAATTGCCAGCTCACAAAGCACCGGCGGCTCCGGCACACACAAAACCGTCATCGTCGAATTGTCCGATTCCTCAACCCACGCTATCGGCGAAGCCGCGCCGTCTAGTCTCTATGCGGAATCCGCCGCCGGCACTTTGGCTTTTTTGCAAAGCCTGGATTATTGCCCGCTTTCTTTTGATGATGTTCCGGGCAGCATGACTTTTTTGGATTCGCTGCCGGGCATTCCGATGGCGGCAAAATGCGCGCTCAACCTCGCGTTACTCGACGGCGCGGCGAAACGCGCAGGCAAACCGCTTTACGATTTTCTTGGCCTCGGCTTTCGCGAAAATTATCACATCAGCTCGTTCAGCATCGGCATTGATTCGCCGGATGTCATTTACAAAAAAGTTTTGGAAGCCGCGCCGTATCCGGTTTTGAAATTAAAAGTAGGCGCGCCGCAGGACAAAGAAAATTTCGCCGCACTCCGTGCCGCCGCGCCGGACAAAGCCGTGCGCGTGGACGCCAACGAAGGTTGGAAAACGAAGGAACACGCCTTGCAAATGCTCGAATGGTTGGTTGCGACGGATAAAAAAATTCAGTATTGCGAACAGCCGATGCCGCGCGACGCGAAACTGGAAGATTTGGTCTGGCTCAAAACGCGTTCGCCGTTGCCGTTGTTCGCCGATGAAGCGTGTCACACGGTCAAAGACGTGGCGCGTTGTGCCGAAGGTTTTCACGGCGTGAATGTGAAGCTCGTCAAAACGGGCGGCGTGAGTATGGCGTTCGAGACGTTGAGTGCCGCGCGCAAGCTAGGATTGAAAACGATGCTCGGTTGTATGATCGAGACCAGCGTGCAAATCAGCGCCGCCGCGCATCTGGCGGAATTGACCGATTATCTTGATATCGACGGCAGCATTTTGATCAATAACGATCCGTATCTCGGCGTCACCATGGAAAAAGGAATTTTATCTTTTGCCGACACGACAGAAAAGCATGGCTTAATGGTCGCTCCTCGGTGATAAAGAATCGCGAGACAAGAAGATCAATTTTTAACAACGGAGATCAAAGGTAAAGCCTTTGATCTCTTGTTTTTTTTTAAACAAAAAACGCGGACTCAGGGTGAGTCCGCGTGGGTGATAGGAGAAATATTTATTGTAGAACAGAAGCGTGGCTGGTGAACCAGACCCAGTCTACATTTTGTTTTCCGCCGGGCAGGGCTGAAACAGCGGACTGCGGGTAACCAACACCATATTTATAAGGCACAATTTTTAAAGCTTGGGTTAACCACTTGTGCACTTCCGAATGGCCATCGGCAAATGAAAATTCATTTCTCCCGCCACTATAAGCGGCGGGCACATCCGGCCAGTTGGCGGCGCCCATACTGATCTGAAGCCATCCATCATTCAGAGTATACATGCTTTCATCGCAAAAAATAAAGGCGTTGACCGGTCCTATTTTGTTAAATTCGTTCATCTTCATAAACGTCTGATAACCAGGATTGTAAACGCTGTTTGTGCCTTGTCGGGTGCCCGACTGGCCGTTCATCGAATAAGTGCGGATGCGTGTTCCGTTATCGGAGGGAATATTGTCCCCAGGACACCGATAGACTTTAATCTGGTTGCCCATATAACCGCCGAGGATTGAATTAACATATGTAACCGGATTGGTATTTGCATCTGCCGTAGTCCAATTTTCTCCCGACGTCCCGCACCAAGTATTAATAGTGCCAACTAATGTAGATGATGACGCATTTGGCAGCACCGCATCATTATTGTCACCAGCATACATCTGCCAGCCCAGTTGCATTTGTTTGGTATTGCTTAGGCTTTGCGTGACTTGAGCTCTAATCTTGGCGGAGGCAAGGGCAGGTAACAACATGGCCGCCAAAATCGCAATGATGGCAATAACAACTAATAATTCAATCAAGGTGAATCCACGTTGATTACCCAGCCAGCTTTTCTTACAAATTTTCATACAAATCAACTACTGGGATACGCAATCTACCGTGACCTCGCATCCCAGTGTTTTTTAGACTACCATTTATTTAATTAGTTTCAAGGATACGATAGAACCGAATCGCTCCATTTTGCGGAACGACCGCTTGGAAGGCACCGCCACCCAGCGAGGTGACCGTGGCGGTTGGCACATTCGCATAAGTTCCGTTCACGGTCGAAGAACTGGAGACCGAGAACGAGGCGGCGGAAAGGTTGCCGTCCGTAGCCGTAAAGTTGATTGCCACCGTGCTATTTACTTTATTTAACGCGATTTGACTGATCGCCGGCGCGCCCAAAGCCACTACGCGCAGGTTGGAGAAATAGGCCGCGCTGTCTTGTGCGCCTACTGAACTAAACGGGTCGTTGTAGCCCAGCATCAAAGTGCCGTTAGTAAACACGGTCTTATTAGTGTAGGTAAAGATGGCGACTTTATCGGCAGACAGGGTGACTACGTTATTGAACTGACGAATTTCTATATTGGCCCAGTTATTGGCCGGCAAGTCATTCAAAGGGGAACCGTTGCTGATCAAGCCGGGGCTCCAAGCTGCGCCACCAGAGAACACATTGGTCTTAAAGTTGCTAGCGAATGGAACCGGCGTCGCCGTGGCAGGTTGTTGCCAGCCGGTATTATTATTTGTTCCACCCACGCCAGTGAACTCAATGTAAGCACCGCCGCTGTAATCATTGTCAGCATTGATCCAATACCAAACGCCATCGCTGGTCCACGTTGTGCTGGCGGGTGTGCCCCAACCGCTAACAACGCCGCTGGCGGTAAACCAGTTGGTTCGAGCGCCATTGTGGTTGATGCCCATCAATGGCCCTTCGGTGGTGCTGGAGCCGGACAAACCTTGGATGATGTTCAGGTCGAAACGGACGGCGTAGTTGCCGCTGAAGCTGACATTTGTTGGATATAGATTAATACCTGCCGCCGCGCCTGGGTTATTATTTTTATTAACGGATAAGCGCAAGGCCGTCGTGGCTCCATTTGGCGGCAAGGGAATAGCCCCATAAAAACCTGGATTACCATTTTGCAGGTCATAACCAAAGTTGACGGTATTATCAATATTATTAGTCTGCATGTTGTTATTGGCAGAAGTGACTGCCCAATTCGCCGCATCGTTCGGGTCGGTCAGCGGATCTGCAAATAATGCCGTCGCGGCCGGAGTAGCACTATCAATGATGGTCAAAACCGCCGTGTTGGTAGAAGCGGTATAGCCAGAGCCGCTGCCGGCACTGACAACAATCGTCTTGTTACCCACATAAGGCGTGGTGCTGCTGGCCACGGGCAATTGACCGTTTTGCAACGGATAGACATAGTTTGTTTGCACGCTATCGCCCGGGTTAAAAGTAATCGAAGTAGGCGCGGTGTAATCTACTCCGCTGACCGCTGTGCCGCTCAAGGTAAAGCTGCTGGCGGTGAAGGTCGGCGCATTAGTATCACCTAAACGCGTGAACGCAATTGCAGCAAAATCATTGGAGAACGAATTATACATGGTGCGAATGCCCACCGATGCGACCAATTGATCGGGCGCGGCGTTGATCAACGCTAACGTCGCAGTAGCCGGAGCCAGTGTGTAGTTACCGGAAGTCGTCACGGTCAGCGAAATCGTTGTGGTCGTTCTGGCAATGCCATCCGTAACGGCGGTAACAGTAATATTGGTGGAGCTTTGTCCGGCTGCCAAGATAACACTATTGCTCGCTTCAATCGTATAGGTTCCGTTTGCCGCTGTGCCTGCAAGCGTGAATGGCACCGTCAAGGGCGCACTGGTATTTCCCACACGTTGAATGACGAAGGTTGCATTGGTCGGATTACCGTAGGTATTAGCCTGCGACACCGTTGCCGACCCAATTGAGTTGGTGGCATAAACACTGACTACCGTTGACGGTAAGGTCAATGCGAAGCCGGTCGGGCCTGCTGCATTCCCGGTCGTGATTGATGTGGCGGTGAAGCCCAAAGTCCATTCCTGAAACGTTGCGCCACCAGAGCTGCTCACGTAAACGTTGTCCGCTGCATCCCAGCAAATACCACGCCCCGCCGAAGTTAGTGATACTGTGTTGGATATGGTATAAAGCGTGGAAACATCAGGAATACCATTGGTTAATGCACAAACAATGATGTGATTATCGCCGTAACCGACACCGGCAATATACTTTCCATCGGCTGAAACCGCCGAATCTGCCAAGCCGGTCGTGACCGTTGATCCGGGAGTTGCCGTGGCAAAATAGTCATTTACTCCGCCATTATACAAAGAGTTCCAAACACCCGCTGTGCCTAAGTTAACACTGCCACCACCGGCGGAAGTATTAACTACCAGATTTGAGTAAGCGAAAATATATAAGCAAGCCGATCCGCCGGAAGGACCATCCCGCCGATTGCTGGCATAAATATATCCCGTAATCGGATTGTAACTGATCCCGGGATAATTATTTTGCAGGCTTAGATTCAGACAAACTTCCGGCCCGAGTAAATCTGGCGTGGTGATCCGCGGCATATTGGCCAGCGTGATGTTGCTATAAACTAAAATTGAATTTAACTGACTCGCGTTGACATTTGGAATCGAACCTGCATCCACCGTCAGCAAAACTGCACTGCCACCGGATTGTAAGTTGCCAATCAACAACGGACGGGAAAATTGATCGCCTTGCGACTGCGCTGCGTAGCCCGCCGTCTGACCAATCGGCCCGAGCAATAATTGGTTGCTGGTCAGCGTTGGATCCACCCGCCAAACCCCTGAATGAGCCGAGGAAAAATCACCAACGGTCAAATAGTCATCCTCATTCACCGCGATGCGATACGGGGCACTAGCACTGTTGGGCCACGCCACGCCCCCGCCATTGGTGAGGACACCGCTAAAATCGCTATTTAGCAACCGGATCGCCAAGTTTGAGCTCGTCGCTGAAGCATTCACGGCATAAACAAAACCGAAATAAGGAGAACCAGGACGCTTGTTGACATCAATCCCGCGCGGGGTAGCCGCCGCTTGAGTGGATATGATGCTTGCTTTGCCGGTGCCGGTCTTCGCCACCGCGATGGTGTAGCTGGAATGGCCGCTCAAACTAAATGATTGCGCACCTTTGGCCACCGCGAGGCCCGTGGTAACACCATTAAAGTTGGCGTTGGTGGAGCCGTCCTCATAAGTGATTGTGACATTCCCGCCACTTTCGTTGAGGTAAAATCCAATTGTGCCGGCATTGTTGGTGAAGCAAGACGCATAAGGTGTCGCCTGGGAAAGCGATGGACACAATATGGCTGCGGTTAGGGTTGCACACGACAATGCAATACGGCTTAACTTTTGAATGCTTTTCATATTTCTCCTTCTATTCCACCCAAGCCCTGACAGTGATTTGCCAGAACTCTTCATGACGAGGCATCATACCATGTCAATGACACTAACATGTTTTTATGCCTAGTGTCGCCAGATTGCAATAAAAAATTACAAATAATTTACAAATCTTCATTCACCGCATAAGGATAGCCTGTTTCTACGCATCGTCGGCGTGGCCTCAATGATCACGGAAAAAACTACGCAAAAAAGCATTCTAAATCGGCATAAATACAGCCGGGAACGTCGGTTGCCTGACGGTGATTTTTAGAGTGGTTTCAGCCAAACTGTAGCCGTTCTGAGTCGAGTAAACGGTCGGCGGAGCGCGGGCTTTAGCCGTTTCAATGCGAACTTAATTCTTTTTCCCCACTCCACGTTCTCCGCGTCTTTGCGTTTAATTTCCCATCTTCAATCCGTGAAAATCTGTGAAATACATGTAAAAGCTTTCCCATACGCGTCCATGCGCATCGCCAATGAAAAAATAATTTCAAATAAGTCGCCATCTGTGGCATCTAATTCAAGTGCGACGCATCTTAATTCTTCTCATTGCCAGTTTTTTGCTGACCGCCTTCACCGCGCAAGCCGCGCATACGGCGGTGCAATTGCTGTTATCCGCCGGTTCTGCGCGCCCCGGCGACACGATCTTGGCGGGCGTGGATTTGAAGATGGATCCCGGCTGGCATACGTATTGGAAAAATGCCGGTGATTCCGGCATTCCCACCACCATCAAATGGGATTTGCCGCCCGGCATTACTGCGGGCGAAATCCAATGGCCGACGCCAAAAAAACTGCCGCCCGCCGAAGTTACCACCTACGGCTATGAAGACGAAGTCATGCTCCTCGTGCCGCTCACGCTCGCCACGAATCTCGCGCCCGGCGCGCTGGATTTGAAAGCCAACGTTGCGTGGCTCGAATGTCAGGATCAATGCGTTCCTGGCAGCGCCACGGTGGACGCAAAATTAAAAATCGGCAGCGAAACCAAGGCTTCAACCGACGTAACGGCGATTGACGCGTGGCAAAGCAAAGTGCCGAAATCAGCGGCTGATCTGTCCGCCAACGCTTGGTGGCAAGACGCGACCAACATCAATTCGCGCGCGGTAATCATTCAATTAAAATCGCCCAAGCCCGAAGCCATAGATTTATTTCCCAATGCCAGCGACGATTTTGAAATTCAACCGGAAACGAAATTCAATTTCGATGACGTCAGCCATTCGATCATCCTGCATAAGCTTGTTAAAAAATTCTCGGGCGATTGGCCGAAGAAAATTTCCGGCGTTTTGGTCGTCAGCAATGCCAATGCAGCCGTGGAAAGTTTTCAATTAGATTTACCCGTTGCGAACCAAGCTCTGCCAGCGACGTCGACGCCCGCCGTGAATAATGTTTCATCCGCCGCCCCAGCCCTGCCCGCTCCAAAATCGCTCTGGCAAATGCTGCTGTATGCCTTTATTGGCGGGCTGATCCTCAACATCATGCCGTGCGTGTTGCCGGTCATTGCGTTGAAAATTCTCGGCTTCGTCAATGAAGCGAAAAGCGAACCGCGCCACGTTCGCACGCTTGGATTGATTTACGCGCTCGGCGTGCTTATTTCCTTCATGGCGCTCGCCGGTATCGTTATCGGCGTCAAATCAAGCGGGTTAATCCCGGGTTGGGGCATGCAATTCGGCAGTCCCATTTTCATCGTGTGCCTGACCACGCTAGTCACGCTGGTCGCGTTGAATCTGTTTGGCGTGTTTGAAGTCGTGCTCGGTGGACGCGCGTTGGACACCGCCAGCGGCCTCGCTTCCAAGCACGGCGCGGCGGGCGCATTTTTCAACGGCGTGCTCGCCACCACGTTGGCCACGCCCTGCACCGCGCCGTTTCTCGCGCCCGCGCTTGGCTTCGCGTTCGCGCAAAGCAACGGCATCATTGTTTTAATTTTTCTCGCTGTCGGCCTTGGCCTCGCGGCGCCGTATATTTTATTAAGTTGGAATCCCGCGTGGCTAAAATTCCTGCCAAAACCCGGCGCGTGGATGGAAAAATTCAAGATCGCTATGGGCTTTCCGATGCTCGCGACCGTGATGTGGTTGTTCTACATCGCGTCCAGCAGCTATGGCAAAAACGTCGCCTGGCTCGGCGGTTTTCTTGTCGTCGTGGCCCTCGCGGCGTGGATTTTTGGCGAATTCGTCCAGCGCGGTCGCAGTCAAAAAGCCGTGTCAGCCATCGTCGTCTTGCTCCTGCTCGTGGGCGGCTACGTTTTGATTTTGGAAAAAGAATTAAATTGGCGCGCGCCTTATATTGAAACGCAAACCAATGGTTCGTTGAAAGAATCCGCCGACGGTATTGATTGGCAACCGTGGTCGCCCGCCGCCATCGCGTCCGCCCGCGCTGCCGGTCACCCGGTGCTGGTGGATTTCACGGCCGACTGGTGCCTGACGTGTCAGGTGAATAAAAAAACCAGCATCGAAATTCCGTCCGTCCGCAAAAAAATTAAAGACCTGAACGTCGTTGCGCTCATTGGCGACAATACCCATTTCCCCGAAAGCATCGCGAAAGAATTGCAACGTTTCCAACGCGCGGGTGTCCCGCTCGTTTTGGTTTATCCGAAAGATCCCGCCGCGCCGCCCATCGTTTTGCCAGAAGTATTGACGCCGGGAATTGTGCTCAATGCGTTGGAAAAAGCCGACCAGTCCTGAACCGCACCCAAATAAATCTCTGAACTAACCGACCGCGAGTTCTGTCTGATATTTTGACCTACGATTAAATTTATGAAAAAAACTTTTATCTTACTCGCCGCGTTGACTTTGGAGATGTCCGCCTTTGCCGTCGAAATTGGTAAGCCCGCGCCGGATTTCACCGGCACGGACATTAACGGCAAGACCGTTCATTTGAGCGATTACAAAGGCAAACTAGTCGTGCTCGAATCTTATAATTCCGATTGTCCCTTCGACCATAATCACTATAAAACCGGTGCCGCGCAGGAATTACAAAAGGAGTTTACCGATAAAGGCGTCGTGTGGCTTCTAGTAGATTCAGTGAGCACAAAAAATTTCAGCTATCGCGCACCCGAACAGGCGCGCGCGGAATTCGCCGCCCAAAAAATGAATGCGACCGCGTGGCTCGATGACAACACCGGCGCTATCGGCCATCTTTATGACATGAAAACGACGCCGCACTTGTTCGTGATCGGTAAGGACGGCGCCCTCGCTTACGACGGCGCTATTGATAATCGCCCGCAACCCTTCGGCGATCCGCGCACAGCAAAAAATTATGTCCGTGCCGCACTAGATGAACTGCTTGCCGGCAAGGCGGTAACGATAACGCGATCTAAACCTTACGGCTGCGCGGTTCATTACGCAAATTAAAATCGATCCCATAAAATGCCTATTTCGCACGCTGTGGTTGGCTGCGAGCCTATCGCGCTGTGATGTTCCTGTAGTCGAGCACTGAGCCAGACTTGACGCGGATAAATTAGAAAACATCCAAATCCTCAGGGAATTTGAAAATTCCATCAGCGCGGGCGAGGTGCGCCACTGTGTTTGCGCCATCGTGGCGAATTAGAACGCATTAGTTTTCTCCAGTATCCAACGACTCAAAAACATCATGGCGCGCGGCGGAAACGGAAGAGCCGAACCGCTTTCGCACCAAGATATTCTCATCTCCGTTCGATTTCGGTCGATTCGAAAGCCATGTGCTTTATCACCGCACTTTATGACGCGAACGGCAAGGATCCTCGCTATTAAGTCCAACTAGCTATTTTCACTTCGCGAATTTCTCAGTAATATTTCCTCTTTTGTGTTTTACACTTCAGCATCTGGACGTTGAATCATCCCGAATTAAAAACTAGAAGCGAACTAAAAAATCTGCTAATATAGAGCCGTTTTCATGTATATTTATCCAAAAAGTTACGATGTGATCGTGGTGGGCGCTGGTCACGCCGGGGTTGAAGCGGCATTGGCGTCGGCGCGAATGGGCTGCGAAACGCTTTTGCTGACGATCAATGCGGATTCCATCGGACAAATGTCGTGCAATCCGGCGATTGGCGGACTGGCCAAAGGACATTTGGCGCGCGAAATTGATGCGCTTGGCGGCGAGGTCGGGAAAGCAACGGACATGACGGGTCTCCAATTTCGCATGTTGAATACAAAAAAAGGTCCGGCCGTTTGGGCACCACGGGCGCAGTGCGACAAAAAAGCGTATCAGTTCCGATTGAAATGGGTTTGTGAATCCGAACCGCGCTTGGATGTGAAGCAAGGTCAGTCGGCTAAAATCTTGCACAAGGATGGTTTTGCCATCGGCATCGAGACGACACTGGAAGTTCAGTATTACGCTAAGACGGTAATCATCACGACCGGAACATTTTTGCGCGGACTGATGCACATCGGAACCAATCAGCAATCCGGCGGTCGCGCGGGTGATTCGGCAGCCATGAGCCTTTCTGGTTCTCTAAAGGAGATTGGTTTGGAGCTGGGACGATTGAAAACCGGCACGCCGCCGCGATTATTGCGCCGCTCGATTGATTTTTCTAAGATGGAACCCCAATACGGCGACGATCCGGTTCCGTATTTCACTTTTTGGAAGGACGATTTGTTCCACATGGAACAATCGCACGTTCCATCGCCAGTTTTGAATCTATCGAACGGGAAATATCCGCCCGGCTCGATCTTGGATCGGATAAACGGTCAATTGGCTTGCCATATTACCTTTACGACCGAAAAGACGGCGGAGATTATCCGCGCGAACCTGCATAAATCGCCAATGTATTCTGGGCAAATCGAAGGTGTCGGCCCGCGTTATTGTCCGTCCATCGAGGATAAGATCGTAAAATTCGCCGAAAAATCCCGACACCAAATCTTTTTAGAGCCGGAAGGTATCGGCACGGATGAATATTATGTGAACGGTTGCTCGACCAGTCTGCCGTTTGAGGTGCAAGTAGATATGGTTCGGACGATTATCGGCTGCGAGAATGCCGAAATTTTGCGTCCGGCTTACGCAGTTGAATACGATTTTGCGTTCCCAACCCAATTGCGTCCATCGTTGGAAACCAAAGTTTGCGGCAATTTGTTTTTGGCGGGGCAGATCAACGGCACATCCGGTTACGAAGAGGCTTCGGCGCAAGGATTAATGGCGGGAATCAATGCGGTCCGTAAAATTCAAAATCGCGAACCCATTGTCTTGCGTCGCGACCAAGCTTATATCGGCGTGCTGATAGATGATCTGGTGACCAAGGGAACTTCGGAGCCTTATCGTATGTTCACTTCGCGCGCGGAGTTCCGTTTGCTGTTGCGCCAGGACAATGCTGATTTGCGCCTGAGCCAAATCGGTGCGGACATTGGTTTGTTGCCAGCGCGTAACGCTATTAAATTTCAAGCTAAGAAAATCGCCATCGAGAGTGAAATAGCGCGCTTGCATAAAACATTTTACGTCAAAGATTCGTTGGCGAAGATTCTTTCGCGGCCCGAAACGACTTATCGCGATTTGCCGAATCGGCAGGAAGGTTTGACGGAGGAAGTCATTCAGCAAGTGGAGATTGCGATTAAATACGCCGGCTATGTGGATCGGCAGGAAGTGGAAGTGAGTCGAATGAAAAAACTTGAGGATAAAAACATCCCTGATAGTTTTGACTACGCGACTGTGCCGAGCCTGCGTTTGGAAGCGCGGCATAAATTAACACAAATCCGTCCACGCACAATCGGTCAAGCGGGACGCATCTCGGGCGTTTCGCCGGCCGACATCGGCATTTTATTGATCTGGCTGAAACGTGCGGGTGGAGTCGGCTTGAAGAACGAAATCGCTGTGGCCAATGACGAGGGGTGTGCGTTGGAAAATATTGACGACGAGAATTGAAGACGGTTTTTTAACCGCTAATCTGCGCTCATTTTCGCTAATTAAAAATCGGCGAGCGAGGAATTCTGGCACTTTTGAGTGCCCTTGCCACGGCCCGCTTCCTTCTTATGGGAGCGTGAGATCGTTCCCAATGTATTGAAAAATAGCTGCGTTTGGATAGATTAATATTCACACGCATTTCATTCAAAAAACATCTAGAATTGGCCATTTTATAATATATTAACGTTACCTTTATTCATTACGTAAAAACGCGCAGCCTTTTGGCTGCGCGTGAATGAATTGTTCGTTTGGGAACGGTGAATTATTTTGTGTCGGCTTGTTTGGTTGCTTCCCATTTGCGGGATTGCGTATCGCCGTCGCGTTGGTATTCCATTTTGCCTTTGATCACGCCGTTCGTGATCGTGCCGGAATATTTATTCGTCATGGTGTTATCATTGAACGTGCGCACCACGGAGAAGGACACGTCCGCGCCAGTGACTTTGCCGTCGGCAATTTTGGCTTCGTTAATTTTGCCGCCGCGTCCGGGCGAAGACAGTTTGCCGGTCAACGCGCCCGCGTCCACTTTCAGTTCCAGAGTATTCGTCCGATCCGGACCGCCATTGCGACCGGGCATCGTCCAAACGTAAGTGCCGGTCGGATCCACCTTTTGGTCGTCGGCGTTAGCTTGCATTAAAGCACCGGTTACGAGAATTGTGCCAATGAGGGTTTTGATGAATTTAGTCATAATATTTATAGTTAGTCTATTTCGTGAAGTTCCCGTAATGGTTATAATAAGTTTCAAGTTCGGGGTTGCTTCTGTTTTTAAGACGGTAATCGGACCGAAAAGTTACAGGCATGAAGGGGCGTTCATTATTTGCGATATGGACAGCAAAGCGGATCGCCGACGACCACATCTTCCCAACTGACGAAACGGGACGCGGCGTAAAAACTTTCCGCCATGGTGTAGCCGGAAGTATAACGATCCAGCACAATGGATGGCGAAGCATTCGCCTGCAAAAGCGGTTCGTCCACATAACCTTTGCCGCAGGTTAAACCGTGGGCGATCAAATCAGCCAACAAGGATTGGCCGCCTTGCGTGGGCAGAAAAGTCCGGGCACACGTGGAAACGGCGGTATCGCTCAAAGCGCCGGGCGCGAAGAAAAGCGTTTGATACGCCGCGCTCGAATACCGGGCGTCATTGCTGCCCCAGGAAAAATAGCCGAGCAAGTTTGAACGGCTGCCGATGAAGGTCGGCGTCAAATCCAACTCATCGGGAATACCGCGTTGCGTCAACAGAGCGTGCGCGCGTTGCAGGTCGGCGTTGTAAGTATCCCATGGTGATTCGCGCAAAATAATTGGGCCGGTAATCGGAGCCGGTGGCGTCGTCTTATCGCCCAAACCAAAAATGGGTTGAACATCGAACAGGATTTTTCCATGCGTGAGTCCGTGTTCGGTGGCGAGTGATTCTGTCACCAAAGCCTTGGCATCGGTTTCCGTGTAACCGTCGAGCCGGGTCACCAGATAGCCGCCAAATTTCGTGTGCGAAAAAGGTTCGGTTGCGTTCCAGTAACGATTGGAATAGGCACAGCCAATGGCGCCGGAACCGGTGATGTCAATTTTCAGTGCGTTGGGAAAATTGGTATAATCGAGCGCTGCCAAACAACTATCCACCGCCGGATGTCCGCGAATTTCTCGGGGCGCGTGACTATGCTCATCACAACTGCCCATATCCGAACCAGTGATGCGAATCGGAATGCCTTTCGTCAGCACGATAAAATCAATATTGGTATGGGCGGCCAAATAAGTGCGAACGGGAGTCTCGATGGACTGAGCATAGTCCGTCAGTTTAATAGCCTCATTTTGGGTGCTTAAGGCTGAGTCTGGACATTGAATTGAAAGGATATTTTTGACGGATCTTTTCTGGGCGTAGTCTTCACCAATCGCTTGCGAGATAGGGCTATTCGTATTGATCACCAACAAAACTTCATCCGCACTCCGCTGGTTTATGTGGGCGGCCTGAGTCCGCATTGATAGTAGCGAAATAATTAACAACCAGACGAAGTGCGTTTTAATCCGTGACCAGAGAAACGTAGATGATGAATGGTGGTGGAGTTTCATGGCTGGGAAGGGAGTTTAAGTTTCGCAACTTACATTGCAACTAGCTTTTGGCACTTTTTATACGGTTCAAACCAGAAATAAAAATGCCGTCCGGGCAAAAAGCCGGACGGCACTTTTATAAAAGAATCGGGATGAATTACAGCGAGGTTTTACCAGCTGCTTTAACTTTGGCCCAACGCGCTTTAGCAGCGGCGGCGATCTTGGCGCGACCAGCGGCACTCATGCCGCCCTTCTTTTTGGCCGGAGCTTTGACGGCCACTTTAGCAGCGGACGCAGGCTTGGCAGCTTTGATTTTTGCCCAACGCGCTTTAGCAGCGGCGGCGATCTTGGCGCGACCCGCGGCGCTCATGCCGCCCTTTTTGGGTGCCTTAGCAACAGCGACCGTAGCCGTGCCCAAAAGCGCGTTTAGTTCCTTGGTCAACCCGTCGATCTTTTCTTTAAGATCAGCCGCGCGACGGAGTTGAGTTGTAGTTAATGATGATAATTGATTACTCATAGTAAGTTGAGCATAGACTAAACCTACTTTCTAAGCTAGCTCAAAATATAAGGTTAACTGTAACCAGTTAGCGGCTTGTATTATATTTAAAACTAACCACTAAGATTGATTCTATTTCAACTACGTTTGTGCGCTCATAAATCGCCAGAGATTTTTGACCGGTTCCAGGTCCCGATCAGCCGGCACAGCTATGCCATAAGCCGCGTGGCTATACAGAAAAGATAACTGGGTGAGTTCGAAATTCATTTCGGGAAAACGTTCACCTAGCTCAATGCAATATTCCCGTGCGGTCTGTTCTGGGCGTGAGTTAAATCCTTGTTCCTCTGACCAAGCCCCCAGCGCTTCATAGCTGTAGAGAATCAATTGCTCCGGCGTCCATGAACCAGCCTTGCCGGTGAGGAAGGGATTTTTGAAAACCGCAAATCGACGACGAACCGGCTGCGTTTTTTGAACCGCCACAACGGGGGCTTTGGGTGACGAACTAAATAAGTTATGGAAGAACTGCTTCAATGCGGCGATGACGGATTGGACGATTTGAAAAATTAAATCACGTCGCCGAAAAATCCACCAGCCCGCCAGAATTACTAGGGCGAGTAGAAATAAACTTTTGAATAAGCGATCCAGGGAATTGGAATTTTCGGGAGCGTGTGATTGTGGTGTGGCGTTCTGATTTTGCTCGGTTCCGTTTTGATCCGGACTAGAGGCTTGACCAGAACCTGGCTGCGGTTGGGTCGTGCCAGTAGGATTTTTTGACGAATCTGAATTGGCGGGTTGAGTTTCATTGCCAGTGCGACCTTGGCCTTTTCCGTGCGGACTAAAACGCAGGGCGTAGTCACTGGCTTGGTGTAACTTATAGTTGATTTGATAATTCAGCGCTGACCACGCATCGTTCGCGCCGGGCCGTGGTAACAATAAGGCTCCGATCAAGACAAACGCCGCGACGAAGACCCCAAAACGAATCCAGCCGAAGGCGACCATCGGTGGCATTTGTAAGTAGCGTTGGCGTAAGTAGCGGCGCAGACCGAGAAAACTGGTCGTGAGTAACAACCCTAACGCGGCGATCATGTAAGTGAAGAGAAAAGTAAAACCCCGGTGTCGCGCCACGGTGTCATCCGTTGGCAAAAGCATTTGGCCAATACCAAACAGCGGCAGTGCCGCGAGCGAAAAATAGACCACCCAAAGTCCCGGTGGATGGGGCGTGGCGGTTTTTGCCTTTTTGGAATCGCGAATATTCACCGCCGTTTTGGCGAGCGCGATGATTCCCTTTTTATCACTGGCAGTTTGAAGGAGGCCACCGCCGGAAGCATCTTCACTTTCGTCCATTAACGTGCAATCCCACGTCAACTTATGCGCGCACCACCAAACAATACCGAGCAGGATCATGCCGAGCAGAAACGCGGGATGAATTCGAACGAGATAAAGCCACGTCGCCGCTGCGAGTGCCAAACCATACATCGCCGCGTGACCGGTGCCTTGTTCGATGCCAATGCGCGACACGAGCACGACCGCCATCACGAACCAAAACATCACCCAACGCACGCTGCCGACGGCTGGGCCGTGGAAAAAAACTTCGATCAGAAAAAAAGTCAAACTGCCGACGAGTAACATGATCAACGCCGGACTAATGCCGACGACGAGATAATCGGCGGCCGTCAGCGTTGGTTTTTTGACCGGTTGCATATCACCTCACAATGGCTTGGGCGCAAAGGTTCATTACGGATTCCTCGGAATTCACCAAGCGAAAATCAATGCCTTGCGCGAGCAACAATCCCGCCCATTCCGGCGGTTGCGCCCAATCAGGAATAGGATCCTTTTCAAAGGCGACCACCACGACGGTCACCAGAAAACCGCGGCGCACTAATTCGCCGAGGGCGATCGCGATCGCCGGCGTGACTTGACGCAACACGGGCACGACCGTGGCATCGCGCGGAATTTGTGAAATGATGGTCGCCAGCATTTCGGAAAAATCCAGGCCATCGGTGTGCTCCAGCCGGGCGAGCGTTTCGAGAATTTGCGTCATTTTTTCCGTGCCTTTGCGCGTCTCGATGCGCACGGGTTTCAGCCGGTCATTCGTCAACGGATCGCTGGCGCGTTGTTGCGCATCAGCGCGGGAAAGATATTCCGCCCGCCAACCTTCTTCGCGAATCCGATCCGCCGCGTCGCGTCCGTTGCTGATGAAACCAATTTGTTGCGCCATCAAAAAAACGGCGTTGGCTAGCGACGCGACCGTGGTGATAGCGAGTTCGGCCGAAACATTGCCGCCCGCGCCTTGAAAACTGTGCGTATGAAAATCGAGCAAGAACGTTGCGCCCGCGACGCGCGACGTTTCAAAAACGCGGCTGTGCAATTCGCCGGTGCGCGCGGTCGCCCGCCAATGAATACGATTCAGTTGATCGCCTTGTTGATACGGCCGCACGCCGGCGAGCCGCGTCGGATCTTCAAACAAACGATGCACCACACGGATTTCACCCATTGGCCGACGCGAGGCGAGGTTGTAACCTTGCAGCGGCAAAACCTTTGGTAGCACGAGCGCAAAGTGCGGTTCGCCCGCGACGCGAAAACGTCGGTGCAGCCCAAACACGTCGCCGGTCTCCAGCAGCAGCGGACCGAGTTGATAGTAGCCGCGTTGGAGAAACGTGACGCTGTAATCGAGACTTTCCGTTTCGCCGCGCGCCAGACGGGTGAGCCGCAAACGTCCGCCGTCCACTTTGATGCGTTGCGAGATTTGTGAGAATTCATCGCGCGGCAACGCGTCTTCGATGATCAACCACGGAACGGCAAGCGCGCCTTGATTTTCGATCTCGACCACGACTTCTGTGCGGTCGCCGATTTGAAAAATATCACCCTCGGACTGGCGCGTGACGACCAGTTTTTCCGTCCATGTCCGCGTAAAAAATCGGCTCAGCAACAGCACGCCCAGTAACACATACATCGCGTAAACCAGCAGACTGAGTTTGAGCATCAGCCCGACGATCAGCAGCGCGAGGGTGCCGAGAATCCATTTCATGAGATTTCTGCTAATTCAATGTAACGGCGGTCTGTGACCGCCGTGTTTTTCAGGCGAATAACAACCCAACGACGGTCACAGACCGCCGCTACAAACGAAAATAGATTTCGCAGCGAGAATCTCATTTCATTTGGCGAAACCGGCGGGCGGCATTTGCGGCACGGGCACGGTGTTCATGATTTCATCGAGGACATGGCGCACCGTTTTTTTTCGCAGCCGACTTTCTGGTTTGAGAATTAAACGATGACCGAGCACGAAGGCGGCAATGTATTTAACATCGTCCGGCACGATAAAATCGTAGCCCTGAATCGCCGCGAAGGATTGCGCGCAGCGCAGCAACGCCAGGGACGCGCGCGGGCTGCCGCCGAGGCTGAGATCGTAATGTTCGCGCGTGGCTTGGATGAGTTGCACGATGTAGCGGATGATTTTTTCATCGGCGTAAACTTGGCGCACGGCTTCCTGACACGCCAAAATTTCTTCGGCGTTGGTGACGGTTTCCAACGTGCTGATGGGATGTTGCGACTTGAGCCGTTGCAACATGGCGACTTCATTTTCAAATTGCGGATAACCCAAACTCAAGCGCACGAGAAAGCGATCCAGTTGCGCTTCGGGCAACGGAAACGTGCCTTCGTGATCAATCGGGTTTTGTGTGGCGATGAGGAAAAACGGCGGCATTAATTCGTAGTTATAACCGTCGGCAGTGACTTTGCGTTCGGCCATCGCTTCGAGCAACGCAGCCTGTGCGCGCGGCGTGGCGCGATTGATTTCATCGGCGAGCAGAATTTGCGAAAACAACGGGCCGGGACGAAATTCAAACTCCGTCGTCTTAGGGTTAAAAATTGAACTGCCCGTGATGTCGTTCGGCAACAGATCTGGCGTGCATTGGATGCGTTTAAAATCGCAACCGACGCTACGCGACAACGCACGGGCCAACATGGTTTTGGCCACGCCGGGCACGTCTTCGAGCAACACGTGACCTTCGGCGAAGTAAGCCATCACCGTCAGCAAAATTTCGTTCCGCTTGCCGACGATGACTTTCTCGATGTTATCCATCAGGCGCGTGGCGATGGTGCCGACGGGTGAATCGCCTGCGGCGCGTGGTGCGAAATCTTGCGCGGCGGCTTGGGCGTTGGCCGCTTGCACGATCGGGGTAGATCGCAGCGGGATGATATTTTTCGATCCGCAATTCGGACAGACAAGATCGTTTTCCGCAGTGCTGGCGGCCATGAAAGGCTTGCCACAATAGACGCAGGTGAGTTTCGTCATGGAAATGGTGTTTTTGCTTTCGAAGGCCATACTCACGTTTCCGCAATGGAAACGCAAGGGTTGAACATCCTGCTTCTACGTTGCCTTCGTTCCGCGACCCTAGCTGGACAGGCAAGTAACCAGCCAGTAACGAAACCCACCGGTGAAGACCCGTTTGCGGACGTGGCTCCCGATACGGCGAAAATTAAATTCTGAACGAGAACGGAAAAATCAGCGTGACGCATGATTGAATGCGCGCGAACTAAAACTGGAAATCACACCTTCGCCAACTCAGTTTGAACCATCTGGTGCAGTTCCGCCAACGTGAACGGTTTCGCGAGAAAAGGACGTTTTTCCGTTTCCAGAAATCGGCGCAGCGATTCATTCACGACGTCGCCGGTGATAAAAATCATGCGGCGGCAGACCGCGGGATTTTCGAGGCGTAAACGTTCATAGACTTGTTGACCGTTTAAGCCGGGCATTTTCATATCGCAAATAACGAGGTCGAACGACTCCTGCTGCAATTTGCGCAACGCCGTTTCGCCATTATTGGTCGTGGCGATTTTGTAGTGCGCTTGTTGCAATTCGTCCTGGATCATTTGCAGGAGCGATTCCTCGTCATCCACCACCAGAATTTTTTTGCCGCCGCCATTTCGCGTCGGACTGGCACTCGCGCAAGGCTCGGCCGGTTCCAGTTCGCACGTCGCCGGGAGTTCGATCGTGAAGGTTGCGCCTTCGCCGGGCGCACTGGTGGGCGTGATGTTGCCGCCATGCTCTTTGATGAGGCCGTAGCACAGGCTCAAGCCGAGGCCGGTGCCTTTGCCGGGTTCTTTCGTCGTGAAAAACGGATCAAAAATGCGCTTCAGATTTTCGGGTGAAATGCCCGGGCCGTTGTCTTGCACGCTGATGCGGATGGTTTTTTCATCCGCTTGCGTGGTGATGGTAATACGTCCGCCGGGCTGATTCGCTTCGATGGCCTGCCGCGCATTATTGATCAGATTCAACACGACTTGTTGGATCTGATGGCCGTCCGCCAGCGCGAGCGGCAACGTGGCGGAAAGATGGGTGATCACGTTGACGTTGCTGGTGCGCAGCGGATAGGCGACGACTTCCAGCACGTCTTCGATCAATTTATTTACCGACACCGGCTTGCGTTCGGGCTGGTCGCGCCGGGCAAAACTTAAAAGTGATTGGACAATTTTCGAACAGCGTTGTGCGGATTTGAAAATCATGCCGAGATGGCGGCGATGTGGTTCGCCCACGTCGGCGTCTTTCAGCATTTCCGAAAAACCCATCACGGCGGCGAGCGGGTTGTTTAATTCATGCGCCACGCCGGCCACGAATTCGCCGACCGCCGAAAGTTTTTCCGTTTGGATCAATTGCGCCTGCGTGCTCTTGAGGGTCTCAACGGTTTGTTTGAGTTGCGCCTGCGACTGTTCGATGTTTTCCGTCATCTGATTGAAGGCCGTGGCCAACTCCCCGCATTCGTCGCGGCTGTGAACGGCGACGCGTTGCGTGAAATCACCCCGCCCAACCGCTTCCGCCACCGTGCGCAATTCGCGGAGCGGCGCGGTGATTTTGCGCACCAGAAACCACACTACGGCCGTTCCGAAAAGAATCGCCAGAAAGCCGACCAGCAAAATCATTTGTTGAGTTGCCCGCAATGTTTGCAGGGGTTTTTCATAAGAAGATAATACGAGATAACCCAGTCGGGGCGCGTCATCTGGCGAGCCCAGCCAGCCGGCGATTCCCCAAAAATGTTCGTCCCCCAAAATGATTTCCCGCATGGCTCCGGAACCTGAGTTTTGCGCGATCAAGGCGGAAAACTTTTCCGGCACCAGGCGCGTTTCCGTTCCGCCGCGCAACGTGGAATCCACGACGTGGCCGTCCAGCAATAAAACTAGATCGTTATCCTTTTGCATCAATTGCGCAAACTCGCGCGCCATCGAGTTTTCCACGGCGAACGTAATGGTGCCGACGATGTCGCCGCCGACCGTGATCGGGAGGGTGACGATATCGAACAAGCGGCCATCATCCGCCACGGTGTCCACTCTGGGTTGGCTGGCAAAGGCCTGTTTGACGGAGTTGGCGCACAGCGCGGAGAATTTTTCCGGATTAAATTGCGGGTCGCGCGCGACGGCGATCGCCCGGCCCAAATCCGATCCCGGCGTCAGCACGATGATGTCCGCGACACCGCTCTGGATCATTTCATCCAGCAATTCGCGAAAGGTTTTTTGCCCTTCTGAAGTCGTTAAAGCCTTTTGTTCCGCCAGCAAACTGGTGGCTTCCGCCTTGAAGCGCGGTTCGTCTTGGGCGCTATTGAAGCGTAAAAAAAGTTCCTTCGTCTGCGTTTGCTGGCGGATTTTCAAAACGCCTTCCGCCGTCTGCAATTGCTCGGTGGCGTTGCGGTGGATCTGGTCCTTGAAGCGTTCGTCGATCAACCACAATGAAACCGCCAGCAGCAACACCATCACCGAAACCACGGGCACCAGCACTTTCGTGCGGAAGCTCGCGTTGGCGATGAAATGCAGGCGGGCCATGATGGTTTAATGGGTCGGGAGATTTTTGATCGAGAGCGTGAAGTCGGCCCGCACGGTGCCGTTGGTGGGCACGACGATTTTTTGCTCATCCGCCGGCACGCGTTCGCTCCACGCTTTTAATTGATAAGTGCCCGATGGCACGTCGGAAATTTTGTAGTCGCCACCGTCATCCGTCAGTGCGAAATACGGATTGGGCAACACCAGCACGACGCAGTGCATGTTGGCGTGGATGGAACAAAAAACATCCACGCGACCGGGTTTGTCGAAGACGATGAATTTGTCCGGCGGATTGCCTTTGTAAAGTCCGAGATCGAAGGCTTTGTTGTCCGACATCGAAAAAACATTGTGATAAATGTCGTCGTTGTTCGGCCATTCCACTTTGGTGCCGATCATCACGGGTAAAATGTGTGGCGAAAACATTGCCCCTTTTTGGGCGATCCGCGTGGTCACGACTTCCAGCGTGTTGGTGGAAAAATTATTCGTGCCGAAAGAACCTTCGACCGACACCACGAAATCGTGCATGTCGGAGTAATCCACTTTCTCCGCGAATTTATATTTGAACTTCGCATAACTGCCCGGGCTGGCAGCGTCGGCGCCCGTGCCCGATTTGCCCTCCGCCTGAACATGGCCGATGATGGTTCCGCCCGCCGCGGCGCCGGCGGCAAGAATAAGGATGGAACTAAGAAAAAATAATTTCATGACCCACAGTTAGAATTGAAAAGCGGCTTCTGTGCCAAAAAAATCTTCGTGATTGCGCGTGCTGCCGTCCGCTTCATTGCCGCGCTCGAAGGAGTATTCCGCTTTGATTTCAAGGTGATCGCTGAAGCGATAGCCCAAGCCCAAACTCAAACGCCACAGCTGCGTGGCCAGCGAATTAAAATAACTGCCATTCCCAAAACCCATGACGGGAATGCCTTGTTGCGCCAAGATTTCGCTGAACCGTGTCGCTAAATAAAATTTCTTCGTCAAATTTTGGACGCCTTCGACGGAATAAAAAAAGATATTACGGTCGTTGTTGGCATTCGGGTCATTGTCGCTGTAACGCGCCACGCCGCCGAACGTGCTCACATGACCGTTATGCCAACGCGCCGTGAGGTCGCCTTCCACGAGGTTCGCTTGAAAATGAGTGGTGGCGGGTGAGCCGAGCGATTGGAAAAATCCGTTGCCAAACCACATCGCCGAAATGGCGTTCGGATCCGCGTTGATGTTCCCGGTGCGCATCGCGCTCAGGCTGAAATGCCAGTGCGGATCCAGATCGTAGGCGACCCGGCCGGAAAAGGATTTGTCACTTTCAAAATCTTGCACGCCATTCGCGCCACTGCTGTCTTGCACGGCGGTGACGTAACTGAATTTTCCGAAGTTGCCGTAAAGCTCAAGTCCGGGAGCGATCGCCCACAAATCCGGGAGCGAGTGAGAGATGAGCGGATTCTCCATCGCGTAACGCGTCAGATATTCTTCCCCGAATGGCGTGAAGATTCGCCCGGCGCGCACGTTGAGTTGATTGTCCTTGCCCCAGAGTTGCGAGGCGTCCTCAAAATCGAGATACAGTTCACCGAGCTGAAGTTCCGTGTTGTTATTTTCGCGCGTCGCGAGGTCGATGTCGCTATGAAAATAAACTTCGTTCCAGATCGGGGCATCGACAAAGAGCCGCGCTTCATCCACGCGAAAATCCGGATGGGACGCAAAACCTTCGCGGCCCGTATCAAAGAAAGCGACGCCGCCCTCACCGCCAAGGTGCACTTTGCCCAAACTGAAACCGTTTTTGGCCGGGGCGGTTTCCGTCACCGCCGCGCCGTCATTATCCGAGGTTGACTTAGAACTCTCCAAATCCTGCACTTTTTTCGAAAGCGTGTCCAAGGCGTTGCCTTGTTTTAGCACCTGCTGTTGCAACGCGGCGTTTTGTTCGCGCAAAAGCCTGATTTCATTGGCTAAATTCGTATCGGTATCAGCCAGCGCAGAGCGCGACAGCGTCGTCGCGCCTATAATTAAGGACAATAAGATGGCCTTCCGGCTGGTCATTCTTGTGTGTTTAGCAACAGTTATGCCGTTTGACTTGCCGTTAAGCTGGCTAACTTGGCGTAAGCAGGTAAAAACCATTGATTTAGCTAACGGTTTATCAACCGGCTGAGCAGCATCGCGGGAGTCATATTGGCAATCGGTGAGGCGGGGAAAATGGCAGCAGCCACTCAGAAGTCGGTTTCCAAGACCGTGAAGATCGACGCCCGCGTCGAATCGGGCTCCGGATCTGAAAATCAAAGTGGGCCGATAGTTAATCCGCGACGACGAGCGCGGTTTTAACCATTTGACGCAACTCCGCTAACGTGAACGGTTTTGCGAGACAAGGACGTTTTTCAGTTTTCAAAAACCGGCGCAGCAGTTCGTCTTCGGGGTTGCCGGTAATGAATATCATGCGGCGACAGAAGTTCGGGTTTTCCACGCGCAAGCGTTCATAGACTTGCAGGCCGCTCAATCCGGGCATTTTCACGTCGCAAATGATCAGGTCAAACGGCTCCTGCCGCAATTGGCGCAACGCCGATTCGCCATTACTGGCGGTGGCGGTTTGGTAGAGGGGCGGTTGCAATTCTTCCTGCAGCAGCCAGCGAATAGATTCTTCATCGTCCACGACCAGGATTTTTTTTGGCCGACCTTTTTCCAAGCCGGCCAACTGCGGCTGGGTCGCTTGCGGGGTCGCGGTGGCGGGCTGCGCCTGCGCTTGCGAGAAATTTTCGGTCGTTGGCTGGCTGGCCGCCGTCGCATGCCGGGCACGCTGCGCTGCGGGGATTTTGAGGGCGAACAGCCGCTCCATCGCCACCACCAAGGGCATCAGCACTTTCATGCGGCAGCTCGGGTTGGTTAGGGAATAGATCCGCGTCATATAGATTTAATCATTCGGGTCGGGTTGAGCTGGCAACGGTGCGCCCAAAACCGTCCGCCGCTACAGCCGCAAGTCTTTGATATAAAGTCATTAATGCCTTAGATGCGTCCATGCATTGTCTCGTTTTGATACTGTTTTCCCCGTGACGCTTAACCGATTCATAAGCCGGATTTCATCCGCCAGGTTTGCGCGTTGCGCGATTAATACAGGGGACAATGGGAAATTCGCGTTCCGCCGCTGACACTGGGGAATGACATTTGGGAAAAACATTTCGCTATGTTTCAGCAGTCACTATGCCGTTTTTTCGCGGTCGCAAAGTCACCGCCGGAAATTTTATGTCTCTGGACAGATAAGCAAAACCGTGCGGGGAAAACTGGAAACGTCGGCGCGTCGAACCCGTCATGCGCGTGGTGGGATATTTCCAAACCTTGACGTTTGTCAGTGCGTTGTTTAATAAAGCAGCCCCTATTTATGGCACAGACCGAAACGCATCATTTTCAAGCCGAGATCCAGCAACTGCTGAATATCGTCATTCACTCGCTTTACACGGACAAAGAAATCTTCGTGCGCGAACTGATTTCTAACGCAGCGGACGCGTGCGAAAAATTGCGCTTCAACCAATCCGCCGGCACGCCGGTTTATCAATCAGAGATTGCGCCGACGATCACCATCGTCACGGACGAAAAGGCGGGCACGATCACGATCACCGACACCGGCCTGGGCATGACGCATGCCGAGCTCGTGGAAAATCTCGGCACGATTGCGCACTCCGGCACGAAGGCTTTTCTCAAGCAGTTGAGCGAAGAGAAAAAACCGGACGTCGGTTTGATCGGACAATTTGGCGTTGGATTTTATTCCTCATTCATGGTCGCGAAACGCGTCACGGTGTTGAGCCGTTCGTTCGCGACCGAAGAATCCGGTTGGCAATGGACGAGCGAAGGCATGGGCGGTTACGAATTGGCGCCCGCGGCCGATCTGCCGCGCGGCACAAAAATCACGCTAGAATTGAAAGACGATGCTAAGGATTTTGCGCAGGAAAGCACCGTCGAACGCATCATCGAACGTTACTCGAGTTTCGTGCCGTTCCCGATCGAGCTGAACACCAAGCGGCTGAACACGGTGCAGGCGATTTGGGCGCGGAATAAAAACGAAATCAAGCCGGAGGAATACAACGAGTTTTACACGTTCATCGGCCACGACCACGACGCGCCGCTGTTCCGTTTACATTTTAACGCCGACGCGCCGCTGGCGATTCAGTCGCTGCTGTTCGTGCCATCGCGCAATTTTGAAACGCTCGGCATGGGTCGCATCGAGTCCGAAGTGAATTTGTATTGTCGCAAAGTGCTGATTCAAGCGAAGGCCAAAGGCTTGTTTCCCGAATGGCTGCGGTTTCTCAAAGGCGTGGTGGACAGCGAAGATTTGCCGCTCAACATTTCGCGCGAAACGATGCAAGACACGTCGTTGATGCAAAAGTTGAACAAGGTGCTGACGAGCCGTTTCCTGAAATTTCTCGATGAACAATCGGAAAAGGAAGCCGAGGCTTACGATAAATTTTACAACGAATATCAACGCTTCCTGAAAGAAGGCATCGTCACGGATTTCACGCACAAAGAAGCGCTCGGCAAACTGCTGCGCTTCGAATCGTCGTCGCTCGACGCGGGCAAGCGCACGTCGCTGGCGGATTATGTGAAGCGGATGGCGGCGGAGCAGAAGGAAATTTATTGTCTGCTCGCGGCGAATCGCGCGGCGGCGGAGGCGAGCCCGTATTTCGAAGTGTTCCGCGAACGAAAATTGGAAGTGCTGTTCCTTTACGATGCGTGGGACGAATTCGTCATGGAACATCTGCGTGAATTTGAAGGTAAATCGCTGCGCCTCGCCGAGAAGGCGGACTTGAATTTGAGCGCCAAGAAAGACAGCGCATTGTCTGAAGACGCCGCGAAAACACTCGCCCAATGGCTCAAGGAAACGCTCGGGGACAAAGTCAGCGAAGTGCGCGTTTCGCAACGGCTTGTGGAAAGCCCGGCGGTGATCGTGGACGCGGATAAATTCATGACCGCGAGCATGCGGCGCATGATGCAAGCGATGAAGCAGGACGGCCCGGAAATGCCCGCGACCAAACATGATTTTGAGATCAATCCCGCGCATCCGATCATGGCCCGCCTCGACGCTATGCGCCAAAAAGATGCGGCCCTGGCAACGAGTGTCGCCGAGCAAATTCTCGATAACGCGCGTGTCGCCGCTGGCCAACTCGAAGATCCGCGCGCCATGCTGACGCGCCTCAATCAGTTGCTCGAAAAAGTGCTGACGAAGGAATAGCCCGTCGGAGCGCCGATCTCCTGATCGGCTCGAAGGATTTTGACGTTCATATAAAGCCGAGCCATGCTCGGCGCTCCAACCAGTTCACCGCAAGGTTTCTTGCGGCCCGCGCCAAATGAGACGTGCCGCATCCAACCGCAAACGCGATTGTTGGATCGCGGCGGTCAACGCGTCCTGCTGCGCCTGCGCCAACTCAATTTCCTGCGGACGAATATGATCATTCACTTGCCGCAACGTTTGCAGACGTTGCACTTCGCGACCGAGTAGATGATTCATTTCTTTCAGCGCCGACTCGCGCAAAGTCGTCGCTTGAGTTTCGGCGATGGTGGTGGCGGCTTGAAACATCGCGGGCAATTTACGCGTGGCGATGTCGGCGTTTTCCAGCAATTTGTGCGCTAAACCTTTCTCCAGTTTCTGTTCCCACGCGTTGTCGCTAAACTCGGCGGTTACGTTCGCGAGCTTGTGGCTGATAATCACGCGCACCGGCGTTGGAGGCAGAAAACGATCTGCGTGCAAGCGCGGCGCGGCGATGGTTTCCAACACAAAAATCAGTTCCAACAACATCGTGCGGTCGTTCGCCGTTGGCAGCACCGCGAAGGCGCAGTTGCCGGTTTCAGCGCCGAGCAATAATTCCATTGCGCCCGTGACCATCGGATGATCCCACGTGAGAAAACCCACGTCTTCGCGGCTGAGTGCGCGACGGCGATCGCACGTGGCGATCATGCCTTCGGCGGGCATCGCGGGAAACGAATCGGTGACGATGCCGTGCGGATTTAATTGCCAGGTGTGCGGCGCAAGCTCTTCAATGTGCACGCCAAAATGATCGAACACATCGAGCAGATACGCTTCCAAATCCGGTTGCCGTTCCTGTTCCTGAATCTGCTGGATGACGCGTTGCGCGGTCGCGGGGCGGAACGAATTCATTTCCAATAAACGGTCGCGTCCTTGCTCCAGCCGTTTGCGCATCGCCAGCCGTGCGACCGAAGTTTTCTTCAAAAGCGCGGACAATTCCGCTTCGGCGGCGGCACGATCCGCCACGGAAAATTTCAACGCGAGATCGTGCACGGCGCGACCGAACTCGCATAGCAATTCGTTACCGCATTCGAGATTACTTTCGAACGCGTTCAAGCCTTCGTGATACCAACGCGCCAAAACTTCCTGCGGACTGTGCGCGAGATACGGCACATGGATCTGGATATTTTCCGTCTGGCCGATGCGATCGAGCCTCCCGATGCGCTGTTCCAGCAGCTCAGGATTCAATGGCAGATCGAATAGCACGAGATGATGCGCGAATTGAAAATTGCGTCCTTCACTGCCGATCTCGGAGCAGATCAACAATCGCGCGCCATCCGGTTCCGCGAACCACGCGGCATTGCGATCGCGTTGCAAGAGCGTGAGCCCTTCGTGAAAGATCCCGGTTTTGATATCCAAGTGACGGCGTAATGCCGCATCAATGGCTTCCGCTTTTTCAATCGTCCGTCCGATCAACAATACTTTTTGCGGTTCGAGTTGTTGCAATAATTTTACGAGCCACAGCACCCGCGGATCGCTGGTGAGGCCGGTTGAAGTTAGTAAACTGCGTCGTGCGGTGACGCTGGCCTGGGTGGCACAGGCCTCTGGCCTGTCGTTTTGGGCGTCCCGCCCAAAACCGTTTGGCGATGTAGCTAGGTTTTGGTTCGCTGGTGCCAAAGAATTTTTTTTATCCAAAACGAAATCCGGCGAGACGCCGGATTTAACGGGCGAGACGCCCGTGCCACCCAGGCTTATCAAAATATCGCCCGCATCTTCAGCAAATTCATTGGAGACGTGTTCCAGCCATTGCTCGGCTTCCACGCTCGGTTCCAGCTTGGCCAACTTCAAAGTCCGCTTGGGAAAACCTTTCATGCCGGCGCGCGTGTTGCGAAAGAGCACGCGGCCCGGCCCATGCAAATCCAGCAAATCTTCCAACATGGCCGCCCGTGCTTCGACATTGTTTTGTTCAATGTCGGCGAGGCGTTGATCGAGTTGAGTCTCATTCACAAACAAACGACGCAATGAGGTAATGTCCTTTTTCGCGAGCGCTTTTTCACCCCGTAATTTCTCGGCAACTTCCGCCGTGGTTTTATAATCCTTCGACTCGGCTTGAAACGTGGCCAGATCGCGATAACGATCCGGATCAAGTAAACGCAGACGTGCAAAATGACTTTCGACGCCGAGCTGTTCCGGCGTGGCGGTGAGCAATAAAAGCCCTTCCGATTGGCGACTGAGTTCTTCTACGACTTGATACTCGCGACTCGGCGCAGTCTCGGACCACGCGAGATGATGCGCTTCATCGACGACGAGCACATCCCAACCGGCGGCGACCGCTTGCTCGGCGCGACGCGGATCGGCAGCGAGAAAATCAATACTCGTCAGCACGAGCTGATCGTCGAGAAACGGATTGGCGCCTGGTTCACCGGCTTCGATGGCGGCGCAACGTTCCGCGTCAAAAATATGTAGCCACACGTTGAAGCGACGCAGCATTTCCGCGAACCACTGATGCACGAGCGATTCCGGCACGAGCACCAAAATGCGATTCGCGCGTCCGCTCAATAGCAGCCGATGCAGAATCAGGCATGCTTCAATAGTTTTGCCGAGCCCGACTTCATCCGAAAGCATCACGCGTGGCGCGTGACGATTGGCGACTTCTTGGGCGATGTAAAGTTGATGCGGAATCAGGTCAATGCGTCCGCCCACAAATCCGCGCACTGGCGATTGCCGCGAACGATGCAGCAATTTCAGCGAACGTCGCCGCAATGTGAATGCCGCTGACGTGTCAAATCGCCCCGCCAATAAACGCGCTTGCGGGCCTTGGAGATTGACGCGGTCGCTCAATTCCGTTTCGGGCAATCGCTCTTTTTCACCGACGTAAGTCAACAAGCCATGTTGCTCGATCACTTCTTTGACGATGAACTCCGAACCGGCTTGCGCGCGGATTTTTTCACCGACGCGAAAGCGCACACGCTTCAACGGTGCCTGATCCACGGCATAGATGCGCGTCTCACTCGCCGCCGCAAACGTGACTTGCACGCGTCCGTCGCCCGTGTGCGCGATGGTGCCCAAGCCGAGTTCCGGTTCTGATTCGCTGATCCAACGTTGCCCGATGATAAACATGCGGCGCGCAGGATAAACGGGCGGCGGGTGAAATCAATGGTGCGAGCTAACAGCGTGATGGGCAGGGCCGAATTTTAAAATCGCTCTTTCCGTAATTGGTTGTGCCCCAGTAAGATAAGATTACTATCAATCGATGAAGGCATCCCGCACCCTTTATTTTCTACCGTTGATTATTGCGTTGGCAACGACGCTACTGCTCGTGAGTATGGATTCTATTTTTGCACATCCGAATTTTGCTCCGGCGTTGCTGCTTAGCCCTGGCATTAGTAGTGGCCCCAATTCCGTAGCTATCGCAGATGTTAATGGTGATGGGAAATTGGATTTGATCGCGCCGAACGTCAGCCAGAGCGCGGTGGAAGTTTTTACGAATAGCGGTGATGGCCACTTCACTGCCAGTCCAGCCAGTTACAAGGTTGGCAATACGCCGTATTGGGTCACCACGGCGGTCATCAAGTCAGGCGGAAAACCAGCGGTAATCTGTGCCAATGCCAACGGCAATTCGCTTTCAGTTTTGACCAATAATGGCAACGGTGTTTTTGGCTCCAACGCCACTTATAACGTGGGCCTTTATCCTCGCTACGTCATGGCAGCGGATATCAATGGTGACAGTAATCTGGATTTGATCTGCGCCAATCGCGATGACAACACGCTTACCATCCTGACCAATAACGGCGGCGGCCTCTTTGGTTCGAATGCGACTTATGTTGTCGGTAGCCAACCCTATTCCGTTGCGGTTGCCGATATCAATGCGAGTGGCCATCCAAGCTTGATCTGTGTCAATAAAAACGACAACACACTTACCATTTTGACGAACAACGGCGGCGGTATTTTTTCCTCGAACGCCACCATCTATTCCGCGGGTTCCGGCACAGAATCGGTCGTCGCGGCGGACATTGATGGCAGCGGCAAGCCGGCGCTAATTGTGGCCAGTTATTATTCGCTCGGACTGATCGTCCTGAAGAATAACGGTTCCGGAATTTTCACTTCCAATGCATTGCTGAATGCCGGCACCCAAGTCACTTGGGGCGCGGCGGCTGATCTGAATGGCGATGGCAAAGTGGATTTGATCAGTGCCAACAACAATGGAAATTCGCTGACGATTTTTACCAATAATGGCGGCGGTATTTTCAGTTCCAACTCGACGATCAGCGCCGGATATTATCCGGTCGAGGTGGTGGCAGCGGATTTAAATCATGACGGTAGCCAGGATTTAATCAGTGTGAATTTATTTGATAGCGACTTGTCGATATTTCTCAACACTCAGATATACGCACTGAGTATTAAACGTTCCGGTAACACCGTTGCCGTCTCCTGGCCATCGGTTTGGGCGAACTGGACCTTGCAGGAAAACACTAATCTGGCGACCACCAATTGGTTGACCAGCGCAGGCATCGTGGATAATGGGACGATCAAAAGCTTCAGTGCTGCCTCCACAACCGGGAATTTGTTTTTCCGTTTAAAGCAATAGTGACTGAATTGCCACCGGTCAGCCTTGCTTCGTTGCGGCGATAAATCGTAATGTTCGCATCCTGTGGCCGCCACGCTTTATGATCTGATTCCGAAGGACGCGACGCCGAGCAATGATCTGTTGCTCGAACGCTTTCTTGATTACACGACGGGCCGCAAACTTCAGCTCTATCCCGCGCAGGAATCCGCCATCCTCGAATTGTTCGACGACAAGAACGTCATCCTCAATACGCCGACCGGTTCAGGTAAATCCATGGTCGCGACCGCCCTGCATTTTCAGGCGATCGCGAAAGGGCGACGCTCGATTTACACCTGTCCGATCAAGGCGTTGGTGAACGAGAAGTTCATGGCATTCTGCCGCGAGTTCGGGCCGGACAATGTCGGCCTCAGCACCGGCGATGCGACGGTGAATCACGATGCGCCGATTCTATGCTGCACGGCAGAGATTCTGGCGAACATCGCCTTGCGCGAAGGCGCAGCGGCGAACGTGCACGACGTGGTAATGGACGAATTTCATTACTACGCCGATCGCGAACGCGGCGTGGCGTGGCAAGTGCCGTTGTTGACGTTGCCGCAGACGCGCTTTCTGTTGATGTCGGCCACGCTCGGCGACACGGCGTTTTTTGAAACGGAACTCACGCGGCTCAACGGCCGGCCAACGGTGACGGTTTCTTCGACGGACCGACCGGTGCCGCTCGCGCATGAATATTCAGAATTGCCATTGGCGAAGACGTTGGAAAGTCTCGTCGCCGGCGGTCGCGCACCGGTGTATGTCGTGCATTTCACGCAACTGGAAGCGGCGGAAAGTGCGCAAGATTTTACGAGCATCAATGTGTGCACGCGCGAAGAAAAAGCGGCAATTGCGAACGTGATCGAAGGATTTAAATTCAGCAGTCCATATGGTCCGGATATAAAAAAGTGGTTGCGCCACGGCATCGGTTTGCATCACGCGGGGCTGTTGCCGAAATATCGCATCCTCGTCGAACAGCTCGCGCAAAAAGGTTTGCTGAAGGTCATCTGCGGCACGGATACGCTCGGCGTCGGCATCAACGTTCCGATTCGCACGGTGTTGTTCACGCGGCTCTGCAAGTTCGATGGCCAAAAGACCGGCATCTTGAGTGCGCGGGATTTTCATCAGATCAGCGGTCGCGCCGGACGCAAGGGTTTTGATGATCAAGGCTGGGTGGTCGCGCAGGCGCCGGAACATGTGATCGAAAATCTCAAGCTCGCGGAAAAGGCCGGGAAAAAATCTGTCAAACGTCAGCCGCCGGAGAAAAATTTCGTCAATTGGGACAAGAATACTTACGTGCGCCTCATCGCTGCGTCGCCGGAAAAATTGATCTCCCGGTTTCAAGTGACGCACGCGATGTTGCTGAATGTGCTCGGGCGCAAAGGCGATGGTTGCGCGGCGATGCGGCAACTCATCCGCGATTCGCACGAAACACCCAAGGCAAAGAAAGCGCACACACAACGCGCGTGGCAATTATTCCGTTCATTGCTAGATCGCAAGATCGTGGAGTTTATTCATCCGCGTGGTGGCATGGGCGTCCCGCCCGTCAAAGCCGGCGTCTCGCCGGATTTCGTTGGTGGCGTTGATAGTTTATTGGTGAACGCAAACCAAAATCCATCCTTGCCACCAAACGGTTTTGGGCGGGACGCCCAAAACGACCGGCCGGAGGCCTGTGCCACCCAGAGTAATCAGTTTGCGGGCGAGCAGAAAGTTCGCGTGAACATCACCTTGCAGGAAGATTTTTCGATGAACCAAGTGTTGTCGTTGTATCTGCTCGAAACGTTGCCGTTGATGGATATGGCGGCACCGGATTACGCGCTCGTGTTGCTGACGCTGGTGGAATCCATCCTTGAAGATCCGGCGATCATTTTGCGCAAACAGCTCGACCGCGTGAAGGATCAGAAAATGGCCGAGATGAAAATGGCGGGCATCGAATACGACCAACGCATGGAGGAACTTGAGAAGCTTGAGCATCCCAAGCCGAATCGCGAATTTATTTATTCCACGTTCAACGAATTTGCCGCGCGTCATCCGTGGGTCGGCCAGGAAAACATCCACCCGAAATCCATCGTGCGCGAGATGTTCGAGGAATTTCGTTCGTTTGCCGATTACATCAAACTCTACGAATTGCAGCGTGGCGAAGGGGTGTTGCTGCGGCATCTGAACAGTGTTTTCAAAGTGCTGACGCAAACGGTGCCGGACGCGGCCAAGAACGAACAAGTGCGCGAAATGGAACTGTATCTCGGCACGATGATCCGGCAGGTGGATTCCAGTCTGCTCGATGAATGGGAAAAGTTGCGCGACCCGAATTACCAACGCGCCGAGACCAAGGAATTACGTCCGCCCGGCGCCGAGGAAGCGGATCGCGACATCACACGCGACACGAAGGCATTCACTGCGAGCATTCGCAACCGGATTTTTATTTTCCTGCGCGGCTTAGTTGTGGCTGATTACGAAACGGCCATCACGAATCTGGATTCACCGCTGGACGATGATGGTTTGCCGTGGACGCTGGATCGGCTAGATAAGCTGATGGAAGATTTTGAGGTTGGCCACGAACGGTTGCGACTTGATCCTGAAGCGCGCAACGCCCGTCATACTTACGTCGTGCCATCCGAGGATAAAAAATTCTGGCGCGTGCAACAGATGTTGCTCGACCCGAAAGAAGACAACGATTGGGTCGCCGAATTTGAAATCGATTTAGCCGCATCCCGAACGCGCGGCGAACCCACTTTGCGTTTGCGGCGGATGGGTGCGTTGGGAAAATGACGGAGGGAGCGCCGAGCCAGACGCTGGCTTGGAGGTTTACGTCACCGCCGCTTCCGTGATGATCAAATCGCCATTATCGCCGTCTAGTCTCACCTTCGCGCCGACCGGCAATGCCGCGTTCAATTCCACATGCCCGAACGGCAGGCCTGTCACCACCGGCACTTTCAGCGACGATAACCGTTCTGCGATCACGTCCGCCGCGGATTGCGTGTATTCGCCCGAGGGCGGGCTTTTTTTCTCCTCACAATCACTGTTTACGCCAATCGCCACGCCCGCGACTTGTTGCAAAATTCCCGCGCTCAACAATTGCGTCAGCATGCGGTCCAACCGATACGGACGTTCGCCGACGTCTTCCAAAAATAAAATCCGTCCCTTGAACTGGGGTTGAAACGGCGTGCCGATGGACGCGCACAGCACCGATAAATTGCCGCCGATCAAACGGCCTTCCGCCACGCCGCAATGCAGCGTGGAAATATCTTTTTTATCATAACCCGCGCAAATGCTGCCCGCCGCCTTCGCTTCCATCACCGTGCGCAAAAAAGCCGCGCGCGTAAATTCCGGCAAATCGTCCGCCGCCAGACCGGAATTCAACATCGGCGCGTGCACGGAAATTAATCCTGCTTTGAGTTGAAACGCGCTGTGCAAAGCGGTGATGTCGCTGTAGCCGACAAACAATTTTGCGTGGCGGCGAATGATTTTGTAATCCAGCAAATCCAAAATCCGCGCCGCGCCGTAGCCGCCGCGAAGGCAGATGATCGCCTTTACTTCCGGGTCCGCAAACATCGCCATCACATCCGCCGCGCGGTCGCGATCATCGCCGGCGAGATAACCTTTGCGCGCCCGAACATTCGCGCTGAGCTTCGCTTTGAAACCAAATTTTTCCAACACCGTCACTGCGCGATCCACCGCTTTCGGATCTGGCGGCGCGCTCGCGGGCGCGATGATGCCGATGGTGTCGCCCAGATTAAGTCGTTCAGGTTTGATCAAGTTTTTCATGCTCGGAAATTATTTTGTCGTTGTGGAAATTTTTTGCACCGCGTCGTCAATCGCCTTGCCCAGCGCAGGAATCCGTTGCGTATAACAAATCGGACCGACCTTGTCGAACGCCGGAAAACGGGTGCGCGACGCAAAAACTTCGTCCGCATAGCGATAGCCAAGATTGCCCAAAAACGCGATGACGTAATGCCGAAACGGCTTGCCGGGCAGCGACGTGACGATGCCCGCATCCGAGCCGTAGTTGAACGTCAACCCGGTCTTGTGCGCGAAAGCCACCTCGGCCGCCGCGTTCGTCGCGCGAATATCCACACCGAAATCTTCACCGTCCACGATCGCATGTCCATTCGTAGCGTTGAGCCAGCGTTCGGCGACGCGCGACGGAATTCCCGCGCGGACATTCGGGGCGCCGGGAAAATTCGCCGTCGTCAGCACATCGTTAAAACCTTGATCCAACAATAGTTTTTTTAGAAATGCCCGCGCCGGATCGGATAATAATTTAGCCGTCACCGGCTGGTCATTCGCGCCGCGCCATAGCTCGCCCGACCCGCCGTCAATGACCCAAAACAACCGCGCTATATCGAACGCGGTGACGTGGATTTGCCCCGGTGACCAGCCGAGTCCGTTGGCCCCGCTGGTCGCATTCAGTTGCAGCGTGCCGAGATTTAAATCGCGAAACTCTCGGTTCAACGGTTCGATTTCGTTTTTATCATGAAACATTTTCACCAGCGCACTCGTCGCGTGATTGTCGCTGATCGTGATCATCGGCTCCAGCCAGTCGCGGATTTTGCGCGGCTCTGGTTTTGTGCCCGCGTCATAAATGTATTCGGAATCGAGCGAGATTTTTCCCGCGTCAATCATCCGCATGACGTGGAACGCAACCATGATTTTGAACAGCGACGCCGGATACGGCGCCATGAATTGATACGGCGCCTGCGTGCGGCCCGGCACGAGGTCATCGGCTTCGGTCAACGGCGGGTCATTCGTCCAGCCTTTGGTCGTGAGCGGTTTGCCGTCCGGCGAAAATGTTCCGCCATCGAAACGTTCAATGTCCCAGCGCAAAAAACGCACGCTGCTCGCACCGGTATTTTTATCCAGCGGCACGACGAGTCCGTTCGGATAATCGCGCGATAACAAAACGTAAGCGCGATCCACCATTCGCCCGGCCGCGTCGAGTTGGATGACGGCGACGTTGACATTCGGCGGCTGTGCGATGGTGGCCGCGGGCAGCTGTAAATTCAGTTTGGCCGGACGACTTTCGTTGCCCGCTCCAAAATCAATTACCCGCTCAAAATGGGCGTCACGCACCGCTTTGAGCACGGCTATTTCCAACGGTGTTTCGGCGTGACCCAGCCGCATGCCGACGCACAGTAACGCGACCAATATTCCAATGATTTTGTTTTCCATCTTTTCTCCTAATAGCCGACCGGAAAGTTTTGTGCCAAAACTGGTAAAAAAGCTACAACCATTTATAGGGGGTGCCTTTTGGCGGTTTTTTGATGGACAAGTCGTTGATTCAATTCATCATCCCAAAAAGTTCAAGGCGAAAAGAAAAAATGAAAAAAAACACCACTAGCAGCACACCTGTGCCCGAATCGCAACGCCTCATGTCACTTGACGCCTTGCGCGGCTTCGACATGTTTTGGATTCTCGGCGCCGATTCGCTCGCCTACGCCTTGAACGCTATGAGTCCCAATGTGGTGACGAAATTTTTCGCCGCGCAACTCGACCACGCCGAATGGGCAGGCTTTCATTTTTACGACCTTATTTTCCCGATGTTCGTGTTCATGATGGGCGTCTCAACCGTTTTTTCGCTGACGAAAATCATCGCCACCGAAGGTCGCGCCGCCGCGGTGAAACGCGTTTTGCGCCGGGGAATTTTACTGTTTATCATCGGCCTGATCTATTCCGGCGGCTTCACGAATCCGTGGCCGGACATGCGTTTGATGGGCGTGTTGAATCGTATCGCGTTGGCTTACACGTTCGGCGGTTTGTTGTTCATTTTCTTCCGGCCCAAAGCGCTGGCCGGCATTGCGGTGGCGTTGTTGCTGGGTTATTGGGCGCTGCTGGCGTGGGTTCCTTTTCCCGATGTGCGCCCGGGGAGTCTGGCTGGCACGGATGCCGTAATCACCAAGGAAGCCGGTTTCACTGACGTTGCGCAATTGAACATGGCCAGCACGAATATCATTCACGGTTCCTACATCCAAGGCGTGAACCTGACGGATTACGTGGATCAAAAATATCTGCCCGCGCGCAAATACGACGGCACCTACGACCCCGAAGGCATTTTGAGCACGATACCGGCAATCGTCACTGCGCTGCTGGGAATTTTCGCCGGCCTGCTCCTCCGCGATAAATCCGTGACCGATCATAAAAAAGTTCTCTTCCTCATCGGCGCAGGCGCGGCGAGCGCGACGTTGGGTTGGTTGTGGAACATCGAATTTCCCGTCATCAAAAAGATTTGGACTTCGTCCTACGTGCTCGTCGCGGGCGGTTACAGCGCGATGTTCCTCGGCGCGTTTTATTGGATTGTAGACATAAAAAAATGGCGCACGTGGTGCCAGCCGTTTGTCTGGATCGGCATGAATCCCATCACGCTCTATCTCACCAGCAATTTTCTCGGTGGCCTCGGCTTTGAAAAACTCGCCGTCCGTCTGGGCGGCGGCCCGGTGAAAAGTTTCCTCGACACCCACATCGCTAAAGGCTTTGGTCAGCTTGTCATTTCCGCCATTGCCGTGCTGTTGTTCGTGGCGTTCGCGAATTTTCTCTACCGCAAAAAAATCTTCCTTCGCTTTTGAAGGAGCGCCGAGCATTGCTCGGCTCGGAGGTAATTGGCTGCTTTTGGCGGGTGGGAGATTTCTGCGCGTTCAGCCCTCTCCCCTCGGCGGGGCGAGGGGCAACCGTTCTCCCTCCGACTGCGCGCTCGCATCAGTTTGGTTTTATCAGCACCTCAACTAAATTATCCAATTGCGCTTTTGTATGCTGGCTGGAAATCACGAATCGAAAAACACCCTGTGCCGCGGCTCCGTATTTTAGAAACGGCGGATAAATTCCCGCCGCCAGCAAGCGTGTTTTAAGATCACGCACTTCCGTTTCGTTCATCACGCGCAAACGAACAATCGGCCCCGGCGTTTCAGAAATCTCCCAACCCGCCGCGCGTAACTTGGTGCGCACATACGCTGTGTTTTGGAATAATTTTTTTCGCCGGGAAGTTTCGCTGCGCAATATTTTTAACGAAGCCAACGCCGCTCCCGCGAGCGGCGGCGGCAACGGCGTCGTGCCGACAAATACGCGGCCGCGCGATAAAACTTTTTCGCGCAACGCCTGCGTTGCCAACACCGCGCCACCGTAAGTGCCAAACGCTTTGCTCAACGTCACGCATTGCACCACGCGTTCGCCGCTGACGTTTTCGAACTCCAAAGTGCCGCGTCCGGTAGCACCCAAAACACCGGCGCCATGCGCATCGTCCACGAGGATCATGCCGTTCGCCGGTAAAATTTTCAGATAATCGCGCAACGGTGCCGCGGAGCCATCGTGCGAAAACATTCCGTCGGTCAAAATAATGGGGCGCGTCTTGCGACCGTATTTTGTCAGGGCTTTTTTCAGATTGGCCACGTCGCGATGTTTGAATGTTTGCACTGGACAATCCAGCATCCGGTCTGCGTCGAGCAACGCGCCGTGCGCCAATTCATCCACAAAGGCGTGGGTGAATTCGCCCGCGAAGGCCTGTGCCACGGCCAGCGGCGCGAAATAACCATCGGGAAAAAGCACGGCGGTTTCCGCGCGAAAAAACTTGGCGAGTGCGCTTTCGAGTTGGGCGTAGATTTTGTGATTGCCCGTCGTGAAACGCGAGGCCGCGACGTTCAAGCCATTTTGTTTGAGCGATAAAACGGCGGCGGCGGCGACTTGAGGATTGCGCGCGAGCCGAAAATAATCGCACCCGGAAAAATAAGTGAGCGTGCGTCCGCGCCAACGGACTTCGTTCTCGCCGATAAATGCCAATGCCTCCGCTTCGTTCATGGTGCGAGTGTAAGTTTGATGACGCAAAACCGCACGCGTGAAAAATGATAAATCCATTTGGTGGAGTGAGCCTCATCAGCCTTTTCTCCGCGGCTTGAGTTTTTAACGACGAGCCGTTACGCTGCCGAAATAAGGACGATGATGAATGCCCATTTTTTAACAGCGCGAGCTGCGCGCGGATTTATTTTCTCAAACAGTTTGTTGGCGACGATTGTTTTTGCGCTGACCGCCCACGCGCAGCCGACGAATTTCCCCCATACGCTGGCGGATCTGCGCACGCGATTGGACGCGCGCTTGAACGATTCCCGTTTCAGCGGCGCGACGTGGAGCGTGAAAGTTGTTTCGCTCACGACCGGCAAAACGATTTACGAAAATCATGCCGAACGCTTGATGAGCCCGGCGTCCAACAGCAAACTCTACACCGGCGCCCTCGCGCTCAACACGCTCGGCGGCGATTACCAAATCACCACGCCGATTTACGCCACGCTCCGGCCCGACGATTTTGGCCGCATCAATGGCGACGTGATCATTTCCGGTCGCGGCGATCCGAGTTGGAAATCGCCCGCGAATTTTTGGGATAATTTTACGCCCTTCATCGCCGCGCTCACCAATTCGGACGTGCGTCGCGTCACCGGCGATCTCGTGGTAGACAACACGTTCTTGCACGGCCCGCCGAGCGGTGGCGGTTGGACCGTGGACGATTTGGAAGACAGCGACGGCGCGGAAATCTCCGCGTTGACGTTGGAAGATAACACCGCGCAACTCCACGTGACGCCCGGCAAAACCATTGCCGATGCGTGTTCGCTGACCGTGACGCCGCCGGACACCGGCATCGTTTTAGTCAATCGCACCAAGACCGTGGCGCAGGGCGGCGACGATTTTTTAGAAGTGCGGAAATTGCCCGGCACGAAAACATTTTACGTTTTTGGCCAACTGCCGATCGGTGCCAAAAGTCAGGTTCTGGATGAGCCCGTGCCGCAACCCGCGTTCTGGTTTGGTGTCGCGTTGAAGGAGGCGTTGGCGAAAAATGGCATCACCGTGGATGGCAACGTGCGTTGTGTCGCGTGGCCGGAAACGCCGACGTGGAGCGAAACGAACCTGGTGAAACTGGGCGAAGTCAAATCGCCGCCGTTACGCGAACTGGTGCGCGGCTTTATGAAACCGTCGCAAAATCTGGAAACGGATTTGATTTTTCAACATGTTGGCGAATTATCGCGTCCGGCCAATGCCCCCATGTGGCGCACTTCCGAACAGCTCGCGTTGCGGGCGTTGGATAAAATGATCACCGCCAAAAAAATTCCCGGTGACGTGCATTTTGACGAAGGCTCCGGCCTTTCGCGCAACAACCTGACTTCGGCGCAGGCGACGGTGGCGCTATTGCAAATGATGGCCACCAATCGTTGGGCGTCGGATTATTATAACGCGTTGCCGATCGCCGGCGTTGACGGCACGCTGCGGCGGCGGATGAAAGGCACACTGGCCGCCAACAATGTCCGCGGCAAAACAGGCACATTGCGCTGGGCGAATTCGCTTTCCGGCTACATGACGACGGCGGCAGGAGAAAAACTGGCGTTCAGTTTGATGCTCAACCGTTACGCCACCTCAGCCGAAGTAAGCCACACGGCGGAATTGGATTATATCGCTGAGCTGCTCGCCGGTTTCGGGGGACGCTCGGATGAATAGTTAGCTTATTCAGTGCGCGTTTTGAAAGGCCCCGTCGATCGCATTGGAAAATATGATGATCACATCCGCCAATCGGTCGGCATGTTCCAGATCGGTTTCATTTTATCAATTGGGGAATTACCCGTTCCGCCAGTTCGCCCGCGCCGTTTTGCAACGCTGACTTCGCCGCCACGTGCTCGGCGATATCCACCGCGACACTGGTTTGGCGATCCACGATGAGAACCGCGCCGCTCGCCACGTTGCGCGCTTTGAGTTCGATCCGCGCGCGGCAGCTTTGCAGATTGCCTTTGCGCAAACCAAATTCGCTGAACGCTTCGCCCGTGATTTCCACGTCGGCTTTGTTCGTGGAAAGTTCGTCCACTACCGTGAAACCACATTGCTGCAAAATGAGCGATAATTCCGTTTGCGCTGCCGGATCAATGACATGCTGGCCAATATGTTGCTCGGTAATTATCACGGAAACGACCGGCAGCTTTTTGCCGTCGAGCTGCTTTTTGATTTTGGCGATACGGTCGTCGCGCGACTCCACTTTGGCGATCAGCGTGTCGCTTTTCTGCGTCACATCGGCGGCGATTTTTTTGGCCAGTTCCGTTGCCAGCGCGGTGATGGTGGAGTTTGGTTTGCCATTGACCACCTCGCCGTAGACGCGGCTGGTTTCGGTGCCGATGACTTTCGCGACGATGATCGTCTGATTATCTACGGCAAACACGCGACCGGTGACCAACACTTTTGCGCCCGTCAAATGGCCGACTTTCGCCGCGCTCTCCGGCGAGACCGTGCCGGACAAACCCAGTTCCTGTTCGCCCAACGCCTTGTCTAATTCCGCGCGCTCGACCATGACAAGGTTCGGCTCGGCGGACAAATTGGCATTCACGAGCGCGGCAACTTTCGGGCCGAGATCGTGGACCGCATCATCGGGTGAGACGAAATCAAAGACGGCCACGGTTAAAGCTTCCTCGGCGGCGACTATTTTTCCGGCGGAAAAAATCAGCGCGGCGAACACGGTTAATTTTAGAAATGTTTTCATAATTTTTAATTCAAGGTTGCGCTGCCAAATTGGGCAAAGCTGGCGGCGACGGCGACAACGCCAGTTTGCAAAAATAAATCAAATTGCGTTGTGATGACGGATTGTCCGGCAAATCCGCCACCAACTCCGGCTGGACGACGACGATGGAATTGGTCTTCTCCGCCACGGCATAAAACGAGGGCAATAGTTTTGCCGAACGATCCGTCCTGGGTAATAACCACACACTATTTATGCCCCGTTTGGCCGCCAATTCCAACTGCGCCATCAGGCTGGCGCGCAGCTGTGCGCGCGATTCAAACGGACCGACAACCGCAAGCTTGCCGGAAAAAACTTCCAGTCCGGAACTTTCCAAATCCACAAAATCTACACCCAGATTTTTCAACAACGGCTTTAATTGATTCTGCGGATCGAACAAACCGATCGCGCCTTCGCCCGCGAGCGGTTTCAATTCCGCCAGCAGATTCGTTGGGTAAACGAACACTTCGGTTACCCCCAGAATTTGATTTGTGGCCACCATCCATTGCACGAGAAATTTAGTCTCCGCTTTCACCGCCGGAAATTCTAGCGACTTCGATTCGATTACAGTTTGCGCCGGCAACACCGACAGTTTTTTCCACGCCACATCCGCCAGCAAAACCGTCGTGGCCGAAGTCGTCTGAAAAATCTGCGTGCGAATTTCCGCATTCGTTATTTGCCCGCCGTCATTGCGCCAGACGACAGTAATCTTCTGCGTTGCGCCGCCAAACACGCACGGTGTCTGCGCGTCCGGCACGAGTTCCAGTTGGGCGTTGGCCGCGCTCATCGCGCAACTCGCCAGCAACAGCCATGTCAGCCAACATTTCATTATCAATCATTAAGACGATGTGGAACGATCGCGCCTTTGAAAATTCACGAGGTTCATGGTGCCCTGTTCTGGCTGGAAATCGCGTTTGGAACCACCCGCCGATGAATCGCGGGGCCATTAGTCAGCAGGTCAGGATTTTTCCAATAGGCTTCAACATCAAATTTGAAATCCGAGCGGTCCTCTTCTGCGCGATGAAATTGCGATTGTATTTGAAAGGGAAAACCGCCGGCATTCCGTCCGGGTGGTTGCACTTTTTGCTGTAGCAGTTGCTTCAAAAAAGATTCCAATTCGGCAAGGTCCACTTTCTGATCGTGGTTTTTATCGTATGCCACATAAAACAAACTGGCATTGTAAAAAGATTTCGAATCACTTTTGAATCCGGCGTTCCACAAGCCGGCAAACTCGCCTTGGTCTAAAAGTCCGTCGCCGTCCACATCGAATGTTTGCATCGCCTTTTCGGCGAGCAGATGTTGGGCAATTTCCAGACCGGCCTGTTCTTTGGGTTCGAGCATTTTATTTTGATTCGCGTCGAAATAGGTTAGCTCGGCCAAATCAATCTGGCCGTTGTGATTCGCGTCAATCACGTCCAGTTGCGAGGCGATGAATGCGGGATCGTCCAACGCCGCCGCGCGTTCGTCCGGGTCAATGACGCCGTTGTGATTGAGATCAAATTTATTGAAGAGATTTTTGGCCGCTTGTTTGCCGTCGGCCACCGCCGCAGTTGCCTGTGCAAGTTGGGCGGCTTTTTGTTCGGCAATCATGGGTGCGAGTTGGGCGGTCGGCAGCAGCCAGACGCCGGTTTGGTGGCCACGCACATTTTGATTATTTCCGTAGTCGGGACTATATCTCAGATGTTCGGTGCCCAATAAAATTAAGTTGGTCGTGGCCAGCATCCAGGTTGTCGTCGGGCCGGAAAAATAGGTTTGCGCGGTGGGGCCGACTCCGGTCATGGGTGGATGACCTTCGGGGGCGGCAAATTTCAAAAAGATTTTCTGCGGAAGAGGTGCGCCCCGCGAAAAACAGAGCAACGTGCTGTCGTAGGTATTGTTGGTGCTCCTGGAAACAGCGGGCTGATCCGCCAGCAGATACAAATTGGATTCGCAAATACCAGCCGCCAAGCCGGCAAAAAACCATTTGGCCGGCATTTGCCAAACCGGCGGCACGGGCGGTGCGGCGAGCGGGTTGAAATTAACCATAGAGTTCAGCCCTGTCGATTTTTGCCAGAGATACAGTTCAGGCGCGGTGGCTGCCGTGGCGAAAAAAGTGAGCGTCGGTGGCGGACCCGACCATTCCGCGTGGCGATACAAAATTCCATCCGTGAAAATTTCCGGGGCCGAAGAAACGGACGGCGCCGCACATTCTTCCCGCCAATCATTGCCGGTCCAGGAATAAATTTTGTCGCCGGCGATGACCCGCAGGGAATGATTTGGGCCTTCAAATAAAACCGGCATGCCCAAACCATGCAGGTCCAACGTGGTAACGGGTGGTTGTCGCCGGGTGCTGGCTAAAATTTGCGAACTTTTGCCGCCGTCGAGGATTTCAAAAATCAAATTTTTATTCGCCGCGTAAAAGTGTTCATTGATGACGAATAGTTCATAATTATTTCCATCCGAAACGGCCACCACCTCCCACCGTTGGGTTTGTGCGTTGTATTTTTTGATCTGCCCGCCATCGCTATCAAACAAGTCGCCGCGAAATAATACGCTGCGATGATAAAAATTATTTTGCGATTCAGCGGTCACTGCGGGGCAAATGACGACTGTCCATTGTTCGGTCGCCGGGTCAAACGTGGCGAGGGCCGAACCTTGGACGCCGCCATAGTTTTTTTTACTGACTAGCAAACGGTCAAAATTCAACAATAATTTCCCCGCCAGCCAATGATGCGCCGTGATAATGGCGGTGGAATCATCCACCGTTTCAAATCCAGCCACACGCATGAAGCCCGCCAGTGGAATCGGGAAAAATTTCCCGACGGCGACGATATTGGTGGGCACTTCCGGCGCCTGGGTGGGCGCGTAAATCATCGGCACCGCTGGCGCAGGAGCAATCGGCGTTGCCACGCGCTCCGGCGGATGAACCGGAGGCGGCCTGGGGGCGGGTGGATTCACAATGTTGGACAAGGCCGTTTCTAGACCGGTGATTTGCATTAGCCCGATTTTTGACCTGCCTTGTTTTCTTGGTGGCAAAGCGGCCATTTGCGCCAATAATTTTGAATGGAAAGCGGCCACCAATGGTTGAAGTTCCAAGGCTTGCGCTTTGGAATAATTTTTGAAGCCAAAAAAGAAGTGTTTATCGAATTCTAAGCTTGCCTTCTCGGAATCAAACGGCAGGCTGGTTTTCAAAAATTGTTTTTGCTCTTCAAATGCGGACGCATTTTTGCTAGCAGTTTTTTGATCGTCCTTTTTTCGCCAATACTCCTGATCCATCGCCTCCAGTTTGGGGCGATATTCAGAATCATAGAGCCGCGAATTTGGCGTGTCTGTCAAGAGCAGGCCGCCCCATACGATGCCTGCCAGTGAATCCACGACCCGAGTGGACTCGAACCAATTAACCTTCCCATCCAGCCCCCAATCCAAATAAAGCACTTCCACATTGTTATTCACCAACGCATCATGATTTTCCATAAGCGCGGCAAAAAAGTTGGTGAAACCGCGGTCCCGATTTTTTCCGCCATCCGCATCAGCTAGCGCAAGAGCTTTGGCTTCCAACGGCCAAAAGGCATTGGTTGAAGATTGTAGCTCCGCCAAAAAACTATTCCAAACTTGCGGCAGTCTTAACCGATCAGTTTCGTTCCAGCCCACGAAGCGCGGGTTTTGCGGGTCACGCAGCCAAAAATCGGCGTGGATATAACTGAAGACCGGACTGCTCATCAACTCGCGATATAGTGCAACACTGTTTTCCGGCGTTTCTTGCCAATAGCCGCCCCAAATCACTTCGCATCGGAAAATGTTCGGCGTCTCTTGAAGGGTGCGTGCCAATTCATCATGTGTGACGATGCGGTCGCCGACGAAATAGCTGTCATGCACCGAAGCGGATTGCACGATCAAGGCTGCCACCGACCTCGCCATAGCGTGCAACTCAGCTAATTTGTCCGCCACGTTTTTTTGCGATTCTGGGATCGCGTTGAAATTTTGCAAAACGTATGAAGCCACCGTCAAATTTTCGATGCCCAGATCATACCAATCTGAATTGCGCCATTTGTTCGCGCCTTCGTGTGAAATAATTTGGGGTTGCCCATCGGGCGAAGTCCGGCTGAATTCCTCATACAGTTCCAAGGCGTGAATCGCTCGATCCACATTTTTTGGATTCGGGGCTCGATCCAGAAACATAAAATGAATGTCTACGGCCATTTGCGCTTCGTCGTGTGTTTCTTTGAAATACATGCCCCAAGGGTGCTTCTTGACTATGCGTTTTATATCCGCTTGCACGTCGCGCTCAGCCAGAAAATCACCGCGCGGTTTGCCGCTGGAATCATAACCGCCCGGCGGATCATAAAATGCAAACTCGCTTTGATATTTTCCAACTGTCGCATTCACCTCCGCCACATACGATTTCACCCGCACCAAAGCGCAGTCCAAATCGCGTTTTCCGAGCGCCCAAGCTGAATCCGCCGCCGCCTGCGCTTCGGGGAAAGCTCCCCAGCGCATCGCCCAATTCGCTTCGTTAAAATATTGCGCCGCCTCGTCCGCCGCATTCCACGCGGGCGTCGTAGAATTTATTTTCAATGCGCCATTTATTTTGGCTACGAGTTGATTGATGACCTCCGCCAGATTTGTGCGACTGCCGCTCGCGACGAGCAAGATCGGAGCGCCACCGCGTGGCGGCGTCAGGCGCGCATTCAGCGTGATCGTGCTTTCGGAATAGCCATTTTGATCCACGACGCCTTCCACCAAATAACTGCCGTTCCAAAACGCGGTGTCGTCGGCTTTCAAATCTTTTTCGTCGCCGAGTAACGACATTTTCTGCCGCTCCAAAACGAAGTATTGCCGCTCCTGACTCAAGCGTTGGACGGTCAGCAATTTTAATTGCCGCTCTGTTTCCGCCGCGTCCGCCGATGCGATCGCGGAGCGCAAATTGACCACGGAAATTGGGATCGCGTCTTTCGGCAACACCGTTAGTTTGGGCAAAAATAAATTCAATCGTTTGGCAAATGTGGCGGACCATTCAGTCAGGCCGTCAGGTGACCGCGGAAATTTTTCCGCCGATAAAACCACGCCCGGCTTCACGGCCAGCAAGCGGACATTCAAAAATTGGTTCGTGCCGACTTTGACCATTTCTAGCAACAGCAAACCATCCGCACCCAAAATTTGGCCGAGCTTGAGATAATCCTTATTCGCCACGGATAACGCCTGCTCGCGATACACCTTTTCGATTTGGTCGCGCTCGAGTAATTGCACGTTTTGATTGCTGGAAAGTTGCGCGGTCAAAAGATCGGCAATCGGGGCGGTGTCCTCCGTTTCTGAAATCAACGCGAGGCGGGCGGGCGCATTGGTCTGCGCGACGAGTTGATGAACGGCAAAAAGAACGGCAAAAAACGTGAGGATTTTTTTCATGCGGCGATAACTACGACCTTTACAGTTTCAATTGCGCGAGGCTGCGGGCTTCGATTTTCAAACCGGTGGACAAAATATTTTCCCCGGCACTCGACCAGACGAATTGTTTGCCTTCCAAAATGATTCCGCCGTTCGCGTCGGCCAGCACGGTGATTTTTTGACCAGCGATCTCAATTTCCTGTCCGCTAAAAGTCACCAGTGAGGAACATTTTTTACCGTCGCAAATTTTTACGAACAGGGGCGGCGAATCGGGCACGTCCGCCCGGTCGGCCAGCACGAGTTGCACGTCGTGCCCGTTTTGCACGATGGCGCTGACGCGATTGGGAAATAACGCCAACGTTTCCTTGATCATTTTGACGTTGGCCAAGAGCTCGTTCGCCGGTGCCGCGACGTCACTTTTTCCCCGCCAATGGCCCAAGCCAAATCCGGCGATCAAAAAAAACAGGGCAAAACCAGCACTCCAAACCAAACCCGGCCACCAGTGCGGGGCGGATGAATAGCGGGTGGAGTTTTTTGAGATTGGCGTGGCGCGCGCTTTCGCAAAAACCGCGCGCGGAAAATCTGCGGTGTAATCCGCTGCCAGTTTCGGCGTGCGCGCGGCATTCAGTTTTTTATCCAATTCAGAATCAGTCATGGCGGTCTCCGTCGGTTTTCAAATGTTTGACGCTCAAAAGCTTTTTCAATTTCCGGCGCGCACTGAAGATGCGCCACGAAATCGTGGTTTCGGAACAGCCAAGAATTTCAGCGGCCTCGGCGTGATTCCGTTCGCCATAAACGGTGAGCGTGATGGCGGCGCGTTGTTTTTCCGGCAACTTCAGCAACGCGGCTTGCACTTCGCGGCTTACGTCGTCCAATTCGGCGGTGTTTGCCGGCGCAGAATCGGCATTCGCCTTTTCGTTGCTCCAGTTCGTATGCAGGTCTAAACGACGTTTTTCCCGGCGTCGCCAATCGAGGCAGGCGTTGACGGCGATGCGATAGAGCCAGGAAGAAAATTTGGATGTGCCGTGGAAGGTAGCGAGCTGTTGATACGCGCGAACAAACGTTTCCTGCGCCAGATCTTGGGCGTCGGGGGTGGAACCGGTCATGCGAAAAGTGAGCGAATGAATCATCGTCGAATACGTTTTGATCAACGCTGCGAACGCCGCTTCGTCGCCATTCTGGCTGCGCGTCACCCAGAGTTGCTCGTCATCGGTTTCGACCATGCGGTGTCATTTTAAGGAATAAGACGGCGGTGGACGAATGTTCCTTTGAAGTTTTTTTTGAAATGAAGTTACGGATTCCCGTTTGAAAAACCAGGCGCGCACGAGACTTTGACCGTTGCGTGGGTGGGCTGGGATAGGGCGTGCGCCGGTGGGCTCGCTGCGGCAGCATTAGTTTGCATCAAGTGGGTCGCCAATGTGTGAATAAATTTTCATTTGCTTTCGCGTAGAATTTTTTATCATGCGCGGCTGTTAGTCATGGCGGAACATTGCGTTCCGCCCAACCAGATTAAAATTTATGCCATTAACTCATACCAAAGACCTGTTCGCTAAGGCGCTCAAGGGCAAATACGCCATTGGTGCTTTCAACGTCAACAACATGGAACTCATCCAGGCCATTGTCGAAGCCTGCGAAGAGGAAAAATCTCCGCTCATCTTGCAGATTTCCAAGGGCGCGCGCCAATATGCGAACCCGGTTTATCTCAAGAAACTCATCGATGCCGCCGTCAGCCTCTCGAACATCCCGATCGCGGTCCATTTGGATCACGGTGACACGTTCGACTTGTGCAAACAGTGCATTGACGAAGGTTTCACGAGCGTCATGATTGATGCGTCGCACGAAGAATTCGATAAAAACGTGGAAATCACGAAGAAAGTCGTCGAATACGCGCACAAGCATAATTGCTCCGTTGAATCTGAACTCGGTCATCTCGTTGGCGCGCAGTTTGACGAAGGTGAAGAAGGCGGCGCGCACTCCATGAGCGGCCACTACACGGTGCCCGAAGAAGCGGTCAAATTCGTCAAAGAATCCGGCTGTGATTCCCTCGCGGTCGCGATCGGCAATTCCCATGGCGCTTTCAAATTCAAGGGCGAACAGCACTTGGACTTGGACCGTTTGAAATTGATCAAGAAAGCGTTGATGGAAGCCAATCTCGGCGATTATCCGCTCGTATTGCACGGAGCGTCCAGCGTGCCGAAGTATCTCGCGGATGAGATCAACAAATACGGCGGCAACATGCCCGACTCGCAAGGTGTGCCGGAAGGCGACATCGAAATCGCGCGCCGCGTGGGTTGCACGAAGGTTAACATTGACACCGATCTCCGCATGGCCATGACGGCTGGTATCCGCAAAGTGTTCGCGGAAAAACCGGGTGAATTCGACCCGCGCAAATACATGGGCCCGGCGCGTCAAATGGTCAAAGACCTCGTCCGTCACAAGGTGAAAAACGTCTTATGCAGTGCCGGTCACGCGTTTGACTGAGCTAAGGTTTCAAATCAGCCCCGGGCGATTTTTTTCGCGCGGGGCTTTTTTTATTTTGGTGGAACTGTGGGAATGTGCTTGAAAATCAAGGAATGGCCAGACGATTGGTGGCGGTGCCGGTTTGCACGATGGCGGTTTTTAATCCGGTTTGGCTGAGTTGCATAACCGAGCCATCGGTAAGGCCAATATTGCCGGCAAGTTTGTGTCGCGTCGCCGACCAAGCGATGGGCGCGTTCGTGTGAAATTCCAGCAGGCCGGATTTCACAGGAACACTACCGATTTCAAAATTGTCGTCACCCGAGAGAAACATTTGCGCGTTGGTTTCGTTGGCTTCCGCACCGACAAAGTAGCTGATGTTCCGACTGGTGAAGCCGGTATCAAAATTGGTCGCGAACGTATGCGGAGCATCTTCCGGGCAAAGTAAAATTTTAGGCGTGCTTAATTCGTTGGACATGACTTGAAAACAAGTGGTGACGTTTCCAGCAGCGACTAATTCCATGGCGCCTCCGTTGGTCACGGAAACGGCCATTGGGAATTTGTCGTTGTTATCGCCTTCCCAAAGTTTATAGGAAAGGCCGATTTCTTTGAGGTTATTGACGCAATTTATTCGCTGAGCCATGCGTTTAGGATTGTGAGGCGCGGGCAAAAGGATGGCCACAAGGATGAGGAGCACAAAAACAACCACCAATACTTCAATCAACGTCAGTGCAAGGTTTCTTTGATTCGAGCAATTTAGTTTCATGGAATTCGATTTAGCATGGCGAATGCCAACGCGATTTGCCAATGAATCCGCGGTTGGCATTCCCCAGCAAGCGTGAAGTTCACGCGGTTTGGCGTGAGGCTCACGCAACTGGAGTTGAGATGGAGCGCCGAGCGCCTGATCGGCAAGCTAGGGAAATTATCGCCGAGCCGATCAGGAGATCGGCGCTCCGTTGCTACCCGCGCTCAGGTTGCAGGTCGACGCGATGCCCGCCATTCGTCATTTGAAATTTTGAGGATGAGGATGAGGACGAGGATGAGGAGGAAAAGCCCCGGAACCCGGCCCTAAGCCGTCAGACCTCATCCGCCAAGGGCGTTTATCATTGACAGATGTTATGGAAGTCTTTAGCTTTCCCAGACTAAAGCGGTGTTGTTGCTGGCTGACCAGCGTGCGAAAGTCGGAGACAAGGGTCTTTCCGACTTTTTTGTTCGCCGGATTCAGTCAGAACGGTCGCCGCGTTGTGCCTATGAATGCTGATTTTTTAGCGGGATTGGAATTTTGGGAACGTGAAAAAGGCGTCAGTCGTGAAACTCTCATGACTGCCGTCCATGAAGCGTTGTTGCAAGCTGCCAAGAAAGCGGTCGGCCCGGCGCGTGAATTGCGCGTGGATATTGACGCCAAAAATGGCGACATCCGCGCGTTTGCCAAATTGATCGTCGCGGAAAAAGTCATTTCGCAACACGATCAAATCTCCGTTTACGACGCCCGCAAAATCAATCCGGAAGCCAAAGTCGGCGATGAAGTTGAAAAAGAAGTCACGCCCACCGGCTTCGGTCGCGTGGCCGCGCAATACGCCAAACAGGCGTTGATGCAAAAAGTCCGGCAGGCCGAAAAAGCCATGCTGTTGACGGAATTTAAAGACCGCGTCGGTGATATCATCAGCGGTTCAGTGCGTCGTTTTGACCGTTCGGACGTCATTCTCGATCTCGGTAAATACGAGGCCGTGATGCCGAATAAAGAACGCGTGCCGACGGAAGAATATCAAGTCGGCGAACGCATTCGTTGCTACGTCAAGGCCGTGCAGGAAGGTCCGCACGGGCCGGAAATCATTTTATCCCGCGCTGATCCACGGTTCATCATCAAGCTATTTTCCGTGGAAGTCTCGGAAATCAGCGATGGCACAATCGAGATCAAAGGCATTGCGCGCGAACCCGGTTTTCGCACGAAAATGGCCGTTTATTCGCGTGATCCGAAGGTTGACCCAGTCGGCGCTTGCGTCGGCATGCGCGGTCAACGCGTGAAAAATATCGTCCGCGAGCTTAACAACGAGAAGGTGGATGTGATACCCTGGTCGGCGGACATCAAGGCGTTTGTCACGAAGGCGCTGGAACCGGCGCAGTTGAAAAGCATCGAGTTGCAGGAAAAAGGTAAACGCGTCAAAATTTTGGTGGCGGAAGATCAATTGTCGCTTGCTATCGGTAAGCGCGGCCAGAACGCGCGTTTGACGGCGCGTTTGACGGGTTGGGAAGTGGACATTGATGCGGAGCACATTGTCACCAAAGGTTTTGAAGAGAAGGTGGCCGAAGCTGTCGCGCAGATTGCCGCGATTCCGGGCATCACCCGCGAACAGGCGGATGCGCTTGTGCACGCCGGGATCACGCGGTTGGAAGATTTGTTGTCGGCAGAAGCGAGTGATATCGCGGATCTGCCGGCCATCGGCGACAGCGCAGCGGCCATTTTGGACGCGGCGCGGGCTGAAGGTGCGAAGCGCGCAAAGTGAATGCAAAATGACGAATGACGAATGAAAAAGTGCGTCACGCAAGCGGGTTTCGTCATGCGGTATTTGTCATTCGTGCTTTGAAGTTATGCGCGTTTGCCTGAAAAGTTTGTTAGTGTCAGCGTTTGCAGTAAAAAGATTTTATGCCCGTTCGTATCTACGACATCGCGAAGAAGTTTGGTCTGGAGAGCAAAGAAATTCTCACCAAGGCCAAGTCGCTGGGCATTGCCGCCGCCAAAGTTCCGTCGAGCTCGCTGGATAAAATCAGCGCCGAATGGCTTGAAGGCGAAATTCTGAAAGACCGCCCGGATGTCGTCGCCCGCCTGTCCGCGCCGCCCGTCGTCGAAACTCCCAAAGCCCCCGTCGTCGAGGAAAAAGTTGTTTTCATTCACGCTCCCGAACCTGAACCGGAGCCCGAACCCGCGCCCGTTGCGGAAGTTATTTATACGCCCGCGCCGGAACCGCAACCGGTTGTAGCGCCAGAAACCGACCCGGTGGTTACCGAAATTCCGTCCGCCGCCGCTGAATCGTCCGCGCCCGCCGCGCCGGTGGTTGAAGCTCCCAAGCCGATTGCGCACGCAACGTCGTCGCCGACGCCTCAAGCGGTTGCGCCCGTGACGCCGCCTGCGCCTGTGGAACCGCCGAAGTCGCAGATTGGCCAAAAAGTTGGTTTCATTCAATTGCCCACGCGTCCGCAATCGTCCCGTCCGGGCGAGCGCGATCGGGGCGGTAACCGTCCCGGCCAGCCGCAGCCACCCGCGACCAATCGTCCGGGCCAACCGCCGCAAGGTGGCAATCGCCCGGGTCAGCCGCCCTTTGGTGGGAATCGTCCGGGTCAACCGCAATTCGGTGGCAACCGTCCGCCGTTCCAGCAGCGCGGTCGCGATGGTCGTCCAGTGCAAAATTTCCGCGATCAACCCAAGCCGGCGGCCCCGCAGCAGCCGAAGTTTGTCGTGCCGGCCGGTGGTGAAGTCATCATCATGAAACCGCCGATCGTCGTCCGCGAATTGGCGGAACGATTGAAGCAAAAGCCGTTCAAGATCATCGCGGATTTGATGGGCCTGAATGTTTTTGCGACGGTGAATCAAACCGTTGATGAAAAAATCGCCGCGCAGTTGAGCGCGAAATACGGTTTCCGTTTTGAAGCTGAAAAACGGGCGAAGGGCGAAGGCGTCGTCCACACGTCGGTCAAGAAAGTCGAGCTCGACACGGACGATAAGCCGGAAGATTTGAAATCGCGCGCGCCGGTCGTGACGATCATGGGTCACGTTGACCACGGCAAAACGTCGTTGCTCGACGTCATCCGCAAGGCGAACGTCGTCGCGGGCGAAGCTGGCGGTATCACGCAGCATATCGGCGCTTACACGATTTCCGTGCCGCATCCGGAACGCAAAACGGAGATGGCGCAGATCACTTTTCTCGATACGCCCGGTCACGCGGCGTTCAGTTCCATGCGCGCCCGTGGCGCGAATGTGACGGACATCGTCGTGCTCGTAGTCGCGGCGAACGACGGCGTCATGCCGCAAACTTTGGAAGCGCTCGCGCACGCAAAAGCGGCGAAAGTGCCGATTCTGGTGGCGGTCAATAAGATTGATCATCCGAACGCGAACACGATGCGCGTGCGTCAGCAATTGCAGGACAAAGGTCTCGTGCCGGACGATTGGGGCGGCGATACGATCTTCGTTGAATGTTCCGCGCTGACGAAAGTCGGCATTGATAAATTGCTCGAAATGATTTTGCTTCAGGCGGATTTACTCGAGTTAAAAGCGAATCCGAATCGCAATGCCAAGGGCAACGTCATCGAATCCGGCGTTGCGCCCGGCGGTCCGACGGCAACGGTTTTGGTGCGTAAAGGCACGTTGCATTTGGGCGATGTGATTATTTGCGGCGAGTATTACGGCAAAGTCCGCGCGCTCATCAACGAAGAAGGTCAGCGTCTCAAGGAAGCCGGACCGTCGGTCGCGGTGAGCATTCTGGGTTTGAACGGCGTGCCGGAAGCGGGCTGGGAATTCAGCTCGGTGGACGACGAAAAATCCGCCCGCGCGCTCGCGGAAGAACGCGCGTTTGCCGCGAAGAGCGAAGACTTGGAAAGCCGTTCCAAAGTCACGCTCGAAAATCTTTTTGACTCGCTCAAAGCGGTCCAGAACAAAGTGTTGCGCGTCGTCATCAAGGCGGACACGCAAGGTTCGGTCGAAGCGATTGTCGAAGCGGTGAACAAGATCGAGTCGGGCAAAGTGACGCTCGAAATCTTGCACAGCGCGGTCGGCGCGATCACGGAAAACGATGTGGCGATGGCTTCCGCTTCCGGCGGCGTCATCCTCGGTTTTCACACGCGCGTGGACAGCACGGCGGCGGAAAAAGCCAAGCACACCGGCGTGCAGATCAAACTTTACGCGATCATCTATGAATTGATTGATCAAGTGAAAGATTCGATGGCGGGCTTGCTCGATCCGGACTTGAGAGAAGTCATTGTCGGCTCGGCAGAAGTGCGGCAGATTTTCGAATTGTCGAAGGGTGTGCCGGTCGCCGGTTGTATGATCAGCAGCGGTCGTATCGTGCGTGGCAAAGTCCGGGTGCGCCGTCGCAAAGACGTTATTTACGAAGGCATCTTGCAATCGCTCCGGCGGTTTCAGGACGAAGTCAACGAAGTGCGCGCGGGCATGGAATGCGGTATCCGCATCGAAGGCTACAGCGAATTTCAAGTCGGCGATGCGATCGAATGTTACTCGGTGGAAAAAATCGCGGCCAAGCTGTGAATTGATTTTAAGTTTTGAGTTTTGAATTTTTAGTTCGGAGCGATTCAACTCAAAATTAAAAATTAAAAACTCAAAATTAGTTATGTCAAACCTCCGTCACGAACGCGTGCGCGAATTGTTGAAGCGCGAAATCGGCGAAGCTATCCGCCGCGAATTTCACGTCAACGAGGTCGGCCTCATCACGGTCAACGACGTGGATCTCGGTGGCGATCTCCGCACGGCGGTGGTTTTCATCAGCATTCTCGGCAACGCCGATCAACAAAAGCGGGGCGTGAATGTGCTCAACGATAATCGCATACGCATCCAAGGCATCATCGGCAAAGCGGTCATCTTGAAATACACGCCCACGCTGAAATTTGTCACCGACGATTCCATCCTGCGCGGCAACCGCGTCTTGCAAATCATGGAAGAGCTGGAAAAAAATCCGACCGTTCCGCCCGCGCCCGACGCGGGTAAATAACGCGGCGACGGCTAATTTTCTTAAATGAAGGCGTATCCGAAAGTCATTGATCGCATCCTCGAAGTCATTCGTGAACACAAGACGTTTTGCATCGTCGGCCACGTCCGGCCCGATGGCGATTGCATCGGCTCGCAACTCGCCCTCGCGTTGGCGTTGCGCAACGAAGGCAAAAAGGTGACGGTGTGGAATCAAGATTCCATTCCGCAAAAATATAAATTTCTCAACGACGAAGGCCTGTTCCACAAGCCGAAGCATGGCGAAAAATTCGACTGCGTCATCGCCACCGATTGCGCGAGCATTGAACGCTTAGGCAAAGTCGGCGAATGCATCAATGACCGGAAATTTTTCATCAACATTGATCATCACGTCAGCAATCCGCGTTACGCCGATGTGAACTGGGTTTCGCCGCGTGAACCTTCCTGCGGCGAACTGATTTATCGCCTGATGAAGGTGGCGCGCTGGCCGATCACCAAGTCCATTGCGGATTTATTGTTCACTGCGATCTCGACCGACACCGGCTCGTTCCAATATCCCAGCACGCGTTCCGGCACCTTCCACGCGGGCGCGGAACTCGTCACGCGCGGCGCGGATTTGGCGAAGATTGGCAATGAGGTTTATCAATCGTATCCGCTCTCCCGTGCGAAATTGTTGAAGCACGTTTACAGCAAATTCCGTCTCGCCGCCGATGATCAGATCGCCTGGTTCTGGTTGAAGAAAATTGATTTTCATCGCACCGGTGCGGAGACCGATGACACCGAAGGCTTGATTGATCATATCCGTGCGATCGAGCCGGTCGTCGTAGCCTGCGTGTTTGAGGAAGTGGAACCTGAACTCACGCGCATCAGCCTGCGTTCCAAAAATACGAAAGTAAACGTCAGTGCCATTTGCAGCGAATTTGGCGGCGGCGGTCATCCGGCGGCGGCGGGTGCACGTGTGGCCGGCAAACCGATCACGGTGCAACGCAAAGTGATCGCGGCGATCAAGCGCGCGCTCAAAGCGGCGAAATGATTTCCATGGTCTCGGAAGCGATTAAATCGAACATCCAGCAGAAGCTTCTTGAAATCGAGCGGCAGGAAAATGTTTGTATCCTTTATGCCTGCGAATCCGGCAGCCGTGCGTGGGGATTTCCTTCCGCAGACAGTGATTATGATGTTCGCTTCATCTACGTTCATCCGCGCGATTGGTATCTTTCGATCGAAGACCATCGTGATGTGATTGAGCGGCCGTTGGTAGAGGAGATTGATTTAAGTGGTTGGGAAATTCGTAAAGCACTTCGTTTATTCCGCAAATCAAATCCACCTTTACTGGAATGGTTAAGTTCACCCATCATTTATCAACAAAAGTTTTCTATCGCTGATAAACTTCGGAGTCTATTGCCGGATTTTTATTCGCCGCGAAATTGTTTCCATCATTACTTGCACATGGCTGAGGGCAACTTTCGCGAATATTTGCGCGGAGAAAATGTCCGTGTTAAAAAGTATTTTTACGTTCTTCGCCCTTTGCTTGGTTGTCGGTGGATTGAATCTGGGCTCGGGCCCGTGCCGATGGAATTTGAAAAACTAGTTGAAAAAATGGCCCCGTCCACCGTGCTTAAGCAAGAAATCTATTCACTGCTAAAGCGCAAACAAGATGGGCAAGAATTGGATTTTGAACCCAGAATTCCAGCCATTAGTAATTTTATTGAAAGTGAACTGGAGCGTTTAAAGAAACAAGCTAGTGAACAGCCTTTATTGCCAAGTCAAAACGATAAGCTGGATGAACTGTTTCGTGCGGCATTGATAGAAGTTTGGAAATAATTATATGCAAGATTTCTCCGCGCTTGACGGCGCTATTCTCGTTGATAAACCCAGCGGCCCGACGTCGCATGATGTCGTGGACGCGATTCGTCGCAAATTCGGCATCAAGAAAGTCGGCCACTGCGGCACGCTCGATCCGAATGCGACCGGTCTGCTCATTATTGTGCTCGGCCGCGGCACAAAATTGTCTGAACGTTTGATGGGCGACGACAAGGTTTACGAAGGCACGATCAAATTTGGTGAGACGACCGACAGCTACGATTCTGATGGCGAACTGACGAATTCATCGCTGGTGATGCCGATGACGCTGGATGAATTGAACAATGAAGCGGCGACGTTTATCGGCGACTTGATGCAAGTGCCGCCGATGGTTTCCGCGATCAAAAAAAATGGCGTGCCGCTCTACAAGCTGGCGCGTAAAGGTATCGAGGTGGAACGTGAACCGCGCTTGATTCACATCTATAATTTTCGTTTCACGGATTACACCGAGCCGCTTGGAAAATTCCGCGTTGCCTGCACCAAAGGCACTTACATCCGCAGCCTCGCGCACGATCTAGGCAATAAACTCGGTTGCGGCGCGCATCTGACGACCTTGCGCCGCAGTGCTTCCGGTAAATTTGACGTGGCCGACGCGTTGACGTTAGATGCGGTTTTGAAATTATCCGCCGTCGAGTTGGAAAAGCGGGTGATGCCTTTTCTAAAATTAGCAGCCGTGTAACGGCGATTATGAATAAAAATTGCCACGAAGACACCGAACGCGCCGAGATTTTTAAAAAGAATTTCCTCGGTGCGCTTGGTGGCTCGGTGGTAAAAAATATTTTTTCAAGATGAACATCATCCGCGCCGCGAACGAACTGGGCAATGGCAACCGCAAGGTCTGTCTCGCCATCGGCGTGTTTGACGGCGTGCATCTCGGGCATCAGCAGATCATCCGGCAAACCCTTGCCGATGCGCGGTTGCACGATGCGATTGCGCTGGTCATCACGTTTGATCGGCATCCCAATTCCGTGGTTGCACCTGATCGCGTGCCGCCGATGATTTATGCCACGTCGCAAAAATATCGCGCCATCGAATCACTCGGCGCGGACGCGTTGTTGGAAATCCCCTTCGATAAATCTTTCAGCGAAAAGTCCGGCGAAATCTTTATCCGCGAACTGGCGGCGGCTTTTGGAAAAATCCATAGCGTTTGCGTCGGGGCAGATTTTGTGTTCGGTTGCAAACGCAGCGGCGATGTCGCTTTGCTGAAACAATTGGGCGGCGAGCTGAATTTTCATGTTCACGGGCTCGCGGCGGTTTCCCTCGATGGCCAGGTGGTAAGCAGCACACGGATTCGGGAGACGCTTCGCGGCGGAAATTTTGATGCAGCGAGCCAGATGCTCGGTCGGCCTTACACAATTTGCGGTCGCATGATCGAAGGCGACCGGCTGGGGCGAAAATTTGGCTTTCCAACGGCGAATTTGGATTCGACATCGTTAACGTTGCCGCCAAATGGGGTTTATACGGCGGCAACCAAGCTGAACGGGCAGTTTTACCGCGTCGCATTGAATATTGGTCTGCGCCCGACCGTGGCTTCGGCCAAACCGGTTTTGCGCGTGGAGGCGCATTTGCTGGATTTTAGTGGCGATCTTTACGGCGCGGAATTGGAATTGGAAATCGGCGAAAAGCTGCGCGACGAACGCCGGTTTGCTTCGTCCGAAGAATTGCGCGAGCAAATTGCACTGGATGTGGCGCAAGTGCGGGCGTTGATCTGAAATTCCATTTTTGCGTGAAAGCTGGTTTCACCGCGAAATAAAAAAATACGCGGACGGGCAACCCAACGGCAGCCCGCTTGGAGCCGTCGCTGCCAACATCATCATGTCGCCGCCGGTTAAGCCGGTCAAAACCAGCGTAATATCGCGGTTTTTGACCCTATAAAACCGCCTTTACCGCCAATGCCTACCGTTTGTAAAGCAAGATTATCCTTGAGTTTTCAGGAAATCAGGCTATTATAAACGCCGCGTCAGTCTTCTGGAGTTCGCGATTCCCAAGAGTAGAGATAATTCGTGGGTGTGTCGTCAGAAGTCGAGATTCGCAGTTTAGGAGAAGTTTCTCTGGACTGAATGAACTGAAACGGATTTTCCCGGTCAGATACCTTTATGTTGAAACGCAAAGTTACGGCGCCGAAAAGTGCGTCGCTCGACAGCCATCGCAACGATAAGCCAGCCAAGGCCCCAACGCCTGCGGCTCGTAAGCGATTTGTCATTTCCAGCAAAGCTCTCAAACCTGAAGCCAAGCCCGAAACCACCAAAGCTGAAGCGGTCAAAACCAAACTTTCCGCGCCCGCTGTTCCGGCGCCCACGCCCGCCAAGCCCGCAAAAGCCGTGAAAGTGGCTAAAGCCGCGAACGGCCAGCCCGCCGCTGCGCCGGCGCCCGCGACGGCTACGTTCACTTCGGTGGATTTGACGGAAACGATCAAGACGCTCGTGCATCTCGGGCAGGAAAATGGTTACGTCACTTACGACGATATTAATGACATTTTGCCGGACAATTTGAGTCCGGATGACTTGGATGCGTTGTTGACCAAGCTGCGCGGCCTGGACGTGGAAATCGTCATGGACGCGGCCGAGGCCGAACGGGCCGAACGCAAGCAGCCCGAGCAGCAGGAAGAGGCGGCGGATGAAGATTCCCGCTTGGAAATTTTAGACGATCCGGTTCGTATGTATATGAACCAGATGGGCAAAGTGCCTTTGCTCACGCGCGAACAGGAAGTCGAGATCTGCAAAAAAATCGAGGAAGCCGAAGTCTCGATGAAGACGATCATTTACGCGCTCGGTTTCACGGCGAAAGAACACATCGCCATCGCGGAAAAATTATTGTCCGATCCGCCGAAGGAACGTTTTGATCGCGTGATTGTTGATAAAAAAATCGCCAATCGCGAAGGGCACTTGAAAGATTTGCGCACGCTCATCAAGAAAATTCACGTCGCTGATCAAAAAGTGGACGAGAAATATTTCTCATGGCAAAAAGCGCAGCAAAAAGGTCGCAAAGAAGCGCTCGCCAAAGAACTGCACAAGATGAGCGTGAAGCTGCAGGAACTGTTTGCGAAATTTTATTACAAACAGAAAGTCGCGGAAGAAATGATTGTCGTTGCCGGCAACATTTACGAAAAATTTCAAGCGAGCTTGCGTCATTTGACCGAATTGGAAACGCATCGCAACACGGCGGAAAAACGTGCGGCGGTGGAAGCGGAAGAAGCCAAGATTTCCACGCTCGAACAATTTGTGCGGATGCCGCGCGAAGATTTTTACAAATCGTTCAAAGATTTGAAAGCCGCCGCCGATCGCGGTTTGAAGGCGAAAACGCACATGGCGGAAGCCAATTTGCGCCTCGTCGTTTCGGTGGCAAAAAAATATACGAACCGTGGTCAGTCGTTTCTGGATTTGATTCAGGAAGGCAACATCGGTTTGATGAAAGGCGTCGAGAAGTTCGAGTATCGCCGCGGTTATAAATTTTCGACCTATGCGATCTGGTGGATTCGTCAGGCGATCACGCGTTCCATCGCGGATCAGGCCCGCACGATCCGTATTCCGGTGCACATGATCGAAATCATGAACAAGCTCTGGCGCGCGCAGAAACAGCTCACGCAGGAACTTGGCCGCGAACCCACTCCCGAAGAATTGGCCGACGAAATGCACATGCCAGTCGCGCGCATCCACGCGTTGCTGAAAATGGCGCAACAGCCGGTTTCCCTGCACGCGCCCGTTGGTGATGACGGCGATGTGAGCGTCGGCGATTTCATCGAAGATAAGTCGGCGGAAAATCCATCTGATGTGACCAGCTACAGTTTGCTTCGCGAAAAATTGAGCGACGTTTTGACGACGTTGACCGAACGCGAACGCAAAATTCTTGAAATGCGTTTCGGTTTGCTTGACGGTTACGAACGCACGCTCGAAGAAATCGGCAAGATGTATAATGTCACGCGCGAACGCATCCGTCAGATCGAAGCGAAGGCGTTGCGTAAACTGCGTCACCCGACGCGCGTGCGCCATCTGCAAGGCTTCCTCGAAGGCGCGGAACCGGCGTAAGGGAATAGAATTAAAAAACCGCCCGTGATGAAAATCGCGGGCGGTTTTGTTTTCAGACCTGGATCGGCAAGATCAGCATCGCGCGGCCGTTTTGATAGAGGCGGCGTTGCAATTCAAAGACCGTGTGATTATGCAGCCAGCGCGTGATCAAACTTTCATCTTTGAAAACGAGCTGACCGGCGAAGAATTGCGCCTGCGGAAATTTTTCGGCGATGAGATTACATTCTTTCGCCGCTTCATCCGCGATGTCCGTGCCGAGTGCGACGTGCGCCTCGGAATAAAATCCGCGCCGACTCATGTAGGTGACATAACGCTCGACGGCGATGCGGGAATGTTCGCGCAGATTGTCCACTTCCGCCGCGCCTTTGAAATTGCCCGCGTCCAGCACGCCGACCTGCACGAAAATAAAATTCTGATAAACTTTCGGGAACATCCGCACGACTGCGAGCAAGGTATGCAAGCCGAGGCCGTTGAAACCATTCACGAGAAAAACGGCGGTGCGTGCGTTGTGATCGCAGGTGGCGGGCGATTTGATCGTTTCAACGCTGCTGACCAGCGCGTCGTCCGCGAGTGCGGCGGCGACGAGTTCGTTGAGGCGGTATAATTTTTTCTGCGTCTGGCGGTAATGATGTTTGACCCAAAACGCCACGCCGACGAGCAGGCCGGTGACGAACAGTGTCGCCCAGCCGCCGTCAAAAAATTTCACGGCGCAGAGCGAGATCAAAATGCCGCTGGTGAGCAACAGGCCAAAACCATTCACGCACAGTTTCTTTTTCCAGTTCGGCGTTTTCGCCCGCTCCTGCCACCAATGTCGCACCATGCCGAGTTGCGACAAACTGAACGTGATAAAAACGTTGATGCTGTAGAGCACGACGAGGACGCTGACCATGTCGCGCGCGGAAAACGCATGGACAACCAGCAAGACCACCAACGCGGCGAGACCCATCAAGATCACGCCGTTTTGCGTGACGAGACGGTCGCTCAAGGTGGCAAAACGCGTCGGCATCCAGCGGTCCACCGCCATGTTTGCCAGCACACGCGGGCCGCCGAAAAATCCCGTTTGCGCGGCGATGAACAGCAGCGCGCCGGACGACGCCATGGCTGCGATGACAAATCCGCGTGACATCGAATGCGGCCACGCGGCGGTGATTTTTTCAAACAGGACGGCGTTCAGAGTTTGGCCGTCCACGTGTTCGACATGATACAAAAGATACGCGAGCAGCAGTCCGCCGACGACGAACGCGAGCGAGACGCCCATGTAAACCATGGTGCGTTTGCCGGTTTGCACGCGCGGTTCGCGCAGTGCGTTCAGGCCGTTGCTCACGGCTTCGATGCCCGTGTAAGTTCCGGCGCCAAGACTATAAGCGCGCAACAAAACAGCAATCATGCCAAACACGCCAACTGCGGCAGAATCAGATTTAACATCGTCCGCGACGCCGTGTGCGATGGCCGGCAAATCACCAAAATGCGCCGTGACCGCCCACACAATCGCGAACGTATAAGTCAAAACGAAAACGAAAAACACCGGCACCCAGAGCACGACGGATTCTTTCACGCCGCGCAGATTTAGCAGCGTGAGCGCGACCACGATGCCGATGGAAAATTTGAATTTCCATACCTGCCATTCGATCGGCAGCAAGCTGAACGTCGCGTCCGCGCCGCTGGCGATGCTGATGGCGATCGTCAAAATATAATCGCCGATGAGCGCGCAGCCGGAAATTACACCGAGCGTCGGTGAAAGCAATTTGCTCGCAACCAGATAACCGCCGCCGCCGGTGGGAAACAATTCAATGATCTGCGAATAACTCGCGCAGATGACCACGATGGTCAGCACCGAAGCCGCCGCGACGAACAAGCTCAAATGCGTGTGACCTTTCAACGCCAGAAACGCCGCTTCCGGGCCGTAACACGAGGAAGACAAACCGTCCGCACCCAAGCCGACCCACGCGAGCAGCGCGATGAGCGACATATTGTGAAAAATGCGCTTGTCGGAAAGATTCCGCGCCCGCCCGATCACCACGTCTTTCGCCAGACGAAACACATTCATAAAACAATTCCGCATCGGGAACGTGGAGCCGGTTTGCCCCAGAGGATCGCCTTTCCAATTGCCTGCGAGATTAGCTGTCGGGCTTGGCCTTGAAAATGACCTTGAAATCAGTTGCCTGACTTCGTTCGCCCCATCCTCGATTTGAGGAATCTGGGTCTCCCGCATCCGGTTTGGGAAGCAAGCCGGATTTAGGCTGCAACGGCCAAAGTGAATCAAATCCGCGCCGTTTTGTCAATTTGACGCGTCGCTTCAAATTTGAACCGCTTCTTGACTCGAAGTGTTTTATTGCTATTCTCACACGCTCCGGTTTTTTGCCGGAAACGATTTATTTGAATTTATGAAACGCCAGTATCAACCGTCGAAAATCCGCCGCAAACGCCAGCACGGGTTTCTCAACCGCAATTCCACCAAGAGTGGCAAGGCCACGCTGGCCAACCGCCGTCGCAACGGCCGCAAACGCCTCACGCCGGTTTGATTTCGTGAACGCCGATGCGCCGAAACGCCTGTGCTTGAGCCGCCAGTCGCGTCTTCAGCAGAGCCGCGATTTTGCGCGCGTGCGGCAGGTCGGCGAACGCCTCGCGCTCGGCTGTTTGATCGCCAATTGGAACAAATTGCCGGACGGCGCGTCGCCAAAATTAGGCGTAGTCACCAGTAAAAAAATCGGCGGTGCGGTGCAACGCAATCGCGCCCGGCGTCTGTTGCGTGAAAGTTTCCGGTTGCATCAACATGAACTGGCGCAGCCGGTCGAGTTGGTTTTGGTCGCGCGGAATTCCATCGCCGGAAAAAGTTTTGCGGGCGTGGAAAAAGATTTTCTCGCCGCGCTGAAACGCGCGCATCTGTTGAAAAACTGAAATGAACCCCATCCAGCACTGCTTGGTTTTTGCCATCCGCGCTTATCGTCTGGTCATTTCGCCCGCGCAGCTTTTTTTATTCGGCCCGACGGGCGGCTGCCGTTTCACACCGACCTGTTCGCAATTCGCTATCGAAGCTATTCAAAATCACGGCACATTAAATGGCGGTGCGCTGGCGGCCAAACGGATTTGCCGCTGCCATCCGTGGGGCGG